>NZ_DCLL01000053.1 GCF_002321025.1 Acinetobacter lwoffii
ATTTCATCGAACTCAGGTTAATTAAACTGCTTTTAATCTGAATATTAAAATTATAAATTTTTAGAAAATAAAAAAGCCCATCATCCGATGAGCCTTTTTGGGAAATATATCGTGAAGAACTAAGCTGCAAATTCTTGCAGTACAAATCGTTTTACACTTTCATCAAAGTCAGGTTTTGAAAGAGCAAGCTTGCCATTTTTCATAGTTTTATAACAATAACTCGCTGCTACTCCCATACCAACCAAAGTCAACAACTTCATTGCTCACCTCTTTATTCGGAAGATTTGAATACAAAGTTATCATTCAAATTTGTAGTTTTCCAACTCAGTTTCGATTGTTTTCTGTACTACATGTTAATGAATGTATGAATAATAAATAAATGAAAACCTGCCGCATGATGCGTTTGCTTAAAGTCTTTCAACTAGTGATTAATTTGTGTATCTATCCAGTTAAGGAAATTTTCCTTATTACTGAATTCTGGCATAGACCCTAAATTTATAGTCTCTTTGGCCCCAAATTTTCCAGCGACAGTATTCGGTGCTTGAACTCTGAAATCCAGAGGATCACTTTCATGTAAAGCTCTAAAATACTCTACCGCTTTATCAAATTCACTTTTATCCTTAAAACCTGGTCGTTCCTTTAAAAAGTCATAAACTTGTTCTAGAGCTGATAGATAATTATTTTTAGGCATTCTGTTTTCTCTAAAATGATGAGTTTTATGATGAAGACCTATTTTGAATGAATAATGATAAGAATATTCCCTTATTTCTTAGAGTTTATGTAAATCATGATGATTTGAGAGTTAAATCCAAATTCTGGAATAACCTGATAAAAAAATGAGCGTAAACATACACTCATTTTTACTACATTTTCTAGTGCATGCTTAACTGACTGGCATTGCTTTAAAATAAGGCCTGTTTTTTTGAACTAAGTGCAAATGCCGGCTGCTCTATCAGCAAAGATTAGATGCACTTTAAATGCGCCAGTTTAAGGTTCAAGCCTAATTAACGCTATGAATATCAAGTTCATCATTGGTGGTCAATACAACAGAAGCCAAAATTGGGATGCCCAAAATGAAAGGTACAGCGAAAATCCATAGAACTACGGTTACGTCCGGTTTAAAGAAAAATTGAATGGCTAATGCAGTCAAAATAAGTACAGAAAATAGAATCGCAGCAAAACGGATGATAAATTTAGTCGACATGCGAAGATGCTCTTATGCGTGAAATCGTATTTTCAATATACACCTATTTTTATTATGGGTTTATTGATTTTCAGTCTGTTATTGCATGTTTTAATTGATTTTCTATATGTGATAACTGAATTATACGACGATCAGTTTTCTTCACCCTGAAGTCTCATCCTAAATTCTTTCTCTACTCGTGATTTCATTGTCGTATATATAGAGAGATTGAATTCAGACATTAACGCTTCTGCTGATCCATAAATCAATCTACTGTATGACCAATAAAATTTGTGTGCTATCTCAAATTAAAAAAGCCCTAAAATTAGGGCTTTTTTAATGAGATTAGAATCGCCAATTATAGAACAAGTCAATCGCACGTTCTAAAGACTGACTCGCTTCCAGATACAGACGCTGATTTACCTGATAACGTAAAGTCAGCTTATTCACCGGTGTAAACACCCCGACTCCATAGCGCAGATATAAATCCGGCGTAATATAACCGGTCACAGAAACCTGAGTATCATCTCCTGTACCTTGAGCATCCAGAGCTAGACCAGTTAAGCCAAAACTGCGCCCGATCTGGTTGGTCAGTGCGCGGGTGCTACCCAAGCCCAAACTAATCCCCGCAGCAGCGATTGTATTATTCACATCGGATCTAAACCCTTCGGCCTGGCTTAAACCAGATACACCTTCATTGACACGACCGGTAATCAAGGCATTCAGGGCTTCCTGTTCTGACAAGCCCGCATCATTATAAATCTGAATACTTGGACTCGATGCAGTCCCTGTTACCCGTACCCCGACTGTACTACCCTGAACCGATTTATTGGCATCAATGTCCAGTGTCGGATTGGTAAGTTCACCATTAAAACGCGCGATAGCACGATTCAGGTCCAGACTTTGGCCATAGGCTTCGATTTTCACCCGCTGTGATACCCCGATTGCACCATTGGCACGCATTGCAGTTTCCAGACCACGCTGTGACAGATTGACTCGACCCAAGAGTGGAATACGACTGTCAAAGCCCTGAAAAATCACCTGATTGCCTAAAGAAACAGCAACATCTGCCCGGATATCCCAAGGGCGTGCAGACTTCAAGATCGCCAGCTGATCATCACCTTCATGTACGACACGTACATCTGAAGATAAACCGACTACAGGTTCTGAGGCTTCAGGCATTGAAATCAGCGCACGCGGTACATCGACTGTGCCACTCAGACTCAGTTTTTTATTAAATGGATACATGTCCAAAGTCAAATCAGGTGTCACTACAGCGGTAATTAATGGGGCCTGACGAATCAGCAGATTGTCCCCTTGCAGTTTTAACTGCACCCGCGGATCACCTTTCCATTCCACAGAACCGGTTAATTTGCCCACACCACGGCCACTGTTAAATGCGCCATTGATGCTGGCCGAATTCTGACGTATGGATGAATAGAGCTGTACATTGGTCAAATTCACCGGTAGGGAGATCATGCTGATTGAAGCATCTTTGACACGAACCTCACCTTCAAGCAAAGGATCCGTTAAAGTTCCGCTAATTTTTCCGGCATAAGATAAAATCCCGTCCAGATTACGGATGTCCTGAATAAATGGCTTAAAGACTTTGAGCCGTACCTGGTTAAAGGCAATTTCGCCACGCATCGGTTTACTGTCACGGTATGGATCAATGATGACATTGGCATAGCCGGTTCCGATATCCGGGGTTTTAACGTCCAGCCGAAGTTGCAAGCCATCTGCCACACTTTTTGCCACCAGACCGACTTCATCATATTTCAGTGTAGAACCCAAATAATCCGGATCTTCAGAAGATAAGCCCACCACACCATTACGCGTCACCAGACGTGCGTCAATTTTAGGTTTGGCACCTTGCGCCCAGGCAGCCTTGGCATAACCATTGACTTTACCCGTCAACGCCAATCCATCAGGCAAGAATGCACTGAAATCTTCCAGATCAAGGTTTTGGGTAACAAAAGAGGCACTGCCACGGGTTTTATTAACCCGAATCGGCTGATCAAAACACAACTGGCTTTGCTGACTCATCCAGCAATGAGCACCAACAAACAGATCCGATTGAGCACTGTTATAAATCACTGCTGCATTTTGACGCTGCACCAGACGAGCACGTAAAGAGTCGAAATCACCTTTTTGAATCTGACCCAGCCAGTTATTTTGGGCATTAAAGCCACCGGCGAGCTGCACAAAGAATTTTGACAGGCGGTTTTCTGCCTGCACTTTGAGAATGTGCGCAGCACGGGTACCGGCCAGTGATATCTCACCGCGTACAATCTCGCGTGAACCGCTACGCAGGCGATCCATTGTCGCGGTCAATAAGGTTGGTGTGCTTTGCGATGTTGGCAACTGTCCGCGAACACGAACTTTCTGCACGCTAAACAGGTTTTTAAAAGCAAAATTATCGATAGATAGATTAGCTGAAGCCTGCAATCGTGGCTGCGCCTGCATATTGATATAGCCCTGCGCACGACCTCTTAAGCCCGGATACAATTCAAACAGGGCCGGCGCATTCACTTTTAGTTGGAGGTTTTGTGCATTACCGGTCGCCTGAATCTGGTTGCTGGCATAAGACAGGAACAAGTTATTGGCTTCAAACTGCTGTGGTACAAAACCACGCTGGTTTGAATTAATGATGACCGATAAATTACCCTTGCCACGTACCGGTTTGTTATTCAGCATACCGGCCAGATTCAAGCGTTGAATCTGAATGCGTTTTAAGGCATCTGACCACACCCCTTGAGTTTGCACATTGCCTGACAATTCACCTTTCAGTTTGGCATTAAAATATTGCGGCTTAAAACGGATTAAAGATGCATTGATATCCCAGCCAATCCCATTCGCCAGATTGACCAGACCGCTGGCATTAATCTTGCCAGCCACACCATCATGTCGGAATTCATTTATCTTCAACATTTCCGGGGTGCCTGAAACGCGCAGTTTCAGCATACCCTGACTGGCTTTAAGCTGGCTGGCATTTAAAGCACCATCATAATTGACCGCATAACCTTTAAAAACACCGCCCGCTTTTTCATTATGGAATAACAAGGCAATAGTACTGTTACCGGTCAGACGTACGGTTTCATTTTGCTCTGCCAGTCGTCCGGTCAGGTCAACACTGTTCAGTTTGATAATCTGCTGATTCGGTTGCGCATAACCATTGGCTTTAACCTGGCCATTCAAACGATCTACCGGTGAAGCTGCCGCAATACTTTGGGTATTCAAATTTTTGGCATTTAATACTGCGGCCCATTTTAACTGGCGTTTTTCCTGTGGCAGTTCAATCCGTGCATTGCCGCTTAAGCTGCCTGCTGCATTGGCGCTGTAATTAAAGCTCGGGACATTCAGGATATTTTTGTTCAGATTGAGCTTGGCTTGGTACATGCCTGCAGGTAGAAGTCCTTCTTCATGCTGCTCGACTTTAGTGGCCACATGAATATTCTGCTGACCTTCGACCAATGCCAATTTGACATCGCCAGACTGACTGCTGAGCCAGCCCACGTAAGGTACGGCGCGATCAATATTTTTCCAGGCAACATCTAACAGCATCGGTTGTACTTTATTGCCTTTGACCGGGTTTTGATCCAGCTTCAAATTCCAGCTTTCATAGCGGTCGAAATCAACCAGTCCGGTAAGGTGCAGGCCATTTTCCAAGTTACCTGCAGAAGCGATATTGGCATCTAGACTTGGCGGCAAGAAATCTTGAACCACAAGCGGAATACGTTCATGTTTAGGATCAATCCCGTTCAAACGCCCAGCCAGATCCCAGCTGACCCGGTCTTTCCAGCCCACTGTCCCGGCAAGGCTAACTGCACCTTTCATCAACTGACCATTCAGATCGGTAATATTCAGCTGATTGACCAGATCGGTATACATCACCGCACTATACTGACCTTGCGGAATATTTTCCCCAATCAGGTCAGTCTGGACGTTCAGGTCCAGACGCTTGATATCGCCATTGAACTCGGCAATACCGTCTTTGGTAAACAGTTTCTGTTCGGCCAGAATAGGCCAGTGATAATCTTTGAACTTCAACTCGCCGCGCATCGGTACCTGAGGACGCATCGGATGCACGATAACCCAACCCGTTAATAAATCAGGTGTATTGGTCGCTACACCAGCCTGAATCGTGTCCAGTGTTCCGCGTGCCCGCACCTGAATATCATGAATATTCAGGCTGTCTCTTAAGGAAGGCAGATTAACGATGCCCGTGGCATCTAGAGGATATTTGCCTTCAAACTGCATTTTACCCGTGGCTTCACGTACCGACAGATAGCCCATATCCATCCGGGAATCTTCAAAATTTAATTCGGTGCCGGACCAGAGTGCCTCATTTAATTCAATATTATAGAAATCGACTGCATTGGTCTGGGTTTTAATCACCAGATGATCCAGCAGTAAATGATCAACGCGCAAAATAAAAGGCAAACGGATGGTATTAAACTTGAATGGTTCGCCCGTTGAAGGTCGCTTGTTAATAATTTGCAGATTGAGGACATCGGCTTCAGTCAGATGAATTTCTTTTTTGACAATCGCGCGCCAACCCAGTTTTACATCAGCACGATCAATTTTGACATCGACCGGTTTCAGGCTGACCAGCACATTTTTAAGAATAATCCCACGCCATAAATTACCGCCTTCATATTCATATTGAATAATTTGCTGGCGTTCTAGCACTTGATCCAGCAGGAATTTACTGCCCTGATTGGTCGAAAACAGTAGAGCCAGCACAGACAGCAGAAAAATCAGCGAAAAAAGCACCGACAATAGGATGCTTCTGAATATACGGCGCTTTTTCGGAACAACGCTATCTTGTGGTTCTTGTTCTGGCTGTGGTTGGTTCTCGACCATGATCTACCCAAATAACTATTTTTTAAAATGATGTTTTATAACTGCGATCCAATAAAGAAATGTAAACGAATCGGATAATTGTCATCAGACAGTCCAGTCGCAACATCTATACGTATTGGCCCAATCGGTGAAGCCCAACGTACACCCACACCCGCGCCATATTCGGTCGGATTACTGAATTCTTTATTATAGGCATTTCCGGCATCTGCAAAGACCGCAGCACGCCAGCCTTCCTTAAACTGATAATTATATTCTAATGAAGCCACGCCCAAGGCCTGCCCGCCCACTTTAAAGCCGTCAATTTCCGGAGAAAGGCTCTTGTAGTCAAAACCGCGGATACTCTGGTCACCACCGGTGAAATATCTCAGGTTATACGGTACTTTGGCAAAATCTTGAGTAAAAATATAACCCGCGTCGGCACGCCCAACAAACTGATGGTCTGCATTTTCACCCAATGAATAGATAAAACGCCAGCCCGCATTCACAATGGCCATATCTGCATCAGAGAGTAAAGCCTCACTGCCCAGTTCAATCTTATAGGTCTGTTTGAAGCCTTTGGTTGGGTTGACCCGACGATCGCTCTCGGTACGTGAGACTTCATAACCGACTAATAGGGATTGCTGCTCATCTTCGGTATTAAAGCGAAAAGCTTCAGGAATCTGGTTAAAGTCGACAGAACCATCCTGCTTCAAGCGATCCAGACGATAACGTGCGCCGAAAGTCCGTTGCCAGCTACCACGTGGATTTTTGATAATCCGGTCTGCACCTAAGACTGCCGATTCAATCAACAGGCCTTCACCCTGTGCGACACCTTCACGCTCTTCACGCTCATACCCCCCCACAATACTGACATAGTCATTCAGCGGATGGTGATAGGGAATGTTATAACGTCCATCAATGGATTGGCGGATACCTGATAGCTCCATGTTGGCATCAAACGAATGTCCACGCTTGTTCACAATGGCACGACGATATTGACCACGTAAACGGATATCGGTATCTGTGCCATAACCCAGACCCACTTCAGCACTGTTTAAACGGTCTGCATTTAAAGTCACAATCACTGGAATCTTTTTCTCTTCCCGTGCCTGTACTTTTAAACGATCCTGTTCATTCTCTTTGGTTTGCTGCTCAACCCGCAAAGTTCTTAAATTTGCACTTTCCTGATCGCGGCTACCGGCAAACTGGTCTTCATCTACGACATTCTGGGTTACCTCCTGAGAAGAGGATACTGAGCGAGCTGGTTGCATCGTAGCAGCCTGATCTTCAGTCCGTTTCTGTTCTTCAATCAGGCTTTGAATATCGGGTGCCAGTTCCAGCTCTTTATCGAGCGGATCGGGGCGAATCGCATCCACCAGGGTATAGTTGAAATAGCGTGAGTTGGTCAGGTTATTGGCCAGGCTATTCACCCGCCAGAAGGTATAATCTGCACCATCTGTCCAGGGAACCAGACTTTCCAGTACGTCTCGGTCCAGCGGAAATTCCTTTTCAGGATCGCTCATTCTGAACTCGACATTGCCTAATTTATAACGTTCACCCGTTTCAAAACGCAGGTTCACATCGGCAGTATTTTGTGGCTGAGCAATCTTTACATCATGCAGACGCCAGAATGAATCAAAATAACCATTGTTATTGGCTGCTGTGGTAATGCGTGTCTTGGTTTTTTCATAATTGCCATGATTGAAAATATCGCCTTCTTCCTGTTCAGGCAAAAGACTGATGACCTGGAATTGTGGCTGTTCCGCACCCTCTCCAGTAAATTCAATATTTTGACTGCTGATCAGGACCGGTTCATTTGGGGTCACAAAAACCCGAACCCGACTGTCAGAGATTTTTTCAAACCTGAACTGAGCATTATAATAACCCACTGCCTGCGCTGCCTGTCTGGACAAGGTGCGTAATTGCGGCAAAGCCGAATTAAAGTCGCCAAAAGACTCTTGGGTAAAACTGGATAATTTGGCTTTGACATTATTTCTTAAATTCAGATGGCCTTCAGGTACATCTTTACGATTCAGCATACCGTTGCTTTGCGCCACACCTTGCCCATTTATGATCACCACATCTGCACTAATTCGAGGAACTCTTGCGGTCATGATCTGACGTGGAGGACGGATTTTATAAAATAGCCGTTTGAACAGATTTGGACGTTTATCATCCTCAGCAACCAACTGACCCGGCACTTCTGGCAAGGTCAATCCGGCTTCATTATTTTTTACAATAATCTGGCTGTCTGCCTGAATCGATTGCATCAACTGATCGACATTAACCGGCGCCTGATTAATTTCCAGCAGTTCTTGCTGGCTGATATCGGCCACCACCGTTTCGCTGGTCTGAGTATTGCGATAGTTTTGTGCTTCCTGTTTGGCTTGCTCGGCTACCTGATAAATTTCATTGGCCATGTTCTGATCAATAGTCTGTACTGGCAGATCTTCCAGATCATCAAACTCGATCGGCGTAAATTCACCCAGACCAGATCCTGCATTTTGCTGTTGTTCCAGCATCAACATGCTGTCCACTGGAACTTCAGGCTCCAAGGCTTCTTCGATTTTTTCTTCCGCTTCCGTTTCGGACGTGGCCACTCCCTGACGAATCGCTTCTTTGGATAGCTCGTCCACCATTTCTGCCTGAGAAATGGCCACAGGTGTTTCGGGCTGTTCGGTTTGTGCCATGCTCTGATGGGATAACATCATAAAAAAGATGCTCATACACAGCTGCATACCACTATGCTGTGGTATGAGAGGCCCCATACTGCGATTTAGCATCGTTTTTTTAAAATTTTTCTTTGCAGGCATAGCAAACTCTAAACGAATACATTCTTTAATTGATTATTTGACCGAAAAATATAAGCTAAGGAGCTTAATTAATTGGTTTTTACCTTTACATGGCTGAAAGTATCTTACATGATTTTTCTCAATGTTTACGCATAACTGACATTTCTTAATAAAACTTAATGTAGCACGGCCTATATGAACAAAAATGAACATTTGTTAGCTTCTCGGCGCTTTTTACCGATGTTTCTGACGCAGTTTTTTGGTGCATTAAACGATAATGTATTTAAACAGGCGTTACTGCTGGTCATTACTTATGGCTGGATTCAACAGCAATCGGCCAGCATCAGCACTTTAAATAATCTGGCGGCTTTACTGTTTATCTTGCCCTATTTTATTTTTTCAGCCACGGCCGGTCAGATTGCCGACAAATACGAACGTTCACAGCTGATTCGCTATCTCAAGCTTCTGGAAATTGCCATTATGTTGCTGGGAACTATCGGTTTCCTCATGGGCAATTTATGGATTCTGTTATTTGCCCTGTTCCTGATGGGCACCCATTCCACTTTCTTTGGCCCGATCAAATATGCGATTTTACCTGAAGTCCTGAAACCGAATGAACTGATGTCCGGCAATGCCCTGTTTCAGTCCGGAACTTCTCTGGCAATCCTATTCGGTATGATTCTGGGCGGTGCAGTCATTGCAGCTTCCGCCGGCAACCTGATCTGGATCAGTTTAACCATCATCAGCATCGCCTTGATTGGTTATATATCCAGTCGTTATATCCTGAAACAAAGCATTCCCGCACCTGAGCTGCAAGTCGACTGGAATTTTTTTCGCACCAGCTTGCAGACCTTGAAATATGCCAAAGGATTACCTTTGGTTTTTACTATTTTACTGAGCAATTCATGGTACTGGTTTTATGGTGCAACCTATCTAACCCAAATTCCACAGCTGACCTTGCAAAATCTGCATGCCTCGGAAAATGTCGCCAGTCTATTGCTGACGTTCTTTTCTGTCGGAATCGGACTAGGGTCATATTTATGCCGAAAAATTGGTGGCAGTGAAGTCAATATCAAAATGGTGCCTTTTGGTGCGATTGGTCTGGTGATCTTTGCCCTGTATCTGGCCGCAAGTCTGGCCTTTGTTCCGGAACGTACAGGTACATTAATTGGCCTGGCCGAAGTGTTTCAGCAAGGCTGGAGTTATTATCATGTAATGCTGGCTGTCACCTTGCTCGGAATAAGTGGTGGTTTTTATATTGTTCCGCTCTATGCCATGATGCAGGCGCATTCGCCTCGCTCACATCGTGCGCGGGTGGTTGCAGCAAATAACATTTTGAATGCCGTTTTCATGGTATCTTCTGCTATATTCTCGATTATTATTTTAAGTGTTCTAGAGCTTGATCTTAAAATACTTTTTTGTATTACCGCAGTATTGAGTGGCCTGTTTACCTTATGGCTGCTTTTCCGACTCAAACCCATGATCAAAACTGCGAAAGCACCCTTGGAGGATTAATTCATGCGTCAATATACAGGTGTCGATAAGCTGATTCATTCTTTTGATCAGGCATTACGCAGTCTCGTCCCGGGCACGACCTCAGCACGACGTGAAAATCCGGCCCAACCGGTAGAAACACAATTAACGGTCAGTGATGCACGTCATGTAGCAGGTTTAATGCGGGTCAATCATAGTGGTGAAGTCTGTGCACAGGCACTGTACCATGGTCAGGCGATGACGGCGAAACTCCCGAATGTACGTCGTGAAATGGAACAGGCAGCGATTGAAGAACAGGATCATCTGGCCTGGTGTGAAGACCGCTTAAAAGAACTGGATAGCCATACCAGCCTACTCAATCCGGTCTGGTACGGTCTTTCCTTCGGTATGGGCGCGATTGCCGGAATCGCAGGTGACAAATACAGCTTGGGTTTTGTGGCTGAAACAGAACGTCAGGTCAGCATGCATTTACAGCATCATATTAGCCAGTTGCCACCGCAGGATGAACGTTCTCGTCGTATTCTAGAACAGATGAATGAAGATGAACTGCATCATCGGGATACAGCGTTAAATGCTGGCGGTGTAGATCTACCCGTTCCAGTTAAGATCGCCATGACAGGCATTTCCAAGTTGATGACCAAAACCAGTTATTTTATTTAAATAAGACGGTTTTAGTTTGAGCCCACTCATTTGTGGGCTTTTTAATATGGGTCAAATCTTGAGCGAGATAATAACAACTCAAGGCATATGGCGATCTTATTACTTATAAGCTCTATATAATAATAGAGATTCCCCCACAGCATCCTTTAATCTTTTTTGCTCATTTCAGAAAGCAGGTCCAGCTGGATTTCCTGAATTTGCGCCAGCCGTTCCCATTGATGTAGCAGCAGATGATCTAATTTTTCATGCAAGTGTTGGATTTCCAGCTCGGCTTTTAAATTGATCTGATAATCATTTTGTGAACGTAAGCGGTCTTTGGCTTCCTGTCTGTTCTGGCTCATCATAATAATAGGTGCCTGAATCGCCGCGAGACAGGACAGGATTAAATTCAACAGAATAAATGGATAAGGATCAGCAGGTCGTGTCACCATCACCACAGTATTTATCGTAATCCACAGGCTCAAAAAGATTGCAAAACAAATCAAAAAGGTCCAGCTTCCACCAAAAGTTGCAATTTTATCAGCGAGCCTTTCTCCCAAAGTCCACTTTTGCTCTAAGGTTGTTTCCACATTTTTGGTAATCAGTTCATGCTGATGCATGCTATCAATCACTTCAAACTCAAGATCAGTCACTTCACCCTTTTCCGAACTTAATAATGAATGTACATACTGTATGCGGTACCGGGTTAAATCTGCCTGGCAAATATAATCTTGCGGTGTCCAGCCTGGAATATCCCTGGCAATCTCTTCGGTAATGACTTTTCTGACTGTTCCCATCGGAGTGAGATTTTTCAGAAGAAAGTGCTTGCCGCATACCAAGCATTTATGGCTTTCATGTTTTTCTTTCATGATGATTCTCTTTTTAAACCAGCTCACTCAGCTATTATTTTGTTCGATATATTTGATTTGCTTTAATCATTTTTACCATTCGTAAATCAATTATGTATCAAGTGCGTCTGATTTCTTGAACTTATGAATCTCACTTCGATTTTATCTTGGATTGATAAAAGGCTAAGCCAAGCGCACGATGATCAGATCATTCAAGATAATTTTCAGATCGATTCAATCCTACTATCTATACATGACTTAAATTTACTATAATCATGATGATAATAAAAAAGGGGCTTCATTGTGCGCCACTCATACCATCTTGAAAAACATTATATCGAACGTGCGGGCTGGCTTCGTGCAGCTGTACTGGGGGCAAATGACGGGATTATTTCGGTCACCAGTCTGGTGGTGGGTATTGCAGCCAGTGGAGCATCCACGGAAATTTTATTGGTGACCTGTATTGCCGGATTGATTTCTGGCGCCGCATCAATGGCGGCCGGTGAATATATTTCGGTTAAATCCCAGCAAGATATTGAAACCAATGATCTACTCATGGAAGAGCGCGAACTTCAGCGCCATCCCACGCATGAGTTAAATGAACTCAAAACGATTTATATACAGCGTGGGTTGGAACCTGCTTTGGCACAACAGGTCGCTGAACAGCTGACCGACCATAATGCCTTGGATGCCCATGCCCGGGATGAAATTGGTATTTCAGCACATACCTCTGCCCAACCCTTTCTCGCTGCATTTTCTTCGGCCATGGCCTTTACGGTAGGTTCATTATTTCCTTTAATTTCAATTATGATTTTACCGGAACACTATCTGGATAAAGGCGTCATGCTGATTGGCGTTTTAAGCCTGGGGATGATGGGTGCACTGGCAAGCTATGCCGGTGGAGTAAGCGTCTGGAGAGGTGCAGTTCGGGTGATGCTCTGGGGAATTATCGCCATGTTATTCAGTGCATGGATCGGATCATTATTTAATGTGTCTGTTGCCTAAATATGTGTTTATTTTTTAGCTAGACAAAGAATAGGATTGAGCGGCTCTTGTATTAACATCACTGAAAAATGTTTTTTCAAAAACTAGCCGCTCTAACAAAACTTGAGTTTAATTAATATATGTTCGGTTTTAATTTAGATGTTTAAAACCTAAGATCTATGCATGAGAGGTATTGTTATGGAAACTACCATCATTCTTGCCATTTTGGCGATCATTATCGTATTGCTGATCATTTTTTATAACAAGAAAAAGTGAAATAGCGATGATGCATTTTTACTGCTTTGAGGGTTTTTACTGATCTTAAAATAAATTCCAGAGCTTTAAATCAATCAAATATTAATTTCCTGTCGGAAAACCATGAAATCCCCATTGGATCACATAAAGAACCCCAAGGATTAAAATAACCGAAACCACAATTTCCAATATTTTCATTTTTAAATGAGCTCTATACTTAAGCACCTCATCTTATCTGAATTTTTCTTTTCATCTAAAACAAAAAATTGAATCATAAAAAAAGCCTGATCTTGTTTGATCAGGTTGGTTAATCATTCTTACTGGATAAAATGTATTAGCAAAAAATTAGGTGATTTGATTTAAATCAGCTGTTCAACTGTTGGGAAGCTATGTGATCCATGTTCGAACATGGCATCATGCCAGATATCAAACATGGGCACTTTCACATCCAAAGCCAAAGGCAATTTTTTTTCATTAAACTGCATATGTTGAAGATCGGATCCCCAGGCAATCAAATCAACATCCAAAGTAATCTGATGTGATGGACGTACTCGCCCTGATGCCTGTTCCAGCTGTTTGAGCAGCTCAATCAGGTCTTCACTAGACACCGAACTTCGCAATAAACACGCTGCATTCCAGTAATCTGCGCCGATGCCATCACGGCAAGGAATCATATAAATGGGAGAAAACTGAACTTCTCCCCATTCAGAGATACGTTGCTGTGCAGCTTGAAAGTGTTGCTGAGGATGACAATTACTCGCTAATGCTAGGGCGAAAATCGTTTCGGTGGCGTTCAAGACGTATCCCTACAGAATTGGCTTGCGCGATAATGGCAGGCTTACGGATCGTAATATTAATCGATTCAATTGCTGTAAAGGTAGTAAAAAGTGCATTCAGCACTAACTTTGCTGCATGTTCAATCAATTCAGGCTTGGCGTCTTGAATGACTTTGCTGGAAATCTCACAAATTTCTGCATAATTCAGCGTATCTGCAAGTGCATCTGAGTTTGATGCCTGTTCTAAATCGGTTTGAATGGTCAAATCCAGCATTAGAGGCTGAATAATTTGACGCTCCCAGTTAAAGCAGCCCACGACTGTCTCAACCTTTAAACCTTCAATAATAATGGCGTCCATTAGATTGCTCGAGAATTTAATACTGACCACATCCCTCTCAAGCTCCTCTTCAAAGGGAGGAGCTTTTAAAGTCCCCCTTTAAAAAAGGGGGATTTAGGGGGATTTTTCCAAGTCTAGATGGGTTTAAGATTAATGCTTTAACAGCAGATTCGGATCCATGCTCTGCACCATTTGCAAACGCTGATCGGCATAGATATCGGTATACGGCGCCAGAATTCGCATGAAACGGTCGAAATACAACATTTGCTTGAACAGCAAGGCAAAGTCACGCGGGAACCGAATCCCATGACGTTCACCCACAGCCACCATATCCATCATGATATCGTTCAGGTCAGCAGGATTTGAAGTGAGCAGTTCCTGTGGATCTGCCATCAATACACCACTAAATAAACGTTCCAGATCAGCAGCCAAGACTTTGGTATCAATCTGCACAGCGGTCATGCCCATTTTCAGCATGTTTTGCGCCATCAGCTCATAATTGGTATGTTGCAATGAATCCATAAATGCCATACATGCCGTCCATACCTCAGGCTTGAGCTGACCGACAATACCGAAATCAATAAAACCGACACGGCCATCTTCGAGCAGCATCAGGTTGCCTGCATGCAAATCGGCATGAAAACTGTTACACATCATCAAGCTGCCAAACCAAGTATTCATCGCAGTGATGAGTACTTGAGATGGATCTTTGGATACCTTTTTAACCACTTCAAAATCTGTCAAAGGCACACCGTATAAACGCTGCATGGTGAGCACACGACGGGTCGAATATTGATGATAAACCTTCGGTGCAGTCGCTGCCTGATTGTTGGTGATATTCAGGTAATTAACAAAATCATCCAGATTCTGGGCTTCTTCGATAAAATCGACTTCACGCACCATACGGGTTTTGATTTCTTCGACAATGTCGGCCAGTGACGCAAACTTGACTTTTGGTACTGCTTTTTCCAGTAACTTGGTTGCCCAATGTAGGACGTTCAAGTCAGTGTACAAAATGGTCTCTACGCCCGGTTTTTGTACTTTAATCACGACATCTTCGCCAGACACCAGTTTGGCTGCATGCACCTGTGCAATAGATGCAGAAGCTAACGGCGTTTCATCAATCGATGCAAAGATTTCATCCAGATTGCGTCCTGCAAATTCAGAAGCCAACACTTGCTGGATATAGCTAAACGGTAAGCGTGGTGTCTGATCCAGACAGCCCTGAAATTCTTCTACATATTCACGCGGAAATAGAGACGGCGTACTGGCAATAAACTGCCCCAGCTTGATATAAGTTGAACCCAGAGATTCAAAAGTCTCCCGCATGAGTTTGGCATTGCTTGGCTTTTCAGTAGCATATTTAAAGCCCGCCTTTGCCGCAACGACTGCTGTTTCTCCCATACGGGCAACTGAACGTATTCCATCTAACCAGATATTGTTTTTCATAATGTCTTAGGAAAAATTAATTAAATGCAGTGTAGCAAAAAAAATTCACTTTGCAGGCTTATCTTGCCTGACAGATTGGGCAATCTGTATCTTTTTCGAAAGCGAGAATCCGCTGTTTAAAGCTCAGCCCATCCCATAACAACAGCTTTTGTCGAAGTGGCGTCTGGCCCAATCCCAGATATAACAAGGCATGATGTGCCTGCAAGCTGGCCATCACATTCGGTGTGGTGGCCAGTACACCGGAGTTTGCACAGCGTAGACTTTCATCAGCCTGGTTTTCGGGTGGAAACAGACAGGCATAACAGGCGGAATCCCCTTCGACCATAAAAAGTTGCCCTTGCAGGCCAATCGCCGAGGCACTCAACAAGGGCACATTCTGTTCAATGCAAATCTGGTTGACCAGATAACGTGTGGCAAACTGGTCGCAGCCATCCAATACCAGATCCTGATGTTCGATCAGGTGCGCTGCATTCTCAGCCGTTAAGGCCTGATTCACATATTCAACCTGTACGTTCGGGTTAATCTGGCCCAGCCTTTTGGCGAGAGTTTCTGCCTTATAAAATCCAATATCCTGCGGCATAAATGCCAGTTGTCGCTGCAAATTACTCATCTCGATGGTATCCGGATCGATCAGGGTAATTTTCCCCACGCCTGCGCGTGCCAGAAGTTCTGCCAGTGTACAGCCTATCCCGCCACAACCAATAATGCAGACATTAGAAAATTTTAACCTTTCTTGAGCGTCAATATCCCAGCCATCCAGAAGAATCTGACGGCTATACAGATGTAGTTCAGCATCAGTGAGTTCAAATTCTGGGGAGATGGCATCCATGTTAAATGTAGACAACGTCTTTCCTTGTTTCGAAAATTTTTAACAATGATCGCAAAAATTAGCCTTACTGAAGTTTCTAAAGGCTGATAAATCTCTGGAAGATCAATCTCACAGTCAATTTACAGCATATCAATAAATGGTTCGGCAATCGTTGAGCCAAATAGCATATCAGCTAAACGCTCGGTATCAAGCTGCAGCCGCTATGGCTTGGCAAGATTTGTTGAATCACCTCAATTAAACGGTTCCGGCAAACAGCTCTTTCTCATTTATAAAAGGTGTCAGACCTGAAGTTTTTAAAATCTTTGCTATTGAATTCCCCTGTAAATCGAGCTGTCTTGTTTAGCAATTCTGTAGTCTCTGCCTGTATTTGAGTATGAAAATGTATGAGTTCAGTGAGACCTAAGGCATCTGTCTCTAAATATGATTAATCTGAAAATACCAAGCAATTTTTTCAGCTTTCATAAAATCGTATGGAGAACATACATGACCGAGCATAACAATACTCAACATGATAATCGTGAAAAATTATGGGAATTGATCAAGGATGTTCGTTATACCATGATCAGCCATTTAACCGACACACATGAAATCCACTCCCAGCCGATGACCATGCTGAACTCCGAGCAGATGAATGAACGTCAAAACTTATATTTCATCCTGCGTAATACCAATGATCTGGTCAAAGCAGCAGAAACAGGCCGTGGTCAGATTGGTCTGTCTTTTGCAAAACCATCAGATGGTATTTATGTGTCGATTAGTGCACATGCTCAGATCAGTACTGACCGCATCTTGATTGAGCAATTATGGAATCCCTGGGCTGAAAACTGGTTTGAAGGCAAGGATGATCCGACTGTACGGGTATTGATTGCTGAAGCAGTCAGCGCAGAATATTGGAATGTAACAGACAACAAAGTCACCCAGCTTTTTAAAGCCTTAAAAGGCGGCGTTACCGGTGAAGCGGGCGAACCGCATGCAGAGCATCAAAAAGTGAATTTACAAGGCAATATCTGGTGAGTAACGAGATTTAGCCTCTTTATATTAAGAGGCTAAATTTTTGATATATTTAATTTTAAATACTAATGTAATTTTACTGTAATGACATAAAAAATTATAACTTTTGCTTGCCTTAATCTGCTCTCTTAAAAATATAAGCTTGAGAAAATCAGCTTAATATCTGACTAAAATTTAACTAGAAAATGATTATTCCTCAAATACCAAAGGCTGCCATGGTAGCCTTTGAGCATTCAATCAAAAAATTAATTTGAAAAATTAACTGACTCGCTTCATCTCTTGAAGTTTGGCAACTTCCTGCTGTTTGAGTAAATTACGCTGAATCTTGCCACTCGATGTTTTAGGCAAAGATGTCACAAACTCAATTTCTTTCGGATAGGCATGTTTGGACAATCTTGAACGTACATAACTTTGCAGTTTTAACATTAAATCCTCAGTAGCCGGATAAGCCGATTTAAGCACCACAAAGGCTTTCACAATTTCTGTCCGTTCTGGATCTGGTTTACCGACGACTGCAGATTCAAGCACTTCTTCACATTCCAGCAAGGTACTTTCCACATCAAAAGGCCCTACACGATAGCCCGAAGTTGTAATGACATCGTCCGCACGCCCAATAAAATCAATACCGCCATATTCATTCAGTTTTACAGTGTCACCGGTTAAATAATACTGCCCGACAAAAGACTTTCGATTATGACCGGCATAGCCTTTAAACCACATCAAGGGTGAAGCCGAACAGTCAATTGCCAAGATTCCAATCCCGCCTTTTTCGACTTCCTGATGTTCTGCGTTCAATACCGCAAAGCGATGCCCCGGAATCGCAAATCCAGCTGAACCCACTTTTTTATGATGCTCCAAGCCATGATGATTGGCGATCACCATACCGAGTTCAGTCTGTCCATATTGATCATAAATATTCACATTTAAATCATGATTGAACCACTGGATCACTTCAGGCGTAAGCGGTTCACCTGCACTACTGACCACACGCAAATGCGAACTGATGCCTGCATCAAATTTTTCTTTAAAGCCAAAGAACATCCGGAATGCAGTTGGCGAGCCAGTCAGGTTACTGACTTTATATTTCTCAATGATATGTACAGCATTATCGACGCTAAATCCACGTTCATCCATAATGATGCTATGACCTAAACTGAGCGGGCCCGCAATGCCATAATATAGTCCATAGGCCCAACCTGGGTCGGCCAGATTCCAGAAGGAATCTTCTTCTCGCAGATCTACGGCGTGCAGCATATAGCCTTTAAAGGCCAACAACGCTTTTAAAGGTACAGGAACCGATTTTGCCAAGCCTGTGGTGCCTGAAGTAAACATCATCAGAAAAATATCATTAAATTGGCCACTCACTGGCTCAAACTCTTCTGACTGCTGCTTTAACTCGGTCCAAAAGTCAGCATCCGGATAATGATCTGCCACTGCCTGATGTACGGTCAGAATATTTGGAATATTCAGATCATGCAGTTTCAAGCGCTGCTCTTGATCGGTGACAATCAGTTGAGTAGCGGCTGTACTCATACGATGCTCAATTGCTTTACTTTCAAAGGCAGTGAACAAAGGCTGATAGATAGCACCGATCCGCCAGGTGGCCAAAATAGTAATTAAGAGTGCAGGTGTTCTTGGCAGTAGTCCAGCTATACAATCTCCTGCTTTTAAACCCAGAGAATGCATATAATTGGCCAGCTGTCCTGAAGCAGTTGCCAATTGTTCAAATGTCCACTGCTCTGTTTGACCATTTTTGCCTTCCCAGATCAGTGCGGTTCGGTTTTGGCCAAGGTAACGTCCACAACATTCAGTATAGGCATTGATGGACTCTGCATTTCCAGCCAGATGTTCCTGAACCATATTTTCAAAATTGAAATCAACATATGCTTGTTCTAGTGTCTTCATGACGACAACCTCTATCCTGTTGTATTTTTCAGGCGACCTTGCCTGAGTGTGTCCACTTATCGTTGTTGTTCCTGCTGATTCCATCAGCATAGTTTCTTCACATCTAATTCATGCCTGATGACTAAGACATGAATCATGCTGCTTTATTTATCTTCTGCGTACTGTCTGTCTTTAGCTAATCAGGGTTGCTTGATCCTGGCAATTTCCATATCCATCAACCGAAATGCCAGATTTGAATATCGACCAAAATCTATTTTTTAATCAAAATCAACGTTGACAGACTTCACGCGCAATCACCAAACGTTGAATATCCGATGCACCTTCATAAATTTGGCTCACGCGCACATCACGGTAAATACGCTCTACTGGAAAATCAGAGACATAACCGTAGCCACCATGAATCTGAATCGCATCGGAACAGACCCGTTCTGCAATGGTTGATGCAAACAGTTTTGCCATTGAGGCTTCTTTTAAGCAGGCTAAACCAGCATCTTTTAAAGTTGCCGCATGCAAGGTCAGCTGACGTGCCGCTTCAATTTGTGTCGCCATATCTGCCAGCCTGAAAGCCACTGCCTGATGCTGCACAATTTCTACACCAAAGGCTTTACGTTCATTGGCATATTCCACCGCTGCATCCAGCGCAGCCCGAGCCATCCCGACTGATTGTGCTGCAATACCAATACGACCAGATTCAAGATTGGACAAGGCAATTTTGTAGCCTTCACCTTCCTGACCCAGCAGGTTTTCCACCGGAATCCGGCAGTTATCCAGAACAATCGTCGCGGTATCGGAACAATGCTGACCCATTTTCTCCTCTAGGCGTGACACGATATAACCCGGTGCATCGGTCGGTACCAGAAAACATGAAATGCCTTTTTTCCCTGCCGATTTATCAGTCACAGCAAAGACTAATGCG
This sequence comes from Acinetobacter lwoffii, assembly GCF_002321025.1. Lineage (GTDB taxonomy): Bacteria > Pseudomonadota > Gammaproteobacteria > Pseudomonadales > Moraxellaceae > Acinetobacter > Acinetobacter lwoffii_Y. The sequence continues at coordinate 20,264 of NZ_DCLL01000053.1, forward strand.
ATCTGTGCATGTTTGCCCGTGGTAATAAACTGCTTGGTGCCATTAAGCACCCATTCATCGCCATCACGTTCGGCCCTACATTCTAAAGAACTGGCATCTGAACCGGCCTGAGGTTCTGTCAAGCAGAAACAACCGAGCCATTCACCAGTGGCCAGTTTAGTTAAATACTGCTGTTTCTGTGCTTCGGTGCCATAACGCTGGGTAATCCCACAAGGCAAAGAGTTCTGCACACTGATAATGGTCGAAATTGCGCCATCTCCTGCGGCAATTTCCTCTAGCGCCAAAACCAATGATACATAATCCAGACCTGCACCACCCCATTCTTCAGCCACTGTCATACCCAATGCACCAAGCTCACCAAGCTCTTTAAGTTCTTGTGCTGGGAATTGTGCAGTTTTGTCGCGTAGGGCCGCTGTCGGTTTCAGTTTCTGCTGCGAATAATTGCGCATCATGTCCTGAATCATTTTTTGTTCGTCATTTAAAATCATTGAACTTCCCTTTCTATATCTATTTTATTTACTTCAAGCTTTTTACTATTGAGATCGTTGGCACGTCGGATAAGGCGGCATGGATGTCGCCTGCGAAACTGAGATACAGGGATGTATCTTCAGTTTCGCAAAGGATTTTTGTTTCTTTTGATCCTTCAAAAGAAAATGCATGCTTGAGCAAATTCATTTAAATTCAATGAGAAATTTACAGATGTGCAAATCATCATGTCCTATATAAATCGAAGACTTATTTAGGCTGCATACGGATTGCGCCATCCAGACGAATGACCTCACCATTTAAATAACTATTTTCAAAAATATGTCCCACCAGCTGGGCAAATTCCTGTGGTTTTGCCAGACGTGGTGGAAACGGCACCATTTGCCCCAAAGCATCCTGGACATTTTGCGGCATGCCTTTCAGCATCGGAGTTTCCATAATGCCCGGCGCGATGGTCATGACACGGATCGCTTCACGAGCCAGTTCACGTGCCAAAGGTAAAGTCATTGCGACGACTGCACCTTTGGATGCCGCATAGGCAGTCTGACCAATTTGACCGTCATAAGCGGCAACTGAAGCAGTATTCACAATCACGCCACGTTCTTCTTCACCCGATTGCAACTCATATTTTGCAATTAAAGCCGCCGCATGACGCAACATATTAAAAGTACCATTTACATTAATATTGAGCACTTTTTGAAACATGGCTAATTCATGGATGCCGTTACGACCCAATACTTTGGCAGACGGTGCAATCCCGGCACAGTTGATCAAGCCATTCAGTTGACCATACGTGCTTTCAACATGAGCGAAGAAACTTTCAATGGCTTGTTCATCGGTAACATCGAGCTGTACAAACTCAGACTGTGCACCCAGTTGCTGCTGTAGTACTTCACCCTGCTCCTGATTCATATCGACCAGAATCACTTTGGCACCGTGTTCAACCAGATGAGTCGCTGTGGCTGCACCCAAACCTGAGGCACCACCGGTGATCACAATAACTTTTCCCTGAATGTTCATGTTTATTTCCTAGCGATTTTTCTATTTCAGATACGACTTAATATGCAGAGTAAACAGAGTTTTTATTCTGTACAATTTCCAAATATTGCATCTTGCATGATGTATTTGGACAATGAAAACAAGGATGTCAGACTGAATATGCATAAGCCTGCACTGGAATATAGCAAAGGCACCATCTCGATTGACCTGGTGAACGAAGCATTGCTGGATGCCAAACGGCTGCAATTTGATATCTCTGACATTCTAAAAAAAGTCAATATCCCAGCAGAAGTATTGAATGCTCCCAAGGCACGCGTATCCGTTAGCCAATTTGCCCAGTTATGGACTGTGCTTGCAGACAGCATGAATGACGAATTTTTTGGTATGGACAGCCATGCCATGCGTCGTGGTAGTTTTAAATTACTTTCGAAAATGGTCATGCAGGCAGATACACTGGAAAAAGCGCTGCAACATATTTTGCAATTTCTCAACCTGGTTTTGGACGATCTGCAAAGCACGCTCATGGTTGAGGAACACTATGCCTATATCGTGATTTATGATCTACAACAGACTAAACGCATGTTTAGTTATGCGACTTATCTGATGCTGATTCATACCCTGATCTGCTGGTTAAGTGGACAACGGATTTTGCTTAATCAGATTCAATTGAAATGTGCAGCACCCCTAGATGATTTTGATTACAAAGTCCGTTTTTGTGAACAGATTGAATATCAGGCCAGCGAAAATTACGTGCAATTTGATGCCAGCTATCTGCAATTGCCGATTAAACAGGATGCTCAGTCCTGGTATCAGTTTATTCAGCAAACCCCACAAAATTTATTGGTGCGTTTTAAAAACCCCTATGCCTTGAGCACCCAGATTCGCCGTCAATTACTGCAAGTTTCACCGGCAGAATGGCTGGAACTGAATGAACTGGCCTTAAAAATGAATATGTCTGAAGCGACCATGCAACGGCGTTTAAAAAGTGAAGGTGTCAGCTATCAACAGTTAAAAAATGAGATACGCCGGGATACCGCCATTGAATTGCTGACCCGTACTGAACAAAGTTTACAAGAGATTAGCGATCAGCTTAATTTTCAGGAATCCAGTGCATTTCATCGTGCATTCAAAAAGTGGACTGGCGTCAGTCCAGGCGCATATCGACAAAATAACATTAGATAATTTATATAAACTTAGACTTCAAAGATATTACCGAAAAATACTTAGATTCTAAGCATTTATTTTTATTATGATTATATATTTCAAGCCCTAAAACATATATTAGCAGAACTACACAGTCACCCAGAAAGCTTTGCAATTCACCCGGAAATAGATTATTTTTCATTCAATTTATAGCACTTTTGCTATTGGCTGTACTCTCCATTTTCCTTTCTAGTTGAAGGTATCTCCATGTTAAAGATGACTGATGTGCTTGGGCAAAATCTTGTCCAAAACTTCTCTAAAGCTTTATTTTTTTCGACTGATCTAATTACAGAACAGTTGAATCAAGGGATTTTAAATGCATCGGATGCAGAACTGAAAGATGCAATTTTGCACTTCTTTAACCAGGTAGATGCTGTGGAAGCAGCTCAGGCCCTTGAAATTCCGGCAGAACGTATCAACGAGTTACAACAAGGTATTGCCTTGAAAGATGAAAGATCTCTGGCAGACACTTTGAAAGTTGTGGCACTTTGTCTGGCAATGGAAACAGGTAGCCTAGATCAGGTAGAAGTCTATGACTGTCTACAAGACTATCCAATGTAATTCTTTTTTAAGTATTCCTCGAAAGCGGTGCTCTGGCATCGCTTTTTTGTTTTTAGTTATACTGCGTTGGCGTGATGTCATTAAGAATACTTAAAGTTTCAGAGGCAGCTGGGAATTTATAAAAACTTGAATTAAAAAGCGACCATACCGGGCGCTTTTTAATAAAGAAAGATAGATTACAGATTAATGTGGCCACTGCGCCAAAGTCACACGATCATTACCGCCATAATCTTTAACCGTGCGGACTTGCTTATAACCCGCTTGTTTAAATAGATGTTGTACGGCGTCTGCCTGATCATAACCATGCTCAAGCACCACCCAACCATTGACAGTCAAATACTTCTTGGCTTGCAGAATAATCATTTCAATATCGGCCAGACCCTTTTTATCTGCCACCAGCGCACGTTCCGGCTCAGTCGCCAGATTCTGCATATGCGCATCATTAGCGTCGATATAAGGTGGATTCGATACAATGGCGTCAAAGAATTGACGACCAAATGGTTTCAACCATGAGCCCAGAACGAATTCTACATTCTCAATATCATGTTGTTCCGCATTATACTTCGCAACCTCAAGCGTAGGCTCGTAGATATCGGAAGCCATTACTGTCCAGTTGGAACGCTCAGATGCCAGCGATAAGGCGATCGCACCAGTACCTGTACCCAAATCCACCACACAGGCATCTTCAGGCAGGTCCAATTTCAACACGGTCTCAACCAGCACTTCAGTATCCGGACGTGGCACCAAGGTATCTTTAGTCACTTTGAGGTCCAAAGTCCAGAATGGCTGTGAACCAGTGACATAAGCCAAAGGCTCGCCAGCAGCAATACGCGCCAACCCGTCTTTATACGCCTGTTCCTGTTCCAGCGTTAACTCCTGATCCTTTTTCATTAGTAGATCAAATGAATCAATCTTGGTGATGTGTTCCAGTAACCAGGCATTTTCCTGACGTTCATAACTTTCAGCTTCACCGCGTAAAGCCAGGGCTTGTAAAATATTCATTATCCACCATTCTGCTGTGCAAGCATGGCCAACTGATCCGCCTGATATTCGCGGTGCAGGCTGTCCAGCAATTCGGTCAAATCACCTTCCATCACGGCATCCAGCTTGTATAAAGTCAGGTTAATGCGGTGATCGGTCATACGACCTTGCGGATAGTTATAAGTACGGATACGTTCCGAACGATCACCCGATCCCACCAGGTCACGACGCATTTCCGAGGTTGCTGCATCTGCTGCTGCACGTTTGGCATTTTCCAAACGTGATACCAGCAGTGCCATCGCTTTGGCCTTGTTCTTATGCTGTGAACGCTCTTCCTGACATTCCACCACTGTGCCAGTTGGAATATGAGTAATACGTACTGCAGAATCGGTTTTGTTAACGTGCTGACCGCCTGCACCTGAAGCACGATACGTATCAATCCGCAAATCGGATGAATTGATTTCGACCGAGGTATCAACATCAATTTCAGGAAGAATCGCAACGGTACAAGCAGAAGTATGCACTCGGCCTTGTGATTCGGTCGCCGGTACACGCTGTACACGATGCGCACCACTTTCAAATTTTAGACGACCGTAAACACCGTCACCATTAATCAGGCAGATGACTTCTTTATAGCCGCCATGTTCGCCTTCATTTTCAGAAAGGATTTCAATACGCCAGCCTTGGTTTTCCGCATATTTACTATACATACGGAATAAATCGCCAGAGAAAATCGCTGCTTCATCACCACCGGTTCCGGCACGAATCTCCAGATAAGCCGAGTTAGCATCATTCGGATCTTTCGGAATCATCAAGATGTTCAGGTCTGCTTCAAGCGATTCAATTAAAGCTTTATTCTCTTTAATTTCTTCCTGCGCCATTTCCTTAAAGTCCGGATCTGACAGCATGGCCTGAGCTGTTTCAATGTCTTCTTCAGCCTGTCTGTACTTGGTCCAGACATTGGTGATTTCTGTTAAGTCATTATGCTCACGTGACAATTGACGGAAGCGCTTATTATCAGAAATGACTTCTACATCAGCCAGTAATGCGGTCAATTCTTCATGGCGGTCAGAGAGTTGGTCTAATCGTAAACGTAACGATTCTTTCATTTTCTAAAAAATCTCAAACATAGGCTGGGACTAAAAACCGATTTAGCACAGCGAAATCAAAAAATTGCGCCTAGTTTAACGACTCTGGCTTCTAATGAACATCATTATTGAGTAAGTCCGCGTTGCTATCATTCGTGCTCTACAGCATTTGTTAACAAATATGATTAAAAACAGTGGAATTGCTTTTTTTATAGTCGATCTTATTCTTATTTCTTGCCGATTTTACAATTCGCCAAATAAAGCAGGGAATTATGAAGAAACATCTTCATATTGTTTTGGGCATGATTTGTTACATTTTCCGCATCGAAATAACTACAGTCCTGTGGATGGACACGGAGTGATGACATGAAACTCAACGCACTTTTAATGAGTACAGTTTTAGCTGCTGGTTCAATGATGACCGTAAACGCACATGCCGACAGTACAGCGCGTGTTGCAGCAGCAAGTGCTTTAGGTAGTGTTGCAGGTACAGCATTAGGTAAAAACATGGGCGGTAACACCGGCGCAACCATTGGTGCTGCTTTAGGTGGTGCTGGCGGTGCAGCAGTTGCAAGCAGCAAAAAAAACCGGACTGAATCTGCCATTGGTGGTGCCCTAGGTGGCGGTGCAGGTTATACCGTAGGTAAAAATATGGGCGGTACTAACGGCGGTTATATCGGTTCAGCTTTAGGTGCTGCCGGTGGTGCTGCACTAGGTAACAAGATTGCCAAAGATAAAGCAGCTGAAAAACGCTCTAAACACTGGAAAAAACGTTACCGTTAATTTGTGCTCAGGCTGTTTAGACCAGACGCTACATTTAACATGAAAAGCACCTTTTGGTGCTTTTTTTATTACTGTTTCATAAGATGAAATTTCAAGTAATACATGGAATTATCCTGTCCACATCATGAATCAATTAAGGAGATAAAAATCACAATTCGCCAACATTGCCTCCATGCTGTTTGGCGCTTGCTAGATTAAATTTATCTCATCAACAAAATATAGCTAGATATATAAAAGGTGTCCTCATGAACTATAAATCTCTAATGATCGCTGTCGTAGCAACCTCAGCCATGGGTATGACAGCTGCCAATGCAGGCAATACAACCAATACAGCCTTAGCTTCTGCACTAGGTGGTGTTGTTGGTGCTGCAGTAGGCAATAAAATGGGCGGTACTACTGGTGCAACAATCGGTTCAGCGATTGGTGGTGGTGCGGGTGCCGCAGTAGCAGCAAATAAACGTGACCGTAATGGTGCGATTATCGGTGGAGCCCTAGGTGGCGGTGCAGGTTATGCGGTAGGCCGAAACATGGCAGGCACCAACGGTGGTTATATCGGTGCAGCACTGGGTTCAGCGGGTGGTTCAGCTTTAGGTAAAAAAGTCAGCGAAGACCGTCGTTATGATGACCGCAGCGAACGTCGCTATAATTCTTCTCGTAACTACCGTTATAACGATTATCGCTATAACAACCGTCGTCGTTAAAATTCTCTCCCCTTATTCTTTCCTCCTTTATAAGCATCTTCGGATGCTTATTTTTTTTGCCTTTATTTTTTATCTTTATCTTTTAGTTTACACTTATATCGATTTTTTTCGATATACAAATACATTCTAAAGTCGTATGCTTTTAGAGATGTCTATTTAAGAGTAATACTATGCGTACGCTTAACGATACCCAGTTCTCTATACTCGAACTGGTTCCTGTTCGTGACGACAAGAGCATTCAATTCGCGCTAAACCATGCGCTGGAACTTGCCCAAGCAGCAGAAAAATTGGGTTATCGGCGGATGTGGCTGGCAGAACATCATAATATGGATGGCATTGCCAGTTCAGCAACCGCAGTTCTCTTAGGCTATTTACTGGCGAATACGAAAACCTTAACTTTAGGCTCTGGTGGAATTATGCTGCCGAATCATGCTCCACTAGTAGTGGCAGAACAGTTCGGCACCTTGGCAACGCTCTATCCGGATCGTATTGAACTGGGTCTGGGCCGCGCACCCGGTACAGATCAGATGACCATGCGTGCCCTGCGTCGTGGCCATCAGGAAACCGAAGACCAATTCCCGCAGGATGTTCTGGAAATTCTGCAATATTTTAAAGATCCCATTCCAGGACAGCGTATTGTGGCAACGCCGGGTCAAAGCACGCATGTACCCGTATGGCTTTTAGGTTCCAGCCTGTTTAGTGCACAGCTGGCTGCAAAACTCGGCCTACCTTATTCCTTCGCTTCGCATTTTGCCCCGCGTATGCTGGGTCAGGCCATTCAGCTGTATCGTGAAAATTTTGAACCATCTGAATATCTCGATCGTCCTTATGTGTCGATGGGCGTACCGACCTGTGTCGCAGATACCGATGAAGAAGCACAATATCTGTCGACCAGTGCCTATCAGCGGGTTTTATCACTGATTCGTGGGCAAAGCCTAAAACTTAAAGCACCAATTGATTCGATGGAAGGTCTGTGGTCGCCGCCGGAAAAAATGTCAGTCGATAATTTCTTTGCCATGGCTCAGGTCGGTTCCAAAGAAACCGTTAAAGCCGGTCTGGCATCGCTTTTAGCCAAATATGACGTGGATGAGTTTATCTTTACTTGCGACATCTATGACACTGACAAACGCCTACATAACTTTGAGCTGTTGATGCAAATTAAAAATGGTCAGTAAATAAGAGTTGCATCTACCTATTCTCAGCAATGGGTAGATGTTTTTCATCTTTAAAGATAAATGACTAAAAGAAACATCCCAGTAAAATCATTTTTATTGACCTTTTCTATTAAAAAGCTTCTTTCTTGAACGAATACTTCACTTCTTTTCCTTCATCCATCTCAGCAAGTTAAAAGTCATTCCTTTTGGATCGCCTGTAAATCCATTCAGTCTTCAATAAAATCAGATTTTATATTTTGGTCAAATAGATGACTGTCTAAGTTAAATTTTTCACTTTACCCTGGCTTGAGTTTTTGTTTATATCTCATACAAAGAAAATTAATTATTAAATAAATTCAAGGAATTCTAATGTCTACCAAGCATGATCCACACGCTGGTATTTTTGAAAATCGCCCCGAACATTTTCAGCAGTTTAATGGAATTAAAGTGCCCTCTTCCGAACTGTTAAAATTGGGTTATGCAGATAAAGATATTGCGATTATTGGCACGGATCAGTTTACCGTGAGCCAGCTGGATAAAATCAGTCAACATGCCCGTTCGGTAAAAGTTTTCCAGATTAATCCTGCTTTTGTACTGCCCGGTTCCGACCGAATTCTGCAACGAATTATTAATCACCCATTGATTGGTAAAAATCGCCGCTTATTTAACAACCGCATTAAAAGCTTGCTTTCTCTGCGGTTTTTAGAAAATCAGGTGCAGAATTTGTGGCTAAGACGCCAGTTAATGCCAAATCTTGCATCTTCCCGTAAAATTTATCTGAAATCAGATCATTATTATGCTGCCCTACAGCGTGAAAATTGCCACCTAATTACCTGGCCGATTCTGAAAATTTCGGAAAATTCAATTCATTGTATTAATGGTGAACAGCATCCGGTCGATATCATTATTCATACTTATTTAGCAAGAAAAATAACTCACGCTGGCGAGTAAAAATGAAAAATTGGTAAGCTGATAATGAGATTTTTATTTACGTATCAAGAACCGACATGATGATTTATTCAACAAAATGAGCAAAGAAGACTCTTTTATATTTCAGAATATGATAGTTGGTATTTTCTTAGAATTATAAAATTCATACATTATTTCGATTAATCAATGCTTACTTGTAATTTTTAGCTATAAATCAAAGCCAAACCGAAGTTTGGCTCTGGTTGGTTTCTTAACCGATTCGACGTTTTAAACCAGTCATCTGCAACACACGTGTTGAGATTTCCTCAATCGACATTTCAGAGACATTCAGGTACTTGATGCCTTCCGAAATATAAATCCCTTCAATCGCACGTAACTCCATCTGACACTGACTAAAGCTGGCATAACGGCTATTGGCCTTACGCTCAGAACGAATGGCCACAAGGCGTTCCGCATCAATCATCAGGCCAAACAGCTTGTTTTTATGCGGTCGCAGCACGGCTGGCAGTCGGTTATCATCCAAATCTTCTTCAGTCAGTGGATAGTTCGCCACGCGAATACCGAACTGCAAAGACAGATAAATAGAGGTCGGGGTTTTACCTGAACGCGATACACCAATCAGGATCAGGTCAGCTTTATCATAATGACGGGTACGTGCGCCGTCGTCGTTATCTAAAGCAAAATGAACAGCATCAATACGGGCCTTATAAGACTCAGAGTCGGTCACCGCATGGGTCTGCCCGACTAAAGTTGTAGGAATCGTGCCTAATTCATCAGCCAACTTACTAATAAGCCCTTCAAATACATCAAGATTTACTGCATTTGCGGTGTTAATGATGTCGCGCACATAGGGATCAACCAGGGTGTCAAATACCAGCGGTTTTTCACCGTCGATTTGAGCTCTTGCATTGATCTCTGCCACCACGTTTGTGGCCGCCTCTTCGGAACTAATGTAAGGAATAATATGAATGTCAAATTTCACATGCGGAAACTGCGCTAACAGCGAGTGTCCAAGGGTTTCAGCGGTGATGGCGGTACCATCTGAAATAAAGAAAACACTACGCTGAATTTGTTTACCTTCCGACATTAAAATTCTCCTCCAACATTTGTCTTAGTGCTATATAATCTTTATAGTAAACCGATCTTACATGACTGTCGCTTAGTAAAATCAAAAACCTAGATGATTTGCTATACTCTCATGCCGAGATAGTGATTAATACTGCAAAAGTGGAGTAACAACTTTGGAAGCGCGCGTAATTGGTCTGGAAAAATTAGGGAAGCACGACGTTGAGCTGGTCGGTGGGAAAAACTCATCACTAGGCGAAATGATCAGCCACTTATCAAATGCTGGTGTATCTGTGCCAGGTGGTTTCGCAACGACTGCCGATGCCTACCGTGAATTTCTCGAGCAAAGTGGCCTAAACGCTAAAATCAATGCAGAGCTTGCTGCACTCAATGTTGATGATGTAAATGCACTTGCTGAAACTGGCGCAAAAATTCGTCAATGGATTGTGGATACTCCACTTACGCCTGCATTAGAACAAGAAGTTCGTACAGCATTTGCAGAACTTTCTAACGGCAACCCTGACATCGCGGTTGCCGTTCGTTCTTCTGCAACTGCAGAAGATTTGCCGGATGCTTCTTTTGCCGGCCAGCAAGAAACTTTCTTGAACATTCGTGGTATCGATAACGTTCTGATCGCAATCAAAGAAGTGTTTGCATCTTTGTACAACGACCGCGCAATCTCATACCGTGTACACCAAAACTTTGCCCATGATGTAGTTGCCCTGTCTGCTGGTGTACAACGCATGGTTCGTTCAGAAACTGGCGCTGCAGGTGTGATGTTTACGCTAGATACTGAATCAGGCTTCCGTGATGCAGTATTCATTACTGCATCTTATGGTTTGGGTGAAATGGTCGTTCAAGGTGCAGTTAACCCGGACGAATTCTATATTTCTAAACCGCTTTTAAATGCAGGCCGACACGCGATCCTTCGTCGCAACCTGGGTTCTAAGCACCAGAAAATGATTTATGGTGAAGAAGCATCTGCAGGTAAATCTGTCGTTGTCGTGGATGTGGAAAAAGCTGAACGCCAACAGTTCGCTTTAAACGACCAGGAATTACAAGAACTTGCTAAACAAGCGCTGATCATTGAAAACCACTACGGTGCACCAATGGACATCGAGTGGGCAAAAGATGGCGATGATGGCAAGATTTACATCGTTCAGGCGCGTCCTGAAACTGTAAAAAGCCGTGAAAATGTCGGCACCATGGAACGCTACCTGTTGAAACAACGTGGCACTGTAATTTGTGAAGGTCGTTCAATCGGTCAACGCATTGGTTCTGGTAAAGTCCGCATCGTAACGTCGATTAAAGAAATGGACAAAGTACAAGATGGTGATGTTCTTGTATCTGATATGACTGACCCGGATTGGGAACCAGTCATGAAACGTGCAGCTGCGATTGTAACAAACCGTGGTGGTCGTACTTGTCACGCTGCAATCATTGCACGTGAGCTTGGTGTTCCTGCAATCGTTGGTTGTGGTAATGCAACTGAAGTTCTTGTAGACGGTCAGGAAGTGACTGTGTCTTGTGCCGAAGGTGATACTGGCTTTATCTATGAAGGCGCACTAGATTTTGAAATTCAAAAGAATTCAATTGAGTCTATGCCTGCTCTTCCATTTAAAGTCATGATGAACGTGGGTAACCCGGACCGTGCATTTGACTTTGCTCAAATTCCAAACGCAGGTATTGGTCTGGCGCGTCTTGAATTCATTATTAACCGTATGATTGGTGTTCACCCGAAAGCATTGATCAATATTGACAGCCTTCCACGTGAAACACGTGCAGCAGTCATGGCGCGTACTGCAGGTTATGCATCTCCAATCGAATTCTATGTAGAGAAACTGGTCGAAGGTATCTCGACACTTGCTGCTGCATTTGCAGACAAGCCAGTCATTGTTCGTATGTCAGACTTTAAGTCTAACGAATACGCAAACTTGATCGGTGGTAAGTTATACGAACCAGAAGAAGAAAACCCGATGCTAGGTTTCCGTGGTGCAAGTCGCTACGTTTCTGATAACTTCCGTGATTGCTTCGAACTTGAATGTCGTGCATTAAAAAAGGCACGTGATGAAATGGGTTTAACCAATATCCAGATCATGATTCCATTTGTTCGTACTGTTGCTGAAGCGAAACGTGTCATTGAACTTCTTGCATTAAATGGTCTTAAGCGCGGTGAAAATGGCCTTAAAGTGATCATGATGTGTGAACTTCCAACCAATGCTTTATTGGCAGATCAGTTCCTTGAACATTTCGATGGTTTCTCTATTGGTTCAAACGACTTGACACAATTAACACTTGGTCTTGACCGTGACTCTGGTATTGTCTCTCACCTATTTGATGAGCGCGACCCTGCGGTTAAAGCGTTGCTTTCTCTTGCAATTCAAGCATGCCGTAAAGCTGGCAAATATGTAGGCATTTGTGGTCAAGGTCCTTCTGATCACCCAGATCTTGCACAATGGTTAATGGAACAAGGTATCGACTCTGTATCTTTAAACCCAGACTCGGTACTTGAAACTTGGTTCTTCTTGGCTGAAGAAAAAGTGCAAAAAGCATAAGCAATTTTGAATAAAAAAGACCCTTTGATAGGGTCTTTTTTATGAGACAGCTATTATGATTTATTGTTTGAAAATTAATAACTAAAGTCCCAATCTAAAGCTAATCCATTGAATTTATAAAAATAATTAAAAAAAAGCTTATCAACACATGAAAACTGTAATGACAAACAAATACCAACAGTAAAGTCATATCAAAATGGCAATAATAATGAATAACCATTGGATGTTCGGGAAGATATTTTTAAGAATGGTGATCCTTGCAATTTTGTATGGGCGCATTTTTAATAAGAAATATGATTGAAAATCCTTAATTAATCTATATCTTACGATGAGAGAATGTTTGTTTTCAAAACAGAATTCAATACAATCTTGTTCAAAGCTATTATCAGTTCACATTTATATATTGAGATTCAGTCTATATGCAGATTTACTTGGCACGAAACAATCAACAAGCTGGTCCATATACGCTCGAGCAATTGAATCAGATGCTGGCGAATCAACAAGTCATGCTGACTGACCTGGCATGGCATCAAGGCATGACCGAGTGGAAAGCCTTAGGTGAACTTACCCAAGGAAAATCGGTATATCAACCCGAAGGTTATGTCGCTCCAGCAGTCACACCTGAAACGCCGGTATTCCAGAATAGCCAACCAACGACTTCGGCCTACTCACAGCCTCATACTCAAACAGCAACTCAAAAAAATGAACTTGCCAGTATTCCAAGCCGTATCCTGGCCAAAATTGTAGACGTATTACTGTGGCTACCAGCAACCTTCATTTTGACTGCTTTTTTTACGCCTGAACAGGAAACCCGGTTTGCTCAACTGAATGAAGAATTCATGAATGTTGTGCTGAGTAGCGATGCAGATCCTGCAATGGCTCAGCAATTACAGACTCAAATGTTTGAGATGTTTTCTCAGCAGGCGTGGCTTGCCACAGCGGTCTATTTGATTATCATGTTGGCCATTCAAGCCTTTCTGATTGCCAAATCAGGCCAAAGTATTGGTAAAAAGCTCACGAAAATCAAAATTGTAGATGCAGAATCAGGTGAAAAGCCCAGCCTGTTACGCGCCTTCACTATTCGTAGTGTATTTTTCATATTTTTAAATATTGTATTTATGCCACTGAGTTTAATTATTGACTGGGCCTTCGGATTGGGCAAAAAACGTCAAACCTTGCACGATAAACTCGCAAAAACGCAAGTTGTGAAACAATAGTGCAGGAATACACAAAATGGGATGAATATCATCCCATTTTGATTACAGAACTTTGAAATTGAAATAAAATTCCCATAACCCCCCCAATCCAGACCAGCAAAATCGGTTTTTATTACAGGCATTTAAAGCGCCCTAGATATAGCTTAGTTCGTGAATCTCAGGCATAATGCCCTACAACGTAGCGGTGTATTGTGATTAATAGGATGTTTTGTAAAATTCAGCCTTTTTTGTCATGTGCACTTTAATCGCTATCCCATATTAAATTAGGGAATGGGACTCTTCACCGAGGTTGTAAAATGAGACAAACGATTTTAGCTGTATTGTCTTTATCTGCGATGACTGCACTCTTGACCGGGTGTGGTGGTGATATGGTACTTCTGAACTCTAAAGGTCCAGTTGCAGCAGGTCAAAGTAACCTGATGATGACTGCGATTTACTTAATGCTTTTGGTGGTTATTCCATCAATCATCATGGCATTATGGTTCGGTTGGAAATATCGTGCATCGAATAAAGACGCAGACTATAAACCTACATGGGTACACTCTACTGCGATTGAAATTGTAGTATGGGGTATCCCTGTCATTATTATTGGTATTTTAGCTTGGTTAACTTGGTGGGGTTCCCACAAGTATGACCCATACCGTCCAATTGAAGCAGATAAAGCGCCATTAACTGTTCAGGTTATTGCTGAGCAATTTAAATGGATCTTCATCTATCCTGAGCAAGGCATTGCAACTGTTAACGAATTGCGTTTCCCAGAGCAAACTCCGGTAAGCCTTCGTTTAACCTCTAACTTCACGATGAACTCGTTCTTCATCCCGGCGTTAAGTGGTCAGATTTATGCAATGGCAGGTATGCAAACTCACCTTAACTTCTTAGCTGATGAAACTAGTCCAGCTGAAGGTTATCGTGGTTTCTCTTCAAACTATTCAGGTTACGGCTTCTCACAAATGCGCTTCCGTGCACATTCTGTGACTGATGCCCAGTTTGCCGAATGGGTTTCTGCTATTCAGGCAGGAAACGGTACTTCAGTTAACCCTAATGCAGTACAAAAAACTGTTCTAGACCAAGCTGAATTTGCAAGCTTACGTGACGGTAACCGCGGTGTTCACCAGATCGAAGCGATTATTGCAAGAGCTAAGACTCCTGAAGAGAAGGCTGCTGCTGAAGCAATGAAGCCTTACCCTACTAAGCCACATCCTGTGACTTACTACTCTTCTGTAGAGCAAGGTTTGTTTGAATCTGTGATTCACAAGTATATGAGTAACTACCACGGTGCTGACCATTCAGCTCCTGTAGAAGCTGCAGCGACTGATGCTGTTGCTCATGAAGCGTCTGCTTCTGAAGCTCATGTAGCTGGTGAACATGCGACTGCTTCTCAAGGAGAATAAGACATGAGCTTCTTAGGTAAGTTAGGTCCAGATGCAATTCCTTACGATCCAATCGTATTGGCAACTGTTGCAATGATGATCTTAGGCGGTATCGCAGTTGTTGCTGGTATCACCTACTTCAAAAAATGGGGCTACCTGTGGAACGAATGGTTCACATCTGTAGACCATAAAAAAATCGGTATCATGTATATCTTCGTGTCGATTATCATGCTTGTGCGTGGTTTCGCCGATGCGATCATGATGCGTCTTCAGCAGTTCCTTGCAAAAGGTGGTGGTGAAGGTTACTTGCACCCAGAACACTATGACCAGATCTTTACCGCGCACGGCGTGATCATGATCTTCTTCGTGGCAATGGGTCTTGTAGTTGGCTTAATGAACGTAGCTGTACCGCTTCAAATCGGTGCACGTGACGTTGCCTTCCCATTATTAAACTCTCTGAGCTTCTGGCTGTTTGCTGGTGCTGCGGGTCTGATGATGGTGTCTCTGGCTCTTGGTGAGTTCGCTGCAACTGGTTGGATGGCTTATCCTCCTCTATCTGGTATCGAATACTCTCCAGGTGTTGGTGTTGACTACTATATCTGGGCACTTCAGGTTTCAGGTCTAGGTACGCTTCTTACTGGTGTTAACTTCTTTGTTACCATCATCAAAATGCGTGCGCCTGGCATGAAGATGATGGATATGCCGATTTTCACCTGGACTTCGCTTGTAACAGTTGTGTTAATCGTTGCAACCTTCCCGGTGTTAACTGCAACACTTGCAATGCTGTCTCTTGACCGTTACTTCGGTTTCCACTTCTTCACAAATGACATGGGTGGTAGCCCAATGTTGTACGTGAACTTGATTTGGACTTGGGGTCACCCAGAAGTTTATATCTTGGTATTACCAGCATTTGGTATTTACTCAGAAGTTGTTGCGACTTTCTCGCGCAAAGCATTGTTCGGCTACAAATCTATGGTGTACGCAACTGTAGCAATTGGTGTTCTTTCACTGGTTGTTTGGGTTCACCACTTCTTTACCATGGGTGCAGGTGCCAACGTTAACGCGTTCTTCGGTATCATGACCATGATTATTGCGATCCCGACTGGTGTAAAAATCTTCTCTTGGTTGTTCACCATGTACAAGGGTCGTATTGTTTTCACCACTCCAATGCTATGGACACTAGGCTTCCTGGTAACTTTCGGTATCGGTGGTTTAACAGGTGTATTGATGGCAGTTCCACCAGCGGACTTCCTAGTACACAACTCTTTATTCCTGATTGCTCACTTCCATAACGTAATTATTGGTGGTGTAGTATTTGCGATGTTCGCAGGTATCATCTTCTACTGGCCGAAAATGTTCGGTTGGAGACTGAATGAGACTTGGGGTAAAGCAGCGTTCTGGTTCTGGTTCTTCGGTTTCTACTTTGCGTTCATGCCACTTTATATCCTTGGTTTCATGGGTATGACACGTCGTTTGAATACATTTGACAACCCAGAATGGGACCCGTATGTAAATATCGCGATGTTCGGTGCAGTTCTGATTGCGCTTGGTATCGTATGTTTCGTTCTGCAAATCGTGGTTGGTTTCTTACAACGTGACCAACGTCTGGATTTGACTGGCGATCCATGGGATGGTCGTACCCTTGAATGGGCAACATCTTCTCCTGCTCCGTTCTATAACTTTGCTCATCTTCCAAAGATCAATGGTATTGATACTTTCTGGATCGAGAAAGAAAATGGTGTTGCGTATGCAAAACCAACGAAGTACGAAGATGTTCATATGCCAACTAACCGTGCTGCCGGTTTCGTTATCGCGATGTTCATCACTGTTATGGGCTTCGGTTTAATCTGGCACATCTGGTGGTTAGTAGTTGTTACGTTCATTGCTTCTATCATTAGCTTCATTGTGTCTTCTTTCACCAAGAAAGTGGATTACTATGTTCCAGCTGCTGAAGTTGAACGTATTGAAAACGAACGCTATGCGATTCTTGAAAAACACTTGAAGAAGGACTAAGACAATGGCTGAAGTACTTCATCACGATAACCACGGACACGATGAGCATCATCATCACGATGATACTGACATCACCGTCTTTGGTTTCTGGACTTACTTGATGAGTGACCTTGTCCTGTTCGGTACACTCTTCATTGCGTTCGCTGTTTTGAGTAGCCACATTCCTGTGGGTACTCCAAGTGCGAGAGACCTGTTTGGCGACTCTTTAGGTTTCGTTCTTACTGAAACCTTCGCCCTCTTGATCTCTTCTGTAACCTTTGGTTTTGCAGTTCTTGCTGCATACAAAAAAGACGTTGCAAAAGTACTGACTTGGTTAGCGATTACTTGGGTATTCGGTGCTATCTTCATCGGCATGGAACTATATGAGTTCAATCATTTAGTTCATGCGGGTCACGGTCCAAGCACAAGTGCGTTCTTATCTGCGTTCTTTACTTTGGTAGGTACGCACGGTATTCACGTAACTTCTGGTCTGGTCTGGATGATCGTGCTTATGGTTCAAATCAAGAAATATGGTTTGACTCTTGCAAACACGCGTCGTCTAGCTTGCCTAAGCTTGTTCTGGCACTTCCTTGATATCGTTTGGATCTGTGTATTCAGCGTAGTTTACTTGATGGGAGTTCTGTAATGAGTCACGATCATAACGCTGCTGGCGAATCACACGGTAACGTTAAGCAATATACTGTTGGCTTCATCCTTTCTGTCATTCTTACCGTAATTCCATTCGGTATGGTGATGGCAGGCGGTTTTGGCCGTGGTATCTTGATTACTGTCATCGCGATTACTGCGGTTGCTCAGATTCTTGTGCAGTTAATTTACTTCCTGCATATGAACTCTTCTTCAGAGCAACGCTGGAACGTGATTGCATTCGTGTATACCATCTTAACTATCGCTATTCTTTTAGTGGGTTCTGTATGGATCATGAATTACCTACACTACAACATGATGATCTAAACTGGTCGTCATGCTGAAAAAGTATTTATTCCTGACTAAGCCAGGAATTCTCTTCGGTAACTTTGTTACCACTTTGGGTGGCTACTTCGTAGCCACTCAAGGTTCTGTAGATTTCCTTCTCCTGCTTATTACCCTTCTCGGTACTACGCTTGTCGTAGCATCAGGATGTGTGGTCAACAACGTGATTGACCAGGACATCGACCAAAAAATGCAGCGCACCCAAAACCGTGCTCTGGTCACCAAAACCATTTCCGAACCTGTTGCCCTGGCCTTTGCTCTGGTATTAGGCATCGTTGGTTTTAGTCTTTTATGGTTCTGGGTAAATGCGTACGCTTTCTTATTCGCGGTGATTGGTTTTGTCGTATATGTTGGTTTCTACAGCCTATGGACAAAACGAACCACAATTCATCAGACTGTTGTAGGCAGTATTTCTGGTGCAGCTCCGCCTGTCATTGGTTATACCGCAGTAGCCAATCAATTTGACCTCGGTGCGTTACTGATCTTTTTAGGTTATGCGCTATGGCAAATGCCTCACTCATGGGCGATTGCGATTTACCGCTTTGATGATTACAAAAATGCAGGCATTCCGATTTTGCCTGTAGCGCGTTCGATTCATCGTACCAAGATTGAATCACTGGTTTATGTGGTGTTATTCACGCTGACCATGAATGCGTTATTTGTCTTTGGTTATGCCAACTGGTTCTATGCAGTGATTTTAAACTTACTGTGCATTTACTGGTTATATATCGGTGTCATTGGATTTAAAGCTGAAAATGATCAACTTTGGGCAAAGAAATATTTCTTGTTCTCGGTGATCCTGATTACTGTCATCAGTATTATCTTTAGCTTTACCTCAACTGCGCCATCTACACAGATTGTGTTTTTTTAAAAAGATAGAGTTAGTCTCTATCTTTTTTTATTTTGATTTTCCTATCCCCCATTCCAAGTATCTGTAGAGCAGAATCAAAATCTCTGCTTTAGAACCTCCCTCTCTTTTCTTATCTCTGATAAATTTACCGTTTTTTGGTTTTAGCCTGACATTGATAATGTGTATGCAGATTTTAAGTTAGAGAAAGCCACTTGATATTCTCAATAGTACATTTGCTGAATTTAAGCAGTCGAACCCTGCTGTTTTAAAGTTAATGTGGTTTTCTATTAAAAGATCTGACTATAGATATAATTTCGCAAAAATGTCTTATTTGGTTGAAATTATCCCTAAAGATCACTACAATTCCCCCTTCGCAAACACTGCGACACAACTTTGGTTGTGACTCCTTGCTTCAATTTACTTAAATTGGGGCTGTCCAAACCGTAAGGAGCTGACAATGCGTCATTACGAAATCGTACTTTTAGTACACCCTGATCAAAGCGATCAAGTAGTTGGTATGGTAGAACGTTACCTAACTCACATCAAAGAAGCTGAAGGTCAAATTCACCGTCTTGAAGACTGGGGCCGTCGTCAATTGGCTTACCCAATCAACAAGATCCACAAAGCTCACTACATTCTTATGAATGTTGAGTGTGGTCAAACTACTCTTGATGAGCTTGAAGAATTGTTCCGTTATAACGACGCAATCATTCGTAGCCTTATCATCCGTCGTGAAAACGCTATCACTGAAGAGTCATTATTGGCGAAAAGTGCTGAAGAAAAACGTGCGCGTAAAGCTCAACGTGAAGAAGCACAACACGCTCAAGACTCTGCTGAAGCTTAAGGAGAACATAACATGGCACGTTTTTACCGTCGTCGCAAGTTCTGCCGCTTTACAGCTGAGAACGTTACGTACATCGACTACAAAGATATCGACACTTTAAAACAGTACATCACTGAAAACGGCAAAATTGTTCCTAGCCGTATTACAGGTACTAAAGCTCGTTACCAACGTCAATTAGCGTTAGCTATCAAACAAGCTCGCTACTTGTCTTTGATCCCTTACACTGACAATCATAAGTGAGGTTGAGCTGTGGATATTATCTTATTACAACGCATTAAAAACCTAGGTAAACTAGGCGATAAAGTTTCAGTTAAAGCTGGTTACGGCCGTAACTTCCTTATCCCTCAAGGTAAGGCTGTTGCTGCAACTGAAGCAAACACTGCTGCTTTTGAAGCTCGTCGTGCTGAACTTGAGAAAGAAGAAGCTGCTATCTTGGCTGCTGCTCAAGCACGTGCTGACCAATTGAACGAAGTGAACATCGTTATCACTGCGAAAGCTGGTGATGAAGGTAAACTATTCGGTTCTATCGGTACTCGTGACATCGCTGACGCGTTGACAAATGCTGGTCTAGAAGTAGACCGTGCTGAAGTACGTCTTCCAAATGGCGCGCTTCGTCACACTGGCGAATTTAACATCGCAATCCAATTGCACCATGATGTTACTGCAGAAGTTCTAGTTACTATCGTAGCTGAGTAATTTCTCGCCTCAAAAAGAGCATGCGAAAGCATGCTCTTTTTTTATCTCTAAAAAATATAATCTAGCCAACACTGTCAAATTCATTTTATTATTCGTGTTTACAAAAAATTGCACTTCGCATTTTTGATCAGAGCGCGTATCATTTCATTTCGTCGTGAATAAACGCTATTCATCTCCGACGATATTTAACCATTGTATTTAAAATCAGGGATTTATATGTCACAGGCGAATGCCAGCAAAAAGGTAGCTCCTGCTAAACCAGAAATTGTTACTGAAAATAGCAATCTCAAGGAGTTCCGTACTCCGCCACACAATTTAGCAATTGAACAGGCTGTACTTGCTGCCCTTATGACTGTGGCTGAATCTTTTGAGCAGGTCGGTGATGTACTGACCGAAAATGATTTCTATGCCACCCGACATAAATATATCTTCCGTGCCATTGAGCAACTCTCTAAAGAAAACTCGCCTTATGATGCGGTTCTGGTGCATGACTGGCTCATCAAACAAAACTTGCTCGATGCAATTGGTGGCGAAGAGTATCTGATGCAGTTAATGGCAGATTCGCCATCGAGTTTCTATAACCTGGAAACTTATGCAGGCAAAATTAAAGAATTCTCTACCCTGCGTAGTATGATTAAAGTCAGCTCTGAAATTTTACAAAATGCCTATGACACCAAAGGCCGTACTGTCAGTGAAATTCTGGATCTGGCTGAGACGAATATTTTCTCAATTGCTGAACAGCATAATAACAATGCCAAAGCGCAAGGGCCTAAGCCGATCAACTCGGTGGTCGCGGACGTATTCGACAAATTAAATGAACTGTCGCAAATGGAAGGCAGCATTACCGGTTTAACCACTGGTTTTGTGGAACTGGATAACAAAACTTCCGGCATGCAATCCGGCGACCTGATTATTGTTGCGGCGCGTCCATCCATGGGTAAAACCACCTTTGCCATGAATCTGGTCGAAAGTGTTTTATTCAATAACAACCTGCCTGCTCTGGTCTATTCAATGGAGATGCCAGCCGACTCGATCGCCATGCGTTTGATTTCCTCATTTGGTCGCGTGCATCAGGGGCATTTACGTTCTGGTAAAATGGACAGTGATGAATGGTCAAAAGTCACCAGTACCATTGTGCATTTACAAGAAAAAAATCTGTATATCGATGATTCTTCTGCGCTGCCACCAACAGAATTACGTGCCCGTGCACGTCGTATTGCCAAAATGCATGGTGGAAAGCTGGGCTGTATCATGGTCGATTACTTGCAGCTGATGAAAGTACCCGGTATGGGCGATAACCGTGTCGGCGAGATCTCGGAAATCTCCCGAAGCTTAAAAGCTTTAGCGAAGGAAATGCAATGTCCGGTAATTGCCCTGTCACAGCTCAACCGATCGCTGGAAAACCGTCCAAACAAACGTCCGGTGATGTCCGACTTGCGTGAATCCGGTGCGATTGAGCAGGATGCCGACTTGATCATGTTTATTTACCGGGATGAGGTTTATAACAAGGAATCCAAGGAAGCTGGCACCGCCGAAATTATTATCGGTAAACAACGTAATGGCCCGATTGGTACCGTGCGTCTGGCATTCGAAGGTCAATATACCCGCTTTAGTAATCTCTCACCTGAGTTCTATGCTCAGTATGATGACGAAGAGTAATCAGGCTCTCGTCATCACATTTCCATCGTCCCTCTAGGAGTAATTTAGGGTGCGTCAAGCTACAGTTTATATTGACAGCGCTGCGCTGCAATATAATTTAAACCGTGTCAAACAACTTGCCCCAACCGCGAAAATCGTCAGCATGGTGAAAGCCAATGCTTATGGACACGGAGTTAAAGACTGCTTAGCAGCCTTAAGCGAAACCGATGCCTTTGGTGTTGCCTGTCTGCAAGAAGCCCTGGAAATTCGTGAATTAGGTTATTTACAGCCGATCACGCTTATCGAAGGTGTTTTTTCACCAGATGAGATGCCAATCGTAATTGAACAAAATATTGAAGTCATTGTGCATCAACAGGCACAAGTCGACTGGTTAATTGCACATAAAGATGCCTATATCGCCAAAGAACTTAAAGTCTGGGTCAAACTGAACAGCGGCATGAACCGCCTGGGCTTTAAGATTGAAGCGATCAAAGACGTAATTTATACGCTAAAAGCCGCAGGCTTTACTTGCGTGCTTGCCATGCATTTTGCCAATGCCGATGCTGAGCATCCACTGAATGATGAACAAATCCGTCAATTCTTGGAAATTAAAAATGACTGCGCGCCAATTTTAGCTTCTTGCTGTAACTCGGCTGCAATCTATAAATATCCAGAATTGCATTTTGACTATGTCCGTCCCGGAATCATGCTCTATGGCGCGACGCCTTTTGCAGACCGGGATGTACATGACCTAGATTTAAAACCGGTCATGACGTTTACAGCTGAAATTATTGCCTTGAATGATATTCAAGCGGGTGAGCATGTCGGTTATGGTTCGACGTTCACCGTAGACCAAAACATGACTTTGGCCATTGTTTCAATTGGCTATGGTGACGGTTATCCTCGCGCTTTCCCTAAACAGAACTATGTCGCAATCAATGGTCAGCAAACTCGCGTGATTGGCCGGGTTGCCATGGATATGATTGCCATTGATGTGACAGGACTAGATGTGCAATTAGGTACAGAAGTCGAACTTTGGGGTAAAACCCGTCTAGTGGATGATGTAGCGACAGCCAATGGCACGATTGGTTATGAACTATTATGCCGACTGAGCAATCGTCCACTACGCAAAGTAGTTTGATCTAATCTTAAGAGTTAAAAAAGCCCAATCTATGTTGGGCTTTTTCTTTAGGCTGACTTTTGTTCCTCGCCCTGCTCTATGCATAATTGCATTAATAAGGCATCGACATGAGTTTGCTGAAAGGCAAAAGGATTAAAGTCATCAAATCCCATTTCCCGACAGAATTGTTGGATCTGACTACGTTTGGAAATATATTTCATGGACCAGTCCGGGAAACTTGGATATTCAATTTCCTTGGTTTCAAATAGTTTAATGTCCTGATGGCGAGGATCTTTATTCAGTCGCTCCACCAGCAGACTTTTTAAAGTGGGACATTCACCTTCCAGACATTGAAAAAAATGACCATCTGCGAAATAAAGTACACCTGTCACTTGATGCTGGTAATTAAAATCACGGGCTTCTTTCAAAATATTCGCTAAATCTTCAAGCAAATCAGTTTTGGGAGAAGTACTTTTACTGGCGTAACCAAATTGGTACATGCGCTAACTTCTCTATTTTTATTATGCTGGACTGCATAGAAGTTAATACTGTACGCGAAAAGCCTGAATCACGATAGGTTTTTATAAGAAATACTCATTAGAGGGAACAGGAAGTTCTGCCAGTCCTTTTTTTAAGGTCTCTGACCATTGCCGGCTGATTGACGTGAAATACTCATCATCTTCGGCAATACGCTTGCCTCTTGGCATGATCAGACTGTCTTTTTTATAGACCAGCACATCGAGGGGCATGCCGACCGATACATTGGAACGTAGGGTCGATGCAAATGAAATCAGGGAACAGCGCAAAGCTTCATCCAGCGGCATATCATAAGTCAGCGCACGATCCAAGATTGGCTTGCCATATTTACTTTCGCCAATCTGGAAATACGGCGTATCGCGTGTGGCACAGATAAAGTTCCCTTGCGGATAAACATGATAAAGCTGCATATCCTGATCTTTAAGTTGCCCCCCGACCAGCAGATTGCAATAATAATTACTTTGTTCCGAAATATCGCTCGTAACATTGGCAATCACTTTTTTCAGCATACTACCCACCAGCTCAGCGACATCAAACATGGTGTGCAGACTCAAGATATTGGGTTCCTGCTTCAGTTCGAGCTGATTTTTGATATGCCCAATCACGGCTTGTGTGGTTGCCAGATTTCCGGATGCCTGTATGACGATCATACGTTCACCAGGAATACCAAAGGTATACAACTTTCGAAATACAGAAATGTGATCTACTCCGGCATTGGTCCGGGTATCACTGATAAAAAGCATACCTTGCTCTAAACGTAGTGCACAACAATACGTCATTCATTCGTCCTTATTAACATCCTAGCACTTGAACGATGGAATGCATGGATTCCACACCGCCCTTTTCTCTGACACCGCGTACCGGCGCCACATCCCAATAATCCCGTCCAATCGCCACATAAACATGCGAACTTGGAGTAAACAACAGATTACTGACATCAAAACAATACCATGTCTGGTCTACAAACACCTCTGCCCAAGCGTGACTGGCCAGATGCGAAGCATTTTGTGCATATAAATAACCAGAAACATAGCGTGCAGGCAAACCTAGATATTTGCACATGGCAATAAAAATATGACTATGGTCCTGACAGACGCCCTGTCTGGACTCAAAGGCATCTATTGCAGAGCCTTGCACTGAAGTACTGTTGGAAATATAAGGCACATGCTCCAGCAAGGCCTGTGCCAGTCCAATCAAATGCTGACGGGTTAATGCAGGAACATGACGTTGTGCAAAGTCTTTCATTGCTGCATTACATTGTGTCGATTCGGTCGGCTGTAGAAAAAGATTGGGATTGATTGAATCATTCAGTCCACTCTGATGCGCAGGATTCAGTTCAACAATCCCTTGCGCCATGATAGTCAGGGAATAATAAGGCTCCCGCTGGCTACAGGTCATCCACAGATTATGAAATGCATCTTTCCGGATTTCTTTATTACCCGGCACACTAATATCCCAGGAATGCACCCGCTGATGCGCATTGCTCGAAGGCATCATTTTAATGTACTGAATACTGTTCCTCACCTCGGCCGTGTACATATAATGCGTTTGGTGATTCACCATCAATTTCATACATCTGCCTCAAACAGTTGATGAATATGGTCGCTAAACTGGTAAAACTGAATCCGGTTCGGTTCTGTACGCAACTGCTCCCAGTACTGTTCCAGATCATTCCAGCCCATCTCTACCAAAATTCTGACCACATAATCAATCTTGCAGAGTGTAGTACTGGTTTCTTCACCCAGACGTAACTGATGATCGAGCTGTTCGACACATTGCCCTAGACTAAAAAACAGAAAAATATCGGAAGATTCGGCTTCCAGAATATCTTCACATTCCGTCACCACTTCACAGATATAACCAGCATTTTTGTCTGCGGTTTTGATCAATTTCATCAGTTCCGCATAGCCTGAAGCAGACAGCACCCCGCGTAATTCCTGAATATTGTCTTTAGCTACTTTAAACTGCTGGCTAAAAGACGCCACTTGCGTAGGATCAAGTACCAGCTCATTTAGGGAACTGGCATCAAAGGCAGGCAAACAGAAAGCATGGGCATACGCTACTGCCGCTTCGTCTTCTAAAAATGGAAAGCGCGCACATAAAAAATGAGTGCGAGATAAATAACGCCCTAACCAAAAAATATGTTGTGCATTGCTATTCAGCAAAACCATGACATTTTCCTTCTTTGGAATCTTATGAATGTAAATTGTCGACTACCCAGGTATCTTTGATACCGCCACCTTGTGATGAATTCACCACCAGTGAACCGGGCTGCATCGCCACGCGTGTCAAGCCACCCTGTACGATTTCAGTACGATAAGGCGAACTTAATACAAATGGGCGTAAGTCGATATGACGTTCAGCAATACCAAAATTGGTCAAAGTCGGACTAACCGATAAGTCCAAAGTTGGCTGCGCAATATATAAATGCGGCGCAGCTAAAATTTTCTCCCTGAAAGTTTCAATTTGCTGTTTAGACGCTTGTGGTCCAATGAGCATGCCATAACCGCCCGAACCCTGCGCTTCTTTCACCACCAGCTGATCCAGATGAGCCACGACATAGTCTAATTCTTCAGAATTACGACATTGATAAGTCGGAACATTTTTTAGAATTGACTGCTCGCCCAAATAAAAACGAATCATTTTGTCGACATATGGATAAACCGATTTGTCATCTGCCACACCGGTTCCCGGTGCATTGGCAATCACAACATTATTTTGCAAATAAGCTGACATCAAGCCAGCGACACCCAAAGTGCTATCCGGTTTAAAGCATAAAGGATCAAGAAACGCATCATCGACCCGTCTATAAATAACATCGACTCGTTGGCGACCACGTATGGTTTTTACATAAACCTTCGAGTCATCAACAAAAAGGTCACGTGATGTTACTAATGGCACATCCATCTCTCTTGCAAGGAAAGAATGTTCATAGTAAGCACTATTAAAACGTCCTGGGGTCAGTACCACCACAAATGGCTTATCGACATAAGCATTTTCGATCAGGATTTCTTTTAATAATTGTGGATATTGCTCGATTCCGGCAATCTTGGACTGCTCGAATACTTTCGGCATCAGTTTTTCACTGATCTTGCGGCATTCCAGCATATAAGACACGCCAGATGGCGTTCTGAGATTATCTTCTAAGACATAAAACTCGCCCTTGGAATCACGGATCACATCGATCCCGCTAATCTGGCTATAAATCCCGCCTTTCAAGCTATGTTGATACATATGCGGCTGATAGGCTTCATGAGTTAAAATCTGCAACTCAGGAATGATATTGGCTTTTAAAATGTCCTGTTGATGATAAATATCATGTAAGAATAAATTTAGCGCCCGTACCCGTTGTGCCGAGCCTAAAGCCACCATATTCCACTGTTTCCGGTCTATGACTCGCGGAATGATATCGTAGGGAATAGTGCGTTCTACGCCTTCTTCATCGCCATAAACGGTAAAGGTAATACCGTGATTTAAAAAATGTTCTTTTGCTACCTGATTCAGTGCATTGAGTTCATCCAGCGTATGTTGAGATAACCATTCTTCCAGTCTTTGACCTGCCTGACTGGACAGCACATGTTCATCCTGCATTTCATTAAAGAACTTTGAAGATAACTGCTGCAGTAAAAGTTGTGGGTTTGTTGTAGTAGATACCGCTGTAGTTTTAGTGTCTATAAAATTTTTTCCAATATTCTGGGAACTAAATTTATCAATTGTTTCAATCACATTTGTATCCTGATTTCCTTTAAGCATACAACCCCCCGTATTATCATCTATTATAATTAAATCAAAGCAATATCCATGCCATGACATCTGCATTTCAATTACCATTAATCTAATAAATGCCCAATGAACTCAATGCTATTTTCGACCAAGTTGTTTTAGAATTGTAGGACAAATGTTGCACAGAGGGACTTGCGAAAAAATGAGAGTTTTTTTATTGTGTTAAGCTAAGCCTAAATACCCTCTTCTTTATTGCCAGCAAAATAAATTATGTCAGCACAAGAAAAAGAAACTTCAAACAGTCTGTATCGCCAATGGCAAATTTTGTCGCGTCTTTCTACCGGCAAATGGATGGGAACACGTGAATTACAGGAAATCCTGAATCGCGAAGGCATTGATATCAGTCTACGTACCATTCAGCGTGACCTGAATCAGATTGCGCAACGCTTTCCAATTGAAAGCAGTAAAACCACGCCGCAAGGCTGGCGTTGGCGTTCAGATGCGCCGCTGCAAAGTTTGCCGCATATGACCAGCTCGCAAGCGGTCACTTTCATGATGGTCGAAGAACATTTAAAACATCTGCTGCCACCGAGCCTGATCGAGGAAATGAATCCGTGGTTTGATCTGGCACGACGCAGTCTTTCTTCCCAGAACAATGTCCGGCAATGGATTAACCGCGTACGCATTGTTCCGGCCACCCAACCGCTGATTCCACCTGTGGTAGATAAGGCCGCGCAGCAAGCGGTGTATGAAGGCCTGTTACAGGACAAACAACTGGAATGTGTGTATCAGGGCCGTGGTCATAATAGCGAAGAAAAGACCTATATTCTCAATCCTCTGGCATTGGTACAAAAAGGGTCGATCATCTATCTGGTGTGTACCCGTCATGACAAATCCGATATCCAGACCTTTGCCCTGCACCGTTTTAAATCGGCCGTCGTGCTGAATTCACGCGCCTTGCATCCGGTCAATTTCGATATCGATGAGTATATTGATTCTGGTGCGCTGGGCTTCCGGGTGGATTTCAACCATCCTACCGAAAATGTCACGCTTAAACTCAGCATGTCAGAGTCGGATGCGCATTACTTTGAGGAAAGCCAGCTCAGCAAAGACCAGAAAATTGAAAAAATGGAAGATGACATGTCGCTGATCACTGCTACCGTGCCATTTACCTCACAACTGGTCTGGTGGTTACGCAGCTTTGGTAAAAAGATTAAACATATTGAACCGAGTATTGTAGCCAATGCAGTCGCTCAACTGGATGAGGAAAACCCTTAATCACACAGGCTGTATCCAGATTCTTTTAGGTATTCCTGAATAAAAAAATCCCCAAAGTGGGGACTGGAGAATTATGCTTATATTTTTGTTCTTGTTGTGGTGATCTGCCGCTGTGCCAATCTGCTTTTCTTTGACACCCCGAAATGCAGCTTGAATGAAACATCAATATTTAAAAATGACTGAGACATGAGCAAGCCAGCTCAGCATTATTAAAGCGAATGGATTTTTTGGTCATGGTTTAAGACTCCTATGTAGTGAATAAACCGACTATAAAGTCATCTATCTTAATTGTGAAATAAATAGAATGCATGTCTTTTGCAGATTTTTTCTATAGTACT
Source organism: Acinetobacter lwoffii (assembly GCF_002321025.1). Taxonomy (GTDB): domain Bacteria; phylum Pseudomonadota; class Gammaproteobacteria; order Pseudomonadales; family Moraxellaceae; genus Acinetobacter; species Acinetobacter lwoffii_Y. The sequence goes on from NZ_DCLL01000053.1 coordinate 49,363, forward strand.
TTTTTCGAAAAATTTATCTATAATCGCTGCCGATTCATTGTCTGGCTTAATAGCATTTTCGGCAAGTTTATAAAATCGAATAACAATTCTCTGCTTGTATAAGATACCTCGCTCTGCACATCATAAAGCCCTATAGAAGTAGAAATAGGGACTTAATTTTACAATGGCTAACCCTGCTCAATTAGTACGTCACAAGCTGCTCAATACTTTCTTTTCCCGCCATTCGGTCTGGTTTGCCTGCATTCTGATTGCAGTGATTTTTACTACATTTCATATCGGTTATTCACCGCGTTATATCTATTATTTTATTCCACAAACGTTGGTGAATACCCTATGGATCCTGAGTATTCTGCTGAGTTTGCTGGGTTTGTATGATGTACTGCAAAATAAGCATTCCATTCTGAAAAATTATCCCATCATGGGACATTTCCGCTTTATCTTTGAAGAATTCCGTCCGGAGATTCGTCAGTATTTTATTGAAGCCGACCGCGATGCACTGCCTTTTTCCCGTATGCAACGCAGTCTGGTGTATCAGCGGGCAAAAAATGAAAATTCAGATAAACCTTTCGGCTCGATTCTGAATGTCTATGAAGATAATTACCGCTTTGTTAGTCATTCCATCACGCCCTGCAAAGTTGCTGATCCGCAGACTTTTCGTATCCTGATTGGAAATGAGCAATGTACCCAGCCCTTTTCAGCTTCTATTTTAAATATTTCAGCCATGAGCTTTGGCAGCATGAGTGCCAATGCGATACGTGCACTTAATCTCGGCGCTCAAAAAGGTGATTTTTTCCATGATACAGGCGAAGGCAGTATCAGTCCCTACCATCTGGAATATGGCGGTGATCTGGTCTGGGAAATTGGCAGTGGTTATTTTGGCTGCCGTACTTTAGATGGACAATTCGATCCGGAACGTTTTGCTGCACAAGCGAAATTACCCCAGGTGAAAATGATTGAAATCAAGCTTTCGCAAGGCGCAAAACCTGGCCACGGCGGTATTTTACCTAAAAGTAAAATTTCGGAAGAAATTGCCCAAATTCGAGGCATCAGCCGTGATCATGATTGTGTTTCACCTTCGAGTCATCCGGCATTTAGCACACCGATTGAAATGATGCATTTCATACAAAAATTACGTGAACTTTCCAACGGAAAACCGGTCGGATTTAAACTGTGTCTGGGTCAACCGTGGCAGTTTATGAGCATGGTCAAAGCTATGTTACATACCCAGATTTACCCAGATTTTATTGTGGTTGATGGCTCTGAAGGTGGAACGGGAGCTGCACCCATTGAATTAATTGACTATGTTGGTGCCCCATTAAGAGAAGGTTTGCTGTTTGTACACAATACCCTGGTTGGTGCAGGTTTGAGAGATAAGATCAAAATTGGTGCAAGTGGTAAAATAATTAGTGCATTCGATATTGCCAGTACGCTTGCCATTGGTGCGGATTGGGTGAACTCTGCCCGTGGTTTTATGTTTGCAGTGGGCTGTATTCAGGCACAAAGTTGTCATACCAATCAGTGCCCTGTCGGAGTTACAACACAGGATAAAGATCGCCAGAAAGCTTTACATGTGCCGACCAAGGCAGAACGGGTGTTTCATTTCCATAAAAACACCTTGCATGCCCTATCTGAACTGATCGCTTCCGCAGGTTTAAAACACCCTTCAGCTATTAAGGCGCATCATCTGGCACAACGCGTGAATAATCACGAAATAAAGAACTTTGCGCAGATTCATTTTTGGCTCAAAGAAGGTGAATTATTATCCTGTGAAAATAAGGATGAGGAGAACTTCTACTTCAGGATGTGGAATTTGGCCCAATTAGAAAAATTTTAATTTGATGCAGTTAAAATCAAAAAAGGCGTTTTAATAAACGCCTTTTTAAATATCCAATTTTCAATCTATTAATAATAAGTTTTGCTGCCATGTGCATGTAAAAAGGCAGGAATCAAACCCGTGAGTGCAGCACGAATATCAGCACGCTCATTGATTAACTGATGCGAACCTTCTTCTAGCATCAGCAAAGTTTGGAGCCGGAATTTACGCCGGATAAATTCGATATTATAACGCCAGTCGACAGTCTGATCCTGTGCACCCTGCGCCAGCCAGACTGGAATACGACAAGCCGGACGCGCTTCCATTTCCAGCATCCAGCGTGACATCGCTAAAATCCAGTCCATGCCCATTATTCGCGGTTGTAATGGATCTTTAAGCCGGATAAAACGCAAAAACTCCGGATTATGGTTATTGCGTCTGAAATGTCGGGGAACTTCACGTTTGATTCGGCTAATAATGCCCAATCCGACCGAATTATGCCACCAGGCAGTTTTAGCGGGACGAATCAATGGTGATAACAATAAGACTCGTTCAACAAAAGGATTTTCACGACGTTCCGCAAACTCCAGTAAATGGTGCATCCAGATCGCACCGCCGGTACTCTGCCCGATGCCGACCCAAGGTTTAGGTAATTGTGAAGCGTGCTGCACATAACGATGTACGGCATGTAAAACCTGCTGATAATGATCAAAATTCTGAATGCTGGCAGGTGAACCATCACTCAGACCATGTCCCGGCAGATCATAGGTTAATACGCTAAAACCCTGTTCCAAAAGCTCTTTGACAATGGGCTGATAAATGCCGCTATGTTCCAGATAACCATGCAGCAAAAAAGCGGTTCCCTGAATCTTATCAAAGCGGGTATTTTCCAGATTTGGCTCAAACACCTGTACATGTAACCTGAATAAAGGCATCTGTACATAGCCCTGCCAGTGTTTGCAGTCCAGTAAGTCAAAACCATAAAGCTTGCGATAGGACTGCAGATCAATCGGCGGTTCATCACTACGATTCAGGTTTAAAGGTGGCAAGAGTTGAGGCGTAACATCCCGACTCGGAATGGGTAAATCCAGCTGTTTCAGAATGGTGGGATTTAAAAATGGGATATCAGACATTATGGCACCTCCCGACAGTCACTGGATCCAAACCACATATCGCGCATGGTCGCCAACATTTCATAATTGGCACGACGACTGTGATCATAATTTTGTGCACTTGGACGCCACCGTGTCAATGGCGTTGGCATCGGTGCTTCTACCGGAATGGTTTGTATGCCATTTAACGCAAATAAACGGCGGGTACGCGGCATATGATAACGATCCGTAATCAGAATCACTGTAGGCGCTCCACCTTTCTTTTGTAATAATAATGAACTGAAACGGGTATTTTCACAGGTGTTCATGCTGCGATCTTCCAGTAATTTGGCATCGACACCATGATTTTTTAACCAGCGCTGCATATACGGTGCTTCGACCCCACTCAGAACAATCGGCAACTGGTAATGTTTCTCTACTGCCAGCGTGGTTTCCAGACGTAGTCGCGTATAGTTATTGACTACAATTTCTTTGCTTTGTTCATCCAGAGTTAAGCCACCACCCAATACCACAATCGCATAAGGCTGAGAGCGATTCGCGGGTTTAGCCTGCTGTTGCTCTTGCAGTAAAGCCAAGTCTTGCTGGATCTCCTCTCCATCAGTTTCCTGTACCGAACTGGCTTCCCCTTGTTCCAGCGGATGCGTCATCAGAAACTTCATATATTGCTCAATGCGTTCCTTGTTTTCACTACTGTCCCACTCCAGCAACTCCCGGAGATTTGCTGTCGGATCGACTGGTTCTGCATCTTTCTGAGAGGACAATAACGGCACCTGAGCAGGTGGACTTTGCTCTGTTTTTTGATCTTGCTGCTCGCGTTGATATTCTTCAATTACTTGCTGCAGCGCTTTATAACGTGCCTGAATCAGCATCAGGTTGGCCGAGTTATTTTGCTGGATATCCTGTTCCATGACCTTTAAATATGCCTGACGGGCTATCCACAAATCAGATCCAGGTTCTAGATTTTCATGCTCGCTTAATGCTGCCATTTTCTGGCTTTGGGCCGCGACTTCATTTAGCTCTAAGGAGACAAACTGGTTTAAGCCCTTGACGATCATTTTTGAGTAAAAAGGCGTATAAACCAACACCAGTAGACAGCCGCATAGTACAAATAGTCCAGTGACAATTTGTAGCAAACGTACCATCCAATGGGTGTTTTTCATGTTATTCCTCTTCCTGATGAGAACGGATCAAGCCATTTTTATCGAACAATACAGGTTCAGGTTCCAGCATCAGACTAAATTTTTCCCAAACTGATTGCTGTACCCCACGATACGTTTTACGAACATCGGTGAGAGAGGCTTGACCATAATTCACCAAGACCAATGCCTGTTTGTGAAACATGCCGACAGGCCCCAACTGTTTACCCTTCCAGCCCGCCTGATCAATCAGCCAGCCCGCTGCTAGTTTAACTTGAGCATTGGCTTGTTGGTAATGGGGTAAATTCGGGAAAGATACAGCAATTTGGTCAAAGACCGCCTGATCAACCACTGGATTTTTAAAGAAGCTACCCACGTTGGGAAATTCTTGCGGATCAGGCAATTTACTCTGGCGAATCTGGATGACCTGTTGCTGCAAGTTTTCTGCTGTGAGCTGATCACCGACCGCAGTCTTCAGATCACCATAATTCAGTTTCAAATCTGGCTGTTTAAGTAATCTAAAAGTCACATGGGTAATCACATAACGGTTGGGATCATCTTTAAAAATACTATGCCGGTAGGCAAACTGACAATCTGCTGCCTGAATCGAAGCAAACTGTTTCAATTGTCGGTCATAGACCTCAACAGAATCGATGAATTCTCCGACTTCGACACCATAAGCGCCAATATTCTGTACTGGCGATGCACCGACCCGACCCGGAATTAAAGCTAGATTCTGTAGGCCATATAAACTTTGTGCCGTGGTCCAGAGCACGAAGTCATGCCAGCCTTGTCCGCCGCCTACACGTAAACGTTGCGACTGATCATCAGCATCCAGCATTTCAATGCCTTGAATATCCATATGCAGAACTAGCGCATCAATCTGCTCCGGCAACAACATATTACTGCCGCCTGACAGGATCAGCAAATTGAGTTGCTGCTGTTCCGCAAAATCCAGTGCAGTTAGCAGATCAGCGGTGGATTGAATCTGAGCATAGTGCGAAGCAACTGCTTCTAAATTTAAGGTATTAAAAGGTTTAAGTTGAACCTGGGTTTGAATCTGCATCGCTTAAACCTTGTGTAAATTCTGTTTAAAAATCTCAATCCAGGCCTGGCTGCTGGACTCACACTGATCAAGCACCCGTTCAAAGCCATCCGCTTCGCCATAATAGGGATCCGGTAAGGCCTGTTTCGGATAGGTCTGATCATGTTCACTCATCAATGCCACACGTGCACGTACATGACCAAACTGAGTTTCTGCCAGACGCTGTATGTTCTGGATATTGGATAAATTCTCCAGATCCATCGCCAGAATCAGATCATAATCAATAAAATCATGCGGAATAAGTTGACGTGCGCGAAGTGCTGAAAGGTCATAGCCACGTTTCAGCGCATGCTGCTGGCTACGCAAGTCCGGTGCCTTGCCCGGATGATAATTACTGGTTCCGGCAGAATCGACCACAATATTCAGTTGCTGTTCATCACAATAATGTCTGAGTACAACTTCTGCCGTGGGAGAGCGGCAAATATTTCCCAAACAAACACATAACACCTTGTATGGCGTTCTGGATGACATAAACAACCTCAGAGCTACTTTATTTTAAGGATTCTTATGTTAAGTTATTTATATACTGATTCCTATCTTACAACCATAGAATAATCTCGTATTTGCAATAAAAAAATCAAGGATATCGCCATGAATCGTTTTCAGTTTCAAACCGTCCCGAATATCATTGCCGGACTAGGCACGATTCAGGAATTATTTAAAATTCTAAAAAATGGCCGTTATCAACGTCTTCTGCTAGTGACTGACTCGGGGATGCTGAAGCAGCAATTACATCTGCCGCTTCTTGATATTATTGAATCTGCCGGGCTGGAGTACGTGATTTACTCGGATGTTCAGGCCGATCCGCCCGATACAGTGGTGCTTGAAGCGGCGGCTTTTGCAAAACAGGAAAATATTGATGTGGTGCTGGGCTTTGGTGGTGGCAGCTCGATGGATGTGGCCAAACTCATTGCAATTTTGGCGCATCCCGAGCAGCATCAGACACTGTCCGATCTGTATGGCGTTGATAATGCTACCGGACCGCGTTTAGCTTTAATTCTGGTACCGACCACCGCTGGAACAGGTTCGGAAGTGACGCCGATTTCGATTGTCACCACAGGTGAAACGACCAAAACTGGCATTGTCGCGCCCATTCTCTATGCAGATATTGCCATTCTGGATGCAACCTTTACCCAAAATCTTCCGGCACAGATCACTGCCGCCACCGGCATTGATGCCATGGTGCATGCCATTGAAGCTTATACCTCAAAACACAAGAAAAACCCTTATTCGGATATGCTGGCCAAACAGGCTTTAAGATTACTGAATGCCAATCTGCAGCGCGTGCTGCAAGACGGCAATGATTTAGATGCGCGTCAAAATATGCTGATTGGTTCCATGCTGGCTGGACAAGCCTTTGCCAATGCACCGGTCGCTGCTGTACATGCGCTGGCTTATCCGCTTGGTGGACATTTTCACCTGTCACACGGGCATAGCAATGCACTGGTTCTAACTGAAGTATTAAAGTTTAATGCGCCAGTGGCTAAACAGCTCTATGCGGAATTAATGACCTGGCTGGATCCCCGCAGTAAAGGTTGTCATGATGGCCTGACCGATCTATTTATTGATCATTTTAATAATCATCTGATGCAAAGCGGTTTGACTCTAAAACTAAATCAGTTGAATGTTCCAGAACATATGCTGCAGGTCATGGCAAAAGATGCGATGCAACAAAGCCGGCTGTTGCAGAATAATCCCCGTGAACTCAAGCTGGAGGATGCTTATCAGATTTATCAGGCGATCTATGCCTAGATCAATTTCCACCTAAGCCTTATCTAGCCGAGGACTGAATAGTGATAAAAGCCACCATCAAACAGCGCGAACACTATACATTTTTCCTACCCATTCAAACCCGATGGGCAGACAATGATCTGTACGGCCATGTCAACAATGTGACTTATTACAGTTATTTTGATACCGCAGCCAATGCCCTGCTGATTCAGGAGGCTGATTTTGATCCTAAATATTCCCCGATGATTGGGCTGGTGGTCAGCTCCAACTGTCAATTTAATCAGGAACTGTCTTATCCGGAAATTATTGAAGTAGGCGTGGCCATTGAAAGTATGGGAAATTCATCGCTCAGCTATGATCTGGCTATTTTTAAACGCAACTCGGATACAGCCGCTGCGCAAGGTAATTTCGTCCATGTATTTGTTGATCGTGAAACACGAAAAAGCACCCCAATTCCAGTCGAAATGCGGGATGCTTTATCGCGATTTGTTGTGACTTAAAATCCAGCCTATTTCAGCTGAATATTTTGCAGTTCACCATCAAATTGCTGTAGCAGATCGCGTACAGCCGGTTCAGCATGTAACAATTCTTCGGCACGTTTAAAGGCACGTGCCTTACGCTGATGCTGCATGGTATATGGCGTTAACTGATCCACATTTTCAAATTTCACCTGGAAATTGGTTTGCGGCCATTGCTGTTGCAAAGCAGCTTCCAGATGATGTTGCAACTGGGTCAGCAACTGCTGGTACTGTTCAGGAATATGGAAAACGGATTCGCCATTCATCTGGCCAGTCATGATGCCATACTGTGCCAGTTCCTGTACTGCCGGAGAAAGCTGGCTGTTACGGAACCAGTATTCCCATTTTTCTACGCTCCACTCACCCTCTAAAACTTGCTCGGGTATTTTCAGAATATCCTGTGGCATCAGATTCTGCGTATTTATATCTTGAGAAATATCTTCCAGCAAAGCTGTCTGTGCAACTGGCTGAACCGACGCTGTATTTTCAAGAGCAGGCTGATCGGTTGTTTCCTGTGAAAGCTCTATTTCCGGTGCAGCAAGACTAAATTCCTCATCAGCAGACATGGTCTCTTGTACTGGCTCAGCAGGAATGACGGCATCTGCAGGAATAAACTCTTCAAGCAGGAAATCATCCGAACTGTTGCTAGTAGCCGGTGCTTCTGGCGTACTCTCGATTTCATCAAAACCAAATAGGCCTTTATCATCATTTGGATCAAAAACAATTTGATCACTAGACTGCACTTCTTCAATGGTGGTCTGAATTACTACGGGCTGGACAGATTCAGGTGCAGTGATGCTGGTTGGCTCTTCTTCATCGAGAAAATCATCCGAAGAAGGCCCAGACGCTGATGCAACATCAATCTCCTCATCTGTCCCATCGTCCAGAGAGAAATCATCAAATACCGTTTCTGCCTCCAATGATTGTGTTTCTATTGATTCAGATTGAAGTTGTGTCTGAACAGGTGGCTGTAGACGTGTTGTATGGGTTGTTGCCTGTTGCGATGCAGTCTCCTGCATCACTGGAATTTCACTTGGTTGTAATGGACGGAAAGCCAGTAAGCGTAGCACCGTCATCTCAAAGCCTTGTTCCTGCGTAACTGCAAGCTGTAAATCGGCACGACCCTTATAGGCAATCTGATAATAAAGTTGCAGATCCTGAGCAGAAATCAGACCGGATAATTGCATAATTTTTTGATTGATCTCAGCACTATATTTCAGACTCAGATCTGGCAGGTACTGCAATAAGGCTAGTTCATGCAACGTCGAAATCAACTGATCGAGCACTAGTGACACATCCAGAGCTTGCTGACGGAACTGTAGCAATAACTGACTGACATGCGCTTTCTGGTTCTGGTGAATCGCCAGAATCAGGTCATAAATAATGGTGCGGTCAATCAGACCGAGCATGTCTTTGACATCCTGATGCTGAATCGCACCCTGACCATAGGCAATCGCCTGATCGGTCAGAGACAAGGCATCACGCAGAGAACCTTGCGCAGATTCAGCAATCTGCCAGATCGCATCCTGATCAGACTGAATGCTTTCTTTGCTAAGAATATTGCCCAGATGTTCGGTAATTTCATCGACTGCCAATGGACGCAAAGTAAATTGCAGACAGCGAGAAATTACGGTAATTGGCAGTTTTTGCGGATCAGTGGTTGCAAACAGAAATTTGACATGTTCCGGCGGTTCTTCTAGCGTCTTTAATAAGGCATTGAAAGAATGCGTGGACAGCATGTGCACTTCATCGATCAGGTAGACCTTGAAGCGGCCTTGAGTCGGTGCATAAGGCACATTGTCGAGCAACTCGCGGGTATCTTCGACCTTGGTACGGGATGCCGCATCAATTTCAATCAGGTCAATAAAACGACCTTCATTGACTGCGGTACAGGTCGGGCACACCTCGCAAGGAGTCGAAGTAATACCGGTTTCACAGTTCAGGCACTTCGCCAAAATACGTGCAATCGTGGTTTTTCCGACACCACGCGTTCCCGTAAACAAATAGGCATGATGCAAACGGCCACGTTCGAGCGCGCTGGTTAAAGCACGTGATACATGGTTTTGCCCCACTAATTCATTGAAATTACGAGGACGGTATTTTCGCGCAAGTACTTGATACATGTATGCTCCTTTTTACAGGTCTAAGCATACTGTTTTTTTATAAAATAGTGAAATGAATGCCGGTTTATAAAGAATAAAAATCCCTTGATCAAAATCATTGAAAAAGGGATATAAAACAGATGCTTTTTTAAAATCAGGCGGATTCAAACAAGATAAAGTCACTTTGCATCTGGTAGCGTTTGCCTGTTTGATCTTCACGAATTTCCAGAACATGCTTTTTCAGATCGACATAGAGCAGATTTCGGGTATCGACATTCAGCAGTTCAATCTTTTGTTGTGATTCATCCTGAAACCGAATCTGCCCGCTCATCGTTTTAATTTCATTATGACCACTTAAACTTTCACGCTGTAAAGTAAAGGTCTGATCTTCATTTAAAGTTAAGGCCACTGCCATGCCGGGACAATCTTCACAACTTGAAAAGCATCCCATACATGGCGTTGTGCCCTGATAATTTCCCACCCATGCAGGTAGCTGCACCTTGGCTTCAGCGACAGTATTTTTAACTGATTGATTTTGATCCTGACAACCAAATAAAACACCGGTTACCACTAAAGGAATCAATATCACTTTCTTCATGCTTTCATTTCACAGAACTGGAATTCGCCACAAAATAGCACATTTTAAAGGATAGATTAAATCCTGGATCAGGGTGATCTAACGCCAGCCTTTGCGCCCGGTCAGTACCGCATCCGCACAGCGTAAGGTTTCCTGAGTTAAACCCCAAAGACGATAATCTCCGGTTAATGAACCTGTCGGGAAATTATGGGTATAGGCAAAACTTAAATTCCGCTCAGGATCGCACCAGGCACCAGAGCCATTAAACCCCATATGACCAAAACCTTTAGAGGCTTTTCCTAAAGTGAGAACACGGTGATAACCCAAACGCCAGTGCATCGGTAAAGGCATGACCCGATCTCGTGTTTTGTATTGCATCTGACTAAGTCGCTGGAACACCTCAGGCGAAATCAGTTGCTGACCTTGCCATTCACCATGATTCGCCAGCATGGTATAGATTTTTGCCAGACTCTCTGCAGTAAAGACACCATTGGCGGAGGGAATAATCGCTTGTAGCCCCTGCTCACTAAAGAAACTAAATTTCTTCATGCCTTTGGGAATCATGGCATCCTGAAAATCCTGAGGATCCTGCCCGCTAAAGACCAAGGCTCGCTCCATCAGGTTCGGCTTTCTTGGTGTAGTTTTTTTCGCAGTCTGTGTTTGAGACTTGGCTGCTTTAGGCTTTAAAATGGGCAGCGCTACCCGAGCTAACTCATTCGTCGGTACGCTAAAATAAGCACCATTTAACTGTAGTGGCTGTACCAGATATTCCTGCATCAGCTCACCCAGTTTTTTACCAGTCGCTTTTTCTAATGCTCCACCCACCTGCCAGCCAAAAGTCAGCGGTTGATAAGCGGCATCTGTAGCAACCTGAAATCGTGGTTCAGCCGCCGCAATCCGGTCCAGCATCTGTGACCAGTCCGCCATTTCAGTGGCATCATCAATGATATTACGGATATCAAACAATCCGCTTTGATGACTCAGCATATGCGCCAGAGTAATATTTTCTTTACCCTTTTGCGCAAATTCAGGCCAGTATTCTGCAACCGGTCGATCATAATCCAAAAATCCCTGACTCACCAGAATGTGCGCCAAAGTCGCCAGTACACCTTTGCCTGTAGAATAACACAGCGACATGGTATCGGGCTGCCAGTTTTCTGTGGCAGACTTCTTTCCAGTATAAATATCGACAACTTTTTGTCGCTGAAAATATACGACAAGTGCTGCACCACCCTGTTCAGTACGTGCATCCTGTAGGCGGCTAAACTGACGAGCAAGGTCGCGAAAACGCGCATCTACATTGCCCTGATAATTATGCTGATCAGCAAACAGGTAATCTTTAATTGGCTGCATCATTCTATCCATAGAATTTTGATCCCTTAAAATGAAAAAGCCTAAATCGAGTTTAGGCTTTTAATTCAGATTTAAATTGCTTTCACATGACCAGTCACATGCGGCTTCTGGTTCTTGCTGTTCCGGATCAGGAAATCTGTATCATTCGCTGCTTGAGCTGTCAGGAACTCAACTTTAGAGGGTAAATACATCGGCAACTTGAACCAGACATCGGCTTCATAGGCATCCGGCAATGACAGATTAGCCAGCGCTTTGGCTTTGCTCCACATACCATGTGCAATCGCCTGTTTAAAACCAAAAGCCTTCGCTGTAACAGCATGAATATGAATAAGATTAAAATCACCTGAAGTCATGGCATAACGGCGGCCGGTATTTTCTGAAATTTTCCATTCAGTATTCAGCTTATAGTCTGGCATTTTACTTTCTGCCAGTTTTGCAGCAGCTTTAGCATCAGTCTTTTGACGTGAAAGATAAGTCGTTAATGCCTCAACGACGACTTCATTGCCCACTTTGACTGTGGTAATAAAATCAAACTGAACGCCTTTGTCATGTGGCTGTAATTCACCAAATTTGCATGACAAGGTTAAAGTCTCATTTACACCGACTTTACGGTATTGCTTGACCTGATTACGGATATGTACCAGTCCTAAAATCGGGAATGGAAATGCTTCCGAGGTCATCATGTGCATTTGCAGACTTTGAGATAACACGGTCAAATAAATAGCTGGAATATAACCATTATTTTTAAAGCCACATACTTCATTATAGGCTTTTAAATGTTTCTGATCGACCTTGAATGAATCCACCACATATTCAACTTGCGGTAGAACTTTTTCAGCTTTCGGCTTTTTAAAAATCAAGCCTTGAATCACTTTTGGATAGACTAAATAAGGTTTTGGAAGTTGACTAAAATGGCGCGTATTCATACTGAACCTTTGGAAATATTATCTTTATAAAGTGACCTCTCCTGAGCATACTTCAATCATTGTATGAAAGTGAAGTACTGGAGAGGTTTTGAGAATTCTTGGAATTTTCTCTTTAGAATTTTAATCCCCCTGAATCCCCCTTTATAAAAGGGGGGACTTCTCCTTTCTTTTATAAAGAGAGGTCGGGAGAGATTCCATTAAGCCCCTAACAGGCTTTGACCACAGACACGAACCACGTTGCCATTTAAACCAGTTGAAGCCGTAGAAGCAAACATGGCAATCGTTTCTGCAACATCTACAGGTAGACCACCTTGGCTCATTGAGTTCATACGGCGGCCTGCTTCACGGATTGCAAATGGAATCGCAGCCGTCATTTGTGTTTCGATAAAGCCCGGTGCAACACCATTAATGGTTATACCATTTTTTAAGGTTGGTGCTGTAAATTTCACCACACCAATCACACCCGCTTTAGACGCTGCATAGTTAGTTTGACCCAGGTTACCTGCAATGCCTGAAATTGAGGATACACAGATAATACGGCCATTGGCATTTAGACCATCGTTGGAGATTAAATAGTTATTTACACGTTCAATAGCAGACAGGTTAATGTTAATCACCAGATCCCATAGCTCAGGTTTCATATTGGCCAAAGTCTTGTCGCGGGTAATACCGGCATTGTGCACAATAATGTCCAGACCACCCTGCTCAGCTGCTGCCGCTTTTATTTTCTCACCTGCATCTGCAGCAGTAATATCAATGGCTAAAGTTGAACCACCAATCTCACCTGCTACACGATCAAGATCTGCTTGCTGTTGCGGAACGTCCAGACAGATCACATGTGCACCATCACGTGCCAGTACATGAGCAATCGCTTCACCAATACCACGGCTAGCACCTGTGACTACAGCTGTCTTGCCTGCCAAAGGTTTAGTCCAGTCCACATCGTGAGTTGCTGCGCGAGATACGCGAATCACCTGACCAGAAACATAGGCAGAACGTGGAGAAACTGCAAAACGTAAAGCAGACTCAAGATTTGCTTCAGCGCCGGCATCTACATAGATCAGGTTTGCTGCAATTCCCTTTTTAAACTCTTTACCCACAGATTTTACAAAACCTTCCAGTGCGCGTTGAGCAATTGACTGACTGACTGATTTAGCAGTTTCAGGTGTAGTCCCCACAATCACGACACGGCCAGAACTTTGGATTTGACGCGCAATCGGGTTGAAGAAATCATAAAGTGATTTTAACTGTTCTGAATTTTCGATTCCTGAAGCATCAAAAATGACAACTTTGAATTTTGATTCTTTATCGCCCGGATTAAATGCACCCAGATTCAGTCCAGCTGATGCAGCAGCCTGTTGCAGTTCAGCATTGTTACCTGCATAGCTATTGGCATGAATATTTGCCAGAACCTGAGCAATAGCACCAGTCAAGGTACTCGCTGGTGGTGCTCCAATCAATACCGCGCCTTTGACTACAGGTGTAGCAGACTCAAAACGCTCTAAAGAAGTTGGGGATGGCAGACCCAAATTTTTAATGACAAATTTACCAATAGGAGATTTTGCAAAAGTTTGGTACTGATCAGTCATGTTTATTATCTCTCATACAAATTAATTTTTGGTTGATCTAAAGTTATCCTTAAACTTCAGTATGATGCCAGACACTTATATTTCAATAGATCTACCAGATTCCGCCCAATCATACTTGAGATATCAGGCAGATGACTTGACCTAAGCGCAGTCTGTAATGTCATTGTAGTCAATACAGCCTATCTTCTTCTATGCTAATGTAAGCACCAAGAAGACGATCTATTTGCCTGGTAAAGCCTTATGAGCAAAACAACTCAAGATAATCCAGCAGTCGAGAACTCTGCGACAGAAACTGTGTCAAAACCATCAACGCGTAGCAAGCGTAGCACTAAAAATCCTGATACAGTCAATGCCGCAGAAAAAAGTCCGGCTAAAACCACACGTACACGCAGTACATCTGCACGTACCAAAAAAACGACTTCAAGCCAACAAGATTCAACATCTATAACACAGACTTCTGTTCAACAGGAACCAAACATGAGCCAAAATACAGTTCGCCGCGTTGCTATTATCGGTGGTAACCGCATTCCATTTGCACGTTCTAACGGTGCTTACTTTACGGCATCCAATACTGATATGTTCACAGCAGCCCTGAATGGTCTGGTTGAACATTTTAACCTTCAAGGTCAACGCTTAGGTGAAGTGGTTGCAGGTGCTGTACTGAAACACAGCCGCGACTTCAACATGACGCGTGAATGTGTACTAAATACGGCTCTTGCACCAGAAACCCCTGCTTATGACATCCAGCAAGCATGTGGTACTGGCCTTCAAGCGGCCTTCCTGGTCGCGAACAAGATTGCTCTAGGTCAAATCGAAGTGGGAATCGCAGGCGGTGTAGATACGACTTCTGATGCACCCATCGCTTTCGGTGATGGCTTGCGTAAAGCATTACTTGAGCTGAACATTGCGAAAACTGCGAAAGACCGTTTAAAAGCCCTGACTAAAATCAATGTGAAAGACCTGATGGACGCACCAAAAAATGGTGAGCCACGTACTGGCCTGTCTATGGGTGACCATCAGGCAATTACTACACTAGAATGGGGTATTTCCCGTGAAGCGCAAGACGAGCTTGCAGCCTCTTCACATCAAAAAATGGCAGCAGCCTATGAAGAAGGTTTCTTTAATGACTTGGTGACTCCATTCCTGGGTCTTGAACGTGACAATAACCTGCGTGCGGACTCAAGTGTTGAAAAACTGGCGAAACTAAAACCTGCATTCGGTAAAGGCGATGCACGTACCATGACAGCGGGTAACTCTACTCCACTGACTGATGGTGCGTCTTGTGTGCTATTGGCTTCTGAAGAATGGGCTAAAGCAAATGGTCATGAAGTACTGGCTTACCTGACTTTCCAGGAAACTGCTGCAGTTGACTTTGTCGAGAAAAAAGAAGGCCTGTTGATGGCGCCTGCTTATGCAGTACCACGTATGCTAGAGCGTGCCGGTCTGAAACTGCAAGACTTCGACTATTATGAAATTCATGAAGCTTTTGCATCTCAAGTATTGTCTACGCTGAAAGCTTGGGAAGATCCGAAATTCTGTAAAGAGCGTTTAGGTCTGGATGCACCTTTAGGTTCAATTGACCGTGCCAAACTGAACGTAAAAGGCTCTTCACTTGCTGCCGGTCACCCGTTTGCAGCAACTGGTGGTCGTATCATTGCGACAGCAGCAAAACTGATTAACCAGAAAGGTTCAGGCCGCGTACTGGTGTCGATCTGTGCAGCCGGTGGTCAAGGTGTGACGGCAATTATTGAAAAATAATCCGTTGACCGATCCAATTAAAAAGCCCCTCAATTGAGGGGCTTTTTTTATGTTTTAGGGATTTGTTATTGGATTATTTTTAAAATATTCATCTACTTTATTCCATGGTGCAGTCGATGCCACACCTTTTACCATATTCTGGTTCACACCCTGACAAAGCGCGCTGTCGGGTGTTAGGTGGAAAGCATTCACATTTGGGTCCATATAAGGAATTGAGCCTGGACGGCGCTGGAAATAGAAGTTTAACCCATCGACCATAGCTTCAAAGCCATAATTCGACATGGCCCAGGCACTATTATGCCCGCCCCAATGATGACCAAATTCATGTGCAATAATTCGATAACCAGATAATCTGTAATGGCCATAGAATAACCAAGTATCTACTCCTAATACTGCTCCACCACCTAGACCACCACCCATATTGGTAATGCCAAGATTAATTTCATTGCGGTTAAGAATTTCCCGATAGATCCGGACATAATCTTCTGGCTGAAAGAAACCATTCGGCCCTTCTACCTGACCATCATTGCCAAAAAAATCGTGTCCCATGACCGCTTTATGGTTAAACCATAAGGTTTCAAATTCTGGAGTACTGAGCATATAGGCCAGATTGGTCATCATCATGACCCATTCCCGGGCATAGACCGGCGTAATACGACACCATTTATTCGGTTCATCATAGGTACCAAAATAAATTTTCCATTTGGCTTTAATCTGGTTCAACTTTTTGACGTGCTCATCAGTCTCAGAGTTAATTTTCAGATCAAAAATATTACTTGGATTTTGTGTGGTCTGACTCAGACCTGCCAGCTGGATCGAGCCTGTGCCATCGAGCAACGGGAAACGGGATTGGTCGGTCAGTTTGAGATCAAAGCTGGCATTCGAAAATGGTGTTAACTGATCCAGCTTAGCCAGAATTACCCAGTCTTCTGAGTTTTTAATCTTGGCACGAATCTGCAAATCACGTACAGGCACAGCACTGTAACTTTGCACATGCAGGCGGTTGCCATTTAGTGTTGCCGATAAAATCTGGTCCATATAGACATGACGCTGGCTGCTATTGGTCAAGGTTTCCCATGATTCACCATCCTGCAAGACACGGCTTCTCTCGCGTGCTTTAGATTCGGTTAAAATCATAGCTTGGTTTAGCTGGGTGGATTTATTCTGTTGCAGGGTCAGCATTGGCAGAATATAAATTTTCTGATTGGCCATGTGTAATAGATTCTGACCATAAATATAAAGATCGCTGGCTTTAGCTATTCGGCTGCTCTGGTTTTGCCCTTTTAAAATATAGTCTCGGAAGGTATCCACACTTTTATTGGGTAAGATAGACTCCAAGTTAAAGGATTTTTCCTTGTAACTTTCTACAGTGCCATTATTCCGTGACACATAGACCAAGCCATCGTTATGGCGATGCATGACTGCCGACAAATTGGTTTCTGTTAAAATGGGTGCAATATTATTTCCATTTTCCTGAATCTGATTGATATCGTGGACATAAGTCATACCATCCGGCAGGCTGGTATACAGATAGTCGCCCATGACCTCCATACGTGCATTACAGTTGCGTGCACAGCCCGGCAAGCTGAGCCGTGCAAATTTGCGGGCCTTTAAATGGTTTTGCGCTGTCACATCACTTTGACGCCAGACATTGATCCGGCCTTCAATATCAGGTACATACACATAACGGTCGTCAGCAGTCACTGCATTGCTATGTACCAGCGCATAATTAAGCGCATCGCCCCACCATACACCTATACCGAGTGCCATAATGAAGCTCGGCTGCTCACCACTAATATCTAGAATATCAATTCGGTTCGAGCCATAATTGGCCACATATAAACGCCCTGCATGAATTTCCAGATCATTCAGGCTGTCCCATTTTTTGGCCAGACCCGAAATTTTCATAGGATCAATCGCACTGAGTGCACGTTTTTGTTTTAAGTCATAACGTAAAATATTCGATTCGGCCTGACTATTGGCAATATAAAGGACATCGCCATTTACCACCATGGCGGTGGGATTCCAGGTTTTCAGACCGAAATTCCCTGCTGTTAATTCTGAACCCACATCCAGAACCTTAAATTCCGCAATTTTGCTCAGTTGCTCACCCGAACCTGGTGAAATTACGAAATCCGGAAGCGTCTGCTGTGGCGTACTGCTATCACCTCCTCCACCCCCACAACCAGACATCAGCAACACGATGGACACTGACAAGGTCACTCGTCTAAATAGCATTGAATTCCCCAATAAATTTTAAAATTAAAATAAAAAATCAATGTCTTATATCTTAATTTTCAGTTGGGTTCGAGCATAAAAAATGAGGACTTGATCAAGTCCTCATCGCTGAATATTTCACCTTTCGCATTCTGAAAAGGGAGTCTGAACTGTGTGGTATTTTTTATGGCGTATTTTATGATGAGATTTTCCGATAATCCGGCTGGAGCCCTAGTCTGGCTTCTAGATGATCATAAATCCACTGAAAGATAAAGGTATATACGAGAATACAAAGGGTTAGAGCTAAGTCTAGCAGAAAGGCCTGAGCCAGACTCATGTGTAAGGCATAAGCCACCATCGGAATGGTCGCCAGCATCAAACCGCCTTCAAAGCCAATTGCATGAGCAATCCGCACTTTAACGCTTCTTTTTAAACGATGTTTAGCTTCAAACTTTTCAAAATAGTGATTAAACAGCATATTCCAAAATACTGAAGTCACAGCCATAGCAATCCCGAGCGCACCTGTCACTTCAAGTGGCATATGCATCAGTGTACTTAAAAGGACAGCAATCACGACCAGTAAAATGCCTTCATATAAGGCAGCATGAATCAGTCTTCTTTTGGAAATTAACATATTAAATCAGCTCAATTCATTACATGATGCAAGAATTTTATTTCTTTAAATCTGATTATTCGAGTTAGAATCTATCAATAAAAATGAAAGATTAAAGATATGAATGTTAATCAAGAACAGCTGCTGATGTTTAAAACCGTGATGGAAACCGGTTCTTTCTCTGCGGCTGCACGTCAACTGGGCAAAGTACCTTCAGCAGTCAGCATGGCCATTGCCAATCTGGAAATTGACCTGAATCTAGAACTGTTTCAGCGTATAGGTCGTGAACCGAAACCGACCGCACAGGCGCAGGTATTGTATGAAAAAACCCAGCAACTTCTGGTCGAAATGAATCAGTGGAAACAGCATGCTCAAGCCTTAAGTTCAGGCTTGGAATCTGAACTGAATATTGTGGTAGTTTCAGAATTGCTGCATACGCGCTGGACCGATTATATTGTGTTGCTAGAACAGGAATTTCCTGCACTGCAAGTCAATGTATTCAGTGCACCTCAGGAAGATGCACATCGTATGCTGTTTGAAGGTTCAGCGCAGCTAGCCTTGATGTTTGAACGCGAACAACTGGAAACACGGGAACAGTTTGTGGAATTGAAACGTGAGGTACTGGTGGCTGTAGTCGCCAAACAGCATCCCCTAAGTCAGTTCGATCAAGTCAGTTATGAACAGATTTTGCAAAACAGGCAGATTGTGGTGGCCAGTCGGGATCGCACCATCAAGCCGGAACTACTCTTTTCACGAAATTACTGGCGCACCGACAACCACCACTCGGCTTGCAGCATGATTCAGCAAGGACTGGGCTGGGGGGTTCTGCCACTCGAAATGCTGAATGAGCAGCCACATTTGCAAGATCAGTTACAGGTTCTCAACCTGCTCGATTTCACCCCAAAGTTTGAATATTTTGTTGATCTGGTCTGGAGCAGAGAAACCCGATTAGGCACAGCTGCTCATTTTTTGATTAATCACTTGCGCAAACAACGTAAAACCGGGCATTAATCACAGAAATTCAACGACAGTCTACTTGGTAAACCGGCCATTTATGATATATAAGAAAGCATAAGCAATAACCATAGAACTAGATCGTAATGACATTAACTGCATTAAACCAATTAAAAAACTTGACGACCATTGTGGCAGACAGCAGTGATTTGAGTGCCATTGAAAAATTTCGTCCGCTTGATGCAACCACCAATCCATCGCTGATTACTGCAGCAGCGAAACAACCTGAAAATCAGGCCTTGATTGAAGCTGCTTTTCAGCAAGCCCAGCAAGAAGGCTATGCAGATGACGCTCTGATTGAACGGACTATTGATATTTTAACGGTCAAATTTGGTGTAGAAATCTTAAAACTGATTGAAGGTCGTGTTTCAACGGAAGTCGATGCTTCGCTGTCCTTTAATACTGAAGCTACCATTGCCAAAGCCAAAGAGTTACTGGCACTTTATGCGCAATATGGAATTGACTCAGACCGCATTCTGATCAAGATCGCGTCTACCTGGGAAGGCATTCAGGCAGCGAAAGCACTGGAAGAACAAGGCATTCATACCAATCTGACTTTATTGTTTGGTCAGCATCAGGCCCATGCCTGTGCTGATGCCAAAGTAACATTAATCTCGCCTTTTGTCGGCCGTATTCTGGACTGGTACAAAAAAGCTGAAGGCGTTGAGTCTTACCCGATTGAAAAAGATCCGGGTGTACTTTCGGTTAAGCGTATTTATGAATTTTATAAAGCGCATGGTATTCAGACTGAAATCATGGGTGCCAGCTTCCGCAGTATTGATCAGGTTCTAGGCTTGAGCGGCTGTGACCTGCTCACGGTAGCACCAAACCTGCTGGCCGAACTGGAAAATGATCAGCGTGAAGTGCAGGCCCAACTCTCAGCCAAAGATATTAAAGTTCAAGGTGAACTCAGCCCAATCAGCCCTGCCGATTTTGAAGCACAACTGAAACAGAATCCGATGGCCAGTGAATTATTGCAAGGCGGCATTGACGGTTTCATTAAAGCCCGTGAGCAACTGGCTGCTTTATTACGTGAAACTTTCCTGAGTACCACTGAGATTTAAAGAAAATTTAGCAAATTTCTCCAAGCCGATGTTGCTATAATGCCGCATCGGCTTTTTTGTTCATGCGAGTTTTTCGTGTTTGGTATCACAGATCTAACGACCTTTATCATTGGAACCACGTTGATTGTGCTACTGCCCGGGCCGAATTCCCTGTATGTCATGTCGATTGCTTCGCGCTTTGGGATTAAGACGGGATATATGGGTGCCTTGGGGGTTTATACGGGCGATCTGATCCTGATTATATGTACAGCATTGGGAGCAGCTTCTTTACTGCATGCCTTTCCGGTACTGTTTATTGCACTGAAAGTTATTGGAGCGATCTATCTCAGTTACTTGGGTATCAAGCTAATCATTGCGGCCTACCAGACTTTCTTTCCGGAAAAGTCATCACAACGCGTCCAGATTAAAAAGACGACTCCAGATACGGTAGAATCTGTTCAGCCCTTTCGTACAGCGCTCACAATCAGTATTTTAAATCCCAAAGCGATTCTGTTTTATCTGTCTTTTTTTGTGCAGTTTGTCGATCCTGCCTATCCTTATCCAGCCCTGACATTCACGCTTCTGGCTGTAATCTTGCAATTGATCAGTATGACCTATCTGTCGATCCTGATTTTTTCTGGTGTAAAACTGGCGTCCTATTTCAACCAAAATTATAAAGTGACTGCCAGCTGTGTCGCAGCGGTCGGGATCCTGTTTTGCGGTTTTGGCCTTAAACTGGCGACTTCAACTTTCTAGCAATGATCGGCTTCAAACCAGTAGACCTTTGGATAAAATTGTTAAAAACATTGTGTTGATACGTGAAAAGCGTATGATTTAAACGCATTTAAAAATAGTGTCATGGATGATGCCAAAACTTTTACAAGATTTCTCCTTTCCTGCCGTCATGGCCGGTTTTATTACCTGCATGATTGGTATTAGTGTTTCCGCCGTACTGGTCATTGAAGCTGCGCAAAGCCTAGGTGCTAATCAGGCACAAATTAGCTCCTGGTTATGGGCACTGGGTATAGGTATTGGAGTTTCTGGATTTTTGCTTTCCTGGAAATATCGTTATCCGATTTCAACCGCCTGGTCGACTGCCGGTCTGGCACTGGTCATTGCTTCTGCCGGTCACTATAGTCTGGGTGAAGCAATTGGCGCTTTTCTGATTTCTGGCATCCTGATTGCCTGTCTGGGATTTTTTGGAATTTTCGAGCGAATTTTCCAGTTTATTCCACAAAGTTTGACCAGTGCCATGCTGGCAGGTGTTTTATTAAAATTTGGCATCTCGGTCTTTGGCAGTCTGCAACAGTCCTGGGAATTCGTGCTTTGTGTACTGGCGATTTATCTGGTTTCCAAAAAACTGAGTACGCGCTATAGCATCGTGATTACCGTGTTAATGGCTATTGCCCTCTGTCCGTTCTTTATTAATTTTACTATTCCGCAGCTGAACTGGAGTATTGCCCAGCCGGTATGGATTACACCTGAATTTAGCCTGCAAGCTGTTTTAGGACTGGCCTTACCTTTAATGGTGATTAATCTGGCATCGCAATACCTGCCTGGCTTGGCCGTCATCAAAAGTTATGGTTATCCGCCGAAAGTAAATTCTATTCTAGGCTGGACGGGTATTACACAGACTATGCTGGCGCCCTTTGGCTGTTTCAGTGTCAATCTTGCCGCAATCAGTGCGGCAGTCAGTCTGGATGCCCAAGCGCATCCTGATCCGGCCAAACGTTATATTGCAGGGATGAGCTGCGGCCTGTTTTATATTCTGATGGGTTTTTTTGCTGCGACCTTGACCAGTGTACTGATGGCTTTTCCAGGGATTCTGATTACAGTCTTGGCAGGCATTGCCCTGTTTGGCACCATTGGCCACAATATCGCGCTGGCTTTTCAGGACAGTCACGACCGTGAAGCGGCACTGATGACATTCCTGTTTAGTGCCTCTAATATTCAGTTTTTCGGTATTGGTTCAGCTTTCTGGGGACTGCTACTTGGTTTGACGGTTTATTTGCTGTTTAAGCTTAAACCGCAAGTGGCGTAAGCTTATTGTAGAAATGAGGCAATTACTTTTGCTGCCTTTTTAATGCCCAGCAGTTTGGGAAAACAGGTTAATCACCACCACACCGGAAATGATCAGTGCAATCCCGATAAAAGCGGGCACATCCAGCGCCTGCTTAAAGATTACATAGCCTACGATTGCCGTAAGAACGATGCCTACTCCCGCCCAGATCGCATAGGCAATGCCTAAAGGAATGACTTTAATGACCTGAGACAGCAAATAAAACGCAATACAGAATAAAATGACTACAGCCAGAGATGGCCATAATCGGGTAAAGCCTTCTGACTTCACCAGAAATGTTGATCCAGTCACTTCGGCAATAATAGCCAACGCCAACAACAAATATGCCCATGAGACAGGATTCATTTTTTAAACTCCAAACAATTTTTCAATGATTGCTGTCGGGACGATCTGACATGATCAATCTTGAAAGATTTATTTTTCACAATTTTCTCTTCAAGGTGAAAGCTGATGTAAAAAATCCAGGGTTTTGACAAAGGTTTGCTGACTTTCCTTTTTGCCCATAAAAAACTGATATTCATGAATGAGCCAGGTTTTAGACTCTGGATAAAATATTTCAGTCACAGGAACCTGCTGTTCCTTCAAAGCTTTTACAAATGGTAGGGACTGAGTATCGGTCAGAAAATCCTTGTTCCCGCCACTGATGAACACTGGCGGATAAGACGGCGTAATATACTGAATCGGAGAAATCTGCTTTAAAAATGCGGCATCATGTTTACGCTCGCCGGTATAAGCCTGAATCAGGTTAAAGACACCCCATTCGATAATTTTCATTTCTTCAGGTGCTTTGCTGGCAAATGCTTCCAAGTCATAAATTCCACAATGCAAGATTAAACCTTTAAGCTGAGCAGGTTGCAGATGAGGCTGAATACCAGATTGGTCGGCAAATACAGGATTGGTCAAAAGCGCGGCGTAATGGCTGGCCATATTCGCCCCGGCAGAATCTCCGGCCAGATATAAGTTCTGGGCATCGATTTGGTAGGTGTCTGCATAGGTATCGAGAAATTCAAGTGCCTGATTGATCTGGTGTAACTGGCTTGGATAGGTCGCTTGTGGCGCAAACTGATATTGCACGGATACCACATTATAGCCCTGTGCCGCCAGCAGCTTGAAATAACCCCGTGCATGTTCTTTAGAACCTGAAATCCAGCCGCCGCCATGAATCCAGACAATGGTCGGTCTTGGTCCAATACTGGCAATATTCTGCGGCTGATACAGATCCAGAGATAATTTCTGCTGTGGCGCATAGGTAATATTTTGCTGGACGATAACCGCACCAGGCGCATAACGATCCATCACTTTTTGCTGCAAGCCTGTGGTCAGGTTAAAAGCACCGGCAATGACTTTACTGTTCTGTGCGGTCTGACAGCCGGAAAGAATAACTGAACCTATGAGCAAAAGATGAATGGCAAAAAACCTCAAAACTGTCCCCTATACATGATCTAAAAACAGGCTACGGCAGTTTAAACCATCCTGCTGTAAACGAGGACTATTCATCCTCTTATTTTTGATCATTAAAACTGTAAATCCGAGTTTTTTACTCTGTTTTTTTTATCACTTTTACATGAAAAATATTTGTAATTTAATGAGTTTTTTCAATTTTACCGCTTTTTTGCAATTGCACCCGCCACAGCACTGTGCTATCAATAAACCAAGCCTAAAAATCAGACAACCTGCGGAGAAAAGCCATGGCCTATCAACATATTTTAGTCCCAGTGGACGGTTCAGAAATTTCCTTTTCTGCAGTACGACATGCTGCCAAAATTGCCAAGGCATTCGGTAGTCAGCTTTCCCTGATCAGCCTGATCGCAGAAGATCCTTTTACCGAGGCTGATTTTTATTACAGCTCCTCTATCATGAAGGAATATTTTATCGAGGCACATGCCAATGCCAAAAAGGCCTTGAAAGAAGCCACTGCCATCGCAGCCGGTGAAGGTATTGAAGCGCAATCCCGCATTGTAACAGGTTTAGTCAATGCAGAACATATTGCTGAAACCGCGGGTGAGGTGAAAGCCGACCTGATCGTCATGGGTTCTCATGGCCGTAAAGGCTTCCAGAAAATGATTCTGGGCAGCTTTGCACAAGATGTATTGGGTGCGAGTGAAATTCCCGTACTGATCGTGAAAAAATAATCCTGATGCTGCGCATCTTCAAGATGCGCAGTACTTGCTACTTTTACATTTGAACCTCTAGCAAAACATGCTGTGGAGATTTACTCGCTTAAACCACACTCCCCCTTTACTGCAATAATAAATATGAGGAAGCACCATGAATAACTATGATCATCTTCTCGTAGCACTCGATGAGTCCTCGATTTCCTATGCTGCCGCAGATCATGCCCTGGAACTGGCCAAAGTATTTCATAGCCATGTCACTTTACTCAGTGTGATTGCGGTGGATCCCTTTAAGGGCGTAGATTTTTACAAAGTTGCTCCTGCAGTCACAGAATATTTTATGCATGCAGAACAAAATGCGCTGGATCGTTTAAATGAACTGAAACTGAACTTTGTTCGTGATGGCATCCAGGTGACGACAAAAATCCTGCATGGCATGGCGCCGTCAGAAGGCATTATGCAGGCTGCAAATGAATCCCCGACCGATATGATCATTATGGGTTCACATGGTCGTAAGGGTCTGCAAAAACTCATGCTGGGCAGTGTCGCTCAGAATGTTCTGGCACTTTCCTCTATTCCAGTACTCATCGTCAGACAATAAGATGCTTGATCAAAGCCTGTATGATGCAGGCTTTTAGCGAAGTTTTTGATTTAACTCACTTAAGAAAATTTCAGCATCAAGCTGGCTTTGAAATACTTTTTTGTATTCTCCGACCTGCTGAATGGAATGCGGCGTATATTGAATGGAGATTTCAAGTAAGCCATTTTCAGGATTCTTGCTGACATGTACGGCAATAATATGCTGGCTATTTAAATAAAAACCATCTTCAATTTTCACTAACATATCTTGGACAACCTCTAGTAAGCGAATCTGTAGATCCCTTTACCTAGCTTACAGCTTAATAAACAAATACTCTTTTCCGTATAATCATACTGTAACACCCTTTAGTACTTACCTAAGCCTTTAGAGAAATTCAACTGTATTTAAAGCCAGCGTTTGAAATAAACAGGAAATAAAAAACCGGATCAGGTCGATCCGGTTTTTTATGAATATTGATGTTATACGCTGAGCATACTATTGAGTGTCTCAGACACGTTTTTAGATTTAACCAGTGGCTTTAAGGTTTCAAGCTGTGCTTTCACTTCACTGCGTTGCGGTTCTGCCAAGGTATACCAGCGTGACAATACCTGTAGCAAACGTGAGCCCACGATCGGATTTTTCTCATCCAGATATTTCGCCAGACCAATAAAATGCTGTACGCCAAAGCTCCAGGTATTGACTGGGTTGGCATTCAGACCCCCACTGACTGCACGGATACGGTTAGGCACCGCCAAATCATAATCCGGATGCTGGGTCAGATACGCAATGGTTTCATCTGTTGCTTTTGGATGGGCTGCCTGAACCATAAACCATTGGTCTAAAGACAAGGCTTCATCTTCAAAGCAGCTATAGAAATCTGCCAGAGCTTCTTCTGCTTGTGGTGCATCATTCCAGACCAAGACTTTCAGCGCACCCAAACGTTCAGACATATTGCCTGTATGATACTGCTCATAGGCCAAGTCAAAGGCAGATGCATCTCCCTGACGAGCCATCATCGTCAGCATGATGTTTCTTAAGGCGCGCACGCCCATTGCTTGCGAGAATTCAGATTGCAGATCTGGATCCAGACTCAGATAAGTTTCTTTAGCTGTTTCTCCAAAGGCACGGGCCAGAGTATGTAGCAAAGCCTCACGCTTTTCCTGAATCATGGCTGGCTGATAATCCTGATCAATACGGCTGCCCAAGTAACCTTCAGATGGTACATCAAACAGACGTGATGCCAACAGCGGATCTTTCTCAATCACATCCGGCAAGGTATTGAGCATAGCCTCGATATAAATTTCTGCAGGCTGGTCATCCAGCAAGATACGCTCGAGTAAGGTCTGAGTTGCTTGCCACTGGTTAAAACCATTGGTCTCGTATTGCAACAGGAAAGCCAGTTCTTTTTCTGAATAGTCAAAGTCCAGATTCACCGGCGCAGAGAAATTACGCAGCAAGGACACCACCGGTTTTGCTGTCACACCGCTAAATTCGATCGTGGCTTCATCCTGATCAAACAGATACACGCCATCTTTGACGCCATTTTCAAAGAGTGCCTCAGAGTTCAGCGTTAGCTGCTCACCGCTTTCAGCATCAAACAGTGCCAAAGCCACTGGAATGGGTACTGCTTTCAGATTTGGATATTTAGCATGGGTTTTCAGGCTTTGCTTAAAGCTGAGGCGATAGATTTGGGTCTCTACATCATATTCAGCTTTTGCTTGAAGTTTAGGCGTACCTGGCTGGTTGTACCAGGTCAGGAAGTTAGAAAGATCTACACCTGAACCGGCTGTAAGCGCGGCCACCCAATCCTCAACCGTTACCGCCTGACCATCATGACGGCGGAAATACTCATCAGTTCCTTGACGGAATTTTTCCTTGCCAAGCAAGGTCGCCATCATGCGGTTAATTTCCGCACCTTTTTCATAAACAGTGGCAGTATAGAAGTTGTTAATTTCTACAAAATGATCTGGACGCGGTGGATGCGACAACGGGCCTGAATCTTCCGGGAACTGATGTGCTTTCAGAACTGCTACATCATCAATACGCTGTACCGCAGCCGATTGTAAATCTTCCGAGAAAGACTGGTCACGGAATACAGTCAAGCCTTCTTTCAAACATAACTGGAACCAGTCACGACAGGTAATCCGGTTACCAGTCCAGTTATGGAAATATTCATGTGCAATGACTGACTGCACTCGCATGATTGCGGCATCAGTGGTGTACTCTTCATCGGCCAGCACGCATGAAGTATTGAAGATATTCAGACCTTTATTTTCCATGGCACCCATGTTGAATGCACTGGTCGCCACAATCATGTAGTTATCCAGATCATAAGGCAGACCATAATGCTCTTCATCCCAGCGCATGGAATGTTTGAGCGCTTCCATGGCAATCTTACATTTTGGAATATCTTTTTCTTCTGCGTAGATTTCCAGAGCCACATTGCGGCCTTCTGACGTGACATAGGAATCTTTCATCACTGCCAAATCACCAATGACACAGGCGAACAAATAGCTCGGTTTCTTGGTCGGATCCTGCCACACGGCATAATGACGATTGGCATCGACTTCACCTGTTTCCAGCAGGTTACCATTTGCAAGCAAAACCGGATATTTCTTATCTGCTTCGACACGCGTCGTAAAGACCGACAACACATCAGGACGGTCTGGATAGAAAGTAATTTTACGGAACCCTTCTGGTTCATTTTGGGTCACAAACAGATCTGAACTGGCCTGATATAAACCTTCCAGCATCGTATTACTTTCAGGGTGGATTTTAACCACAATTTCAAGCAACACTTGATCAGGCGCATTGGCAATCACCAGTTGTTCAGCATCCAAGTGGTAGTCACTGGCATTCAGGGTTTGACCATTTAACTTAATCGATTGCAGCTCTAGATCGCGGCCAAGCAGAACCAGATCGCCAGCAGTTTGGCGCTGCATCTCCAGCTTGCTGCTGACCAGACTGTGGTCACTATAGACTTGAATATTCAGGTCGATGGAATCAACAATAAAGGAAGGTTTTTGATAGTCTTTTAAATAAATGGTTTGATCCGCTTCGATCACCGGGTTTGCCGCAATATTCATGTCCTGTCCTAATCTTTTATCGTGTTCGACATTGTTCATGTCAAAATCATACGCCAAGTTTTAAACGCTGTCTGTGCATTTGTATTGTTAGATCTAATATGGGCATTTCATGCACCACTTTCAATGCATTCTGCCTAATTGAGCAGCACTCGACTCTACATAAGAAATATCTGTGCCATAAAAATAGTCAGGATCATAATTTCTGACATTTTCATAAATAACTGATTTAAAAATATATAATTTTATTTGCTGAGTACCGAATAAATTCTGATTAATAAATGAGCACACTTCTTGCTACAGTTAAACCGTGTTTTTCCACACTTCCAATGAAAGAATAATGATAACGATGATGAGGTGAGCCATGTATTTAAAACAGCATGTTGTACGGATCGAAAATATCAAAACTTTGCAGACCCTGGATCAGGCCAATATTGACCATAAAGTGATAGCCCTGTTGATGAGCTGTGAAGGCATTCCGCTTCAGGCCCATGAAGTGACTGCCATTCTCAACACCTACGATGCACTCGGTGCCAAAAAAGTGCCCTCTAAAAAGGTTCAGGCCTTAATTCATGCCAAACACCGCGGCGAGGAGGACGACACATTACCCTGCCCGGTTTAAAAAACGTCATTTCATGTTTTTAAAATCAGAGCTACTTCGGTAGCTCTTCTCTTGTTTGGGTGACTAATTTTGATTTAGAAAAATTGCACCAGTCCACTACGTTTGCATCTCATCAGCCGTGTATAATCAAATGCCCTTCCATTCTAGAGTTGCTCGCGACCATGGTATTCAGTGTTCTGCAAAAACAGCTTGATGAAAGTACTCACTGCCCATTGTGTAAGGCATCGATGTATTGGATTGAGGCAGAACAATATGATCAGGAGCTGAGCTATCATGAATGCAGCCATTGCCAGCATCAGCTTTACTCCGATCAAAAGCACAATTGTTATTGCGAACAATGTCTGGCGCAGCGTAAACGCATGCTCAAGGAAGTCCGTTTACAGGAAAACCGTCAATATCATAAAAAGCAGGATCGGCCGGTTCTTGAGCTGAATCAGCTCAGTTTTATCAATAAACTGTTTTTACTTGCGATTCTGGATGAACAGGTGCAGGAATATAGCCAACACCGTGAATATATTGACTGGCATCAAATTCGATATTATTCCATCAGTCCCAATTATCTGTTCCAACATGGCCTGGTGAAAAGCCTGATCCGGGATCAGGTTCTGATTCCCAAAGATCTCCAGCAGGAAAATCAGCATTATTATATTAATGTGCGACTGGATGGTTATTCTGAACCGACCCTGTTCAGTATCACCCAGCAGCTGCGCAACTGGTTTTATCAAAACCTGAGCCAAGGTGTGCCCTTTAAAAGTGCAGATGAAGTCAAAGATGCACTCTATTGCCTGCTATATGAAGAAATCATTCAGTTTGCCCAATTCTATTGCCGTAGCTGGAATGTGCAAATTGCCGGAAATCAGAGCTTTCAGACCTTTTGCTATCGTCTTTTGGATGTACTGGCTGTGGGTCAGATTTATTATCTGGTGCAGACCGGGCTGGAATATCTATATAAACAAAAAGCCCTCAAGCCCCGCAATGAAAACTTTATTAATACCAATCTGCTGAAAAAAACCTTGCAGCAGTACCGCGAACGTTCAGTTACAGAAAAATGGGAAACCTCTACCCTGCCGCGTCCACCGCAACTGGCATTCAGCAAGATGAGCGAAATCCTGTTTTATCGGTTTTTGGGCTATGATGAAAATATCTTCTTTCAGCCGGTGTGGCGTTCGTGGCACAAGATCGAACCTCGCCTGAAATTCTATTCCCAAAAACGTTGTATGCATTGCGGCTCACAGGAACTGTCGGTGGATTATGATGCCAGTGACTATGTCAGCCTGTTCTGTCGTAGCTGCAAGCATCAAGACCATTATTTTACCCGCTGACCGAATACAACGAATCTTTCTCTTATTCTAAATGACCATTATGACGACTTCTACGCAAGCACTACAGCAAACGCTTCTGGATCAGATCTGTGAGGCCTGGTTGAAACTTCAGCAACAGCAGCCCCTGGTGCATATCATGACCAATACGGTGGCCAGCAACTATGTCGCCAATATTGTACTGGCTGCGCATGCTTCTCCGGCCATGATCGACAATCCGTTTGAAGCTGAAAGTTTTGCCAAGACTGCTACAGCGATCAGTCTGAATCTGGGTACACCGACGACAGAGCAGGTTCAGGCGATGCAGCTTGCTGCGAAAACTGCACATCAATTGCAAAAACCGTGGGTGCTTGATCCGGTCGGTTATGGAACAGTTCTGCGCTGGCGTTCTGGCGTCGTAGATCAGTTGATGCATTCCCAGCCTACGATTTTACGAGGCAATGCTTCTGAAATTGGTGCTTTGGCTGGCAAGCAGATCGAGTCCAAGGGTGTAGACAGCACAGTAGACAGTGCGGATGTTTATTTACAGGCGCGAAGTTTGCTGGATCATTGTGAATGCATCGCAATCTCCGGTGAATCTGATTACATTATTTCGAAAGACTATCCTGTGATACAGGTGTCAGGCGGTTCTGCTTTACAGCCCCGAATCACGGCGATGGGATGTGCACTCGGGGCACTAATTGCTGCCTATAGTGCAGTAACGTCCCCAGCCCTTGCTGCATTAACGGCACATGTACATTTTGCAATTGCCGGTCAATTGGCATTTGAACGTGCGCAACAGTTAGGCAGTTTTAATGTCGCCTTTCTGGATGAAATCCACCAACTCAATACTGAAACAATCCGAAAATACGCCAACTTTAAAATTCTGCCAGAATCCATTTAGTTTACTGGTCGCTTCACAGGGTGTTTGTTCTCCTGAATAGATAAACGCCCCTATTTAGATTGATCCTGCCCATTTGCTCTATTGATCTCCTTAGAAATGTTTTGTCTAGCTCTTTCGGAGATCATTTTTGAGTAGTTTTATTCTGAACTGAGTAGGCTTCATACCACTTATCTAGCGATTTCCACACAAACGGTTTCCATTTTACTTAAGATCTGTTTGCATCATGCAAATCTAGTTCATGTGAATTGTAGTTTAATTTTTTGTCAGTATTTAAATATGACTTTTAAGTTTTGATTAACAGGTTACATGAATCAATATTTGATGCTTGATCATGCTTATTTTTGATTGCTGATTTGACTTTTTCTGCTTTAAAAATTCAGTGCAATACCCGGATATTCGGCTCGATCTGGAACATGAATGATAGTATGAATAGACCAATAAAAATCAGCTCAAACAATTAGTTAAACTTATTTCTATCTAATTTTTTTACTGAGGCCGACTCAGAAAATGCATTAAAAAAGCCAGCTACCACCAAAGTAACTGACTTTTAATATTTGAACAAATAAAGTGTTTAAAACACCTATTTAACCTGCGTAATGAATGCTGACCGACTTGATACGATTGCTTTCAATTTCAGTGACTTTGAACTGCACACCTTGATAATTTAACTCGGTGCCCACTTCAACCGTACTGTTAGTTTTATCCAGAATCAAACCCGCAACACTGATATAGCCAGCATCTTCATCAATCAGATCAATCATGCCAAGCTCAAGCTCAAGCTGATAAAGATCTAACATGCCCGATGCGATCCAGTGCGTATCATCCACTTTCACCAGATCCAGCTGTTCATCTGCATCCGGGAATTCACCGGCAATTGCTTCAAATACATCTAGCGGTGAAATCAGACCCTGTACATTACCAAACTCGTCACTCACCAAGACCAAAGAACCTTTAGAGGTACGCAAGGTATTAATCGCGTCAATAACTTTCATCTTTTCAAAGATATAAATTGGGCGATGACGTTTAATCAGTGCTTTTAATTCTTCCGGCTCTTCCAGTACATCCAATAATTCTTTGGCACGTACTACGCTAATCACCTTATCTAGGCTACCGCGACATACCGGGAACAGACTGTGTGGAACAGACAGAATTTTTTCACGGATCTGTTCTGGGCTATCTTCCAGATCAACCCATGAAATCTGACCGCGCGGCGTCATGATCGAAGCGACTGAACGCTCTGCAAGGGTAAGCACCCCACCAATCATATAGCGTTCTTCATCTGCAAAGGTTTCTTGTGCCTGATTATTTTGACTGTCGGTCGTCTCTAGCTTGCCACCCATTAACTTCAGGATCGAGTCAGCCGTACGATGACGCAAAGGAATCTTGGATTCATGTTTAGCAGCATTACGCTGACCGAACTGGTTGAATGCTTCGATTATGATCGCAACACCAATACCTGAATAGATATAGCCTTTTGGAATATGGAAACCAAAACCTTCTGCAATCAGGCTGATACCAATCAAAAGTAGGAAGCTTAAACACAGAATCACCACGGTTGGATGGCGATTCACAAAGTTGGTCAATGGTTTCGATGCCAGTAGCATCACGCCCATTGCGACAATCATGGCAGCCATCATGACATAAATATTGTCGACCATACCAATGGCGGTAATCACTGAATCTAAAGAGAAAACAGCATCTAAAACAACAATCTGTGCAACAACAGCAGTGAAACTTGCATATACCACATTGGTAGACACTGTGACTTCAGGTTTACCTTCAATCTTTTCATGCAGCTCAGTAACGGCCTTATACACCAGGAACAAGCCACCAAATAACAAGATCAGGTCCCGACCGGAGAAGGTCCAGTCAAACACAGTAATCAATGGTTGTGTCAAAGTGACCAACCAGGCAATGGCAAATAACAGGCCTAGACGCATGAATAATGCGAGAGACAAACCAATAACACGTGCTTTATCGCGTTGTTCAGGAGGAAGTTTTTCAGCCAGAATGGCAATGAAGACTAGGTTATCAATACCTAAAACAATTTCAAGAATAATAAGAGTAATTAAACCTACCCAGATTCCGGGATCTAATAAAAATTCCATTAGAGAATGACCCCGTTCGAGTAAGCTAGAAATAGAGATGGAAGATCAACGCACGGCGAGGGATCCATTAAAATTTAACCTATGCAACTTAAGACTATTCCATTATGCATAAACTGAGTATTTTGTAATGTATTAATTTACAAAAAAATTACATGATCATGATTTTATTGAGACTTTTATGATCAACTGATTGATGCTGAAACTGATTAATTTTAATTTTTTCTACATCATTTATTCGAATTGAATTAAAAATAAACAGAATTTAGTTTGATTAGACCATTACTTTTAAGGTCACTTAAAGATTAGAGCATAAACTATTTTTTTATTGAAAGAACAATCACTTAAAAATATAGCTGTAAATAATCATTTACTATATTGACTAAAACCACTCAATCACCCTATATTTCTTAAATCGATTAATTTATTGAAATACAATTATTTGCATTAAAACCTATTCAGACAGGCTGCTTAAGAACAATAAAAAGTCTTGGAAAACATTTCTACTCACGAAATACATAATGAGGAATTAAATTTATACAAAATATTATCGCCTTTCATCCGATTTTAAAGAACAATCTTCGCGCCAGATAAGGCTCACATGCAGAACTGATCAACTCCTTGGGATGTTAAGCAAAACTAAAAAGTGTTAGCGCTTTAACATTTTTAAAATAAAGGTTGAAATATGCATAAACTTTTTCATAAAATGAACGGGCCCTAGAAAAATAAATACAAGGAACATTTCATGACTAAGAAATATGCAAAATTTTTGCCGTGTACGGAAGAATTTAATTTAGAAAACTTTCCATATTATTGGGTAACTCAGGTTCATGCTCAATACGTCGTTAATGTCGATCATGCACTAAAAAAGTATGGTGTTGACAATTCCCGCCGCCGCATCCTTCTTGCACTAAAAGCCAAACCGCATGCCAGTGTTTCTGATTTGTCAGAGATGGTTGTTTCTAAAATGTCGACCACGACTAAAATTGTCTACCGCTTAAAAGACGAAGGTCTGGTTGAAACCTATTCATGTGAGGATGACGCACGGATTACCCGAGTATTTTTGACTGACAAAGGCATGCAAATGACACATAAGATCAATGATCTGACCAATGTCGTACTGGAACAGTCATTTGAAGGCCTGACGCCTTTGCAAATTGAAAAAACCATGGAAAGTTTACGTCATATTTTCAAAAATTTAGCTCGTTAAAGACCTACTTTTTATTTTAAATAGACGCTGGCGAATTGGCGCATACTTTATAATAATAAATAATTCGCCAGAGCTTTCTAAAAATCAAAAAAGTTCAGTTGTGGACTGACTTTTTTGATTTTTTCTTTTGGTACATGTGAGCATTCAAAATCTTCTACCGGAAAGCCCTCTACAAAGCTACGAATATCCGGATGCCTTAGCGTTAGCCATTCTTGCAGTCGCTGCTGTGGAATCACAATAACCGAGCGTTTGATATTACCCGGCTCATGAAACTCCTTCATCATGGGATGATCAATTGCATCCATGGTAATCATACTGGCAGAGCGTACAATTTCCCCTTGTACCCGAGCAATCTCATACACAGCTGCAATAAAAGTCGCCTGACCATCTTTACGTCTTACACCCCAACGCTGCGGTTTATTGTCAAAATATTTGGACTCATAAAATTCCGATACCGGAATGACGCCAAAATGACATTTGGCAGTGGCCTCAGCAAAAGTGGGCTTTTGCAGTAAGGTTTCATTTCTGGCGTTATAGGTCTTGGTGCCTATAGTTTTGTCTTCTGCCCATTTCGGAATGAGTCCAAAATTCACAGAACGCCATTCCAGTCCTTGAGCTGAATGAAATAAAAGCGGTGTAGCATAATTGGGATAGACCTCCTCTGGATATTCAAAAGGAATTTCTGGCAATCCCAGATTATGCAACTGCTCTAAGGTTAAAGGCTTAAAGTTGGCGCACATGGTTCATATATGTAAATCATTCGACCATCAGATTATACCGTGATGCCAAGTCGAAGCCTGTCGTATTTCTATAGTTTTAGGCGCGTTGACTGTTATGAATTCGGGACAGTCAACCAATGTGTCCGGGTAAATTCCTCAAAAATCCAGCGGCCATTAAAACGACCCAATCCTGAATTTTTCTCGCCGCCAAAGGGTGCATTTGACTGATCTGCAACACTAATGCCATTAATATGTGTCATCCCAATATCCAGTTGTGCGGCAAAAGCAGTGCCTCGATCGATGTTTGAAGTACATACTGCACTGGATAAGCCAAACTCGGTCGCATTGGCTAGGTTTAAAGCATGCGCTTCATCCCGGGCTTTTAAGATAGGTAAAATCGGACCGAAGCTTTCTTGCTGCGCCAGATCGGAATCTTCCGCGACATCAATAAAAATATGTGGATAAACCAGATTCCCTTCAATTCCTCCTTCATAGACCAGTTGTGCGCCCTGCTCGCTGCCTGTTTGAATGATCTGTTGATGCTTTTCAACCTGACTCTGGTTAATGATTGGACCAATCACTGTATCTTCCAGATTTGGATCACCCACCGGAATCATTTTGATCCGATCCAGGAGCTTATCTACATAAGCATCATGGATAGAGGCATCGACAATGACCCGGTTAGTACTCATACAAATTTGTCCCTGATGCATAAAACGCCCCATCAGCGTTAGTTCAACCGCAAGATCAAGATCGGCATCATCCAGAATGACCAAAGGTGCATTGCCACCCAGTTCGAGTGCCAGACGCTTGATTCGGGAACTGGATAAGGCTTTACTGCCTACACTTTTCCCCACTTCAGTCGAACCGGTAAATGAAATCATTTTCGGCACTGAATGCTCAACAAAATAATCCCCGATTTCACTACCAGCCCCGGCAACGATATTCAGTGCACCTGCAGCTAAACCTGCTTCTTCAAATAGCTTGCCGATTAAGGTACCGCCAGTCACCGGGGTATCACTGGCCGGCTTCAATACAACGGTATTACCACAGGCAATTGCAGTCGCCACTGAGCGTAAGGATAAATGAAATGGAAAGTTCCATGGACTAATGACAGCAATCACGCCTAAGGGCTTGCGCAAAACCATACTTTTACGTGCCGGATCCTTACTTTCCAGCTGTTCTGTTTGGATCCAGTCTGGAAAAGCCAGACTTTCCTGAATGATGCCCAGAGCAGCATCCACCTCAACGCCGGCTTTAATGCGCGTACTGCCTGATTCAATAATGAGCCAGTCAATGATTTCGTCCCGACGCTGCTGAATGATCGCGATTAAATTTTGCAGCACTGTTTTACGTACTTCAATGGATTTCAAGCCCCCTTGCTGGAAAGCCTGCTCTGCTGCGGTATAAGCACTGTCGACATCGACAGAACTGGCAGCTGCCATGCTAAAAATTTCGCTCTGGGTATAGGGGTTGATATTTTTTATTGTTCTGGTTGAAGTACCGGCTTGCCACTGACCATGAATAAACTGCTGGTCTAAATTTTGATATACCGTTGTCATTTTATTGTTTCCTCGCATGCTTTGCCCCACTTTAAAAGTTCGGCTGGAAAATTTCTAGTCAGAACGACAGCGGCTTACCATTAGACAATAAAAAAGCCTCCGAAGAGGCTTTTTAAGCTAGACAGGATTAATCACCTTTATAACCTTTTAACTTTAAACGCGCTGCATGTAGAAGCGGCTCAGTATAACCTGATGGCTGCTCACCACCTTTAAAGATCAGGTCAGATGCTGCCTGGAATGCAATATTGTTGGCAAAGTCAGCAGACATTGGCGTATACAATGGATCATTGGCATTTTGCTCATCCACAATTTTCGCCATACGTTGCATAACTTCTTCTACTTGCTCGCGACTTACGATACCGTGACGCAACCAGTTCGCAACGTGTTGTGAAGAAATACGTAGAGTCGCACGGTCTTCCATTAAACCG
The DNA here is from genome assembly GCF_002321025.1 of Acinetobacter lwoffii. GTDB lineage: Bacteria > Pseudomonadota > Gammaproteobacteria > Pseudomonadales > Moraxellaceae > Acinetobacter > Acinetobacter lwoffii_Y. The sequence goes on from NZ_DCLL01000053.1 coordinate 86,675, forward strand.
ACATCATTGATGTCTGGCACTTTAGAACAACCTACACCCAAATCTACCCAACGAACCACATAACCTAAAATACCTTGACAGTTATTTTCGAGTTCTTTGGTTTTTTCTTCTTCTGACCAGTTAGTGTCTTTCGCCAATGGCGGTGTCAACAAATCATCCAGAGATAAAGGTTGAGTCGACAATAGCTCTTGCTGACGGTCTGCAACATTAATCTGGTGATAGTGAATCGCGTGGATCACCGCACCTGTAGGTGATGGAACCCATGCACAGCTCGCACCCGCTTCAGGATGTTCAGTTTTGGTTTTGTACATGTCAAGCAGCATGTCTGGCTTTGGCCACATGCCTTTACCAATCTGTGCTTTACCACGTAAACCCGCTTGCAGACCGATCATCACGTTACGGTTTTCATAAGCTGGGAACCAGATTTGGCCTTTTACTTCGCCTTTACGAACGAATGGACCAGCTTCCATAAAGGTATGGATTTCATCGCCGGTACGGTCCATGAAACCTGTATTGATGAAGATCGTACGATCTTTGGCTTGTGCAATACAGTTCTTCAAGTTCACAGAAGTACGGCGTTCTTCATCCATGATCCCGATTTTTAAAGTTTTTGCAGGTAAGCCAAGTGCCTGTTCGGCACGTTCAAACAATTCAACGGCAAATGCCACTTCTTCAGGACCATGCATTTTCGGCTTAACGATATACATTGAACCTTGACGCGAGTTCTTGATCGTGTTTTCACCTTTGATGTCTGCGAAAGACAACAATGGCGTAACCAGTGCATCCATGATGCCTTCATAGATCTCTGCGCCATCTACCAGAATCGCCGGGTTTGTCATTAAATGACCAACGTTACGCAGCAACATCAATGAGCGGCCATGAACTTTAGTTTCACCACCTTCTACATTTTTGAAAGTGCGGTCTTCATTCAGTTTACGGGTAACAGTTTTACCGTTTTTCTCAATAGACTCTTCTAAAGTACCTTTCATCAAGCCTAACCAATTACGGTAGCCTTCCACTTTTTCTTCAGCATCAACGGCTGCAATCGAGTCTTCCAAGTCCTGAATGGTCGTAACTGCCGCTTCAAGAACGACGTCTTTTACGCCTGCTGCGTCAGTTTGACCAATCGAACTATTGGCATCAATCTGGATGATTGCGTGCAAGCCATTATTTTTAAGTACGATTTCAGTCGGTGCTGAAGCTTCGCCATTGTAACCAACGAATTTAGCGGCATCTGCCACAGTTGTTTTTGAACCGTCTTTTAGGGTAACAACCAGTGCATTAGCTTCAACTGCGTATTGAGTTGCGTCTGCATGCGAACCTTGTGCCAGTGGGAAAGTTTCGTCGAGGAAATTCTTGGCAAATGCGACAACTTTTTCACCACGTTTCGGGTTATAGCCTTTGCCTTTTTCCGCACCATCTTCTTCAGAGATGACATCGAAACCGTAAAGTGCATCGTACAAAGAACCCCAACGTGCGTTTGCAGCGTTCAAGCAGTAACGTGCATTACGTACTGGTACCACCAACTGTGGACCTGCCAGTATTGCAATTTCTTCGTCTACATTTTCAGTGCTGATTTGAAAATCTTCTACTTCTGGTAACAAGTAGCCAATTTCAGTCAAGAAAGCTTTGTAAGCTTGTAATTCAAATGTGTTATTGCGGTGCCATTCATCAATTTTCGCCTGAATGTCATCACGCTTAGCCAAAAGTGCTTTATTTTTAGGGCTAAGATCAACAACGACTTGTTCAAAGTTTTTCCAGTATGTTTCGCTGTCTAAACCAGAACCTGGTAATGCTTCATTTTCGATGAAATCGTAAAGTTCTTTAGCAATCGCTAACTTGCCTTTTTGAATACGTGCAGTCATTGTCTTTCCTGATATTGCTACTTTTTATACAAGAGATTCTAGTATACCGATTAAAATCTAGCTGAATAGTATTATCACATTGCTAAATACTGAGCATTTTTTCCAATATGAATACCCTCATAAACATATTTGATATTTCTCAGTTACAAATAGATATCATTCTGCTAAATACCCTAATGACAGTGTATAAAGTTTTCGAAATGTAGAAATTAGACTTAAGTTCAGATTTTCGAGTAAAAATTATGCATTTTAGTTATACACGATCATATTTAGATCAAGATTAAGCCATGTTTGATCAGGCTTGTCGATAATTTAAGTACCTATTTTTATAAAAAAAAGCGCCAGTAAATAACCAGCGCTTTTATTCTTACTCTCCGTTCACGGAGGCGATTTTCTCAATCTGGCGATGTTCAGAATTCAGGTATTCATCTGACTGCATTTCCAGCAAACGGGAACGGGTCCGTTCAATTTCAAAGGCCAGTTTCTCACCTTGATAAATATCCACGATATTATCTTCCGAGGTTAAGAGTAACTTGACGCCGCGGTCATAAAATTCATCGACCAGATAAATAAAACGGCGTGTTCCATCATTCAGAAAATCGGTCAGGTGCGGCACATTGCTGACCAACACTGTATTATAAATATTGGCGATTTCAATAAAATCAGCTGGACTACGTGGCTTTAAACACAGTTCAGAAAACTCGCACCACAACACATCTTCGGTATGTGACACGGTTTCGACAATACGGTTGTTGATGATAATCGGTTCTTCCGAGCAGGTCTGAGTCTGAGTCAAAGCGCTAAAACGCTGTGCAATCCAGTTTTTATGATCATGCGTCAACGGGAATTTAAACAGTTGTGCCTGTTTTAGAACCCGTAGACGGTAATCGACTCCGGCATCAACATTTAACACCACACAGTTTTTCTTGACCAATTCGATAGTAGGCATAAAACGGTCACGATGAATGCCATTTTTATATAAACCGTCCGGTGCGATATTCGAGGTAGCGACCAAGGTAATACCGCGTTCAAACAGCTTCTGGAATAGATCGCTTAGAATCATCGCATCCGTTACGTTAGATACAAAAAATTCATCAAAACAGATGATGACCGCTTCTTTATAAATCCGATCCGCCACGATATCTAGGGGGTTACGCTGTCCGGATAATTTGTTTAACTCACGATGCACATGCTGCATAAAATGGTGAAAATGCATCCGGGTTTTACGGCGAAACGGAATCGAATCGTAAAACTGATCCATTAACCAAGTTTTTCCACGCCCCACACCACCCCACATGTACACCCCTTTCGGAGATGTCTGACGGCGAAAGCGGCGAAATGCTTTTTTCGATGCCTTAAAACGCTGAATCAATTCCAGCCAGACACGATTCAGTTTATGTACTGCCATTGCCTGTGCTTCATCAGGCATAAACTGTCCCGAAGAGATCGCTTGTGCATAACGTTCTGCAGGAGAAATCGGACTAAAAGCGGTGCTGTGCTGTGAATTAAAATCGGACATAGAATTTCGTACTATTTGGGATCAATTTAATTATAGCGGAGTTTAATCAACACGCTATAACACTTTGGCATAAACTAACTTAGGCTATTTTATATATTGCCGAGGACTTTGCCCAAACCAGCGTTTAAAGGCATGGTTAAAAGCGGCCGGCTCGGAATAGCCTAATAATTCTGCAATCATTTCAATCGAATACTGTTTATATTCAATCAGTCGCAAAGCCTTATCTTTAATAATTTCTTCGCGAATCTGCTTATAACTGGTATCACACTGCTGTAATTGATGCCGCAAGGTTCGTTCCGGAATATTCAACGCCTGTGCCGTTTCAGCCATGCTCGGCATCAGGCCGCTTTGGATTTCCAGATAATCCTGCACACGCTGCACCACAGTCGGCGTCTGCTCATCCTGTTGCAAACGCTCCAGTTCAGCCAGACATTTGGCTTCATAGACAGCAAAAGTGACCGCATCTGCAGAAGGAATTTTAATATCCAACACTGCTTCATCAAACCAGAATGCTGCCCGAGATGCATCAAACTGTACCTGTGTTCCATAATAATCATGATAGACCTTTAAGGTATTCAGATCTTCTGGATAGGCAAATGGCAACTCGATCCGCAAATCAGGTTTGGATAAGCCCATCAATTTGTAGATTTCCCGGATAAACTTAAACGTTCCGGAAATCTCTGCCTGTGCCAGCAACATTCTCAAATGATCATCCTGCTGCTTGGCTCGATAACATAGCGCGCTATGATGCTCGCTTTGCTGCAAGGCCAACTGACCGGTCAAATGCGTCAACTGCTGAAAACGGATCACCTGATTCAATGCATCACGTACCGTAGGACTGGTCACCAGCAACATGAGTAAGGGACCATAACCTGCCAAAGCATAATGCTGGCCAATCAATAATCCCTGTTCAGGTTGGATTTCCTGTCCCACCACCTTAAGCACATCATGTTCCAGACTCGGATGGATCACCGAGCTTGGATCAAAGGCATCTACACGCAGCCCAATGTTTTGCAGTTTCTGATCGACCTCCATGCCAGCCTTGCGCATTCCTTGAATCAAATACATCAGACTGAGAACAGAACGTTTCATAACCATACAAATACAATGTGATTATTCTAGTTGTACTATAAAAATAATGTGTCGGCTATTGCCGTTTAGATCAATTTTCTATCTAATCATCAAGGAGCAAATTACGATAAATATCCAACATTAAAATAAGTAAGGAATTTACTGATGCTAGATTATGCCACCGCTACACGTTCCCATCCCCATACTAAAGTTGCCATTATTGGAGCTAGTTGCGGAGGGATTGCCATGGCAATACGTTTACAACAGCATGGTATTTATGATTTTATTATTCTTGAAAAAGGTAACGATTTTGGCGGAACCTGGCGGGACAATCAGTACCCTGGAGCAGCCTGTGATGTGCAATCACATTTATATTCCTTGTCATTTGCACCGAAAAGCAATTGGTCCCAACGTTATGCGGAAGCACCCGAGATATTTTCTTATATTCAGGATCTGGTGACCGATTATAACCTGCGTGCTTTTTGCCGTTTAAATACCGAAGTACTGGCAGCACATTACCAGGCAGAACGCTGTCTATGGCAATTACAGCTACAGGATCAAAGTATCCTTGAAGCCCAGTTTGTTATATTCGCTTCCGGACCTTTACATATTCCGCAAATCCCAGATATTCTCGGTATTGAGAAATTCCAAGGCAAAGTCTTTCATTCTGCGCAATGGGATCACACTTATGACCCGACTGGCAAAAATGTCGCATCGATTGGAACAGGTGGCAGCGCCATTCAATATATTCCGGAAATTGCCCCGCAATGCAAACATCTGTATGTCATGCAACATACTGCGGCCTGGGTCATTCCTCGTGATGAACGTGCCTACCCCGACCTTGAGAAGAAACTCTTCAAAAAATATGACTGGTTTAGAAAGCTACACCGTGCCCGCCTGTATTGGTCAAATGAATCGCGTATCGTACCGATTGCCAAACCGGGCATTATGAAATTCACCCAAAAACTGGCAGAACTATTCATTAAATATGAGGTCAAAAATCCTGAATTGGCCGAAAAACTGACCCCCCGACTACATCATGGGCTGTAAACGTATTCTGGTTTCGAATAAATACTTCCCGACTTTTAACCGCCACAATGTAGAACTGGTGACCGAGAAGATTCAGGAACTGACTGAACACAGTATCATTACACAAGATGGAAAAGAACGGCCGATTGACTGCCTGATTTATGGCACCGGATTCATTACCGATCCACGTATCTATATGAAGAATTTTCAATGTACCGGGCTCGATGGTGCAGAGCTGAATGAAGTCTGGAAACAAGGCGCTGAAAGCTATTATGGAATTTGCATGAAAGACTTTCCAAACCTGTTTCAGTTACTGGGCCCAAATACCTTATTGGCGCACAACTCTGTGATTTTTATGATTGAGGCACAAGTCGAATATATTTTGCAATTGATGCAACTGGTCGATCAATTCCAAAGCGATGCCATCATGGTCAAAGACCAGGCACAGGATACATTTAATCAGCAGGTGCAACATATGTTTGAAAAGACTGTGTGGCAATCTGGCTGTGTCAGCTGGTATCAACAGGAAGGCGGCAAGAACTTTGCCTTATGGCCAACTTATACCTGGAAATACTGGCTCAAAACAAAAAAACCAAATGTCGCAGATTATCGATTATTGAATAAAGTCGCCTAAAAGCTTTTTACCATCTGACATCAAGCGGTGGCATAATTTATAGGTAATTTTTTCACTCCATTAAATTTATGCAATCGCTTTGGCTTATCTTTCAGCTTCTATTCTGTCTAGCATTCGGTTTTGCCATGGCAAAACGAATTCCGCTTTCGATTATTAAAATCTGTTTCAAGCTATTGCCCTATTTTAGCTATGTTTTATTGATTGCAATTGCCTTTGAATTTTCACAATTGGTAGATGAATTGCAGCATCCTCTCCAGATTTTGAGTACGTCGATCAGCATTGCCTTTCTGACCTCGCTCGGTGCTTTTGCATTTTGTTATCTACTATTTAAATGGGCAGGTTATCTTCCGAGTTCCGGTCGGGTATCCGTCGACCTGGTGCTTAAATCCCTACTGAACATGAGCTATGCCTTTTTGGCTCTCGCAGGCGGATATTGTTTACATACGGGCTTGAATCTATTTGATCTATCCGTGCAAATCAGCACCTGGCATTTGTTGCTGGTATTTATGTTCATGATTGGCCTGGATCTGGCTTATTCACCTTTAGATCGTTCCTGGTTAAATTTTAAAATTCTCTTAGTTCCGATTGGTTGTATTTTTGGTTCATTATTTGCAGTCATGCTTTATTCATTCTGGAATACAGACATCAGTCTAAAAGATTTGATCATGCTGTCACAAGGCTATGGATTTTACTCAATGTCAGGTGTTGTCGTAACAGAACTCAGAAATGCAGAACTCGGCAGTATCGCGCTAATGAATGACCTGTTTAGAGAAATTTTTGCCATCTTACTCATGTATTGTATGGGCTGGAGATACCCAAGATCCGCCATTTCCGCAGCGGGTGCAACTGCGATGGATGTGACTCTACCGATGGTTAAACAGGCCTGTGGGCATGATTTTATTCCACATGCCATGGTCAGTGGTTTTATTTTGTCACTGTTAGCACCAGTCATGGTGAGTGTACTGGCAGCGATTTAATTACTTTATCACTTTCTCAATCTCACTAAATTCCTCTTTTATAAAGAGGAACTCTCCTCCCTGATTCAGTTTAAAAGCAGAATTTTAAAACGAAGCACAAGCAAGTAGGCCGAGCGGGCTGACTAAAAACTTAAATCAATATCACTTAAGGCATCGCCTACTGTTTCAATAACATCCGAAGCAAGACTGATGGCATCAGATGCCAAACTGACCACATCGATCCCCGCTGTCCGATCTGCTGAGCTTGCCTGCTGTTGTTGCTATTCTTGTTGCTTAAGCTGTTCTGCCTGTTGAATATTTTGAATAACGTCATTCTGTACTTTTTCTAATTGTGGTTCAGATGAAGTCATCATTTTTCCTTTTTATTTTATAACCATTTTTTCAATATATAAAAAAAGCCTTTCGACTGAAAGGCTTTTTGTCATTCAAACCGTATTAAAGCGTTGCCAAAATATCTTTCAAAGTCTGACGCATATTTTTAGACTGGGTAATCGGGCGACCAATTACCAGATGTGTTGAGCCATCTAGCATTGCCTGTTTCGGTGTCACAATACGTTTCTGGTCATCTGCATTCGACCCTTCTGGACGAATGCCGGGTGTCACTAATGCAAAGTCTTTTCCAATCGTTTCACGTAACATTTTCGCTTCTTGAGCTGAGCAAACCACCCCATCTAGACCACTGTCTTTTGTCAGTTGTGCCAGACGTTTTACATGCTCATTTGGCTCAATATCCAGACCAATATCTTTCAAGTCTTCACGGCCCATTGACGTCAATACAGTCACTGCAATCAACTGAGTTTTATAATTACCCGCTTGCAAACGCTCTACACAGGTTTCCATCATCTTGCGGCCACCTGAGGCATGCACATTGACCATCCACATACCCAAATCTGCTGCCGCGCATACTGCCTGTGCTGTTGTATTTGGAATATCATGAAATTTCAGATCCAGAAATACATCAAAGCCTTTATCTTGAAGTGCTTTGACAATGATTGGACCTTCATGGGTAAATAACTCTTTACCAACTTTTAGTCGACACAAGGCAGGATCTAACTGTTCTGCAATGGCTAAGGCATCAAATTGGCTTTTGGCATCTAGTGCGACGATGATACTCAAGAGATTACCCCTTCATATAGGCAAAAAATAAGCCCATTATAATGGGCTTTGATTTTCATTGGTAATATCTAATACAGTTTTTTCATGCCGGGTATGAGCTGCTGCTTCAGCGGCCATTAACTTGGCGGTATTTAACTGTTCTTTACGTAGATGTTCAATATCTTTACGCAGTCGTTTGATTTCCCAATTCGTCTGAAAAACCCGGAAGATCTGAACGCCCAATAATAGGCCCAAAACGACACCTAGCGATAAAGTGAGGAGAAGCAATAATCCTAGGCGCATTGCGGGAACTTGAGTAAATAACAAGTCCACTGACAATTCTGTACCGTTTTGCAAAACCAAAGCTAGTGAATAACCAAACAGTACCAATAAAAGAATGACTAGAACGTAACGCATGAACACCCCGAAAAGTATTTACAATTATTTTTGTGCAGACTCGTTCACAGCGTCACGAAGTGCCTTACCTGGTTTAAAGTGTGGAACTGCTTTTGCAGCCACTTCTACAGATTTACCAGTTTTAGGGTTACGACCTACGCGCGGCTCACGGTGATGCAATGCAAAACTACCAAATCCACGAATCTCGATACGATTGTCAGTTGATAATGCTTCTATCATTTGATCAATCATGATTTTAACTGCTTCTTCCACTAAAGGCTCAGCCAAATGCGGATTTTTTAACGCAATACGCTCTATTAAGTCAGACTTATTAAGTGCTTCAGTAGTCATCTGCGACCTCTTTAATTATCAAGCTACTTGGGATCTATTTCCCGATAATAACCTGTTTAAATACAAAACGGTAGCGCAATAATTAAATACTACGCTACCGTTTACAGTATTTGTATAAAAAGCATTAGTTAACTTACATTAACAATACAATTCAAACGCTTACTTAGTTGCCCATTTGAGCTTTGATCAGGTCACCAATCGTCTTAGGACCATTGTCTTGACCAACAGGAGCCGTTTTCAAGTTAGCAACTGCTTCTTTCTCTTCAGCTTCGTCTTTCGCTTTGATAGACAAGTTGATTGCGCGAGATTTACGATCTACGTTGATGATCTTCGCTTCAACTTCTTGACCAACTTCAAGGAACTTAGTTGCATCTTCAACGCGGTCGCGGTTGATTTCAGATGCTTTCAGAGTCGCTTCAACTTCGTCAGCTAACTTAACAGTAGCGCCTTTAGCGTCAACTGCAGTTACAGTACCTTTAACCAACGCACCGCGTTCGTTAGCAGCAAGGAAGTCATTGAACGGATCGTTGTTCATTTGCTTGATGCCAAGGCTGATACGGTTGCCTTCAGCGTCTACAGAAAGGATAACCGCTTCAACAGTGTCGCCTTTCTTATAACGACGAATCGCTTCTTCGCCTTGTTCGTTCCAAGAAATATCAGACAAGTGAACTAGACCGTCGATACCGCCTGGTAAACCGATGAAGATACCGAAGTCAGTGATAGATTTGATCGTACCAGAAACTTTTTCGCCTTTGTCGTGGTCTTTAGCAAACTCTTCCCACGGGTTAGCACGAGTTTGTTTGATACCAAGAGAAATACGACGACGTTCTTCATCAACTTCAAGAACCATAACATCAACTTCGTCACCAATCTGAACAACTTTAGATGGGTGGATGTTTTTGTTCGTGTGATCCATTTCTGAAACGTGTACTAAACCTTCAACGCCTTCAGCGATTTCAGCGAAACAACCGTAATCAGTCAGGTTAGTTACGCGCGCTTTAACGATTGAACCTTTAGGGTAACGGTTCATGATCGCTAACCATGGATCTTCGCCAAGTTGTTTAAGACCTAGAGAAACACGGTTACGTTCGCGGTCGAATTTAAGTACTTTAACAGTAACTTCTTGACCCACTTCAACAACTTCTGAAGGGTGCTTGATACGTTTCCAAGCCATGTCAGTGATGTGAAGAAGACCATCAATACCGCCAAGGTCAACGAATGCACCGTAGTCAGTAAGATTTTTGATAGTACCAGTAACTGTTTGACCTTCTTCAAGCTGAGCAAGAAGAGCTTCACGGTCAGCTGAAGATTCAGCTTCCATAACAGCACGACGTGAAACAACAACGTTGTTACGTTTAGCGTCAAGTTTGATTACTTTGAATTCTAACTCTTTGCCTTCTAGGTGAGTAGTATCACGAATAGGACGAGTATCAACTAAAGAACCTGGAAGGAACGCACGTACTGGACCGATGTCAACAGTGAAACCACCTTTAACTTTACCAGAGATAACACCAGTAACGATTTCGCCGTCTTCAAAGATTTTTTCAAGTTTAGTCCAAGTTTCTGCGCGTTTAGCTTTTTCGCGAGAAAGAACTGTTTGACCCATACCATTGTCAAGTGCTTCAACAACTACGTCTACAGTGTCGCCAACTTGAACTTCAAGTTCGCGCTGTTCATTTAAGAACTCAGCACGGTCAACAACGCCTTCAGATTTAAGGCCAGTGTCAACAGTTACCCAATCAGAGTCAATGCTTACTACAACACCTTGGATAACTGCACCCTTTTCAACGTTGAGGTTTAATTCGCTTGCTTCAAAGAGGGCTGCAAAAGATTCGGTCATGATATTTCCGATAAAGTCAGCGGTCTTGGATCAGACAAGGCCGGTTTAATTAAGCATCTACATAGTCCATATAAAACTGATCAAGCTATGCGTTTGCTGATAAAATTGGGTTAGTTTGCTAACTGCTGATCCACATAAGTGGTCATCAGCTGGAATACTTCATCGATATTCAAATCTGAACTATCGATAATGTAAGCATCATCCGCAGGCTTGAGTGGAGCGACAGTGCGTTCCATATCTCGTTTATCGCGAGCGATGATATTAGCTAAAATGTCGCTTATTTTAACATCCAGCCCCATGCCCTGCAACTGCTTTACACGTCTTTGCGCACGGGATTCAGCCGAGGCCGTCAAATATATTTTTGCCTGGGCGTTCGGGAAGATACTTGTCGCCATATCGCGTCCGTCTGCTACCAGACCCGGTGCCTGCGCAAAGGCATGTTGGCGTGAAACCATCGCTGTTCTAAGCTCAGGAATTGCTGCAACTTTTGAAGCAAACTCTCCTACCCGTTCAGTGCGAATAGTTTGGGACACATCTTCACCATCCAGCCACACCTGCACTCCAGTGTCGGTACTGACAAACTGGATATCTAAATTTGTTGCGATTTGTACGCATTCTGGCAATTTCGTGTCTAGAGAATCCAGCAAATCATGGTGATGCAATGACAAACCCAAAAGGCGGTATAAAGCACCAGAATCCAATAAGTGAAACTGATAATGTGCAGCCAGTTTCGCTGCTAACGTGCCCTTGCCAGACCCACTTGGACCATCAATGGTAATAATTTGAACTGTCATTGCTTTCCCGTTGTTGTTTAAACAGATTTTGCGAGTTTTGTCAGGCCTAGTTTAATCGCTGCCTGTAACTGTGCAAGGATTAATTTACTCACAAAAGGCGCACGTGCCTGCAATTCAATCGTATAAGTTACTAGCGTTTTGTCATCAGCCAGTGCTTCAAATTCAATAATACCCAAATGATGCTTGATTAACGGATTTTTAATAATCTGGTATTCGATGCGATTATTTGGCTCGAACAAGGTAATTTGTTCTTTCAGCGGCTTTATTGGCCCCATACCCATTGCACGTACCGAACCGAGTCCATCAGGATGTTCAGCATCCGCAGAATCCTTGATTCGTTCGACCTGCATCGGTGCGAAGGCAATATTATAGGTGGCATGTTTGGACATCAAATTGAAGACATCATCAAGGGCTGCTGGGAATTCTTTTTTTACTTGGATGCTGTTCATTATTGTTCCTGAAGATTGCAGATATTTGAAAGTGGGAAAATTTTAGCGGATAAAGTAAATTTACTTCTGCGTATTTAATAACTTTTCTTGTAACTTGAATTGTCGTTTCTGCTCGCGACGCAACTTAAAAAATGCACTGAGCTGTTCAGAGCATTGCTGCTGCATGCAGCCTGCCTGGAAAGAAAATACGTGATTATAATAACCGGTTTCAAACAGTTGACGCGCACTCACCAGTGAACCTGCTTTCGCTTCAAATGCGCCAAATACTACCCGTGAAACCCGTGAATGCACCAGCGCACCAACACACATGGTGCACGGCTCTAAAGTCACATAAAGCACTGCATCATCAGGTAAACGATAATTCTGGATGTTTTGACAGGCATCACGCAGCGCCACAATTTCAGCATGCGCAGTCGGATCATTTAATGTAATGGACGTATTAAATCCCTGACCAATGATCTGATTCTGACTGACGATAATTGCCCCGACAGGAATTTCTCCCTGTGCAGCAGCAAGTGCAGCCTGCTCGTAAGCACGCTGCATCCAGTATTCATCTGTAAATTGTGTTTCGGACATTGAGGCTTAAATCACACCATAATGCTTGAGCAGCTCATTCCAGCTTTCAATAGTCGTAACTGGAGGATTCCCAGACAGGATCCCTTTCAAGTTCATATCTGCACCTTTTTTCCACTCAGGACTAAGGTCTTTGTCGACCAGACGTGCTCGTACACCCTCAACAAAGTCATGATGACGGATTTTCCAGTCAGAAATTTGAACTTCCAGTTCGAAAACTTCATTCCAGGAATGTACCTGCTTACCCCATTGCCATAATAGCCAGGTCAAGGCTGCGGTGGTTGGTGAACCTTTTTTCAGATTTTCACTAGCCTGACGCAACCAGTCACTGCGCGCATCACTCAGGCCAATAATCGACTCATAATCATGCTCAAAGTTGATACCACGGCAAACACTATGAATCACGTCCAGAGAGTTTTGCAACGGTCCCGGGCCGACCGGACGGTGCATACTGTTCAGGGTGTCATCAATCGCACGGAAATCACCTGCAGGATAATGCTCCCAGTCGATATTAATGACTTTATCCAAAACTGAATCACGCTGTGCATCACAAATATGCGTTGCCCAGCCAATCCCGTAAGCGCCCGCAGCGGTCATGATCGAACCGGTCAAGCCGGTAAATAGACCAATCGCACCACGATCTGCCAAGAAGCGTGTTGCACCCACGTCTGGATACAAACCAATATTAATTTCAGGCATGGCTAAACGTGAATATGGCGTCACTAAACGGAAAGGTGCCGCCATAAACAAGCCCAAGCCACCGCCCATCACATAACCTTCACCCCAGACTAAAACGGGTTTAGCATAATTATGCAATAACAGATCAAGTGCATATTCTTGTTCAAAGAACTTATTGGCAGCCGCGACTTCATCATTAATCACTAACTGACGCAGTTTACGTACATCCCCACCCGCACAGAACGCTTTCGGTGTGGTTGAATCCAGCCAGATTGCTTTTACGCTGTCATCATGATGAAAGTCCTGAAATACTTCCAGAAGTGCGGAAGCGATCGATTCATCCAGCGCATGCAAAGATTTCGGGCGATTTAAACGAACGATACGCCAACCATTGTGCGCTTCTTCAACAATCAAATCTGGATGATAATGTTTAGTAAGGGGAGAATATTTCATGCGTCCAGCTGCCAATCTATAGGCTCAATGCCATGTTGTTTGAGGTAATTATTCGATTTCGAAAATACTTTACAACCAAAAAAACCACCACGGTTTGCGGCCAAAGGCGATGGATGTGCTGCCTTTAACACGAGATGCTTGTCTTGATTAATGCGCTGTCCTTTACGCTGTGCGTATGCGCCCCAAAGAATAAAGACAATATGTTCACGCTGTTCATTTAATACATCAATGACGTGATCGGTAAATTCTTCCCAACCGCGCTTTTGATGCGAAGTCGGCTGACCTGCTTCTACGGTCAGTACTGCATTTAACAGAAGCACACCCTGCTCTGCCCAATGCGTCAAGTCACCATGCTTCGGTCTTTCAACCCCAACATCAGCATGTAACTCATGAAAAATATTACGCAAAGATGGTGGTAATGCAACTCCCTTTTGCACGGAAAAGCTTAATCCATGCGCCTGATTTGGGCCATGATAAGGATCTTGCCCCAAAATTACCACTTTTACCCGATCTAGCGGCGTGGTATTTAACGCATTAAAAATCAGATGATTGGGAGGATAAATGATTTTATCTGCTTTTTTTTCTTCAACGAGAAATGCTTTTAATTCATCCATTTTTGGACTGAGCAAAAATTCACTCAATCCATATTTCCAGCTTTCATCCAACTGAACTTTATTCAGCTTGGCCAGTTGCTGTTCATTTAAAGACATTCTTCAATCCTAAATCTATGTCAATGGATTTAAAGTCACGCAGACTTTAAATCTGTACCTGTAAATCTACTGTAGGGTTATGAAATGGTGTGCCCTGTTTGAGCTTGGCAAACATGTCCGGATCTGTCCATTCAGCCTGCACTTGTTCAGAGAACTCAAGTTGCTCCAGACTAAGGATGCCCATTTGTTCATTTTGAATATCTTCTAAAAAGCTTTGTGCATAGCCGGTGTCGGTTTCATGCACAATCACAGAATAGACTTCGACATCGCCTTCACCATTTTGAGTCACGGTCGATGCCAGCACCTGCTGTGCCAGAAAGAAGAAAATACGTGAAAACTGTTCTGCTGATGGCGATACCGGCAAAGACACCCAGCGCGCACTGAAATTCTTGCAGGCCTGAATATATTCCGGATCGTCATTTTGCCAAAAGCAGATGGCATGATCGAAAGAATCAAAGAAATCCTTAATCACACCTTTAAGCAGACCAAAGTCATAGACCATTTGACCATGATCTAGCTTCGAGGCTTTTAGCAATAACTCGACTTTATAACTATGGCCATGGATCGAACGCTTACAGCGATCTGACGTGCAGTTACGCACAATATGAGCATTCTCAAACTTAAATAACTTACGAATTAACATATGCCGTAATGTCGTCAAAAAATAGGTGAATTAATTTTGATTATAAAGCAAAAGTAAAGCTTTGAGGATTAATTTTGCTGTTTAGCATGATAGGGAAAAGGCATCAGCCCGGCATTTGCGCTTATCCAGCCTGTACAATTCATGAGCTAAAATTAAAATGGCGCCATGCTACGATAGGCTACATAAACCTGTTTGTCCTGACGAACCAGATCACTGCTGAATTGGCGCTTACGCTCACTTAAAACCACTTCGATTCGGGCTTTAAAATAATTGGATTGAACCCCAAGCAGGCTGTTAAATAGATTACGCTTATCCGCATCAACCTGAGCGAAAGGCTCGAGTGACCACAAATCAGATACATTGGAAAAATACTCCAAATTGGCCTGACGCTGATCCAGCAATTGCTGCACCGCATTCACATCCAGCTTTTCATCTATACTCGCCAAAAGAAAAGCTGAAGCCGTATTAATATTGACCGGACTCTCCTGCACCGGTGCAGTACTCAGATAAGGTGCTATCAACTTATATTTATTCTCTTCAAAACCGCGTACCAGCTTTAATTCTTCCACGCTATGAAATTTTGCATTCGGCGGCAAAGCAGCATTGGGCAAGCCTTGATAATAGTTAGATTCGGCGCCCATACCTCCACTGACCAGCTCATCTGCATCCTGCCAGTCAATGACTGCTTCACTCAGCTGTGCCGGCAAACCGGCACGTTTTAGAATCAGCTCGAACCATGCCTTGGCATTTTCATTCACCGTACCTTCGGCGGTGATCAGGCTATTTAAATTAAACTTTCCCGATTCATCCTGCACAATTCCGGAGACATAACCGTCATCTACCGGAAAAGCCGGCATGGGTTGCGCCCAGGTTTCCTGCAGATGGTCGACCTCTGCAGCATTTTCAGCATCATCGACCAGCAATTCAGAAAAAAAGGCCTCGGCACTTTTGGCATACATGAGAGACTGGTTTTGTCGCATTAAATAAGCAGTGCTTTCAGCAGTTGCAGCCTGACGCTGGGCAATCGTGGCAGCCAAAATAGTCGCTAGCGCTACCATCACCAGAATGGTAATCAGTGCAATGCCCTGCTGCTGCTTGATCATGATCGCTTTATTCATTTTCATTTCTTATTATTCTGAGCTGGGTTGACCGGTGTTCTGAGTATCAAGCAAAAAGTCCGTATTTAATAAACTGAACATCCATTCATAGCTAACGCCATTCACGGTTAAATTGATTTTAATCCCTTTAGGCAAACGCTGTTTATGCTCTAACAGATTCAGATCAGCAGAAGCATCTGGCCATTGCGTGAGCTCATTCGGATTGAGTACGACGATCTGGAATTGTTCTACTTCCGACAATAAAACACTGGATTCTGGCTGATCTTGACCTGTCTGATTCAGATTCCGGTATTTCAGGCGATAAAGCTTCTGCTCATCGGCTCGATACTGATATTCAATGCGCTCATCTGGGGAAATCCCTTCTTCCAAAGGATCAGTTACCCCGGTTTTACTGAAATTAAAGCGTCCGTTCTGCAGCACTAGAGCCGGTTGAATATCCCCATTGATGTTGGCCGTTAAGGGGACTGTCTGTACGGTATCTCGCAGAATCTGCTGATAGGTTTGTTGTAACTGACCTAGACGCTGTTCATGAATCACATTCTGATCTTTAGTTTTGACAATATAATCAAAAACTTTCCAGCCCAAAGCAGACAGCACCGCAAAGATTGCAATGGCAACCAATAATTCGACCAGGGTAAATCCTTTAGGCTTCATGGCGTATTGTTCATGCGATGATTAAAGAACATCAAGCTGCTGATCCCGGATGCAACCTGGCCAGTATCCGGATTCACTAGACTGACCTGTAGTTCAATACGCTGCACATTGGGACTGATCGTCGGTTCACTGCGCTTGTCAATTTGCCAGGTTTCGCCTTGCTGGGTCAGCTGTTTGGAGGCCGTACCATCCATCCATTGCTGATTGATTTCCATTTGAGCCACTTCGTTCAGGGCAATAAACTGTGCTTTGGTGCGCAGAATGGCATTCGAGGTTGACTGGGTATATTGCATTGCAACTTTGGTCAAGGTCATGGCTGCGGTCGCAAAAATTGCCAAGGCCACCATGACTTCCAACAAGGTAAAACCTGAGCGAGGATAAATGAAACAACGTTTCGTCCGAGCGCAAGATAACGAACTCTGTTCAGAGTGCACACGATTAAGCCGAGTAATACTCGGCCTGATAGCACCAAATCCAGTATTCTGCTTGAAATATCTAGATTTCATTGATTTTACCCAGATGATCAATCTCAATCGCAGCACCCACTTCACGGTCTTCTAAAAAGAACTGAATCCGCACCGGCTTGACTTCACCATTGCCGAGCCAGATCAATTGAGGTGAATTTGCCTGAGTCAGGTCACGGTTTTGTGCCCTGGCGTAACGCTGCTGTTCCAGTGCCTGAATCTGAAAGGAAACATGATCAGGCAAACTACGCAATTTAAAATCTACATAACTTTGCCATTTCTCATTTTGCAGGTTCTGTTCAGTCTGCGCTGCTGAACGATATTCTATAATTCCATAGCGAAATGGCGTGACATCTGTCGCTGATTGAACGTCAAGCGCAAGTATTCTGGACTGGTCATTGGCCTCGCGTAGAACCCGTTGTAAGTCCACCAATAAAATTTCACGCGCCTGCATCGCTTTGCGCTGATCGACACCACTAGTATTGAGCAGCACTAGTGACGCCATAATCCCCATAATCACAATCACCACCATCAATTCGATTAAGGTAAAGCCACGAACTGCACTGTGAGGTGATCTAATCATAGGACGACCTTAGGCAAGCTGCTCTGCAGAATGAACCTGCTTAGGCAAAGCTAGTGCCTGATCGATATAGGCCACACGTAAGGTATCGCGCGAACCCAAATAACGCTGATAGAAACTGGAATTGAGAATTGCCGCAGCACCATGGGTCAGCGACCAGATCGAAGCCAGATAATCACGTACCGACATGCGGCTGTTGATCGATGCCAGATAAGTTTCTGTCATACGGATAATCAGGCGTAAGCGCTGTTTGCGCACCTGATAAAGTTCGCTAAACAGGTGCTGGATTCCAACCCCAGTCGTCGACAGGCGTTCTTCAATTTGATGAAACAGCACAGTACGTTCAGGATGATGCAAATGATGCAGCATAAAGAAGGCCAGATGTTCAGGAAAGGCTTTATCGCTATCCTGAATCATTTCCAGCAACATGCCCTCATTACGGATAATCAGCAGCATGTACAGCTCATCTTTACTCTGAAAATGTTTATAAAGTGTCCCTTTGGCCAGATCAAGCTCGGCAGCCAGCGCATCTAGCGTCATTCCTGCTTCACCATTTTCCAACAGGAGCTGTTCTGCAACTTGAAAAATCAAGGTTTCTCTTGCTCGAAACTGAGCCTGACGATCCATCTTCACCCTATAAACTCTCTTTGTACTTTATATAACTTTATTTACTTTAAATTCAGAAGATTTTCAAAGTTCTGCTTTGTGATAAAAGCCATTTCTTCTAGCGACTTATCATATACATCGCAAAGCGCTTTGGCTACATAAGGAACGTATTTAGGCTCATTAGATTTGCCACGATACGGCATTGGCGCAAGATAAGGACTATCGGTTTCAATCAGCACACGATCCAGCGGAACCTGTTTGGCGACATCACGCAGATCCTGCGCATTTTTAAAGGAAACAATGCCGGAAAATGAAACATAATAGCCGCAGTCCAGTACCGCTTTGGCGGTTTCCCAGTCTTCGGTAAAACAATGCAAAATCCCGTGAGTCGATTTTTCCGCGCGGATAATATCAACGGTATCATGCTTGGCGGAACGGGTATGAACAACTACAGGTTTTTTGGTGATTTGTGACGCATGAATATGCCGGGCGAAACAGGCCTTTTGCTCTGCAATAAAATCGGTACTGTGATAATAATCAAGACCGGTTTCACCGAGCGCCCAGACTTTCTCCGGTTGCGCCAGTTCGACCAGATATTCAGTCGTGGCACGCGCCATGGTTGCAGCATCTTCGCAAGGATGTACGCCAACGGTATATCCGACATCTGCATGACGCGCGGCAATTTTGGCCAGCTCGATATGATCATCCAGATCGACCGAGATACTCATGAATTTGGAAACACCGGCTTCACGAGCCTGAGCCAATGCCTGATCCAGATCACCATGATATGGTGTCAAATCAAGCAGGGTTAAATGACAATGAGTATCTACAAACACGATGCGTTCCTACCAAGGGTAAATTAACTACATAGTGTAACTTTTACGTCCTTCAGATTTAAGACCTGCAACCAGACGATCTGCTTCATTTTTAAAATAAACGCCTTTTTCACCGCTTAACTGGATGCCAAAGCCTTGTGGCTTGATGCCATTCTGCTTTTGCGAGACCCAGATGACTTTACCGGTTAAAGGAATTTTCTGGGTCTGGTCAGGCAAAGTCGTCAATACAAAAACCTCTTCGCCCAGTTTGACCGGCTGCTTGGAAGGAATAAAAAGCCCACCACCCACAACATAAGGCATATAGCTGGCAAACAGTGTTTCAATGTCAGGAATATTGGCCTGAATAATACCGCCCATACGTGGTTGCATGTGATTTCCCCTTAATTAAAGATTCATCAGCTTGATAAACAATTCATCAATAACCAGATTGCTTTGGACATTCTGTTCAAGGAATTGTTTAGCGCGCTGAAAATCTTCATAAATTTTAAAAAGTGCTTCTAATGAATATTGTTCGGCAAGCACATTGAATTCAAGGTCAATGTTTTTCACCGTCTGATTTAGCTTGACACAAATTAAATCGGACAACAAGTATTCAAACATTTGAGCAAAGTCACCAAAATTCAGGTTTTTATTCCATTTGGTCGCAATTGCCATCGGCATATTTTTTTGCATGACCAGTTTTTGCCAGTCTTGCAGGAATTCCTGACGTAGTGGCAGCCAGGCACTTTGTGCAACCTCTAGTGCCTGTAACGGCATCTGATTGGACAGGTTCATCAATAACTGTTGTTGGCTAGCACCTGCATCTGGGAGCTGATTCTGGACATAATCGCTAAATTGTTCTGCGGAAATCCGGTCCAAAGCAAAATGCTGCAAACGACTGCGTATAGTCGCGGGCAATTTTAAATAATGATTCGCCAGTAAAATAATGACCGTATTATCACCGGGTTCTTCCAGTGTTTTGAGTAAGGCATTGGCAGAGGCAATATTCAAGGCTTCTGCCGGCTCAATCACAATCACGCGCCAGCCATCTACAGTCTGTTGCACAAAAGGCAGCAGATCGCGAATCTTCTCGATCTTGATTTTGGCATTCTGTTTTTTATTGTCGTCATCGGTACTGATATGCACATAGTTGGGATGGGTATCTGCCTTTAACCATTGACAGCTACTGCATTCACCACATGGCCTGGCAGGCTGACGATTCAGGCATAACACCCAAGCCAGAAACTGTTGGGTAAACGCTTCTTTACCACAGCCTTTTTTTCCATAAAACAATAAACCATGTCCAAGCTTGGGAAAGCGCCCGGTCAGGGTTTCCCAAACCTGTTGCTGCCATGGATAGATATGTGCATTGACATCAAAAGGCATGTATTTGACTCTTCTTAGGCAAAATGGGAAAGATCCATCTGATTCAGGCGATCCAGATCTTCCTGAGTATCTACCCCTGGCGGCAAATTGGCTTCAGCCACCGCAATGGCAATACGGTGTCCATTTTCCAGTACCCGTAACTGTTCTAGAGATTCCAGTTTCTCCAGCACACCCATTTCCCAGGTCACATATTCTTGCAACAGTTTTACCCGATAGGCATATAGACCTAAATGACGATAGGCCTGATCATGCAGCTTCGGTTCAGCGAGTTTCGCGCCATCACGGTCATAAGGAATGGTAGCACGGCTAAAATACAGTGCCTGCTGCTGTTTTGACATTACGACTTTTACAATGCTGTCGCGTTTGAATTCATCCAGTTGATGGATCGGCTCACATAGCGTCGACATGGAAGATTCAGGCTGATCTTCCAAGAGTTGAGCAACCTGTTTTACCAGTTGCGCTGGCAGTAAAGGTTCATCCCCCTGTACATTGACAATGATGTCATCACTGGCCCAGCCTTTAGTTCGAGCCACTTCACTCAAGCGGTCTGTGCCTGAAGGATGATCCGCTGAGGTAATCACCACATCAATGCCTTCAGCACGGCAAACGGCTGCAATACGCTCATCATCAGTTGCCACACACAGATCGTTAAAACCTTGCACTTTTTTGGCTTGGTCCACTACCCGCAGAATCATGGGACGACCATGAATGTCCAGCAACGGTTTACCCGGCAGACGTGAACTGGCGAAACGTGCAGGAATAACAATGTGTTTCATAATGAATGAGCCTTAAGAAATTTGAATACCGTATTGTTGTAACTGTTGCTGCAAGACTGTATAGCAGGCTGGCGATAGGACTGCATCGACTGGCACCACCCAGATATCCTGTTTAAAATCTGGATATTGTTTAAGTAGCGCCATAATTTTTATTGCGTCTTTTTCAGTGGTAATAATCGGATTGTTATCATCGAACTGTAAATCTTCAATGTCATAGTCATGATGGTCTGGAAACTCATGACACTGAAATTGTTCTATGCCTAAATTTTGCAAGGTCTGATAAAACCGCTGTGGAAAGCCAATGCCGACTACCGCATAAAAAGCCGCTTGAGGATCAAAGATTTTATTGTTGTCCTGATTAAGCAAATAAGGCTGTGATGCAGCCAGATGCATATGCAGTTCAGAGCTTGGGTTAGCCGAATGCTCAATTACGGTTCCCGTTTTCAAACGGGTCACTGGTTCACGTAGATAACCTTCTGGAAGCAGTTTCTGATTACCCAGACCGCGATTATTATCCAGCACAATCCACTCAATCTGGCGATTCAAGGCCCAATGCTGCAGGCCATCATCACAGATAATCAGATCCAGTTCATGTTTGTGCAGCAATAACTCGATACTTTTCTGCCGGTTGGGACCAACTGCCATCGGCACACCTGTTGCCTGTACAATCAAGGCAGGCTCATCTCCGACAATCTCCGGCAAGGTATTAAAGTCGACATAGGCAGGAAATGGACCTTGGCCGCCATAGCCTCGACTGATCACGCCTACCCGAACATTTTTCTCGGTTAAATAATCCACCAGATGAATCAACAAAGGTGTTTTACCGCTACCACCGACTGTGATGTTACCAATTACCATAACGGGAATTGGTGCACTATAACTTTTTTTAATGCCTTTTTGATAAAGCCAGTGATTGCTGACAAACCCCAGGCGATACAACCATGACAAAGGACGCAGCACCACCAGCCACTTTGCCTGTGCATTCCAAGCATCCTGAATGATTTGTGCCAGTGCCATAAGTTACTGTTCCTCAAAGTTACGCTGATGCAACTGATAATAAGCACCATGTAGCGCAATCAGTTCGGCATGACTGCCCTGCTCAACAATACGACCCTGATCCATGACAACAATACGATCCGCGTTTTCAATCGTCGATAGACGATGTGCAATTACGATGGTGGTACGGTCCTGCATGGCTTTATCAAAGGCACGCTGAATAAAGTATTCCGACTCGTTATCCAGCGCACTGGTCGCTTCATCCAGAATCAGAATAGAGGCATTTTTCAAAATTGCTCGCGCGATGGCGATGCGCTGACGCTGGCCACCAGACAGGTTTAAACCCTGAGCACCCAGCTGAGTATTATAACCTTGCGGTAGTGCCATAATAAAATCATGCGCATAGGCTGCCTTTGCTGCCGCGATAATATCTTCATCGGAAGCACCTTCGAGCTGACCATAAGCAATATTTTCCCGCACGGTACGATTAAACAGTACGACTTGCTGGTTCACCATAGCAATCTGGGTTCGCAAGGCGGTAATTTCAAAATCTTCAATCGGTTTCTGATCCAGCAAGATCTGCCCAGAAGTTGCATCCTGATAACGCACCAGCAGATTCACCAGAGAACTTTTTCCTGCACCAGAACGTCCTACCAGCGCTACTGTTTCACCGGCCTTGACCTGCAAATTAAAGTCATGAATAGCACGATGGCCATCATCATAAATCAAGTTGACATCTTTAAACTCGATATCGCCTTTCAGGCTATCCGTTAAAGTCCCGGTATTTTTTTCTTCAGGCATATCCAGCAATTCAAATACCGAATGAGCCGCAGCCATACCACGTTGAATTTTTTCATTGATATCCGTCAAGGCTTTGATCGGTCTTGCCAGCATACCCGCCGCAGTAATATAAGCGACAAATTCACCCGCAGAGGTATCACCCAAGATTTGTGGGCGCAAGGCAATAAACATCACAATACTCAGTGAAATCGACATGATCAGCTGAACCACAGGACTATTCAACTGTTGTACAGCGACCATTTTCAAGCCACGACGCAAGTTTTCCAGCGAGTTCTGTTTAAAGCGTTCCTGCTCATAACTTTGCCCTCCAAAACCCTTGACGATCAGGTTGGCATTCACCGTTTCCTGCACCACATGGTTTACATCACCCATGGTGTCTTGCACTTGCTGCGATAATTTACGCATCCGTCTTGCAGCTTTACTGATAATAAAGCCAATGACGGGTGCAAAAATCAGGATACACATGGTCAGACGCCAGTTGGTATACAACAGGTAGCCTAATAATGCCAGAGTGATCAAACCTTGTTGCAACAAGGTTCTTAAAGCTTCAGTTGAAGCAGCGGTTAGCTGTTCAACGTTATACATGATTTTAGCAGTAATATGCCCGCTGGTATTATCCAGATAATACTGGGACGGTGAACGCAGCAATTTTGCAAAAACTTCCTGACGGATGTTGAATACCAGATTCCGGGAAATTACCGCAGTAAAATATCCACCCATGAACAAACCCAGGCCCCGGAAGAACATGAGTATGACCACTAAAAACGGGAAAAGTGATGTGAAACTCTGGTCTTTATTTTGAATCGCCTCAATAATATATTCCAGTAATTTAGCGACAGAGACTTCCGTAGCGGCATTAATAGAAAAACCCAGCAGGACAAGCAATGCAATGCCCCAAAACGGTTTTAAATAACTTAAAAGGCGAAGATAGACCTTAAAATCGTGCTTCACTAATAACCTCGGGTGGGTACTTTGGTACTGATATTAATATTTACAAAGCCGAGCTGCCCGGCCACATCCATGACACGAATCACGTCCTGATGGCTGGCTTTTGCGTCAGCTGCAATGACAAACATTACATCACGGCGTTCATTAGAAATCTGTTTAATTGCAGTATTTAAATCCGCGACTTCCTTACTGGCCAAGGATTGACCATTGACTGCGTAATGACCATTGGCATCCACAATCACTTCAACTTTCTGATCATAGCTTTTAGGCGGTACACCTTGCGCATCCGGCAAGGTCAGATTCATTCGGCTCATTTGGCTAAATGTCGTCGACAAAAGTAAAAAGACCAGAATAAACAGCAGACAATCAATCATCGGTGTCAGATTAATATGTACATCTTCCACCTGGTTGCGTTTGAATTTCATCATCCGCCTCCTAGCTGGCTTTTTGCATGTCTTGATCTATGTCTGCATGATTACGATAAAAAAGATCCGCATGAAACAAAGTCGCTTGCTGTTCAAGTTCAGCCACATATTCCTGAACCAGACGCTGAAAATAACGGTGCGCAAACAGTGCAGGAATTGCAATCAACATACCGGCTGCCGTGGTAATTAAAGCCTTGGAAATACCCGGCATCATCAATACCGGATCACTTCCAGTTCCCACATCGATCATCAGGAAAGACTCAATAATCCCAAGTACAGTCCCCAATAAACCGAGTAAGGGTGCAACTGCACTCAAAGTTCCCAGAAAATTAATATTTTTTTCCAGATAACCGATTTCCTGTGATGCCACCACTTCCATTTGCGCGCGAGCATACTGCTCACCCTGCTGTTTAGTCGCATAACCTGCGGTAAATACCCGACCCAAAGTGCTTTGCTTTAAGGCCGCACTTTGATTCATTTTTTGCATGACTTGTGCAGCATTTTGCGACGAACCCATTAACAGAGTCAACGGAAGTACTACGTTCTTTTTCAGGCGGATCAGGCGCTCGATCGAAATCGCCAGCATAAAGATAGAACACAAGACCAGGGGCAGCATGAGCCAACCACCTGCTTTAACCAATTCCCACATCTAATTTATTCCCCAATAAAAAAAATATATAAATTATTCATCTTCTAAAATAGAAAGAATGCCATCAAGTTCTTCTAAAGAGTGATAGCTAATAACCAGTTTCCCTTTACCTTGCTTGTTATAGTCAATTTTAACATCTGCACTGAAACGCTCTGAAAGGCGCTGGGTCAATTGCTGAATATCTGGTGCTACCGCTTCTTTTACTTTTTCTTGTTTAGGTGTATTGAAATCACGGACTAACTGCTCGGTTTGACGCACAGACAGACTTTTTTCAATTACGATATCTGCAACTTTGAGCTGATCTTTAGCTTTTAAGGTTAAGATCGCACGTGCATGCCCCATATCCAGCAAACCTTGTTGCATAAAGTCTTTCACTTCTTCAGCCAAGCTGAGCAAACGAAGCAGGTTACTCACTGTCGTACGCGCTTTACCAACGGTATCTGCAATCTCCTGATGGCTTAAGCCAAATTCTTCATGGAAACGTTGCAGAGCCATCGCCTGATCAATCGGATTCAGATCCTGACGCTGGATGTTTTCAATCAAGGCCAGTGCAATCGCAACCTGATCATTCAGATCACGTACAATCGCAGGAACCTCGGTCAAACCCGCCAGCTGTGCAGCACGCCATCGACGTTCACCCGCAATAATCTCGTATGGATAGCGTTCATCGTCAACCGGACGGATCACGATGGGCTGCATGATGCCATGCTTTTCAATCGATGCCGCCAGTTCCTGCAAATCCTGCTCGTTAATATAACGGCGTGGCTGATATTCACCACGCTTGAGCAAATTCACATCAATCTGTTTCAACTGACCATGATCAAGACCTTGGGCTTCGAGTTGTAATTTTTCTTTTTGAATTGAGCCTAGCAAGGCATCCAAGCCACGACCTTTGGCGAGTCCACGTTTCTTGACGGTCATGCTTTACTTCCTTTTTTCACTTTGCTTTTCTTTAATACTTCAGCTGCCAGATTTAAGTAAGCAACTGCACCCTTTGAGCTTTTTTCAAAATAAATCACCGGCAAACCGTGTGCTGGTGCTTCAGCCAGACGGATATTCCGTGGAATCACGGTTTCATACAGTTTTTTACCAAAATATTGTTTTAATTCTTCAGAGACATCACGAGTCAAGGCATTGCGTGCATCGTACATGGTGCGTAATACACCCACAATTTGCAGGTCCGGATTCAAGGCTTGCTGAATCCGATCGATGGTTTGGGTTAAATCCGCCAGACCTTCCAGTGCATAATATTCACACTGCATTGGAATCAGCACACCATCCACGGCTGCCAAAGCATTGACAGTAATCAGGCTAAGACTCGGTGCACAATCGACAATGATATAGTCGAATGAAGCTTCAATTTCCTGCAATGCATCCCGTAAAATGAACTCGCGCCCTTCCTGCTCTGCAATCGCCAACTCAACCCCAGCCAGATCACGGTTTGCCCCAAGTACCTTGTAACCGACTTCCGCCTTAGATATCGCCGTTTCAATCGGCACTTCACCCAGCAACACATCGGTAACCGAATACAGCAGGTCATTCTTCTGCATGCCAGACCCCATGGTCGCATTACCTTGCGAATCCATATCGACCAGCAAAACACGTTTTTTTAACACAGCTAAAGATGCCGCCAAATTTACTGCGGTTGTGGTTTTACCTACACCACCTTTTTGGTTTGCAATCGCAATAATTTGTGCCATGTTGCCCCCAATCCCTTTAAAAATCTTAAATACGTTTTAATAGAAGTAAATGACGCTGTTCGTCTAAGCGCGGAACTTTAAGTTCAATAATCTCACAACTAAATTCATTTTTTAAAGTAGCAACTTCATCTTCAGGAATTAAGCCTTTCATTGAGGCAATAATCGTTTGTTCGTGCATATATGGCTTAGAAGCATCGACAAAGTCTGTTAATGATGCAAAGGCACGACTGGTAATCACATCAAATTGACCCAGCTCATTGATGCTGTCTTCGTTTTCTACACGCGTTTGCACGGCAATAACATTTTTAAGTTTTAAGTCAGCAATAAACTGCTTGAGGAAACGAATTTTTTTACCGTTAGAATCCAGTAATACACATTCACGCTCAGGCTGACATAAAGCAATGATCATGCCCGGCATACCGCCACCTGTACCGATATCCAGCAGTCTGCCTACAGGCAAGTCCTTTAAAATACTTAAACTGTCGAGCAGATGCTTGACCAGCATTTCTTTAGGATCACGGATTGCAGTCAAATTGTATGCTTTGTTCCACAACACCAAAGCATCCTGATACTTGAGTAATAAATTTAAAGCTTCATCAGATAGCTCTAAACCCAAAGCCTGGCTACCCTGCTTTAGTTCTTGAAAAAACATGTGCATAAACAATCTACGCTCGAAAAAGTTAGGTGGAAGTATACCGTTTTCTCTATATTGGCACAGTAGGCAGTGCTTAGCGAATATTCACTTAAGCAAACTTCCCTTCATGGATCGCTGTATCCAGTGCCGTTAAACGCTCCGGGGTTCCCACATCAACCCAAATGCCTACCAATTTAGAAGCGGCAACCTGCTGATTCTGCATTGCCGCTTTTAGCAATGGCGCTAAAGGACGCTTGCCAGTCTCTAAGCCTTGGAACATCTTTGGATCAAGCACGGATACACCACTAAAAGTCAGGTTTTCACCTTCGACTTGCTGATCAAAGGTATAAGCTTTACCTTCTGCAAGCGTAAAATCACCTTCAGGATGTTGTTCAGGGTTCTGCACAAGTACGAGATGCACCAAATTATCCTTTAGATCAATATCCAGTAAAGGAGCAAAATCCATCGTGGTCCAGACATCACCATTTAACAGAATAAAAGGTTCATCACCGAGTAGCGGCAAGGCATTAATGATTCCTCCAGCGGTTTCCAGACCTTCACCCTCATGTGACCAAAGGATGTTGATGCCAAATCGTGAACCATCGCCCAAAGCTTCTGCGAGTTTTTCACCGAGCCAAGCCGTATTGATGACAATTTCAGTAACACCGATCGCAGCCAGTTTCTCTATATGCCAGACAATTAAGGGCTTGCCCCCAACTTCCAGCAAAGGCTTTGGCTTATGCAGCGTTAGCGGCCGCATACGATTACCGAGTCCTGCGGCCAAAATCATCGCTTTCATTCAGGCAGCCACCTCATATGAGCCATATTTAGCTTCAAATGCAGGCATCACTCTGTCACGCATAAACTGCATGAATGGCTCTAGTTCTGCATAAGCCTTAGATTCTTCAAGCAGATACCACATCACACGTGGTAAGTCCTTGAGATAACCCGACTTGCCATCACGCTCAAATAGACGCACAAAAATACCTAAAATCTTGATATGACGCTGAATCGCCATCATGTCGGCGTCTTTTTTAAACTGTTCAAAGTCACGCTCTTCTTTAGCAGATGCTGGCAACAAGTCATAAAAGTTTTTGAACCAGCGATACACACGATCGGCATTCCACTGTACATAGGCATCACGTGTAATCGAGATCAAGTCATAAGTATCCGCACCAATCACAGCATCCTGAAAATCAATCACACCGAGTTCGGTTTCATTGTCGATTTTCATCAAGTTACGACTATGGAAATCTCGATGCACGATCACCTGTGGCTGTGCCAATGCGGCATTCGCCAAAATCGCAAAAGTGCGTTTGATCAAGGCGCTTTCTGATTCAGTCAGTTGAACCTTTAACGCTGGTAACATCCAGTCAGTCAGCAATTCCATTTCCGAGATCAGTTTTTCATAAGAATATGCCGGGAAATGCCCTTCTCCAGCAATCGATTGTAGTTGAATGAGCTGCTTAAAGCTTTGCTCATAATAGGCATCTACAGTCTCGTCATTCAGCAGATTCGACAGCAGCACATCACCAAAGTCTTCGAGCAGTAAAAAGCCATTTTCCAGGTCTTTTGCCACGATATGCGGAACACGCACGCCATGTGCATCAAAAAACTCATCTATCGTCACAAAAGGCACACAATCTTCTTTTTCTGGTGGTGCATCCATCAGCATAAATGTTTTATTATTCAGTTTGATTCGTGCATAACGACGGAAGCTGGCATCACCTGCTAAAAAATGAGTTTCAAATTGATCTGAACCGAGTACAGAGGCAATCCAAGATTGTATCAATTGTTCGCGTTGTGTATTCATTTGCAATTAATTCTAATACAGGCTGAGTTTTTAAAGTGCTAAGTGTAGCTACTTATCAACTTTTTCTCTATGATGCGACAATAATTAATTGCGATAAAAGCATGATTGGTTAATGAGACAAATGAAGCATCACTTTAAAATAAATCCTCTAGCGACTGCGATCTTAACCCTTTTATGTGGCAGCTCAGCCTCCGGCTATGCTGCATCAAATGTCTCGTCCGATGTAAATGCAGAACAACTCAAACAGCGCATAAATGAGGCCTATCCAGGTGAAGCATTCTTTTCGCAATACTATGTCGACAAATCCTCAGCTGAGGCACAGCAGCGGCAGGAAAAATACTTAAGTTCAGCTTATTGTGAAGGCACCTGGGTGACCCCGATTGCTCCAGATGCAGCAACCGTTGCGCCAGATCAGGCTACATCCACCATTACTGCAGATTATGGTCACTACAATCCAGCAGGTGACTCTTATTTAGAAGGCAATGTCATCATTGACCAGCAAGGTC
This sequence comes from Acinetobacter lwoffii, assembly GCF_002321025.1. Taxonomy (GTDB): domain Bacteria; phylum Pseudomonadota; class Gammaproteobacteria; order Pseudomonadales; family Moraxellaceae; genus Acinetobacter; species Acinetobacter lwoffii_Y. The sequence continues at coordinate 116,623 of NZ_DCLL01000053.1, forward strand.
GCCAGATTCGTGCTGAACGCGTAACGATTGATCAAACCCAGACCTATGCCAAAGCAGAAGGTCGGGTACAACTTGCTCAGGGTGGCCTGCTCTCACAAAGTGATGATATTAATTATAATTTAAAGACCCAAGAAGGCGACCTAAATAACAGCTTCTATATTGCCGAGCAGCAACATGCGCATGGTCGGGCAGAAAAGATCGCCAGAACCTCGACCGAGACGGTAGAACTGGAAAATGCGACCTATACCACCTGTCCACCTGAGCAAAAACCGACTTGGAAAATCCAGGCAGAAAAGATCAAGCTGAATCAGGAAACCGGACGGGGTGAAACCCGGAATACCAAGTTGTATGTTAAAGATGTTCCGGTTTTAGCGGTTCCCTATTTCAACTTCCCGATTGATGACCGCCGCACTACCGGTATTCTGACGCCGACATTTGGCTTTACCAATGATGGTGGTCTGGAACTGGGTGTTCCGGTTTACCTGAATTTAGCACCACAATATGATGCGACAATTACGCCGCGTTATATTGGCGATCGTGGGGTAATGCTGGATGGCGAGTTCCGTTATCTGACTGAGAATTATGGTGAAGGCCGTATTTGGGGAGGTTATTTACCTTCCGATGAAAGCTATAGCGACGAAGACCGTAAAAGCCTGCATTTCTTACATAACTGGCAGATCAATAATCAGCTTTCCACCAACCTTGAATATAACTACGCTTCAGACAAAGATTACTTTGCCGATCTGGACAATAACCCGAACTCTAAAACTGACCTGAACTTACGCCGTGCCTGGGAAGTCAATTATAAAAATGGTATTCCTGGCTTAAAGGCACAATTCAAAGTCGAAGACTTCCAAACCCTAGATCCAACTGTACTGGATGAAGACCGTCCTTATGCACGTTTGCCACAGCTTTTAGTCAATTACAAAACTGGCAATCCATTGGGATTACAACTTGAGTTTAATAACGACACAGCATATTTCCAGAAGGATCTGAGAAATTTCGCTGATACTGACCCAACGGGTGAGAAGGTATATCAACCGAGTGGTACACGGATCTATAATGACTTTTCCGTGCGTTATAATCATTTTACCCCGTGGTCATTCTTCATTCCTCAGGCGACTGTACGCAACATCAATACTTTCTATGATGAAAAAACCCAAAGCCGTAGCACGTCTAGTGAAAATAATTCAATTGTGGTGCCACAATTCACGCTGGACACCGGCTTAATTTTTGAAAAAGAAGGTACGTATCTACAGACCTTAACGCCTCGTCTGTTCTATGCGTATTCACCTTATGAGAACCAGCAGAATCAACCAAACTTTGATTCAGTCGTCGCTTCGATTAATTATGATCAACTTTTCAGTGCGCGTCGCTTTTATGGTAATGACCGCCTGGAAGACAATAACTTTGCCTCCTTAGGTCTGAGCTATAGCCTATTTAATGAAGAAGGTCTGGAGCGCCTGCGTGCCAGCGTTGGACAGAGCTTTTTCTTTGAAGATCGCCGTGTAACGTTGGAAAATGATGCAGATGAATTCGACCGTGAAAGTCATACTGGCCCTGTAATTCAACTGACCAGCCAGCTGTCAAATAATGTTCACGTTAATCTGAACTCAAGCTGGATGTCGAATGGATCGAATGCCCAACGAGATTTGCAGGTTTATTATACCGGTGAGCAAGGCAATCTTTATAACCTAGGCTATTTCTATCGCAAAGATATTCCGAACCGTCAAAAGAGCTATGATCATGTGGTGGGTTCATTTATCCAGCCGATTGCCAACAACTGGCGTCTGGTTGGACATGCCCAGTTTGACCTCGACAATAGTGTCGCACGGGAATATTTACTTGGCGTGAACTATGAGTCATGCTGTTGGGGAGTTTCTGTTTACGGTCGCTCATATTACAATGACTTAGACGACGTTAATGATTCAAGCGTCAAAGCCAAACGCGCCATTATGGCCGAAGTCAGCCTGAAAGGCTTAGGTGGGTTAAGCAGCAAACTCACCTCATTACTAGAAAATCGTATTCTAGGTTTTAACAATATCAATCAAACTTGGACAGAACGTTAATGAAGACAAAACAGTTAAAACAAATTTTTAAAGCAACCGCACTTGCGCTATGCCTTTCTTCAGCGATGACGACTTTTGCTGTTGCCCAACCTAAAGATGAAGTTGTAGCTGTAGTCGACAATAGTATCATTCTACGTAGTGACCTGGCTCAAGGTGTAGCCGAAATCTCACATCAGCTGCAAAAACAGAAAAAGGCAGTTCCACCACAACAATATCTTGAGCAACAAGCTTTAGAGCAACTGATTATTCGTCAGGCACAGCTTGAACAAGTTAAACGTTATAATATTCGTCCAGATGAAAAAGCTTTAAATGAAGCCGTCCTGAAAGTTGCCCGTGATTCTGGTTCACCGAGTCTGGAAGCATTCCAGCAGAAACTGGATGCCATGGCGCCCAATACCTATGCTTCTTTACGAAACCGTATCGCTGAAGATTTAGCACTGAATCGTTTACGTCAACAAATCGTGACTTCACGTATTCAAATTACAGATCAAGATGTTAAAAACTTCCTAAATACCCCGCAAGGTCAAGCTTTGCTTGGCAGTCAGGTCCATGTACTGCATTTACGGGTAAGCGGTGAAAATGCTGAACAAATTGCAACAAAGGTAAAGCAAGAATTAAATAGCAGCAATGACATTCAGGCGATCAGCAAAAAGTACAGCACTGGCGGCGTTAAAGTCGAAGCTGCTGATATGGGTGTGAGAAACCTGTCAGAAATTCCAGCAGAACTGGCTGCACGCGTGACCACCCTGCAACCAGGTCAAACTTCTGAACTGATTCCTGTCGCTGATGGTGTACATGTTCTGAAGCTCTTGGAACGTAAAGGTGGCGAACAGAAAGCCCTTGTTCCTCAATATTTAACACGACACATTCTGATTCAACCGTCTGAAGTGGTCAGTCCTGAAAATGCCAAACAAATGATTGATAGTCTGTATAACCGCCTCAAACAAGGTGAAGATTTTACTGTTTTAGCTTCAACGTTCTCCAATGATACTGGCTCGGCTCGTGATGGCGGAAGTCTTGGCTGGGTTAGCCCAGGGGTAATGGTACCTGAATTTGAACAGCAGATGAAAAGCACCCCAGTAGGTCAGTTCAGTAAACCATTTCAATCCCAGTTTGGCTGGCATATTCTGCAAGTGAGTGAAACACGCCAACAAGATATGACACAGGAATATCAGGAACGTATGGCTCGCCAATTGCTTGGTGAACGTCAATTTGATGCCGAATTAGATAGCTGGTTACGTGAAACGCGCAATAATGCTTATGTAGAAATCAAAGATCCTCAACTGGATCCTAAACGTAACCGTTAAGCCTTACCATAATCCTAAAAAGCCAACGACATCTCGTTGGCTTTTTATTTAAAAAACTTAAAACGTACAGATATAAAAAAACCTCTCATATAGAGAGGTTTTTTAATTTTCAAACTCGATTAACGATTGTTTTCATCGTCTGAAGAGTCTTCAAATTTAGTGTCGTTGTCAAAACCAGTGCCTTGACCACCAAAGCCAGCACCTTGACCACCGAAGCCACCTTGACCACCGAAGCCGGCACCTTGACCACCGAAGCCGGCACCTTGACCACCAAAGCCACCGCCTTGACCGCCGAAGCCACCTTGACCACCGAAGCCGCCGCCTTGACCGCCAAAACCACCTTGACCACCGAAGCCGCCAGCACCTTGACCGCCACCAAAGCCACCTGCAGCACCTTGACCACCGAAGCCCGCACCTTGTGGACCAGCAGGCGCGCCAGCAGGACGTGGATTACGTGCAGGTACTACAGTTGAAATTGCATGCTTATAAACCATTTGGCTTACTGTATTTTTTAATAAAACCACGTATTGGTCAAAAGATTCGATATGACCTTGTAATTTAATACCGTTTACCAGGAAGATAGATACTGGGATACGTTCCTTACGGAGAGAATTCAAGAATGGATCTTGTAAAGTTTGACCTTTAGACATGTTATAACTCCAAAAAAATTAAAAATCAGCGCAAAAACTATCTCTATTTTTCAATTAAAAATTATAAAAAAGATAGTCCCTAAATTTTGCTTTATCCGTGACAGTTTCGCAAGTCTTCTTGAGCCTGCTGTAGCGTAAAATATGTTGTAAATTTATGCTTTTCTTGCAAAGACCTTAACCACGTATATTGACGTTTTGCAAGTTGTCGTGTGGCAAATAAAGCTTTATCCTCCATTTCCCGTTGCTTTTCCTTGGTTTTATCAGCATTTTTTAAGAATTCCATAGCCTGACGATAACCCACTGAACGCATGGAAGGTAAATTTTCATTAAAATCGTATTTTTCAATTAAATTCACAACTTCATTTAAAAAACCGCTTTTCCACATAATTTCCAGACGTTGTTCAATACGCCCATGCAATTCTAACCGATCTGGCATCAGTGCATAATTATGGAAACTGTAACGATATGGTAAGTTTTTAGGTTGTTCTGCCTGTAGTTTTGTAATCGGCTCACCAGTCAATTTAAAAACTTCCAAGGCTCGAATAATGCGCTGCTTGTCGCTAACCTTGAATTTTTCACCGGCAATCGGATCGACTGCACATAATTCTGCATAAACCGCTTCCCAGCCCTCCTGCTCACCCTTGGCTTCAATCTCTGCCCGGATAGCATAGTCTGCACTTGGTAGGTTATCTGACAAACCTTCAAGCAAGGCCTTAAAATACAGCATGGTTCCGCCAACCAGAATCGGGGTTTTACCACGCACATGAATATCATCAATCAGGCGGCAAGCATCTTCGACAAAGTTGGCTGCAGAATACACTTCAAGTGGACTAATAATATCAATCAGATGATGCGGATAGCGCGCCAGTTCCTCTTTAGAAGGTTTGGCTGTACCAATGTCCATTTCCCGATAAACCAGTGCAGAATCGACCGAAATCAGCTCAAATCCCCCTTGCTCATACAGTTCACATGCCAAAGCGGTTTTACCACTTGCAGTTGGCCCCATTAAATTGATGACCGGCAATTGATTGGACATGTAAAACTACTCTCCTCGAGCAAAAAGTTTATCTAGTTGAGCCAATGGAAAGGCGCGCCAAGTCGGACGACCATGATTACATTGACTGGCAAATTCGGTTTGTTCCATCTGCCGTAATAAAGCATTCATTTCAGACAAACTTAGGATACGATGCGCTCGCACTGCACCATGACAGGCCATTCCCGCCAAAATTTGGTCACGCTTCTGCAATAGGCTTTGTGCTTGATCCCCCGGATCTAAATCATTCAATAATTCAGGAATCAGGGCATCGAAATCGGCCTTGTGTAGAATAGCCGGTACACCACGTACGATAACTTGCTCATCACCATACTGATCGATTTCCAGCCCCAAACGTGCCAACTGCTCTTTCAGCTCTTCGACACGCATGGCCTGCATCCGGCTAATATTCACGACTTTTGGAATGAGCAATTGCTGTGATGTCCAGAATTCAGGTTTATCCCAAGCCGATTTCATTTGCTGCAAAACAATACGTTCATGTGCCGCATGCATATCGACAATAATCAGACCTTCGGTATTTTGTGCCAGAATGTAGATACCATGTAACTGGGCAATGGCAATGCCCAATGGATGCTCATCCACTTTGGCCTTTACATGTGTCTGAAAAGACTGCTCAGGACTAAATACTTCGGTTTCCGAACTTTCTCTGAGCGGTGCTAAATAACTTTGCAAGGCATTATTCAGCTGCTGTGAACCAGAATAAGATTTACGGTAATCTTGGGAATAATGCACTGTTTGTGGACCTGAAGATGCAAAATCGGTCAGCACATCTGAAGTTTCATTTTCACTTAAGGCAGATGTCGTTCTCACCACCTGTGGCTGAGAATGCGCAGTCTGATGCAGGCTGAACTGTTCCTGATAACGCGGTTGCGGGGCCGTCAAGCCAGGCTGCTCATCCTGTTTCATTGCCTCGGCTAAATCTGCAGTTGCGGTCTGGAATTGTGCCAACGTTTCTTTGGCATAATGCCGTACGAACTCATGTACTTCACGTTGATTCAGGAAGCGAATTTCATGCTTGGTCGGATGGACGTTTACATCCACATTTTCTGGATCAACTTCTAAAAACAGTAAATAAGCCGCATGCTGATGCCCATGCAGGATGCCGTCATAGGCCATCCGTAAGGCATGGGAAATGGTTTTGTCTTTGACAATCCGGCCATTTACATAGACATACTGCAAATCAGCCTGTGCACGTGCATCTGAAGGATGGCCAAGCCAGCCAGACAAACGCATGTTGATACTGTCTGCATCCATCCAGTAGGCATTTTCAGTAAACTGGCGGCCAAGCAATTGCTGTACCCGCTGAAAACGCAAAGCGCCGCTATCCGCCACGGGTAAATTCAGTTTGATGCTTTCATTATGTTCTAGCACAAAACGGATATCAAAATGCGTCAGTGCCATACGGCGCACAATTTCTTCGATATGACCAAATTCAGTGCCCGGTTTTTTCAGGAATTTACGCCGTGCAGGCACATTAAAAAACAAATCCTGAACCCGGATATGCGTCCCTTTTGAGGCCGCAACAGCCTGAATTTCCTGATGATCAAAAGCCGTGCCATTGACTTCGACCTGATAACCGATGCCCTCGTCACTTTGACTGCTGATCATGGTCAGGCGTGAAACTGCTGCTATCGACGCCAGTGCTTCGCCACGAAAGCCCAGACTGCTAATCGCATACAGCTCATCAGCACTCTGGATTTTGCTGGTGGCATGACGCATCACGGCCAGCGGTAAATCCTCATGATGAATTCCGCGTCCATTGTCGATGATTTCAATTAAAGTACTGCCGCCCTGTTCGACCCGAATGATCAGCTCTGTCGCCCCCGCATCAATCGAGTTTTCCAGTAACTCCTTGACCACAGAAGCCGGACGTTCAATCACCTCACCTGCGGCAATCTGGTTGGCAAGTGCAGGATCAAGGGCACGAATACGGCGCAGACTTAAATCATTCGACATGTGAAAATTGACGCTCCAGAGCCTCTCGTAAAGCAAGATTCGATGAAATCAGGCTTGCAGTACGGGTAAGTTCATCTTCAGATTTTAAAATTTCAATAATCAGGTCAGCTTGCGGAATTTCATCACCACCTTTAGATGGCCATTCAAATAAAAATAGCGCATTCGGTGTTTCCAGGTAATCCCGGATGCCCATCAGTTCCAGTTCATACGGATCATTCAGACGATACAAGTCAAAATGAAAAATATCCTGACCATTAATTTGATAGGGTTCGACCAGTGTATAAGTTGGACTTTTCACTGAACCTTTATGACCCAGCTGTTGCAAATAATAACGTGTTAACGTCGTTTTTCCTGCCCCTAGGTCACCAATCAGATACACGACCCCCGCAGGGAAATTCTCCGCCAGAACCTTGGCCAGTTTTTGGGTATCGTCTTCATGATTTAAAGTGACATTAAATGAATAAGGCATATTACTCACGACATGATGCAAAAGAATAAATATGATAGCATCGCCACGCTTTAAAAGCCTATTCACCCGTGTGAGAAACTGTATTTTTTCACAGCATCTGTTCCTTAAGAGGTTAATCTGCCTGCCATGCAACCAACTGTTGAATTTAACCCGCCTATGCTGAATGGGGTCAGTGCCAGTAAAGTATTTTTGCCAGCCAGTCCGGATGCACCCCTGACAGTTTTTGCTTATTTATGCACGCAATTTGCGCATATCGCAGCAGATGAATGGCAATCCCGTTTCAACGAGGGTCTGGTCTATGATGCTCAGGGCAATCAATTAAACACAGAAAGTCCATTTCAGGCCAATAGTCACTGTTTTTATTACCGTTTTTTGGCACATGAAGTGCATGTTCCTTTTCAACATCAGATTTTATTTGAAAATGAGCATTTCATGGTGGTCGATAAACCGCATTTTTTGACCATGAGTCCGACCGGACAGTATGTGCAGGAAACGCTATTGGTTCGGCTTAAAAAGCAGACCGGCAATGAACATTTAACACCCATTCACCGGCTAGATCGTGAAACGGCAGGTGTAGTTCTGATTTCCAAATGCGTGGAATCACGTGGCCTATATCAGCAGATGTTTGCTACACGGCAGGTACAAAAAACCTATCATGCGATTGCGGCCTATCATCCTGATTTAAAATTTCCATTGATCACGCGATTAAGAATGGAAAAGGGACAGCCCTTTTATACCATGCACGTGTTAGACGGAACGCCAAATAGCGAGACGGCGATTGACCTGCTGGAACATAATACAGAATGGGCTAAATATGAGTTGAAACCGCATACTGGCAAACAGCACCAATTACGGGTGCACTTGAATCATCTGGGTATTCCGATCCGTCATGATCCCTTTTATCCACAGGTAGCGCACAAGGCGGAAGATGATTTTTATGCACCTTTAAGTTTATTGGCCAAACATATTCAATTCATCGATCCGATCACGCAGAAAAGCATGAATTTCAGCTCGCAACTTGAATTGACACTGTAAATAGCTTGTCATTACAGATTATTTTCTAAAATCGGTTGCTTTAAGATTGAATTTCAAACGTAATTGATTAGAATAAAGGCGAAAAGTTAAGTAATTTAAAGCTTTAAAAATATTATGAGAAAAACTGAAGTTTATCAAATTCGCTTGGACTCGCAAGAGAAGAAACAAGCCTTTGCAGTATTTAAGCAATTGGGGATTACGCCAGCTCAGGCAGTACGTCTTTTTTTCAAGCAAGTGGTGATTACCAAATCAATCCCCTTCTCGATTGAAAATCAGAATATCAATCTGGAACAGCTGATTCGGCTGCGCAAGCTGAAACAAAATGAAGCGAAAATCGAGCAAAATGCGCTTTCCAGTTCTGCCCTGAATCTACTCGATGATCAGGAGATTCAGCTGGATGATGATCATCTTGATTTATTTGAAGAACTGAATGCCATTTTGGGTGAAAGCGACAAAATTTAACATTGTTGCATTTCCGAACAATTTCTAAAGCCTGCCACTCCCAAACTTCGCTATGCTTGATGCTGATAATCAATAAAAAATTAGCATGGAGTATGCAATGCTCGTACGACGCGCCCAGTCAGCAGACCTGAATCAGCTGGCGGTATTATTTGATGAATATCGACAGTTTTATGGTACGTCTTCCAATCCTGAACTCTCTTACCAATTTTTAAAACAGCGTTTTGAAGATGGGCAAACCGTCATTTTCATTAATACCAAAGATGATACTTTTACCGGCTTTATTATCCTGTATCTGGGTTTTTCTTCAGTGGCCTGCTCGACCTATTATATTCTGGATGATGTCTATATCACCCCGGTTTTTCGGCGTCAGGGCGCAGCCAAACAACTGATTGATACCGCGATTTTATTTGCCAAACATGAACAGGCCTTAAGAATCACCCTGGAAACCCAAAAAAATAATTATCAATCGCATAAATTGTATGAATCTATGGGATTTATCAAGGATGATGAATTTCAGACTTATCACTGTTTCCTGAAGTAAGTCCTATTCTTTTCATCACATTTCAAGCGAATAAAAAATTTATTATTCTGAGCGGAATTTGGCCTGCGCCACCTGTTCTGCATTTAAATACAACCATTCTCCTTCAGCCAGTTCAGGCAAGGCCAAAGCACCAATCTGTGCACGATGTAGCTGTTCAACTTTATTACCTACGGCAGCCAGCATGCGCTTTACTTGATGATAGACCCCTTGATGAATGGTCATTTGCAGACGATTTTCAGCCAATCGAGTCACTTCAGTAGCCGCAAAAATACCTTTTTCATTTCTCAATTCGACACCTTGTTCTAGTTGCTGAATCTGTTCATCCGTGACTGGATCCGCAGTTTGCATCTGATAAACTTTGGCGACATGCTTTTTCGGATGGGTGAGCGCTTGCAGAAACTGTCCATCATCGGTCAGCAATAATAGTCCAGTGGTATCCTGATCCAGACGTCCCACACACTGAATCCCCCGATTCAGCAGAATGTCATCAAACAGGTCAAATACACTAAAATGATGCGTCGCCTGATGCGAACACTCATAGCCTTGTGGTTTATTTAAGGCGATATACACTTTTTCCCGATAGGTATGACTTTTCCCATAAACCTCGAAATTTAAGTGATTTAAATCCAGGTTATATTTAGGATTGTCAACCACTTCATCTTGAATTGAAACAGCACCATTTTTAATCAGTTGCTGACAATGCTTGCGGGAGCCGAAACCTTGTGACTGCAACATTTTTTCCAATAGCATCTGTTTATACCTGTATCGAGTGAAGACCTGTGCATTCTATCCTGAAACAGTCCTGAATTTGATTTCTTCCGCTGTTTTCTAGGTATCATGCGTTGAAAAGCTCTACAATAGCTTTATTTTTCACTCTATCTCTCCCCCTTATGTCGCAACTTGATTTGAATCTGATTGTTCTTTTGGTTTTACTGGCTTGCGGTATTTTCAGTCACAATAGTGCCGTCACCATTGCTGCAGCGGTATTAATTGTTTTAAAAATCACACCTCTCAGCAGTTTATTGCCTTATGTACAGGCGCACGGTTTAAATATCGGCATTATTATTCTGACCATTGGTGTTCTGACACCAATTGCCAGTGGCAAAATTTCAGGGGAAAGTATTCTCAAATCTTTCCTGAGCTGGAAGTCTTTGCTGGCAATCGCGATTGGGGTCTTTGTCGCTTGGCTGGGAGGACGTGGAGTGAAGCTGATGTCCAATCAGCCAGATGTAGTGGCCGGACTGTTATTAGGCACAGTAGCAGGTGTAGCAGTATTACGCGGTGTTCCAGTCGGTCCTTTAATTGCGGCTGGGATTTTATCGTTATTGATTAGTACACAATAAATGTACAAATCATCAGCGCGTATTCCCAGTATGCAATAATTTCTCAAAAATACATCACATGACCGGAAATATGCAGACCACCCGTTGATTATCTTGCGCTAAGCTCTAAAGCAATGCTTCAGGCTTGCTCAGAAGATACTATCAGATCAACGGAATACTTTATTAATTCAATCTTTTGAAACCAAGTCAAAGGAAAGTTATGATCTTTGAAGCTCTGACCTGATAAAAATTTGAAATTCAATAAATGACACACCCCAGTCTAATCTTTCAAAGCATAGACCAAACTTTCTATCGTCTGACCATTTTCCAAATATACTTTAACCGGGATACGTTGATATTCATCGCCTTCAAATGCATCCAGCTCATCCCAATATTGGGGAAGATTCTCGGATATGAATACATAACCCGGAACAATCTCTCCCGAATCACTGAGCTGAATACCCGGGCTACCCAGCTCAGCACCCCAACCACGCTGCTGCAAATACCCACGAATATAACCGGCTTTCCAGCCCCCCCCAATCCGCTCCATGACAGGGGCATTGGGTTGCTGCGGACGAAGCGTGCCGTATACGAATAAACTGTGCATCTTAAGAACTCTTAAACATCACTTTTAATGATTATTCTACAAATAGTAGTGCCAGACGCACTTGGTCATAAGCCATTTTAGGCGTGGTCAATTCCACAATCGGACGCAACTTAATAGAACCGTCATCATTAAAATGCTCCGAGTTTTGACGCTTGGTCAGGCGTTTATAAATCTTGCGAACCTGCTCCACCACTTCCTCACCCGGATGTGCCAGCGAGATATCCAGCCCCTGCTCTTTATGCAAACGCCCCAAATGATTGATGATGGTTGCCGGGGTCAAACCACGTTCAGTCGCGATATCGGCAATTTCATAACCTTCTTCAAACAGTTCACGCGTTTCGTCTAGCGTTGCAGCGGCATAGCTTTGCTTACCCCCATTCTTGGAAATTTTCTTCTCATTGCGCTGGATTTCAACTTCATTCAAAGTCCCGCCACAATGTCGGATAAAGGCCTTATGCTGTGCCGTCAAATCGACATTTTCAAAATTCGCTTCGGCTTCATCAGAAAGTTCTTGAAAACGGCGATCGGCTTTAATTGCCAGACTATCGAGTTCCAAAGCCTGCTCATTAAAACCTTTTAATCGTAGGCCATTTAAGCTTTTCAAACGGGACAACGCGACATAGCCCTGTCCTTTTTCAAAAGTATGGCTCAGGTCAATCTCGGCAGCTTCCAGGGTCATGCCTTGTGATTTATGAATGGTAATCGCCCAGGCCAGACGCAATGGAATCTGCTGGAAACTGGCAATGGTTTTACCGGCCTCATTGTCTACCGACCAGGTTTCAGGCTCAACCACCAATGTAGTGCCATCGGTCAGTTTGACTTTAGGCAGCACACCATATTCATCATCTTCTTCAAAACTGATCACTTCGCCCAAACTGCCGTTGATATAACCCATATCAAAGTTGTTTTTCACAAACATGACTTTGGCATGTTTTTTCAGGGTTAAGGCTTCAGGCGCTCGCACTGACGATTTTAAAGTCTCGATCAGCTTTTCATTGCCATCACACTGCGCATCAAACTGGCGCGGATCATTGTCAATTTCATTCAGATGTTTAAAGTTAATACTGTCCACATCCATATTATGCGTATACAGGCGCGTATAGGTATCACCAATTTCTTGATGTCGCGTGGCCTGTAAAGCAGTGCGGTGTTCATGGCTAATCGCCTGCGCACGGATCGCATTCAGAATGTCATTCAAATAATCATTGCCCTGACGATGCTGCTCAGTTAGGTAGCAAACGCGAAACTTGGCTTCGACCCAGGCATCCGACATAAAGCAGAATTTGTCGCGGTTGCGCTCATCATTTTTACCGACTGGTGGTAACTGGAAAAAGTCCCCTGCTACAATCACCTGAATACCACCGAAAGCTTCATCACTTTCCTTGAAATATTTCAGTACCTGATTGACCAGATTCAGCTGCTTGGCATGCAGCATTGAAATTTCGTCAATAATCAGGACTTGCGCATTTTCCAGATGTTCTTTTAAGTATTTGCGCTCTTTCATCCGCTTTAAGTCTTCTTCAGACAAAAAGTCTTTAATGCCAATGCCTGCCCAGGTATGAATAGTCATACCATTCATGTGTGTGGCTGCAATACCGGTCGATGCGGTAATCGCGACGGCGACCTTACGTGCCTTTAAATAATTAATATATTGATTCAGCGTATAGGTTTTTCCTGCACCGGCAGAACCGGTTAAAAAGACATTTTCTCCTGCTTTGAGTAACTTAAGGGCAGTTTCCTGTTTCATAAGAGCAATACCGTAAAAGAACGGCTATAGCCTAACGATTTTTAGCGGAAAAGTTAAGCGTCATGGAGGAAAACAAGCTGTATTGAACTGTCAGGCCTGCAAGTTGAGCCAGTTAATAAAATGCATGGCGATATTACTGTATTCAGCTTCTGCTTTCTGGTTATTCGGATATTCAAGCTGATCAAAAATCACCTGTCCATTCACCAATTGACACCCCAAGATCAAGGGTAGACGCACAGCCGGATGAGACATACGAAAGGCCACATACTGCCCTTCCACAATTTGCTGAGCATAGCTTGCCGCCAGACAGTTCCTGAAAATTTTAGATTCCTCTAAAATCCGCTCTAAAGTTTTAAGCTCTTCAAAACGCCAGTTGAAATACAGTAAAAATGAAACCTGAGTGATTGGTGTCCAGTTCACCAGTGCAAACTGTTTTTTCAGCTTGGCGATCATTTCCTGCTTTTGAATCTGATCATGCCAGACGACCGCCTGATTAAACAAACTGGTCCAGCTCAGGTTTTTCGGTATTTCTGTATGACTGGAAAAATACTCTACTAGATAGTCACGCACATAACTGTCAAAAAGCGACTCACGTACATGCCCGCTTTGCAAATAAAACAGCTGCCTGAACTCAGTAAAAGGAATGCGATAGCGGTGCAGAACATTATAGAAATCACGGTTCTGCTGGCTTTGAGGCTGAATATACACCAGAACCTCATCGGGTAAATGCGCCGTAATTTTATATAAATGCTGCATATAAGCCTGCATCATCCGGCTCAAGTTCAGATAAACCTTTTTAGTCAGCTGATCATCCATTTTAACCACATTGCGCAGCAGCTCCATCCATTCGTCCAGATACAGAATTGAAGGGCTAATCGCAATCCGCTGATCCTCAATCGATTGGCGTGTGCCTTTTAATACCACCGCCTGATTATACTGATGCTGAAACCAGTCATGCTGGATTGCATATTCATGCATGCTATGAATAAACAGTCGCGCCGAGACATATTGAAAATATTGCAAAGTCGCCATAATAATCTGGGGATGAATATGATGGCTGTCTACAAAACTTAAGGCAGTTACTGCAACGCGTACACTGCTATGCTGGATATTATTACTGATCCAGTCCAGTACCTCGGCCGGTTGCTTGAAGATCCAGTTCACGGCACGATGACAATCAAATAGTGGCAATCGGGCTACTTTTTTCTGCCATAAATACGGATGATTTTCCAGGAAATTCCGTTTGGATAATAAATCATCCCGATGCCACACGTCCCGGTTCATCAATCGGACAAAACCGAGCAAATTACTTTGCTCCTCAGCATGCCGATATAGCAAACAGATATAATCAGTATGATCATTCAATTCATGCAGATTAAAGCGCTCTTCAAAAGACAGCGACATAATCCGGAACAGTGCCGGAGGCAAAAACTGTGCGGCGCTAAAACAGAACTCATCCAGACTGTCCATCAATGACTGGATCGACAGGAATTCATCCTGCTGTAGACACTCCAAAGAAAAAGCCTGTTGCAAGCTTTCAAGAATCTGCTGTGGAATCTCTTGTTCATCCTGAATAAAGTTTTGCATGACAGGTGCTGTATACAACCCGGCCTTGATCAGCTGCTGGTCGATAATCTCAGCTTGAACAATCGACATTTGCTGCAAAAATTCGGACACCCGTTCCAGGCCATTAACCCACGCATAAACCTGAGCCAGGATAAGCTGACGTAACTGTTTGGCTTTGTCGCGTAAATACAGCGAATGCTGTGGTTTTAAATCGCCAGTCAGGAAATAGATATCCTGTAAAAAGAATTCCTCCAGGGCTTCTGCCTTACATTGCTGAAAATAAAAATGACTGTCAACCAAAGCAGGTGCAGCTCCAGAGTCTAGTGCATAGGGAGTATGAAACTGGATATAAAACAGACCATCCAGCAATTCAATCCGGCACTGATCCTGCTGAATTTTTATTAAATTTTGTGCATTCAGATGACCAATTATTGCCATCTGATCAAGATAAAGCTGGTTCAGCTCTGGAGAAATCCGTAAACATTGTTGTGCCAATAACCTTAAAGATGCTACCAAGCTTTCCTGTTCCATACGTACACCTCGGTCATCTTAGAATCATCTTATTTTTATATTGGATCATGCTGAGTCCTTGATCGCCAATCAATGAACACTTAAAAATACATTATGGCATCACTTGCACTATAAAAAAGTCCCTGCATCCTCATTGCTAAAAATAGAACATCTCAATAGATCATAGCCTAGATTTTACAGGAAGAATTTTTCTTTTTTAGTCTTGCTGACGTAGCGCCTTAAGCTCGGCTAAACCAGTATAAATATGTTGCTGCAAGCTGTGTCGAAATGCAATAAGCTCTTCCTGAGTCTGAACCTCAGCAATCGATTGTCGTGGCATAAACTGAAAATAAAATGGCAGGCGTTTTGGGAATAATCGTTTAGGCAAAGATGGAATCACATCACCCTGACGTAATAATTTATTGAGTTGCGGTACTTTGAGAAGTTTTTGAAAATATTTATGCTGGATGATCTTATTGGCATCAAAGCCAATCTCATAGACTTCATCCCCACCAAGCGCGGCAAAAGGGACAATATCATAGTTAAATTCCTGAGCCAGCTTTAAAAACCCGTAGCGTTGTTTCCAGATCAGTTGATACTGTTCACCCTGACGTTTGAGTACTTCGCGCCCACCTCCCGGAAACACCAGAATGGAATAGCCCTGCTGCATCACAGCGCGTACATAATGCTGGATGCCATCGACTGCCCCAAATTTTTTCACGGCTTCACGCCACAAGGGCACATAAAAATGGCTATGATCCGCAATACTGACCACAGCCACTTTATGTTCGTTATAGAGGTAATCAATCAGCATCGGCGAATCAAAGATGCCGTACATGGAATGATTACCGACATACATTGCAGGCCGACTGGCATCAATATATTCAGCCCCTAAAAATGTAGGGGTAAAATATAATTTAGATAAGGCACTTAAGCGTCTAATCCATTGCCCATCATGTTTGACCTGCAAGCTGTCTGCTCCTTATCTACCCCGAATTATGCCACGCGCTTTTGGACCAGAATCGAACCTACCGAATAACCCGCACCAAATGAGCACAACACGCCGTATTCACCATCTTCAACTTCATGTGCACTACGGTGCAAGGCGATGATCACCCCGGCAGAAGAAGTGTTGGCAAACTCATTCAGAATGATCGGTACCAGACCAGGTTTGGCATTTTCTTTGCCGACGACCAGTTTCAGGATCAGTTCATTCATACTGGCATTGGCCTGGTGTAACCAGAAGCGTTTAACACCTGTAGGCTCAATCTGATTCTTTTCCAGTTGCGCAGTAATCATTTTCGCAACCAGTGGACAGACTTCTTTAAATACCTTACGACCATCCTGACGGAAACGTTTGTCGTCAATGTCAGCATTTTCAGAAGTATTCAAGAAACCAAAGTTATTGCGGATGTTATTCGAGAACTGGGTAAACAACTCAGAATCCAGAATTTCAAAACCGGTTTTGCTGTCGGTATTTTCAATAATTGAAGCGGTTGCCACATCACCAAAAATAAAGTGACAGTCACGTGAACGGAAATCGGTATGTGCAGAGGTAATTTCCACATTCACCAATAATACACGGCGCGCGCCTGCTTTGATCGCATCATAAGCCTGTTTCAGACCAAATGTTGCTGCAGAACACGCCACGTTCATGTCATAGGCATAGCCTTTGATACCTAGAGCGGTTTGAATCTCGATCGCTACGGCAGGATAAGCACGTTGCAAATTCGAGCATGACAAGATCACGATATCAATGTCTTCGGCAGTCACACCGGCATTTTCCATCGCCTGTTTGGCTGCGATTACGCCCCATTCTGCTTGCAGTGAAATTTCATCATCTGCACGTTCACGTAAATTAGGACGTAAGCGTTTTGGATCAAGAATACCTGATTTTTCTACGACATAACGGCGTTGTACGCCAGATGCTTTTTCAATAAAGTCTGCGCTAGAACCACGACGCGCTTCAACTTCGCCTGCAGCGATTTTGTCAGCATTTTCGTGATTAAACAGTTCCACATAAGCATTTAAACTTTCAACTAATTCTTCATTGGTGATGACATGTTCCGGATGGAATAAGCCAGTACCCGTAATACGGATGCCCATGTAAAATTCCTTATCTGAATTACCTATATCTTAACTGATTCCAAGACGATCCCATACTTTTTGCAAGCGAGTTGGAGACACAGGTGCTTTTGTTTTCATCGGTTGTGAAAACAATGAGATTCTTAACTCCTCGACCATGAAATACAATTCTTTCAGGCGAGGGTCATCTTTAAACTTGAATAATTTTTCCATCCATTGATCAATTTGGTCAATGGCGGAATTGTCCCTTTGTAGATTATTGGGCAAGCGCTCCAAACGCAAGATCAAGGCTTTCAAATAACGTGGAAATTCGATCCATACATCGGAAGGTTTACGATACACAAAGTCAGAAAGGCTCATTAAATCAAGTTGATCTTCAATATCATTGATATTTTTTTCAAACACAGAATGATCTAAAACCAATAATTTCCGGCGGATTTCCTGCCACTGGATATAAATATCCGTGATCTCTTTCAGGGCAACTTGGCCATAAGTCAAGAAAGATTTTTTTACATCTTCAACCAGTTTTTGGAACTCTTGCGCATTGACAGGTAATTCATTAATAGACATGTGCAGTGTGGCATAAACTAACATTTGTTCCAGTTGTGCCTTATCACCGAGTGGTGAATAAGCCAGCGCCAGAGGTTTGGAAATCTGTTTTTTCAACTGGCGGGTCAAGTCTCCGAGTTGCATATGCACCAGTCGGATCACTCCTTCACGATGTTTTTTGATCGCTTCAGCCTGATCATTAAAAGTCTGAATCACCACACCCGATTCATCTTTCTGCTCCAGGGCAGAAAAAGCTTTAGTCGGAACCAGCGCCTGGTACTGCTTGACCACGACACCGGTGACTTTTTGTGAGGCTTCAAATACAAAGCTTTCTGGGAAGGTTTTAAATTCACCTTTAAGCTGTTTGACCGGACTATGCGTTTCAGTCCGGCAGCGCGCTTTCAGCTCAGCAAGATCACGCCCTTGTTCAATGACACGGCCTTTTTCATCAGTAACTTTAATAAAAGGCAACAGATACTGATCGACCCGGTCAAAGCTGAAATCTTTCTCCGTGATTTGATCGCCTCGCAACTGGAATGCCAAGAAACTAAAAATATGTTTCTGTAAATCCTGCGCATCTACTTTTGCTATGAGTTTTTGTGCAGTATCCGGAATCGGCACCAGATTACGGCGCTTATCCTTCGGCAAAGCTTTTAGCAATGCTTCAATCAGATCCAGACGCCAACCCGGAATCCCCCATGACCAGATACCTTCATCGACCTGTGCCAAAGCTTGCAGTGGAATTTTAACCGTCGCACCATCTTCATCATGACTCGGGTCAAAGTGATAAGTCGCCGCCAGACGCAGACTACCATTCTGCAAATAGTCCGGGAATTGCTGTGTTGTCGGACGGTCATTCAGCCACAGCGCATCATCATCGACAAATAAATAACGCGGATTCTGGGGCTCTACTGTGGCACGCCAGTCTTCAAAACTACGCCGGCTGGCCACTTCAGGCGGCACTTTCGAGGCATAAAATTGGTAAATGGTTTCTTCATCAACAACCAGATCACGACGGCGCAGCTTGTCTTCTACTCGCTCGACTTCTTCCAGTTTAAGCAAGTTATGCTTTAAAAATGGTGGAGTAATCCCTAGATGACCGGTAGTTAAAGCATCCCGCAAGAAAATTTCATGCGCGGCCGCCTGATCTACTTTTTCATAATTGATTGGGCGTTTCGGCTCAATAATCAGACCAAATAATGAAATTTGATCATAGGCATTCACTACACCAGCTTTTTTCGACCAGTGCGGTTCAAAATAATGATGCTTGAGCAGGTCACGCGCGGCCAGCAGAATCCATTCCGGCTCAATCTTGGCCAGGGTACGTAAATATACCTGAGAGGTTTCCACCATCTCAAAAGCCATCACCCACGGCGTATTGGTCTTGTGCAAGGTAGAAGCCGGGAAAATCCGTGCTTTTTGCTGACGCACCGCCATAAAAACATTACGCTCATCGGTCTTGTTGGCGATAAACGATAAGAGACCGGTCAACAAGGCACGGTGCAGATTTTCATAACTGGCTTTCTTTTCATTAAATGACAGTTTTAAACCCTTAGCCAACTCCACCAGCTGCTCATGAGTTTTCTTCCATTCACGCAGACGCAGCCAGCTCAGGAAGTGATTACGCGCAAAAGTACGGCGCTTATTTTCACTCATGCTTTCGCGGTTATTGTGCAGCGTCTCCCAGAGCTTGATATAGAACAGGAAATCAGAATCAGCTTCACGGAATAGTGCATGTTTCTGATCTGCCTGCATCTGCTTGTCCGCAGGGCGTTCACGCGGATCCTGAACTGCAAGCGCTGCCACAATGACCAGAACTTCGTTCAGCACGCCAAAATGTGCACCACCAAGAATCATGCGGGCCAGACGTGGATCAATCGGCATTTTCGCCATTTGCTGACCGATCTTGGTTAAGCCACGGCTTTGAAGTCTCCCTTTCTCGAAGGGTGAGACGTTATGCGACGCAAGAGAGGGATTTGCTTGATCATCTTCAGTTTTAGGAGAATTTTTCTCAGCCATTGCACCCAGTTCAATCAGGAGCTTACGTCCATCATTCACCAGACGGTGATCTGGTGGCTCAATGAAGTCGAAGTCTTCGAGTGAACCCAACCCCAGACTTTGCATTTGCAGAATTACCGATGCCAGGTTGGTTCGCTTGATTTCCGGTTCAGTAAACTCAGGACGGCTCAGGAAGTCTTCCTCAGAATACAAACGAATACAGACACCCGGTGCAATACGGCCACAGCGGCCTTTACGCTGATTAGCTGCTGCCTGAGAAACGGCTTCAATTGGTAAACGTTGCACCCGTGAACGATAGTTATAACGTGAAATACGGGCAAAACCGCTATCAATTACATAACGGATATTCGGAACGGTTAAAGCCGTTTCTGCCACGTTGGTGGCAATAATAATGCGTCGCCCACCACCAGAAGGATTAAAGATTTTCTGCTGTTCAGCCAGCGCCAGACGCGCATATAAAGTTAATACTTCCGTATGGCGTGGCCCATGTTTGATCAGGGTTTCCTGTAGCTCGCGAATTTCCTGTTCAGTACTGGCAAAAATAAGGATGTCGGCATGTTCAGGATGGCCTTTTTCCTGTGCATCCTGAAAGCATTCTTCGACTGCTTTGACCACAGCGCGAGGCAGATTTTCTTCAAAGTCATCAAACTCGTCATCATCACTACCGCCAATGCTCATTTCCGAGATCGGGCGATAACGTAGCTCGACTGGGAAACTGCGGCCTTCTACTTCAAAAATTGGTGCACCATTGAAGTAACTGCTAAAACGGTTTACATCCAGGGTTGCAGAAGTAATGATGACTTTCAGATCGGGACGACGCGGCAACAGTTGCTTCAGATAACCCATAATGAAGTCGATATTCAGTGAACGTTCATGCGCTTCATCAATAATAATCGTGTCATATTTGGTCAGGTAGCGGTCATGCGTCAGTTCGGCCAGTAAAATACCGTCAGTCATCAAACGCACAATTGAGTCTTGTGAACCCTGTTCCGTAAAACGTACTTTAAAGGAAATTGATTCACCGAGTTTTTCGCCAACTTCTTCGGCAATACGCTGTGATACGCTACGGGCTGCCAGTCGACGCGGCTGGGTATGTCCGATCATTCCGGTCAGGCCACATCCAGCCAGCATAGCAATTTGCGGTAACTGGGTGGTTTTACCAGAACCGGTTTCGCCAGCCACAATAATCACCTGATGCTTTTGAATCGCGGCAATCAGCTTATCAGTGTACTGAGTAACCGGTAGATCCTGATTCAGCTTGATGTTCGGAAGACGTTCAAGCCGTTGCCGTACTTTCAGATTGGATTTTTCAAATAATTCCTGATACTGCTTGGCATCTGCGTCTTTCCCCTTTTTCAGTCGATTTAAACGGTGACGGTCACGCGCCATTATCCATTGATCTACATTTAAATGACTCTGCACAGAGAAAACACCCACATCAAAAAACAGGAAAGGTTTATTTTACTTGGTTCATTAGATTTCAGATAGTCGTAGTTCTGTTAAGTGCCGGACAAATTGGCTTTGGCTGCCTGATTTCCCTCAATTCAGCGCCATAAACCTATCAAAATATCTATATGACACGCTTGAATTTTCCTGAGTAGATTTAATCATCAGTTTAATTTTGAAATTGATATTTAAATTATTTTGCGGAAAACATGCTTTTTTCCTGATTCACCCTTGAATTTTTTGGTTTCAACATCATGTTTGCTAGCACGAGGAAAAAGAGATAATTTTGTCATCAGGCCATCATCTTGATGCTGCTCAATGAACAAAGCGATTTTGCCGAAGTGGCGCGTTTTTACTTAATTCGGTTTTTCCGATGTTTGTAATGTAAAAATACCATTTTAGCATCAACCAAAATTTCGATACTCTTATTCAAAATCAAAGACTACCTCAATCATGGAGACAATGATGAGCTTAATTAATACTGAAGTTAAACCATTTAAAGCAACTGCATTCCAAAACGGCAAATTCATTGAAGTTACTGAAGCTGACCTGAAAGGCAAATGGTCTGTTGTATTCTTCTACCCAGCTGACTTCACTTTCGTTTGCCCGACTGAACTTGGTGACCTTGCTGACAACTACGCTGAATTCCAAAAACTAGGCGTTGAAATCTACTCAGTTTCTACTGACACGCATTTCACTCACAAAGCTTGGCACGATTCTTCAGAAGAAATTAAAAAAATCCAGTATGTAATGGTTGGTGATGCAAACTGGACTCTTGCTAAAAACTTTGACGTATTGATCGAAGCTGACGGCCTTGCTGATCGTGGTACTTTCGTGATCGATCCAGAAGGTAAAATCCAAATCGTTGAAATCAACGCTGGTGGTATCGGCCGTGACGCTCAAGAACTTCTTCGTAAAGTTAAAGCAGCTCAGTATGTACACGCTCACCCAGGCGAAGTTTGCCCAGCTAAATGGAAAGAAGGCGATGCAACTCTTGCTCCTTCAATCGACCTAGTGGGTAAAATCTAATTTTAATTAGATTGAACTGATTCAAAAAAACCACGCTTTTTAGCGTGGTTTTTTATGGTTTGAATTTTTATGTCAGTGCAATACTGGATTTTATTTTTTTAAATTATTTTGTTAGGACTTTAAATATTGCAGTCCTATTTCTTTCTTGATCCATCATATAAAAATTCAGGCATATCTTTTGCTTCGCTTTCTCATAATCCTTACCGATTCTTACAATTGAGCTATACATCTGCAGAGCCATATGGCATAAGTTCAAATGATAAGATAAGAAATATTCAGTGGAGGAACGCATATGCAAAAACTGCTTACCGTGATTTCTTGGAAATACAATCCCTCAAGCCGCCACCTGAAAATTGTATACAGTAATGGTCATGCCGAGCTGTATCATCCCGTACCTGAATTTATTTATGACAACCTGTTAAGACGCCAAGACAAAGCCGCATTCGTAGAAAAGTATCTCGAATATAATTTACATTTTAATAAAATTTGCATGGATTAGAGCCAATCGAATTAACGCAATCCCACCATCAGCAAACCTGCGCCTATGGGTACAATACTCATGATAAAACGTGGGTCTTGCTGAATTAAGGCAATAAACTCTTCGACTTCTGCTGCATGTGAAATGACATTATCAACTACCAGTAACCCGCCCTTTGCTTTAAGTAATCGACTCAAATGTGGCCAGTAACTGACATAAGCATCTCGTTCAGCATCTAACAGGATAAAATCAAATATTTCCTGTTCTGCCTCCAGATAAACCTGAGCATCAATTACTTTAAAATTGATTAAATCTGCAAGATCTATTTCTGTCGCATATTGCTTTGCCTGAATAACCCGTTCTGCATCAACTTCAAGTGTTGTAATCATGGCTTGAGTCTGCCGAGCCGCTTCTGCCAGCCATAAAGTGGAATAACCAGTAGAAGTCCCAATTTCCAGAATACTTTTCGATTGTTGCGCACGAATCAGCATAGATAAAAATCGACCGGATTCTGGTTCTATATTGCGATATCGGTGCAGGCGATCTGCCTGCTTAAGATCATGCCTATGAAACTTTTCATATAATTCCTGCATGAATCTTTCAAATTCATCTGAGTTTTGCATCACTCTTCCCTGATTCTGTTTGGCTTAAATTGCCTGAATCAATTTAAAACGCTCCACTTCACGATCATCGTTAGTGGTAATGGTTTCAGTGAACATCGTTAAAGGACGTACCCAAATTGAATAATCCCCGTAGAGACATTGATAAACCACCAGCTTTTCTTCAGTTTCACTGTGCGTGGCAACATGAAACACCTGATAAAGCTGTCCCTTATAATGTTGATAAATACCGCGTTGTAATTCCATCATTCAAGTCTCAAATATCTTGTTTTAATCTTAGCTGAAAATCCTTATTCTTGCTCTAAACTACTTGAAAATTAATCTTTCACCCCCATATAGAACTTTGAAATTAATGATGAATTTTTCAATAAATCTGTAAATCCGATCAACAATATAAAAACAAACTGTTTTACCTATTTATTCAATTCATTTAATATCCTGTTATCAAATAAACATTTACTCCTTTGGAGACGTTAGCAATGTTAGACCAAAATACTTCAGCTCAACTTAAAACCCTATTAGAACGCCTGGAAGGCCCGATTGAACTGGTCGCGACTTTGGATGGCTCTGACAAATCAGCCAAAATCCAGGAACTGGTGTCCGAAGTAGCTGCACTGTCTGACCTGGTGACTGCACGCTTTGACGGGACCAATGCACGTGCGCCAAGTTTCGGGATTGCAAAAGCTGGTGAGGAACCACGTGTATTCTTTGCAGGCTTGCCAATGGGTCATGAGTTTACTTCACTGATCCTGGCATTGCTGCAAACTTCAGGTTATGCACCGAAAGTTTCAGATGAAGTACTGGCGAATATCAAGAGTCTGGGGGTTCAATCTAACTTTGACGTGTTCGTATCGTTAAGCTGCCATAACTGTCCGGATGTGGTTCAGGCACTCAACCTGATCGCCATCTATAACCCGGGCACTACAGCGACCATGATTGATGGTGCTTTCTTCCAGGAAGAAGTGGAAGAACGCAAGATCATGGCAGTACCAATGGTGTTCCAGGACAACCAGCATATCGGTCAAGGTCGTATGACACTGGAAGAAATCATTGCCAAGTTGGATAGCAATGCAGCCGCGAAAGATGCGGAAAAGCTGAATGCCAAAGATGCCTTTGATGTCCTGGTGATCGGTGGTGGACCTGCGGGGAATACCTCTGCCATCTATGCAGCACGTAAAGGCATCAAAACCGGGATCGTGGCGGAGCGCATGGGCGGTCAGGTCATGGATACCATGGACATTGAAAACTTTACGTCTGTGCAGAAGACCCAAGGTCCTAAATTTGCAGCCGAGATGGAAGCCCACGTGCGTGAATATGGTGTCGACATCATGAACCTGCAACGGGTATCCAATATCAAAGGTGCTGATGAAACGGCCAATGGTCTGGTGGAAGTGACGTTAGAGAATGGTGCCAAACTGGAATCGAAAACCGTGATTCTGTCGACCGGTGCACGCTGGAGAGAGATGAATGTTCCAGGTGAGCAGGAATACAAAACCCGTGGTGTAGCCTACTGCCCGCACTGTGATGGTCCACTGTTCAAAGGCAAGCGTGTAGCCGTGATTGGTGGTGGTAACTCGGGTGTAGAAGCAGCGATTGACCTTGCAGGGATTGTTGAGCATGTCACGCTGGTGGAATTTGATACCAAATTGCGTGCGGATCAGGTGTTGCAAGACAAACTCAACAGCTTGCCAAACACTACCGTGATCAAGAATGCTTTATCTACAGAAGTGGTTGGTGATGGTTCACAAGTGACCGGCCTGAAATATAAAGACCGTGCCACAGATGAAGAGCATGTGGTTGAGCTGGCAGGGATCTTTGTACAAATTGGTTTGTTGCCAAACACTGACTTCCTGAAAGAAACCCAAGTTGAATTAACCAACCGTGGCGAGATTGTGATTAACGACCGAAACGAAACCAATGTGAAAGGTGTATTTGCGGCAGGTGACTGTACCACAGTGCCGTACAAGCAGATCATCATCGCGACCGGTGAAGGTGCCAAGGCGTCATTGTCTGCATTTGATTACATTATCCGTTCAGGGCAGTAATCTCAGCGATAAAAAAGCCAGTCATCATGACTGGCTTTTTTTGTTTTAAGTACAGTTTCTATTTCAATAACTCGACTGCTAACTGCTCGATATTAGCCATTTCTGGATGAGCGGCAGATACGTTGGCTAAGATGGTCACTGCTTTTTTCTTATTTAGATCCAATACCAAAATTGAGGTATGCCCTGCGGTATTCCCCCCATGCCAAATCATTTTCTGGCCATTTTCGCCTTCACGAATAAACCAACCCAATCCCATTTGGTAATTCCCAACTTTGGCTGAAGTCGGTTGCTGGGTCAGCTGAATGGCAGGATTTTTTGCCTCAAGTTGGGCTTGCGCAAAACGTTTCATATCTTCAACCGTAGAAAGCAGCCCGCCCGCACCTAAAAACACGTCGAAATCCCAAGTTGGAATTTGTTTGCCAGTTACATCCAAAGCAGGTACAAGACGTTTGTCCGCTTGCACTTGATTCACAAAGCTACTTTGCATGCCGTATGGCTTAAAAATATATTGCTGATACAAGTTTTCTAGTGTGGTTTTTTCTGCCGAAGCCAATGTATGCCCAAGTAAACCTATTCCTAAATTAGAATAAATTGGTGCTTTGCTGTTTAACTGGTCTGCATATAAGGTCAAATTATTTTTCAGATACGCATTTAGTTTTTCTACATCATAATCTTTATAAGGATTTGAATCGTCATCCGTTGCCAAGTTACTTGGTAAACCCTCCAATCCTGAAGTATGGTTGGATAAATCTTTGAATTTCAGTTGAATATTATCTTTAAACTGAAATGGATAATAACGGTTGATACTATCTTCCAACCCAATTTTCTTTTGGGTGACCAATTCCGCTAAGACTGTCGCTGTAAACACCTTGGTGATGGAACCAATGCCAAAAACAAGATCTTGATTAGCTTTCTCATGAATTTTATTGTCATGTTTATGCACACCCAAATATTGTGTTTTGCTAGGGTCTAACACAGCAATCGCTACTTGAGTATTTTCAGGAAAAGTACGTGTGGCTGCAAAAATTTTCTCTGCAAGGTTTTTTGGATAGCTTTGAATATAGTTTTCCGTTGTGTTATTAGCAGCATTTGATTCAATATATGGGCTAAATAATAAACCTGTCATTTGCTGTTGATCGTTCAGGCTCAAAGATAATTTAAGACGATCCTTTTCAAACATCACTTTATAAATCGCTGTAGATTTACCTTTGTTCTCAATGAACTCAATATTTTGAATAGATCCTAGCTGCTTTTTGATATCTTCAGATACTTTTTTTAGCACGGTAACAGGAAAAGCTTCTTGCATTTTAGGAGAAAAACGTTGATACATTTCTTCATATGCAGCCGCGTTAAAGTCTTGATGAAACTGTGTGATTACTTTTTTTTCTAGATCAGTTTGTGAAAAAACTTGCCCCATCGTACATAATGCTGCAAGTAACACTGCCATTTTTTTCATGCTGTTGCTCTTTGTTCTAGTATTTATCTTTACATAACATAAACTATCATAATTGTTTAAATATTAAACATACTTTCATGCATGAATTTCCATTATATACGACTGATTTTAATTAAAATTCATGAATTAATTTCAGCACTTATGATTGTTTATACAGAATCTAGACTGTTCAAACAACATCACTCGTCAGCTCTAAAAATTCTGTTAAATTAATTATTTTTAACTGTATATTTATTATGCAAACAATGCTTCAGTAACCTTTTTGTTAAACCCCATAGGCATAGTTCATGCATTGATTTAGAATCTAATGTGTAAAAAATGCTGATGTACATTAGAAAAATAAATTATTCACTGGAATGCTGTGAATTCAAGGAGATCATCATGCTACGTTACCAGTATCATTGTGCCTGCTGTGAAAAAGTAGTCGACTCTACAGAAAAATCATGCTCAAACTGCGGCTCACATCATATTCGCAGCCCTTTTGGTTTCTGGGTTTTGTGTCTAATCGCCTGTCTCGTTACAGCAATTGTGTTTAAAGTGGTGCATTTGTATGTGCAGTCACAACAAGAAGTTCCCGTACAACACTCTATACTGGACGTTTTAAAAGAAGAAGATAAAGGACTTCGCTAATTTCTTTACCTCACAGCAAAGACCTGTTGGTTCAAACAGGTCTTTTTATTAATCTTGAATAGTTCAAATAGCTAGGCGGAAAATAGCCTCATCAAATCCAGATTTGATTTACAATAGTTGTGGATTTGAATGAGAGATGTGCCATGGTTCAGTTAATTAAAAAAGGTGGATTACGCGAACGTGCCAACCGTAGTCGCAGTTATCAAGGCTCTGAAAATACTGAAACCACCTTAAAGCCTAATCGTTATCAAACGGCGGTTAAAACACCAGACCATTTACCCTCTCCTGCCCCGACCTCACCAATATCTCCAGCATTAAATGAAGATATACCACTTAATTCATTAGAATAAGTGCGTCATACCATAACCACAATGCAAATAGCAGAAATAGTCCGCCTGAAATCATATCAATATAACTCCCCAAACGCTGGTACAAGGTTTTAATTTTTGGTTGGGAAATCAACAGCATCAATAAAGCAAAGGTGATAAAGGTCTGCAAAGGAATAATCACTGCGAGCTGTGTTTTCAAATAATCTGAAGCAGATGAACTTAAGGCCAGTGAAAATACGCTACTAAAATAGATCAGTGTTTTTGGATTAGAAAGATTGGTCCATAAGCCCAACATAAAATAGTTTTTAGCTTGCACCTGTCCATTCGTATCGTCGTCGGTCTGATGTCTATTTTTAAAGCTATGCACACCACCCTTTAACATGGCCCATCCCATCTTCGCCAGGAACATGCCACCCAAAAGCATTAAGGCGTGCTGGATCCATGGAAACTGGCCAATTAACACAGTAAAACCCGCAAGTGTCAGTACTACCCAAACCACGATACCGGCAGAGATCCCTGCAATAATTTTCAGGGCATTCTGGCGTGTGGTGGATGCAGCACTTTTGGCAATAAGTAAGATATCGGGGCCGGGACTGAGTTGAGCAACAAAATGCAGGAGACAGATCGTAAAAAGCAGAGACATTAAAATAAGGTAAATTTATAAAAATATATTATAACGTTTGTTCAAAGAGATTAGAAAGCTCCAATAAAAAACCGAATCATCAGATTCGGCTTAAATAGAATTTTTTAAATAAAACATTTATTTTGGATTGATATCTTTCATTTCAATTTTTTTCGCCTCAGGTCTCACTTCACGTGCTTCACCATCAATAATGTTGGAATCACCGCGACCTGATTGCTGATTTTGCATATCCTGCATTTGACGCATCATCTCGGCAAATGGGTTCTGGCCTTGTGCACCACCCATATCGCCCATCATGCCACCCATCATTTTTTCCATCATGAGTTGCTGACGTTTCATCATCGCTTTCATTATAGCAGCCTTAAAAACCTGCTGAACCGCTGGAATGAGCATCAATACTGCCAATACGTCGGTAATCAATCCAGGAATAAGCAGAAAGAAACCTGCCAGAATTTTAGGTAAATTTCCTGTTAATGCAGGATCTGCACTCATCTGCCCCATCTGCATTTGCTGCATTTGTGGCATTACACCGGCCGAGTATTTACGGATCAGATTCATACCAATAAAAAATGCGGCCACAAACCAGAAAAATACGTACCACATGCTCCCGACGAGGTCACCCACGCCAATCCAGACAAATACTTCTAGGATTAAGCCTGCAAGGATAATAAGAAATAATTTCATGAAAATTAATCTAATCTCAGTAAAATAAATAATAGGATGCTGGAATCAACTGCTTCATCAGGATCAAGCTTTTTTGATACGCTTATGTAACAATATGGGCATTATTCTATTTTTAAAGTGCGGGCATGTCATTAATTATTGGGATTGACCCCGGTTCTCGTTTAACCGGTTACGGAATTATCGAAAAAGACGGCTCCAAACTGACTTTTGTTGATGCCGGCACCATCAGAACAGAAACGACAGAAATGCCTGAACGTTTAAAACGGATCTTTGCCGGCGTGGAGCGCATTGTAAAATTTTATGGTCCCACTGAAGCTGCGGTAGAACAGGTCTTTATGGCACAAAATCCGGATTCTGCCTTAAAACTCGGTCAGGCCCGTGGTGCTGCTGTTGCGGCACTGGTCAATCTGGATTTGAAAGTCGCTGAATATACTGCGCGCCAGATCAAGCAGTCGGTAGTGGGTTATGGCGCTGCCGATAAAGAACAGGTGCAGATGATGGTAATGAATATTCTAAAACTCAGCATCAAACCGCAGCAGGATGCCGCCGATGCTTTAGCTGCTGCTATTTGTCATGCCCACGCCTCAGGCAGTATGAGTAAAATGGCGGTATTGAATGCGTTGGGTGGTATGGCACGCGGCCGGAGTCGCGTCAGTAGCCGTCGTCGATAAGGTTTAACGCAATATTATAAAGTCTTGAGCATCTAGCTCAGATTCCAGATACTCTTGAATAACCGCTTGTACGATTGCACGAGCAGGCCCTTTCCAACTTCGTGTAATCATTTCCTGAAGTTGGGAGTCTGTTCCAGCAATAACGGCCTCCACCTCACCTGTGCTCAAGTTCTTCACATATCCTTTCAGTCCAAGCGCCTGAGCCTGCTCGGCAAACCAGTAACGGTATCCGACTCCTTGAACTTGGCCTGAAATATTCAGTTTGATGACTGGCACACTATTCTCCTTAGCGATTCACGACCTGATAAATCGCATGTTTCATATCCTGTGCCTGCAAGCCACGTTCGCCATTTTTGGCCAGTTCATCGCCTGCAAGTGCATGTAGCGTCACAATTTCATGCAAATGAATTTTTTGTGCAAATTGCGCCTTTAGACTAGCAATCATACCAGCCAGTACATCCCCCATACCGCCTGTCCCCATACCGGCATTTCCAGCTGTGCATATATAAAGTTTTTCCTCCAGAATCAGACTCCCTGAACCTTTTAGCACCCACTGTCCCTGATATTTTTGTTGCAGGGCATGAATGGCTGCAATCCGATCCATTTCAACTTCCGCAGTGCTACATGCTAGCAAAGTTGCAGCTTCTCCTGGATGTGGTGTGGCATAAGTCTGGGAATTCAAAACTTGAGGCTGCTTGGCCAGAAACCATAAGGCATCCGCATCCAAAACAACCTCCAGATCAGATTGCTGAGTCAGCTCAAACCAAGCTGTATATTGTTGCTCTGACCAAGAATCACGACCTAATCCCATGCCAAAACAGACTGCATCGACCTGCTGAATCAGTGCTTGGCGTTGCTCCTGAGTTAAAAGATTGATATCACGCAGCATGATATTCGGTGCACGTGACAAAATCGCAGTATGGTGTTTTGCATCACAGACGATCGTCACTTTACCTGCTCCGGCAGCAAATGCTGCCTCTGCTGCCATGATCACTGCCCCCCCCATATCGGCATGACCACCTACAACCAAGACATGACCATAACTGCCTTTATGACCAAAGGCTTCACGCTTCGGCAATTGAATCTGATGTGATGAAAGACAAGCAATTGGTTGAAGCTCAGTATCTGTCGGGATAGCAGAAATCAGTTCGATCTTGCCCGCATATTCTTTGCCTTGTCCGGTAAACAGTCCTGCCTTAAGCCCTAAACCCGTGAAAGTGTAGTCAGCTTTAATCGCAACAGGCAAAGGCTGGCCGGTATTGGCATCCAATCCACTCGGAATATCAATTGAGATTTTTAATCCAGTTTGCTGATTGATCGTTTGAATAACATTTTGCCAGTCAAAGTCCAGCTGACGGTTCAGACCAATTCCGAATAATGCATCGATATAGACCTCACATTCAGATTGAAAATCAAAATGCGAATAAGGCTGCAAGCCAGCTTGCTGAGCTTCCTGCACAGCCGATGCTAAATCTTTGGAATTACCCAACTCAACTGCATAAATATCAACACTGAAGCCCGCCTGTTTGAGATATTTGGCCACAAGATAGCCATCGCCGGCATTATTACCCTGACCACAGCAGACAGCGATTTTTTTTATTTTTTGCTGGGAAAATAAAGTGATCAGCCGCTGACTAATCCCCCAGGCGACTTGTTGCATTAAACCGTAGGAACTATTTTGCTGTTGAAACCAGCGCTGCTCCCATGCTTGTAGATCACGGCTATGGTAAACTTGTTGCTGCATTTCTTATTCCCTGTCTTTGGTTTATGACAACTCCCGATTCTCACGCGCAAATTCAAGTTTATCAACAAGATCCAGCCGAGCTAAAAGCATGGATTAAAGCGCAGGCTTTAGAATTGGGTTTTTCTGATTGTGTCATTGCCAAACCGGATGCTCAAGCAGAATTAGCACGCTTACAGGAATATCTGGATCGTGGTTATCATGGTGACATGAAGTTTCTGGAAGAGAATTTGGAAAAACGTGCCAATCCCACTTTGCTAGTTCCCGGCACACGCAGCATTATCTGTGTGCGTATGGATTATCTGGTCGAGGTACCAGAACCACGTTATATCTCTTATGCACCCAACTCTGCCATTATCGCGCGTTATGCCCGTGGCCGAGATTATCACAAAACCATGCGGGGTCGCCTGAAAACTCTGGCAACAAGAATCCGGGGAAAAATCGGAGATTTTGAATCACGCCCATTTGCCGATTCTGCGCCAATTTTTGAAAAATCGCTGGCTGAAAGTGCCGGCATGGGCTGGACAGGTAAACACACCCTGCTGATTCATAAAACATCAGGCTCATTCTTTGTGCTGGGTGAACTGTTTACTTCACTGGAACTGCCCTTTGATGAACCCGCGACCAAACATTGTGGCTCCTGTACTGCGTGTATCGACATCTGTCCGACTCAAGCCATTGTCGAGCCTTATATGTTAGATGCTCGCCGCTGTATCGCCTATCTGACCATCGAATATAAAGGCATTATTCCAGAAGATTTGCGACGCGGAATTGGTAACCGGGTTTTTGGTTGTGACGATTGCCAGCTGATATGTCCATGGAACAGTTTTGCCCAAGTGACCTCGATAGAGGATTTTCATCCGCGGCATGGACTGGATCAAGTGAGTTTACTGGATTTATGGCAATGGGATGAAGCCACCTTTTTAAGTGCGACTGAAGGCAGTCCGATGCGTCGTACGGGTTATCAAAGCTTTATGCGCAATATCGCCATTGGTTTGGGCAATGCACCCTTTGATGGGCAGATTATTCCGGCCCTTCAGCAACAGCGTGATCAGCATGATGAAATTGTGCAGGTACATATCGATTGGGCCATTCAAGAACAACTGGCAAAATCCAGCTAATTTTCTCTCACTATTAAAATATATTTCAACTTTACCTAGATTCACAGTTTCACTTAAAAGCCTTACACATCCGTGTTTCAGACTATGGCATAAATAAAAATAGTCAGAAATGAAGTGGAGGAAAGATGATGTCATCAAAAAATCCAAATCAAGAACTGCTTGAGCAGCTTCAGCATGACCAGCAGAAGCAACAACAGCAGCAGCCGCAACATGGCCCGATTAATTCCCCAAAAAACAATCAGCATGAACAGGATCAGCGCGTGTTTAACAAGCAGCACCGTAGTGATCTGCATGGCCAGGATATTCATGGAAATCACAGTAATAAATAATCTGGCAACTGAAAAACAAAGCTCACCTCGTGTGGGCTTTGTCATTTATATAAGGTCATATTTTGCTAGTGAAGCAAAAGCTTATTTTTATTAAGATGAACCGAATGATAAATAAGCATAGATAGGGAAAGAGATGAACAGTAGTGATGCGGTACGTAATGATTGGTCACGTGAAGAAATACAAGCACTTTATCAGCAGCCTTTAATGGATTTAGTATTTCAGGCGCAACAGGTTCATCGTGAACATTTCACTGCGAATACCGTTCAGGTGAGTACCCTGCTCTCGATTAAAACCGGTAAATGTCCTGAAGACTGTAAATACTGTTCACAATCAGCGCATTATGATTCCAAACTGGAAGCTGAAAAACGTATTGCTGTGGATAAAGTGATTCAGGAAGCCAAACAGGCGCTGGCCTCAGGAAGTTCACGCTTCTGTATGGGGGCTGCATGGCGCAACCCGCATGAACGCGATATGCCTTATGTGCTGGAAATGGTACGTGAAGTTAAAGCACTCGGTCTGGAAACCTGCATGACACTGGGGATGCTAAATGGATCGCAAGCTGAACGCTTGAAAGATGCAGGACTGGATTATTACAACCATAATCTGGACACTTCTCGTGAATACTATTCACATATCATCAGCACGCGTAGCTTTGATGATCGTCTGGATACTCTGGATCATGTGCGTCAGGCTGGTATGAAAGTTTGTAGCGGCGGTATTGTGGGTCTGGGTGAAAGCCGTGATGACCGGATTGGTTTATTGTATGAACTTGCAACTTTGGCGATTCATCCGGAATCTGTGCCGATTAATATGTTGGTGCCGATTGAAGGCACACCGATGGCAGATGTAGAAAAATTGGATGTGATTGAATGGATTCGGACCATTGCCGTGGCACGCTTGCTAATGCCTAAAAGTTATATTCGCCTTTCTGCCGGCCGCGAATCCTTAAGCGATTCGGATCAGGCTTTGGCGTTTATGGCCGGTGCCAATTCTATTTTTTCTGGTGAAAAACTGCTGACGACCCCTAATACATCCCAAGGCCGGGATCAGCAACTTTTTGCAAAATTAGGTTTAGTTGCAGAACAGCCAAAACCGAGTGTTCGCAGTCTGGCTACAGATGCAATGGCAAGTTAATCACTGTTTAAGTTGATAAACTCGCAGAAAAGTTATGTGCAGTAATTAAAATGCCATAACGGGCATTCAGATAATCTCCGACTCGGATTTGATCTACTCCATTGGCATGATGCACCATCAGCGCTTGCGTGACTGCATCATAACTAAAGGAGTCATAACTATCTTGATGCAGGCTGAGCCAGTGCAGCGTATCTGCCAGCTTGCTGTCTACGATATAGGTATCTGCATGAAAATCTTTACTCATATGCCTGTTCATCGTGATGAAATTTCCCTTTAATTTTAACGGAAATTAGCCCATAACAAGCATAAAAAAAGTGAGCCATTGCTCACTTTTCTTGCAAAAACTTTAGTCCTTATTCGTACCGCACTTACGACACTCCCTGTGTTCCCCGATCTCTTGCATTTGCTCATACTCATAAATATGCAAACAAAACAATTTTCTTAAAAGCTGAAGCATCATTGAAACTCCTGTTTAATCATTTTTTTAATACGCTTCTTAAGATATTCCGTCCTGAAACATCATGATTTTTGACTAAAAAATCATCTCATATTAATTAGCATAATTTTTTCAGTTGTAAAATGCATTTCATCTACTTTTCACTTTTTTTGCAGATATTCTTTGAACTACATCACAATTATTTCATAAATATGAACTTTTTTTTTGATTAAAGAGGATGTTTATGGAATTTAGATAACAAAAGTAATATCTGAGGGAGATGCTTTTTTATTAAGCTGGTAACGAAGAATCTTTATTGAAAGGCAAACTAGAAAAGTTCATTATCAGTGGAGGCAACCCATTTTAAGTCCTTCGAGATAAGAACGACGATCAATTAAGTGAATTGCTTACTTCAGATTTCATAATATCCAAAAACAAAAAACCCCTTATGATTAATGCACGTAAGGGGTTGTTTTATATGGTGGGCCCAGACAGACGGAAACTATTACCTACCCTATTGTTTTTATTAAATTAATTTATTTTTAAAAATTACAGGATACAAGCTAGGATACATAGTTTAACTGTTTCTTTTTTGATCAATTAAGCTTTTTTCACCACCAAACTCCCCTACCACATCGCTAATTCATTGAATTTTGACAATACACAGCTTCTTGGTAAAAGAGGAACCAACATCAATATAATGGCAATTATCGATTTGAGTATGCTCTTTTACAATGGTATGACCTAGATATATTTCATCAATATTTTCGACAACATCATAATGAGCGGAATGCTGACGAATTCGTCCTCTCCCCCACAGCGCGTTCGCATAAGCAGAACTGACACCTGAAATCTTGTAGTCACCTTGTGCAATATCGTGCTTAAAAGCATTCCAATCATGAATATCAATATCAGCATGAATAATACCTATCTTTTTATTTTTCAGCTCAACTTCAATCACCAATGGTAACTTTGCTAAACGATCAATAATTCTCTGTCGTGTCTTTTGAAATTGTCTATAAAACCATGCTCCGCCATTCCTTGCATGCATGTCTTTCATTTTAGGATCATGTTGCCCTCTAATACACATTTCTTCATGATTACCACGCACAGTTAAAAACCATGTTTGATCGAGTAATGAAATACATTCTAAATTTTCATCACCTCTATCGATGAGATCTCCTGTACAGATCAGTAGATCATTATCAAAATCAAAATTCTTTAGATGAAGCTCTTGCATTAGAAGACTATAAGATCCGTGAAGATCTCCAACGATATAAACTGAATTATAATTTTGGTTTACAAGTATCTTTATTATATCGTTCATGCTATGAATAAAACCTTCTACGAATTTTGAATCCAATTATAGAACATGACTCACACAACCTCTAATACACCACAAAATGTTGTTATTTATACAAATAAAGAGATTTCCGTTGATTTTTGCCAGCCATTTAAAGATGGATTAAACCCTATATTATTTACAATTAAAACTTTAGAACAAATTCCTAGCAAGACTGAAAATAAAATCAATATTGTCATCCTGGAATCTTGGGATGAACTCAACAACCCTCAACTAAATTGCAGTAAACTTCACCTTATCATACCCACACATTCAAACAATAGACTGGAAAATGATCTAAATGCTCTAGTATTCGAGCATGATCAATCTATGACATCCCAACAGGCTTTAGAAAAGCTTTACCATAGTTTTATTAAATTTTATTTCTCGGCTGAATGTTATCTTGATCCTCAGGATTTTTTTAATTCTGACTCATATAAAGATGGACATCGATACATCAACACCCATGAGATATTGCAAAACGATGCTGGTTATGAAAAACAACTCAATACCTATCTTAAAACGATATCGGATACTGAAACAGTATGCTTAAATTTTTCAATAAGCTATGATTTTTCTTCAGAATCTGGCTATTTACTGCTGCTAGAAGATACTGTTGATCATTTAAAGTATGTCAAAGATAGAGATGTATTCTTTAGCATTGTTCTTTCAAAGTATCCAATATCAGATAATAAGTTAGCTATCGTGCATTTAAGTCAAAAGTCTCCAATGTCTTGATTCTTTTATCATATCAAAACCGATTAATTCATCATTATCTAGATCGAAAGGGAGAACCCATATCTTTGGATTTTTCCCTTGATCTCTTTCATGCTTATTTAACTGAAACTTTGGTAAAGCTTCATTAAATTTTAAACTTTTTGGATAAATCAAAACTATTGGACCATCGTGTTCAAGGTACATATAACTATAAGCAAACATTTGCTGCATATCACCATCGCTGATTCCATAACGCTGGTCTTCACTATTCTGATCCAATAATTTCCATTTTGTATCTAAAATCATATTGCTATGAATATTTTTATTTTTCGCTTCAAAGTAAATATCTGGCCGAAGATTAAATCTATCTTTTCCATTATGATGACACAAATATTTATTGCTCTTCTGCCTTTGGATTCGATAATGATCCGAATATGCTTTTTCAACCTTACTCAGCACATAAGCTTCAAATAACTTTTCCATCGGAAACAGCAAACTCATTCCATGCCATTCACCATGTAATGCAGATGGTGTCTGCTCTCCTAGGACTATTTCACACCAGACTTTGATTGGTTCATATTGAGCATATAAACGACCTGATTTCCATTGAGGAAAGTCTAAACGCGGCAATCTACTCGTTGGCACCTCACTCAATTTAAGACGGATTTCATTTGCTAATCGCCAATTATCAGTATCTTGTGTGAGTTTACAGATTTTTTCTAATGCAGTTTTAATAAGACGATTTGGCGCGGTATTTAAAGAAAAAATATCATGTTCAATCGGAAAACGATGTTGCTCGGTCACTGGTTGAGTCAGATATCTTTGGATATTCAATTTACCTTTCAAATAGGCACTTTGCTCTGCAACACATTGATATTCAGACCTTACACCTCGCTGAAGCAATAGGTTGCATGCCTCCAAAAAGCGACTCATGATCCATTCACTCAAAGGTAAATCTAACTTATCCAATGAGGCTGAGCCTGCTTCTCGAGGGGATGGAAGCTTCCATAAGGCTCGCAGCATTTTTCTGAGTAATGCACGTTCTTTTTTAATTACGTTTTCTATTTCTTTGTGGAATTCCTGACTCTTACTACCTTCCTGTTGAACTGGTAGCTCTATATGCTTAGGTAAAATCTCAATGGTATGACCACATGGTGTTTGAATAATACCGACATAGTTATCGACTTTTATTTTACGTCTGCCTTCTAACTCAAAAATGGTAGCACCATTTTTTTTAGTTTGGCTAGAAAGCTCACATAAATAATCAAAAACCGAAGTAGGGACGCAGATATGATCTAGTCCCATTGTATAAGGTTGGTTAGTGCCATTGTCTTCAATGACACCGTATTCACGCAGACTCAGCACTTTCTACAACCTTGATATTATTTTGAGCTTCTATTCCAATAATTTTATTAATCTCATTGATTTGATCTTGTTCAGAATCTTCTTTAAAGAGTTTTGTATTGACTTCCCAATTTCTACTTTCAAGGTTTTTCATTAGTTGTTCATCCATATTTGGAAATAGGGATTTATCTAATTTTTCAGTTTTTATCATCGCGTTATTACCAAGTACCAAATTAATCTTACTCCAATCATCAAAGAAGTATTCTTGTAATAAAGGAATAATCCTTTTTTCAAAAATTTTCATAAGCTCTTGAACAGTAGCTTTTTCTTTTTCAGAAGTAGGTTTTAATTCAGTAAAATATGCATGACCAATACAGTGATCACGGTCTAATAAAACTTTGATTCTATTATTCATCACTTCCAATATATTAGAAACAGCATTCCCTCCTAAGCCTTGTATAGCAATATCTTCTAAAACTTCTGGTTGAGGTTGCATCTCAATAAATTCAAAGCGACGTCTTAAAGCGATATCCACTGAAGTTAATGAGCGGTCAGAACTATTCATTGTTCCAATAATATAAAGATTTTCTGGAACGCCAAATTTTACATTTGGAGAGTTTGGTAAAATAATCTCTAAAGCTTCAGCCTTACCCACTCTTTTTGATTCTTCAATTAAAGTAATCAACTCACCAAAAATTTTAGAAATATTTCCCCGGTTAATTTCGTCAATAATAAGAACGTATTTCTTATCGATATTACTTTTCTCATTTTTTTCTATAGTTAATAAATTTTGAAGTTTATCTTTATCTACTGCATTTTCAAGATTATAAACTGTTGATTGCGAGAATATTTTTTTGAAATAATCCTCATTATTTAAGCTTGGTGAAAAACTTTTCAGCCATTTCACTTTTCTCACTTGGTGATAACTAAACTTTGGCTCACTATTATATTCATATTCTCCAATTATCTCTGCTATTGCTCTAAATTTTAGATTTCCATCCGTAATGACAACTAAATCACCATTTTTTATTTTATTTTTAAAAGTATTAACATAAGCAGCTGCTGTATCCAATTGATTTATAGGATAATCAAATTCAGCTAATTTATGCTTTATCGATTGAAATTCATTACATCCTGTGAAATCAATAGAATCTCCCCAACCTAATGTGACAATATCATTATCTAAACAAGATCGGTATAGATCATCTTCAATACCAGCTCGACCTAACGACATTTTCCATATGGCTCTATTTCCTAAATCAAATTTGTCGCCGATATTAGGTTTAACATTTGCACTAGCTAACTCACAAATTTTTTTGAAAATGCCAGGTATGACGGGGTAAGTTAGCTGATTATTCTCGGGTACGACTTTGACACCTTCAACAAAATCCTCATAACCATAACTTTGATGGAAGGTCACAAAACTAATGCGGCCTTCATCCATATATTTTTTGAATTTGTCTCTATCATCTTGGGTTTGTTGTTTTTCAGGGTCTCTCCCATCTAAAATCGATAATGCATAATTAATAGTATTGTAAGTTTTACCCGTTCCTGCTGGGCCATAAAGAATTTGGTTTAATGGATGTTTAGACATATGATCTCGATTAATAGAGTTTAGATTTTCCACAACATCATTTTCTTCAATTCCTCTTACAACTTCCATATTAAAAATCTCGTCATATATTAAGTACATAGGTTGCTTATTAAAAGATGCACTTAATGCATTCAAACAATCAAGATATTCCGACCAAGTTTTTAATCTATCTTCACCATCTTTAGGTACTTTTATTTTTATAGTTTTTAAGTATTCACGAACTTTTGGAGTTAGTGGAATATATTTCACTGGATCAGAAAAATATAAGGCTTGAGATAGTTTTACAATTCCAACAGACCTTATGTTCAATATTCTGGCAAATTCATTATTCGAAATATCTTCATTTTTAATTATTTTTTTAAAAACCTTCCAAATATTCGGAATATCATTTTCATTTCTTTCTAAAAATTGACCATTATTCAACTCTTGTTTAAAAGGGTAATACCACTTAGTATTATAACAACGTGGCACTCCTCTAAAATTAAAATCAGAAACAACTATCTTATTATTTCCATTAATATTCAATAAATCTTGAAGCATGCTAATATTATTTTTTTCACTACCAGAATTTATAGTATTCAATACAGTAAATGGATCAATCTCAGAATGTTCTACAAATACCTCTTGATTATTTTTAACTATTTTATCTAACCCAAAGTCAATTCCATTACCCTTAGCAATTTTTTGGATTATTACCACCAAATCATTTTTTTTATTTTCATAACTCAAAATAACTTCAAATAATTTTCTGTAAACTTCGATCCAAGAAAATCTATCATCTTGATTTAAATTAGTTTCAATCATTACTTTACATTCCTAAAAAAACTCTTAATTAAGCGATATTCAAAAAATCATTATTTTTCTGATCAACACCATTACATTCATGTGCATAATTTATTAACTGACAAAATACATTCACCAACTTCTGCTGTTTAATATTGCTTGCATTACAATTCATTAAGTTTGGATTCCCCACCACGATTGCTAAAGACTGTGCTCTCGAATTCGCTACATTTAAACGGTTTTTATCAAACAAAAAATCCATTCCGCGTGGTGAATCGTTCGCATCACTTGCGCATAAACTGAAAAATACAATAGGTGCTTCCTGGCCTTGAAACTTATCTACACTTCCCAACTTTGCATTTTCACCTAAAACAGATTTAAGTTTAGTCACCTGAAAGTTATACGGCGCTACAAATAACATATCATCCAAAGTAATGGACTTTTTATTACCTTCCTTGTCGGTATAAATTCGCCCAAGAAGCTCATTTACAGCATGTTGAATCGCTTGAACCTCTTCATCACTAGCCTGAGTATTTCCGTCATGTTCAACGGGGATAAATACAACACCTGCTTCCTTATTTAATGCTCCCTTATAAGCATCAGGGACTTGTATAACTTGGAGATCGTTAGACTGATGTGAATTTAACTTACCCTCATAAATTGCCTGACTGATAAACTCATTTACTTTTGAATGCATTCTGTAGGTAGTGTCGAGAAAGATGCCTCGGTTAGGCTCAATTGTTGGATGATCTTTTAGCAAATAATCTAAAATAGACAAACCACTATCGCCAGGGTGCGTACCTTGAGCGGGTTGTCCTAGTTGCATTTGGTCACCCATTAAAACCAAATTATGAGCTGATTGACTCATTGCAATTAAGTTTGCTACCGATACTTGCCCTGCTTCATCAATAAACAAATAATCAAATTGCTTATTTAATTCCTCACGAGAAAACCCCCATGCTGTGGTACCAATGACACATGCTCCATCAAGATATTCAACTATTTTGTCATTCTTAATTTCTGAAATTCCAAAGTTTTCAATTTCAGTATCTGTATTTTTTGTACAACAGAAATGAGCTGGAATATTTTCATTTTGGCAATACTGTGCCACGCCAATCAAAAGATTATTAATTGCCTTGTGGGAATTTGAGCTAATGCCTACTTTTTTTCCTTGCTTAAGTAGTTCTGCAATAACATGCTTACCTGTAAAGGTTTTTCCTGCACCAGGAGGTCCTTGAATCACAATATATGAGTTATCCAAATTACAAATTGCCAATTTTATTTGATCTAACTTTTCTAATTTTTTATGGCTCGAAACAATTATTTCTCCCTTTTCTATACCCTTGATGCGTGGATAATCCCGTCTTAAAAAATGGAGAATAGCATCATCATTGAGCTGGTTTTCATAATAGCTTCGGACTACTGTTTCTATTGCTTTTGGAATAGGCTTTGGATTCACATAATCATCTGGAATTAAATGCACAACAGAAAGCGGTTCTTTAAGCTGTAAGCAAATTCTGCCTTTTGAAACTGATGAATGCTCTTTTAATAATGTCGCTTTAAGATTGTTTCCCTTTTCATCTTCCTCCCCAAGAATATAAAAGCTAGTGGTATTTGCCATTTTAAATTCTTGATGAGGATCAAATGAATACTCATATGCTAAGCTTCTTGCTTTAGGGGTTGGTTTAAATGGCTCTTTGTCTGTACGAATACAATTTACTAGACAATCAAGGTCATCATAAAGCTCTTCTACTGTTAAGCCCATTCTTTCAAAGAGTCGCCAAAAAACTGGCTTAGCTTCTCTATGATGGAATTCCAGAGCCCAAGCCATGTTTTCACAAATTTGTGACTCAATTATATCTTGAGACTTAAGAGATTCTGCTTTACTCAATAATTGATCTCTTAACTGAGTTAATGCCGTTGTTTCTTCACTTAGCTCTTTTTCTACAATGTCTTTTTTACCTACATACTGGATGCCAAATTCTTGCTGTTTCTGATGCAACCAAGCCACCAACTCTTGCGTACTATTACAATCATCAATATTGTAGTCTCGAATACTTTTCAGGACCTGTGATATTTGCCAGATTAAGCCATCTGGATTAACTCGCCAATTTTCATACACGACAACAGAATCCCCCCCTGAACCCACTTCTGTCTCACGTTTACCACGGTATAAGTGTTCTACATTTTTAATAGAATATTTAGGTTCACCAATCCGTAATCCATTTTTAACGATCTTGTATAAATCAACAAAAACTTCATTTCTTAACAATTGATCTACTTCAAATTCACAAACACCATAACGGCACATAAGCTTCTTACATGCAGCAATTTCATAGTTTGCATAATGGTAAATATGCATCGTAGGATCTTGCTGCCAACGTGCATAAACCCATTCGATAAATGATTTAAATGCTATTTTTTCTTCAATTTCATTGTGACCCCAAAAGTCTATAAATTTACGCTCACCCTTTTCATCGAAATATGTACATCCCCATAAATACTCAAGTCCCCCTTCAATTAAAGGAAACCCCTCGATATCGAAGTACACATCATTTTCAGAGTGCTGGGGTAATAATGCCAATCCTAGTTTTTCATGAGTGTTAATGATTTCAAATAAAGGCGTTGTAAGCCCTTCACTTTGCCGCTGAATCCGAGCCTGAGCTTTTAATCTTTTATATACATCAGTATTCAAGCCCTTAATATTTAGCTTATCACTATCAATCAAATCTTGCATCGTCTGAATACCCTCAGCATTCAGCTTCTTGATTTGCGAGCGTGTAATTGTGGCAACTTGAGAAAGATGATCTCTATCTTTGAGTAATTGCTTCGCATAATTACTCCAACAACCCCATGACTTGGAGTCAGAAGGATTAGGGTACTTTTCTAAATCGAATTCTTCGTGCAATTGCAAAAAGGCATTTTTTACTGATTGGTAGTAATAGTAAAATTCTTGTGTTCTCAATCGCTGCTGAGTTTGATCGCCTAAAATAATGACAAAATCATTCGAATAACGGCCTTGAATAGCTGCAATCATTTCCTGATAACAACACAGTTGGATGGTGTAATAAGGTTGTAGTGATTTAGAGAGTTTGGTATCCCAAATTTCATAATGATAGTCCCCAAGTTGACTAGAACCTGGAACCTTAACTAAAAAATCAGCAAATCCAGTAAACTTACCTTTACTTAAACAAGCCTGAAAAATAACATCTACACCTTCTTTCATAGCCTGTATCGTTGCAGCTTTCTTATCTGAACTTAATCCTATATCTGTAATTGTTAAGCCTTGTTGCTTCAACTCTTCCAATACAGATGATTCGTGCTCTGCTCCTTTATCCTGAAGCATGAGCATCATTGCATCATCTTGATCTTTAAAATCTAAAGCTTCAGGAGAAATAAGACTGAAATGTTCCATCCAGGAAGCAAAAGGACTTTCTAAAAACAAAATCAAATCTGAGGGAGAAAAAATTAAATTATCATTGTGCAGTTTCATATTTACCCCAAATATTTTTATAAAGTACTAAAAAATGGATACTACTATAAACATATGATAATTATTACTATTATTTAGTCTTATGAATTAGCCCCAGTACTTTTGTATTTTTCCAGCTTTTCTTATTTTCAGATGCAAAAGTGTGGCATTACTGACGCAAAAGTACGGTATTGATGATCCAAAAGTTTGGCATTACTGAGGCTTTGTTGCACAAAGATTTGAAATGCAAAGCGCCCCTAATTGAGCCAAATTTAAGGCGTAACTTGGGTAAGTGGGCGACCTAATTCCGTAAATCTGTTAAGGACTGCTACACGTGCATGGATCTCATTCACTTGGCTATCAAAACTCCTTGCACTGAGTTTATCTCCTAATAATTTGATGCAATGCATCTTAGTTTCAACCAAACTTCGCCGATGATAGCCTGACCATTTTTTCCATAGCGTGCTGCCTAAACGTTTAATTGTTCGAAGTAATTCATTTCGTTCTAGCGAGCTAATCTTTGTATCTTTCCATGGT
>NZ_DCLL01000019.1 GCF_002321025.1 Acinetobacter lwoffii
TTTTATGTCGAACTCAGGTTAGGATAAAAATCCAGCAAGCTTCCTATAAAAAAATCAGGATATAAAAAAGCCTTG
Organism: Acinetobacter lwoffii; assembly: GCF_002321025.1. Classification (GTDB taxonomy): domain Bacteria; phylum Pseudomonadota; class Gammaproteobacteria; order Pseudomonadales; family Moraxellaceae; genus Acinetobacter; species Acinetobacter lwoffii_Y. The sequence continues at coordinate 76 of NZ_DCLL01000019.1, forward strand.
TAGTCTCTCCCAAAACTACAAGGCTTAGCGGCTGTAAGTTTCCTCTTTCACTTACTTCACTGTAAGTTCGCTGTCTACCGACATTATTATTATCATTATGCGATTATGCTCAACTTTCCGTGTTGAGTTATTTTGTAGAACCAATCTTCTCAAAAACTGAGCAAAAGCTCTATGCGTCAATTTCCTGAATCCTTGTAAGCTTTTACCTACAAGATTTGATTATTTTTGCCAATTAAATTACTAGATTGTTCAATGATTTTTTGGCCCAAACCACTTTTCCGGGTAGTTCTGACACAAAGTGCCTGTGTAAAAGCATCACAATCCACCAGTAAACTGACCACTTTTTTGGCTCGAGTAATTGCAGTATAAATCAACTCTTTGCTCAATAAATTTTTTGCATATTGATCCAGCACCACGGCCGTATGGGAAAATTCTGAACCTTGAGATTTGTGAATGGTCAGCGCAAAAGCGGTTTCAATACTTTTAGGTAAACGGGTGGCTAATACCCATTTTTCCAGACTCGGGAAATACACTTCAAACTGACGTTGACCAGACTGCTCACGTAAAAAACAGATACCAATATCACCATTGGCCAGGCCCAACTGATAGTCGTTATAGCTCATCATGACGGGTCGTCCGACATACCAGTCGCCCTGTTTCAACTGACCTTGGGCTGCTAGAAAACGTTGCTCAATCTGTAGATTGATCTTGAGCAGCCCCAGATCACCAGAACGGATTGCCGTTAAAATACGGTAATCATCAAAAGTTTTGACCACCTGTTGCACATAGTGTTCAAAATCAGCTGAGTTTCGTTCTGTTTTTATGGCCTGTACATAAGCCTGATAACCATACATCAGCTGGTCATAATACTGATTCAAATTATGCGCGGTCTGTTCGGCACCAGCGAGCAGGTATTGTAACTGCAACTGGTCGATCTTCACCTGATCCAAATCGATCGCCTGTAACTCACTGGCTGCCACAATCTGCTGCTCAAATTTCTGCAAGACGTGAGAAGGCTGATGATTCTGCTGGATAAACTCCGCCATTGCGCCAATCCTGGCTCCAGGCGCAAAACGCCGCGTGGTGATTAAATTGACCCGGTTATCTTCCAGAGTCGCTACTTGCTGTAAATCTGCCAATACCGTTCCCACATCCACAGAGGCCAGCTGATCTGCATCACCGAGTAAAATCAGCCGTGCATGAGACGGTACGGAGGCCAGTAACATCTGTGACAGGTTTAAATCCAGCATCGAGGCTTCGTCGACCACGATCACATCATAAGGCAGAGGCTGCTTGGCATGAAAGCGTGGCTGTCCGCGAGTGCCCAGACCCAATAAGCGATGCAGGGTGACCGGTTGTAACTGTTTTAATTGTTCTAGCTCAAACTGTTGTAACGCTTCACTGTGCAAGGCTTTTTGCAGTGCTTCTTTCATGCGCTGTGCGGCCTTTCCGGTAGGTGCTGCCATGGCAATCCGGATATTTGGCAAGGCTTCATGCAGGACCGCAATCATATGCGCCAAGGTATAGGTTTTACCGGTACCCGGACCGCCGCTAATAATATTCAGCGCCTGCCGCGCAACCATTTCCAGTGCCAATTTTTGCTGTGGATCTGACAATAAATTGCGATCACGTTCGGATAAATCAATAGCGGCAACCGGTTGGGCTTTAATCCGAGCAATATGTGAGGCTACTGCCTGTTCCAGTTGCCAATAGCGGTACAGATATAAATGCTGATCTACAAAAATAAATGGTGCAATTCCTGCACCCTGCTGACGGCGGTCTAGAACCAGATTATGCAATAAGGCAACCTGCTGAGGATCAACTTCGATACAGCTATCCCCTGCCTGTATCGCCTCAAGCAGTTGCTGAATCAAGAATTTTGCTGCCGGATCAAATGTAGCCGTACTAAACGGCGGCTGACACAAATAGTCAATCCAGGCCATTAAATTGGAGTCTTGCTGCGACACGTGATTCTGCTCATTTTCCACACAGTTATCCTCAAAGTTATCCACAGGATAATTTCATGTTTAATCTCTATATATCTTATAAAATCGCAAAATCATGCTGATTTTTTCTGCTCAAAATAGCCCAGTATTTGATCCAGTTTTTCTATAAATTCAGAGTCCGGTTGCCAATGATAGGCTCCTTGCTGGACCTGTCCCTTCATCCCACGTAAATACAGATAGGTCGCGCCGCCCAAGTGCTGCTGAATCGAATAAGTCTGCATATTGGCACTCAGGTACCGATGCAGCGCCACCAGATACAAAGCGGCCTGCAACCAGTAACTGGACTGGCTCATATTCTGCTGAATGGCTTCAGCACTATAGTGCTGCTGATCAGGTCCGAGGAAGTTACTTTTATAATCGGCAATATGGTAGCGCTGGCCATCGAAATACACCAGATCGATGGAACCGGTCAGATAACGTGCCGACTTGGCCTCATTAAAATCGCTCATGATCATGTCATGTTCGAGAAAAAGCTGATGGATTTGCCGAATCTGCAAAGGGGCATCGGTCAAGGACAGATAAAAAGGGAATTCTGAAAGATACTGTTTAGCCTCCAGCTGTGCCAAGGCAAAATCTGCCTGAATCGGAGTGGCCAGAATGTCATGTACCCAGTCATGCATCAGGTTCAGCAAAATATCTTCTGTGATCTCGTCCAGCAAGCCATCAAATGCAGTCTGGAAAATATTGTCCACATTCAGTGATTCAGTACTTGCAGGGCGTGTGAGCTGAGCCACTTCCTGTTCAAAAAACTGGATAAAGGAGTCATCCTCCAGCCCATCGAAATACACTCGAAACTGACCTAAAAATTCCAGCAGAGCTGAACGCTCGAGCTGTTGTGCCGAGTGAAACAGCTGCTGCCATTGCTGGCGATAAACTTCACTTTGGTCATGCAGGCGAATTCCGGTCAATAACTTATAGTTCAGGCTGGACAATACGCGCTGCATACTATGACGCAATTCCTCGGCTTTGAAATCTGCCTGAGCTGTGGCCTGAAACAAGGTTCGCAGATTCACCACAGCGGCCTGATAATGCAGGGAAAAAGCCTGTTCCAGTACACTACGTATATGAAAAGCCTGTTCAAATTTTTCTTTCATTTCCTGCCAGATTTGCGGTGCGGTATTTTTAAAACGGCGCCGGATTTCCAGATTCCAGTAACTGCTGTCCTGAAAATCAATATGTTCAAAAATGCTGTGCAAGAATGTTCCGGCTACGGTGCCTTTAGGAAAATTCAGCCTAATCCAGTCTAAAGGCACAGCTGCTGGCTGTTCTTCCAGACCGGTAAAATGAATTTCATCGGCAGCACTGTCGGGCTGTTCATAAGCCGTGACCAGATCGTCCTGCAAGATATGTCCATGTAGCTGATGCTGTGACAAAGCCGTAAAACTGGTTTTGGTTCGCGGATAAAACTGCCGCTCTGGCAAAGGTTGCGCCCGCATGTCGACCTGATGATGGTTCGACTGCTCGACCAGGCGCGGTGGCTCCTGAGACAGAGGCGGCTCGACCAGACTTAAAGCATGTTGAAACAGTTGATCTCCCTGACCACGCCAGAAGGCCAGCCCGGAATCAGACTGTGCGTTCTGGTCCTGCAGCATGGCATATACCCGGTGACTGGCACGGGTCAGCGCCACATACCAGAGTCGGTGGTTTTCGGCAGCATTACGCGCTGCATTCTGCAGAATCGCCTGCTCATGTAAATTCTTGTGATTCACTGCAATCACCCGGGATTGTTCCAGGATGTTGTCCTGTTCAGGCGCAGACAGGGAAAAATTCAGATTGCCTTTATTCACATCAAAAGCAGCATCTGCTCCCAATAAAAACACCACTTTAAATTCCAGCCCTTTGGAGGCATGAATGGTCATCAGCTGCACCCCATGATCCCCAGACAGCTTGCGTTCTTTTTCGCTGTCCTTGCCTGAAGGTGACTGAAGCTGGCGCAAATACCAGTGATAGAGTTTTTGCGCCCCCTGATAATATTCACTCTGCTGGCTCAGCATCTCGGTCAGATGGCGCAGATTGACCACCACCCGCTCATTGTCCAGACTTTGACTGGCCACCAGATTGGTCCAGACCTGAAACAGGTTCAGTGCATAATTCCAGGCGGTCAAAAAGCCTTTCTCAAACCACATTTCCCGAATTATATCCAGATCCGCAATATAGCGACTGAGGCCTTCACTCTGGCTTTGCAAATCAATCAGTTTTTTCAGATTGAAGCCCAGCAGACGGGTTAGTAAAGCCCGCTTGACCTTGGCCTCATTGAAAGGATCCATAATCGCCGTCAATACGGCCGCGACATCCTGAGCGATGGTACTGGCAAACACGCTCTGTTTGGATTCTTTATAGGAGGGAATGCCCATACGCTGCAGACGCTGCTTCACCTGTTCCAGAGCAAAATGCCCAAATCCCAACACGGCAATATCATCTGCGCTCAGGCTTTGCTGATGCTCTTGCTGCTGAAAGTACAGTTGCTGCTGGGCAGACTGATTCAGCAATGCACGGATTTTCCAGGCCACCTGGTCTGCCTCCAGGTCCGATTCACCTAGCTGAATCCATCGTAAAGGCTGCGGGTTGATCCTGCCCATATCGACCAGATCTGGATGCGGGCGACTACCGGCCTGAATCAAGGTGTACTGCACCTGTTCGCCAAAATCCATTTGCCGCTGGAACAGCGCATCAACCACTTCTACGAGTGGTTTGACTGACCGATGGTTCTGCATCAGGGTATATTCGCGGCCCTGTTTATGCAACACATCGGCATGTGCCTTGTTATAGGTGAGCATATCGCCGCCACGGAAACCGTAAATTGCCTGTTTCGGATCACCGACCATAATCATGCAGCCGGACTGCACCCGGTTGGCATCACGCCAGATCTTGGCCAGCAAATCATCCTGATCCTGATTGGTGTCCTGAAATTCATCGACCAGAATCAGCGGATAACGTGCCTGTACAAACTGGGCAAAACGCTGTCCCTGCTGGCCTTGCAATGCTTCCGCCAATGTACGAATTTGCTGGGAAAAAGTGGTTTCACCCTGCTGCTGCAAGGTTTGTGGCAAACGGGTCTGCACACTTTGAATAATATGAAATTCCAGATAGGTCGTAAGCTGTTGCAGCTGCTCATCCAGATACTGTTTGACCTCACACAGCGCATCAATTGCCACGATCAGACTATGTTGCAAAATCAGCTGCTGCTCTGCATCCGGACAGCTTTTGTTAAAGACCTGAGTGGTCGGCTGGAAATCGGTTTTCTTGCGGCGCAAATGGCACAGATTCAGTAAAATCGGCTGCAATTCAGCATCAAAGAAACTCATGCCACCCTGATTTTTCAGGGCTGCGCTCCAGGTCATAAAGTTTTCACAAATTTCGGTTAACTTGGTCAAAAAACTCTTGTGAAAATACTTCGGACTTTCCTGACAATAACGCCGCATGACGGCAAGATCATGCTCCTGAATACTCACTAATTGACTGATGCAGGCTTCCAATTTGTTCAGGTCACATTCAGCCAGTTCGATCTTGCGGAAATGCTGCTTGCTGAAATTCAGGGCATCACGCACCAGCCCGGTATAATGCTCCACCGGTTTCAGCAGATTTTGAACATACAGATGATTGACCATATATTGCGGCTGCTGCTGAATCCAGTCACGCAGCACATCATGAATCAGCTGCTGAATATACAGATCCTGATCTTCGGTCAGTTCTGCACGTTCAATCTTGCCACTTTCAAAGGCAAATTCACGTAACAGTTTCTGGCTAAAGCTGTCCAGGGTGCCGACAAACAGTTCATCCAGCTGGTTTAGCACCAGACGTAAACGGCGACGGGCATAATCCAGCCGTGAACCATAATCTTTCAGTACCTGCTGAAATAAAGGATCGGTTTCATTCTGGATTTTTGCTGCGATTTCAACTGAATTGAGCTGCTGATGACGCTGGATATAAGCCAGCGTTTCCTCGACGCGAAGCCGTACCCGGTTTTTCAGTTCAGCCGTGGCCTTACGGGTAAATGTCGTCGCAATCACCTGATGCGGATAATACTGGTCCAGAAAAATCCGCACCATCAGACTGGATAGCGTATAGGTCTTGCCGGTGCCTGCCGAGGCTTCAATCCAGTGTAGGCCCCGAAACTTCATGTCCTGAATCGGATTGGTAGAAATGGCTCTTTGCGTCTGCTGCTTTAAGAAAGTCATACGGCTATTTCACCCATTCCAGATGTTGATGAATCGGCGCATACAGGCCATGGGCAAAATCATGACAGCAGTTTTGCAAGGCCAGATCCGGATCCTGATCCTGCAAAATAAATTGCCAGTCTTGATGCAGCAGACTGGATTCATCCGAAGCCAAAGGTTTGACACTCTCATAGCTGTTGTTCCAGGCCTTTAGCAATTCCGGCATTTCCACAATAGTCATTTTACCCTGTTCATTCTCGGCCCACTGCCACTCTTTTTTCATCAGTAATTCTGCCGGCAAGACCAGCGGCTGCTGTTGACCAATTTCCCAGGCCTTTAACCAGAGCTGCAAATACTCATGTGCCTTGCTCGAACTCAAGCCAGAAAACTTCAGGGTTTTATTACTGAAAATGACAATGCGCTCCAGTTCTGGTGAGCGTGCATCGTCATTCAAGTAAGCCAGCCATAGCAGATACTCCAGCCAGATCTGGGCACGGCGTTTTTCCGAGGCCGAAGAGGATTGCATACTCAGCCAGTAGCTGCTGTGTGGAACCTGAGGCACGTTTATATGAATGATCAGTTCAGGACTGAACTGCAGGGATTGTTGGGTGACTGGCGTCAGTTCTTTGCCCAACTGTAGCAAACGTTCTTGCAATAACTGCTGTTCCTGCTGGCTGCCCAGCCAGGTGGCTTGCTGGGTTTTGCCCACCGGCAAACGGTCTAGCATCAGGTTTGGCTCAATCTCCTGCTCTTGTTGTAACAGGAAATCCCGCACCTGATACTGTTCCAGCTTGTTCAATAATAAGGGTTCCCGGGAACTCGGCAAATCGGCATAGCGAATCGTGGAAACCCCGACACTTTTCAGGAATAGACGTGCCGGGAAAATCATATCGCGGATCCATTCATCACCTTTGAGTACCCGGATTTCTTTTTGTTCTAGTGCCGGATAATGTGCATTAATCCAGCTGCTGCGTTTGCCTTCGGCGCTGCGGATATATTCTGCCACTGCAAACCACTGATCCTGATAACGTGGTGTCTGCATATCTGCGAATCCGGCCGGATCAAAAGGCTGCAAGGGATGTACATGATAAAGCTGCTGGATATGTTGAGCGACCGATAGACCATGAATATCCACCATCGGATCGACTTCGACATCCGGCTGTTCAGACTGGCAGATCAGCGCGATATGTTGAACCAGTTCCTGCAAGGCAGTGGATGGATCGCGAGCCTCACCATCCTCCAGATCAAAGCCATTATAGAACAGCCATAGATTTTCCTGTGCCAGCAGCAAGGCATCCAGAAAGGCGCCCTGCTCGTCATCCAGACGGGAACGGTCACCGAGTTGCGGCTTCAGGCTGCGCATCAGGTCAAACGGAACCTGTTGATTACGGCTCGGAAATTTACCGCTATCCAGATTCAGCATCACCACCAGTTTATAAGGCAATGGCCGGATCTGACCAATCTGGCTAAAAGTAATCTGTCCGGTCGGTTCGGCCTGATCCAGCTGCATCTCCAGGGTATTCTGAATTTCTTCCAGCACATAAGGCAGAGGCAGACTGAGTGCCACCAGTTCCTGACTGGCATGAGGATCATCCTGGTCATGATAATCGGCCAAGGTCAGCATCCGCATTTGCTTGTCGATAATCTCGGCAACGGTTTTGAGCGATTCCACGCCAGCATCACGGAACTCGTTCAGATCGGCGCGCAGATATTCCAGCCAGGTTTTGACTGGCGTGCGCTGTCCGGTTTCATGCAAAGTCAGCCAGTCACGGCGCTCTACCAGATCCTGATAAATCCGGATCAGGGTGGATATCAAGGGAAAATCACTGGTCAGAACCTTGGCATAACTCAAGGTATCCTGAAATAGGGTATGTTCAGGAATCGCCAGACCCAACGCCAGACGGTCCAGCGCGAATTTAAAGCTAAACCGGTAATCCTCATCGCCTGCGCTCAGGCTTTGCTGTAAATGCTGCTGGTCCAGTCCACGCTTGAAGCCAGCATCTGTCAGCAACTGCAACATCCGTTCTACCTGACTATAGTCCAGACCATAATACTGCTGGGTGGCATTCAGGCTGAGCCAGTCGGCGAAGTCCTCAATACTGAAACGGCGCCGTACCCACTGAATCCGGCCCAGTACCGCGCGCCAGGCATTACTGACATCCAGACGCGACACCCCGGCAATCTGGATCGGTAAATACAGGTTATCTTTCTGCAGGCGTTTGCTGCCGGTTTCGCGCTCACGCGGTGGTGGCGCAAAGACACTACGAATTGCCGGTTCGAGTTCTTTCAAACTTGGCGTCAACACCAGAATATCACTCGGCTGACGCGGCACGTCATTCGTATCTTGAGCCAGCCAGTGAATCAGCTGTTCTTTGAGGACTTCCAGCTGACGTAATGAAGAATGACAGACATGAATCTGTACCGAATCATCATCAGGGCTTAAAGCATATTGATGCTGTTCAGGTTCCAATAAATACAGGATATCCGACTGGATTTTGGCCAGCAGCCTGTCCTGATATTCATCGACAAAGACATCGGCCCAGAGACCCTCTTCCCCCGAAGACAGTTTAGAGAGTAGAGAAAAATGATCCCGTGCCTGCTTGCCGAATCGGGTCAGGAGCGGATGCCGCGATTCCCGGTCTTCGGCATTAAAGTTCAGCTGCTTGATCCTGAAGTCTTTTATTTCCGCATCATTCGGTTTACGTTGACGGGTCTTTTCAAAACGCTGAATAAAGCGCTCTTCCCGCTGCAAATCAAACCTGGCTTTCCAGTCCGGATCGACACTGTCGGCCCAGTATTCCTGCGAGGGGTTGAAGTGAAAAATATAGATATCAATGTATTGCCCCAAACGGCGTAAAAAATCCAGCTGGCTGGGTGGCAGTTCCAGCAGGCTAAATACCACAATCTGGGCCGGTAGTCGTTTTAGAGCCTGGGCGCGGGTTTCTGCATTCTCCAGCCGCTCCCAATACAGGCGTTCAATCTCCAGGATTTTGGCATAATCATCCTGAAATACATGCTGCCACAACCAGCGTTGCCAAGCTTCCAGTTCACGCGCCTGAATCTTGACAAAATCCGCCACCTGCATCTCATGACCATTTTCATCTTTGGGGCTATAGATCATTTGCTCGATATCGAGCGCAATATCCTGCCCCCAGGACTCTAACCAGTTACTCGGACAACCACAGTTGTTTGGAGGACAGTTACGCGCGCAATAACCGCGATAATCCATATAATGGCTAAACAAACGCGACACCTGCTCGGCTACCCAGTACAGCATGCTCTGTTTTTTCAGCTGCTTCTCTGTACCCTGCTCCAGCCGGTCAGCACTGTCATAAATCCGCTTCACAATAGAATACAGCGGATGATCGACGTCTAAAGGAATCTGTTCAGGCAGAATGCATTTTCGTAGCGCCTGAAACACGCGCCATTTGATGATAATGCGCGGAATATTGGCTTCACGGACCTGCTCCACTTCTTTAGGCGCATTCAATACCCACTGATAGGAAGTCCATTGAAAGGCGCGAATCCGGTGATGAAACTGGGTATTGGCGCTAATGCCTTTTTTCTCGGCAATTTTCTGGGTCAGCCAAGTTTCTACTGCCGGAGATGGCACAATAAAGTGCCGGGTTTGTAACACCTCAAATGGATTCCGGGCAGTCTGGTTGACAATACGCAGCATACTATCCAAAAGCACATCAATACGTTGACTCTGAATAACATGAATGGCCATTGGTTCCCCTGAACTGCTGAATGTGGTTTTTACTACAAAACGATAAAGATTATTTACTATACATCCCGAGCGCTCTATGACACTTTAAAACCACACTTCAGTCGAAAAATTTCTTTGAAAAAAGCATCTTAAAGATGCTTGAATAGAAAAAAACAACATAGAGCTTAGGTAGTGCCCATGAAATTAGATAAAATTCCTGAACGTCTCGATCCGAGCCTAGATTTAGAACAAATCCGCGCCGAGTGCCTGGAACTCACCAAAAAACGCGCCTATTATTCTGCCGGTGCTGCGGTTATTCCAGTGCCGTTTATGGACGTGGTCATTGATATCGGTATCTTGTCGCAATTGATTCCCGAGATCAATGCCCGCTTCGGCCTGGCGCCTGACCAGATCAGTGTCTATGATCCAAAAACCCGTCAGGTGCACTGGAATGAGTTGCGTAAACGCGGCGTAGAATTTTCTGGTCTGGTGGTCGCACGTACGGCAGTTAAAAAATCTTTGAACAATGTTGCAGCGAAAGTGATCACAAAGCAAGTCACAAAATTCATTCCGCTGGGCGGCCAACTGGTGGCGGCAAGTCTGGGCTATTTTGTCATGAAAAAGATTGCTGAAGCACATGTAGAGGAATGCTACCGTGCAGCTAAAAATATCCAGCAAAAACAGGTGGCGCAAGGTTAAAATCCGGGTGAGCTGAATTTTTGCAGCCCTCTAGACACTCTTACTTCAGGCAGATTATTCTGCCTGAAGCTGTTTTAAAATAGCCTTTAACACCTCGACCCGCGCGGTATTCTTATCATCGGTCGCAATAATATGCCAGGGCGCTTCCTCGGTCGAAGTATGTTCAAACATATCGGCTGCCGCTTTCAGATAGTCGTCCCAGCGCTCCCGGTTACGCCAGTCTTCTTCGGTAATTTTAAAACGCTTATGCGGTGTATCTTCACGCGCCTTGAAACGTGCTGCCTGTTCGTCCTTGGAGATTGCCAGCCAGATTTTCACAATCACTGTTTGATGCTTGACCAGACTCTGTTCAAAACGGTTAATTTCATCATAAGCACGCTGCCATTCCACCGCACTGACCAATCCTTCTACCCGTTCTACCAATACCCGCCCATACCAGGAACGGTCAAAAATACAGATATCATCATCAGTTTGCAGCTTGGTCCAGAAGCGCCATAAATAGGGACGGCTCAGCTCAAATATTTCTGGTGCAGCAATGGTATGAATTTCATATTCACGTGGATCGAGTTTTTTGACAATTCGCTTGATTGCGCCGCCCTTGCCGGCAGCATCCATACCTTCAAACAGAATCACCACATTACGCGAATCGGAACGCATGGCTTTGGCGACCTTCGCGGTTAATTTTTTTAGTTCCGGTTTGTAATCTTCTGGCTGGGCTTGAGTCTTGGAAGGATGTTTTAACTGCTCGGGAATCTTGGCCTGTTTCCATCTTCCCTTGGCTCTGGCAGGATGATCCGGACAATGTTTCAAGGCACTCAGGATATACTGGGCAAATTGCTGGTCGCGCTGCTGCTCATCTTCGCCATCAATAATGAACCAGTCCTCGGTAAAGCGCTGACGCAGGCGCTGCAAGGTGTCATATTCTTTGCGATTGCGCCAGTCCAGACCATGCAGTTGATGCCAGTGAGTTTCACTCGGATCCATGGCATCCAGGCGTTTTTGCAAGACTTTCCAGGACAGGTCAAACCAGACCTTGATCACATCCACATGGTTATTTTTCAGGTCCTGTTCAAAGGCCTGCATCTCTTGCAGATATTCATCAAACTGTGCATCACTCAGCGGGCTTTCAGCTTGCATGGCACTGCCGAGCAGATCGCTATACCAGTTACCAAACAGCACCATGATCTGGCCCTCAGCTGGAATAAAACGCGCATAAGGTTGCCACAAGGTTTGCTTTGGGCCGGCTAGCTGAGGCTTATCGGCTTTCACGCGCAAATAGCGCGGATCGACCCATTCACGTAGCTGTTTAACCGCTTCACCTTTGCCGGCTAGCTCAATGCCATTCACCAGAATCACCAGACTTTTGGCATTTTTCTGGCCCCGGGTCTTTTTTAAATTATATTGGGCATCAATCAGCTCGACAGACAGCTGATCTTCATCCATTAACTGAAATTGTGGTTGTTCCATACGTATCTTCAACCCTGATCTTTTATTCTATTTGCAGTATAGCGAGGAGTTTCAGCGCAAAAATAGCTCTGGCAACGTTTTTCACACGATTAAATTGGCTATTTAAACAACAGATTGACATACAAATGCCCGATCTCTGTTCAATTTGTCATAGCAGGATTGTCCGGCAGCCTCTAAGATTCTTGCATCCTCCAATCATAATTGAAGCCTCATGTCCAAACTTGCCGTACTCGATGATCTGTTAGCGCATTATTATCAACTGGCTTATCACACCCGGCCTGACATTTTAAGCCGTTTACAGGATGTGCAGGCCTGGCAGAAAGTCCGCATGCAGCGCACTCATCGCGCCCATTTTGCTGAAAAACAAAACCTGTTGATGTCCGAATATTTCCTGAACCGTCTCTACGGCGGTGCTGAATTTGATGCGCTGGCAGAACAGATTGCCCGGCTGATGAAATATGCGCATAAAGCAGAAAAAGTTATTCCGGAAAATGCCATTAAAACCGGCACCTCAGGTGTAGAGCTGGCTATTCTGGCGGTACAGCTGGATGAACAGGTCGCGATTCAGTTATTACAGGATTATCATCCGCATGAACCGCTGACTGACGAGATGATGCGCCTGACCTATTTGAAGCTGGATCAGGGTGAAGCACGCTTGAAACAGTTGGCTCTGCTGGATCAGCTCGGCATGAGTCTGGATAAATACATGCGTTCATTTGTGGTCTATACGGCCTTTAAAATGTGTAAAGGCGCGGCGAATAAATATAACTTTCAGGTGATGTATGAATTTATGCAGGATGGTTTTCTGGCCATGAAGCCACTCAAATCGGCAGAAAAATTTGTACGCACGTTCACGGCAACCGAACGCCAGATTATCGATAAAGTACATTCTGGCGATCCGCTACCGTTTCAGTAAATACCCGATGAGTATTTCTGCCAAGCGTGAATTTTTCTGTATATTATTCATAACAATTGCATCATGATTGCTGAATAAGCCTTTAGAATCTGTCATGATGCAGACAATGCAAGATTAACCCGATTGATATGTTAGGAGTGACTCCAATGTCGAATGAAAATACAACGCCTACCCCTACCCCCGAGTCGGCACAACAGACAGACAAAGTGAGCCCATTCTTAACTGAACCCCTTCCACAAGGCACCCCGCAAGGTCAGCAACAATCCTTAGAACAACGTCTGACTGACACGCCTGTGACGGGTACTGTGCCTAAATATAATCTGCCGCGTGGTGCCAATACCGGTAACGTCGGCTCAACCACACACTTCGGCTATCAAACTGTTAACAGCGAAGAAAAAGCCCAGAAAGTCGCAGAAGTGTTCCACTCGGTGGCGAGCAAATACGACATTATGAATGACCTGATGTCTTTTGGTATTCATCGCCTGTGGAAGCGTTTTGCAATCAATATGTCAGGTGTACGCCGTGGCCAGCATGTGCTGGATATCGCGGGTGGTACTGGCGACTTGGCTAAAGTCTTTAGCCGTGAAGTTGGTCCGACAGGTCATGTGGTACTGTCTGATATTAACGAATCCATGCTGAATGTCGGTCGTGACCGTCTGATTGATGCGGGCTGTACCAATGTCGATTTCGTTTTGGCCAATGCCGAAACCTTAGAACCATTTGCAGACAACAGCTTTGATCTTTTGACCATTTCTTTCGGTCTACGTAACGTGACCGATAAAGATGCGGCACTGGCTGCGATGTACCGCGTCCTTAAGCCAGGTGGCCGTTTACTGGTGCTAGAATTTTCTAAACCAGTGTTTGAGCCATTCTCTAAGCTGTATGACCTTTATTCGTTCACGGCATTGCCAATCATGGGTAAGATCATTGCCAATGATGCAGAAAGCTATAAATACCTGGCTGAATCGATCCGTATGCATCCGGACCAGCGCACCCTGAAAGGTATGATGGAAAATGCCGGCTTCCAGAATTGTGACTATCACAACCTGACTGGTGGGATTGTTGCGGTTCACCGCGGTTTCAAACTTTAAGGTTCCTTGCCTATGTGGTCAATTCTGGCACTCGGTGCTGTTGAACGCGTGATTCATCATGTGATTGATCTGGATGCCATTACCCGCATCCAGCTGAATGCCCTGTCCGGCAAAATGCTGCGGGTGGTGATCGCCTCGCCGCAGCTTTCGGTTGATGTGTTTTTTGATGAAGGCAAAGTTCGTCTGGAACCAACGGCAACCGGTCATACCGAAACACCTTCGGTCTTTGAACAACGTCCATTTGACGCAAGTTCCGCGACAGTCACCGAAGCGACAGCAACCTTGCAGGTCAGCAATGTGGTGGAATTACTCAAGCTGCTGCTTTCCGATGAAGTCGGCAATATTCCATTGCAAGGCGACTACAAGTTATTGCAGGAAATCCAGCGCATCATGCAACAGGCGGAACTGGATCTGGCAGCGCACTTAAGTCCCTGGATTGGCCCGACGCTGGCGCATGAAATTGGCAAATTGCAACTGCTGCCCAAGCAGCTAAAACGCACCCTGCAAAGTCAATTATTCTTTGCTGAAGATGCCTTAAAAGAAGACAGTGGTCTGTTTGCCCCACGCTGGCAAATGGATGACCTGAATCAGGACACCCGTATCCTGAATCAAAATTTAGATCGGGTTGAAGCAAAAATCCATCAGCTTCAGGCTCAAATTGATGCCTCAAACAATTCTACTCAAGACTAGGTACACAGCTTTATGATTCCGCATGTTTCACGTTTACTCGAACTTTGGCGCATCGCCGCGCACTATCGACTCGACACGTTGTTTCCTGCGGAAGAATTACCAGAAAAATCCCGGCATGTGCTGTCCCTCATCCGGATGCATCCGGCTGCCTGGTCCAGTCGTGAACGTAAAAATCCGCTCAAGCTGAAACTGGCTTTAGAAGAAATGGGGCCGTTGGCGATCAAGCTCGGTCAACTGCTCTCGACCCGCCGTGACCTGATTCCACCTGAAGTTTTACAGCAACTGGTCTTGCTACAAGACCGGGTCAAGCCGTTTGATAATGACGTGGCCAAGATGCGCATTCAGGAATCCCTGAAAGCTGATGTAAATACCCTATTCGCGCGTTTCGATACCCAGCCACTGGCTGCAGCTTCGATTGCTCAGGTGCATACGGCTGCCCTGCATGATGGCCGTGAAGTGGTGGTTAAAGTCACCCGCCCGAATATTCGCCAGCAGATTTTGCAGGATTTTGAAATTCTGGAATGGCTCGGTCAATTTCTGGAAAAACGTCTGGAAGCTGCCCGCGCATTGCACCTGTCGGAAATCATTCAGGATTATCGACAGATCATTCTGAATGAGCTGGATCTAACGCTGGAAGCGGACAATACCCGCCGTATGCGCCATCATTTTACCGGCTCGAGCATGATGTATGTGCCGGAAATTTACATGGACAGCAAAGACGTGCTGGTAGCCGAGCGCATTACCGGGGTGCCGATTTCAGATATCGCGACCTTTGACCGGTTGGGCATGGATCGTGCCGATCTGGCGCGTAAAGGCCTAACCATCTTCTTTACTCAGGTCTTCCGCGATAACTTCTTCCATGCTGACATGCATCCGGGAAATGTCTTTGTAGAAACCATCAATCCAGCCAATCCGCGTTTTATTGCGCTGGACTGCGCGATTATGGGCGAACTATCCAAACACGACCAGATGACCGTAGCACGCATGCTACTAGCGGTCATGAACAGCGACTTTATGCAGCTGATTCAGGTGGTGCATCAGGCTGGCTGGATTCCACCGGGGACTGATCAGGATACTTTGGCTCGTGAAATGCGCCGCAGTGTGGGGCCAATGGTCTCAAAACCGATGCATGAACTGGATTTTGCCGGCATTCTGATTGAAGTCATGGACATTGCCCGTCGTTTCCATCTGGAAATTCCACCGCAACTGATGCTGCTACTCAAAACACTAGTGCATGTCGAAGGCTTGGGAACCGACCTGTATCCGGAACTGGATATCTGGAGTCTGGCCAAACCGATCCTGACGGACTGGATCAAGGCCCAGATGAATCCGCAAAAGAACCTTAAAGAACTGGGACAAAAAATTCCGGATCTGCTATTAGGGGCACAGGATCTACCAACCTTGATAATTGATAGCCTGAACGGTCTGAAAAACCAGTCAGCCTGGCATGCCAAACAGCTCAATGAACTGCAAAGCATGCGCCTGCAAATGGAACTTCAGCAAAAACGTAGCTGGATGTTTGGCAGTATCATGGCCATTCTGCTGTCGATTGCGATTATTTCACCATGGTTTGTGTCGGTGCTTCTGATTGTGCTGGTGAGCGTTCTGGCAGTCTGGCGAATTTCGAAATAATTTTTTAAATAGCCTGATTCGTCAGGCTTTTTTATGCTTAAATTATTGAAAAAATAAAACAAGAATATCCAAATGAAATATAGTTTTTTATGGGCACTGTATCGCCAGAATAGACAAAAAACCTTTCTCACTGCACTACTTTACAGCTTCCCAACATGGATAGATATTTTTTTCTATATCAACCAAACAGCCCATTGGCTTGCATGGTCCCCTGCTGCCAATACCACATTCTACCGCCTGATTCATAGTGACTATTTCTGGCTCATTGTCAGCTTTAACCTGCTTCCGTTGTTATTTCTATTCTGTCTACGACAAACACAGCTAATACTAGCTTTAAAAATATGGATAGGTATTGCAGGTAGTTTCTTTCTAATTCATGCTTTTTACTGGCCAAGCTATCCTATAACCACGCTTTTGATTATTTCATTTAATCTACCTTTTTTAAATTTACGCAATAAAGAACTCATGCACACTTACATCAACCCGATGCCATGACTCTCAAGTCACCTTAGGACATATCTTGCCATTGGGTCCTAAGACCTATCGCTTAAAATAAGCACACATTTGGCTAGTATAGGTTCAACCATGGTACAGATTTTACAAAAACGTGCGCCTGCTCTGACGATTCGTGCCGGCCATCTGGCACGTGAGCTGATTCTGCAACAAGGTTTGCAACCCGAACAAGTCGATATTGTACCTGGTGCTGCAGGTGGCCCCAAAGGCATCGGTATCCAAGGACTGGATCAGGCGATTTTTGGTGAGTTTTTTCCACGTGCACCTCAGCGTAGAACTTTGGTGGGTTCTTCGATTGGCAGCTGGCGTTTTGCCAGTATGGCTGCACATGGAGTTCAACAGGGAACCGAACGTTTGGGTGAGCTGTATACCAACCTCTATTTTCATAAAAAAATGACCCGTCAGGATGTCAGCGAAGTTTGCCGTGGCATGCTGCTGGATCTGGTACAAGGCAAAGAAAACGATCTGATCAATCATCCGGATTATCATCTCGCAGTCATTTCAATTAAAGCCCAACACATTTTCCAGAGTGACAAGGCATTGCCGTTGCTGGCTTCTGTGGCTGGAATTCTTGGAACGACCGCAGTCGCGCGCCGGCACAGCCGTTATTTCATGCAACGTGTGATCAGCCAGCCCAATATCGGTGAACAGTTTAAAATCGCTGAAGATGGATTTACCACGCATTATCATGCACTGACCGAACAGAGTGTGTTGTCTTGGCTGATGGCTTCAGCCTCTATTCCCGGGGTAATGGCAGCGGTGAACAATATTCCGGATGCACCGCAGGGTTATTATCGCGATGGTGGCCTGATTGATTATCACATTGACCTGCCCTTTCAGAGCAAAGGCATTGTGCTGTATCCACATTTTACCGATAGCATTACCCCCGGCTGGTTCGACAAGTTATTTAAACGTACCTCAAATCCAGAAAATCAGGCACGAACTTTGCTGCTTTCTCCATCGCAGCAATATCTGCAAAGTTTGCCTTTGGGTCGTTTGCCTGATCGTAAAGACTTTAACTTAAAAGGTTTGGATCAAACCCAACGGATTCAGCTGTGGAAGCAATGTATTGCGGAAAGTCAGCGTCTGGGCGATGAATTTCTGGAACTGGTCGAGAAGCAGAATTTTGCTGAGGTGATGCAAGCCTTGTAATTGGCAGCAGCTGCCCGATTATTTGTATAATTGCTTTAATTTTGTGAACTGTTGAGATTTATGCAGAAGTTTTTAGTTGTCCTGCAATACCTGTGTCTGGCCTTTGCCATTTATCTGATTTATAGCGTCAGCATGTCGCTGTATCGCCAGGATTTTGTCCTGATGGCACTGGTCGCTGATATCGGTACGATTCTGATCTGTATCGACCTGGCGGTGTTTTTATTTACCAGTAAAGGCAAGCCCGGCATTAGCATGGAAGAATATGCAAAAAGACTGGAACAGCCACCATCTAAACTGGTCTATGTGACACGAAAATTGGGGCATCTCGGTATTTTGCTGATTATCACCAGCTGGATTGTGCCGATGATTAACTCATAATGATCCAATAAAAAAACCTCCCAATTGGGAGGTTTTTTTAAATTAAAGATATCTGAAAATTATTTAGAACCTTTAATCCCTGCTTGCAATAGCAATGCACCCAAACCACCAATTTTTTGCTCTTGTGGTTTAGCCGCTTGAGGTTTCTTACCCTGAGGGCGATCACCTTGCGGACGTCCTTGCTGTGGACGTTTACCCTGAGGCTTACGTTCACCACGTGGCTCATTGTTCTCGCGACGTGGCTGACGTGGTGCTTTCGCCGGCGCTTCAGAACCTTCAGGACGCATCGACAGATTCACGCGGTTACGTTCAGCATCCACATTCAAAACACGGACTTGTACGATTTGACCCGGTTTCACCACTTTATGTGGGTCAGCGACAAATTCATTGGCAAGTTCAGAAATATGTACCAAACCGTCTTGATGCACACCCACATCGACAAATGCACCGAAGTTAGTCACGTTGGTGACTACACCTTCTAGCTGCATGCCTTCCGACAATTGCGCAACTTCCGTAATGTCATCACGGAATTTAGCAGTGCGGAACTCTGGACGCGGGTCACGGCCCGGTTTTTCCAGTTCAGCCAATACGTCTTGAATTGTCGGCAGACCGAATTTCTCGTCTGTAAATTCTTCAGCATTCACTTGGCGAATGATTTCAGTATTGCCAATGATGTCTTTTACAGTCGTTGCTTTCGCTTCAACAATTTTGCTCACCAAAGCATATGACTCAGGGTGAACCGCAGAAGCATCTAGTGGTTCTGTACCATCTTGAATACGCAAGAAGCCCGCAGCCTGCTCAAAAGTACGCTCGCCTAAACGTGGCACTTTCTTCAAAGACTGACGATTGTCAAAACGACCATTTTCCTTACGGAATTCCACAATTTGCTGTGCAATTGATTTATTTAGACCCGCGATATAACCCAAAATCGCTGCTGATGCAGTATTTACATCCACACCCACTGAGTTCACACAGTCTTCAACGACCGCTTCCAAGGTTTTCGCCAGACCGGTCTGGTTCACGTCATGTTGATACTGACCCACACCAATCGATTTCGGATCGATTTTCACCAGTTCTGCTAGTGGATCTTGTAAACGGCGTGCAATCGATACCGCACCACGAATAGATACATCTAGTTCAGGCAGTTCCTGTGAAGCTAGTTCAGATGCTGAATACACCGATGCACCTGCTTCAGATACAGAAACACGCGTCATTTTCAGATCACTGTTCGCAGCCATCATTTCAGCAACTAAAGCTTCAGTTTCACGGCTTGCAGTACCATTACCAATCGCGATCAGGTCAACATTGAACTCGCGGCATAAACGCGCCAGCTCGGCCAGTGAACCTTCTTTATCGTCTTTTGGTGCAAATGGATAAATCGTGCTGTGTGCAAGAACATCACCAGACTCGTTCACTACCGCCAGTTTCACACCGGTACGGATACCCGGGTCCACGCCCAAAGTGGTACGTGCGCCTGCAGGTGCAGAAAGCAGTAAATGACGCAGGTTTTCAGCAAAGACGTTCATCGCTTCTGTTTCAGCAGCCAGACGTTTTTCAGTCAGCAATGAATGTTCGATCGTTGGACGAACTTTACCGAGCCAAAATAGTTTTGCAGTTTGCTTCAAGAAATCCTGACGCGCTTGTGGCTGAACAGTTTCAAGATTGTATTCAGTTTCAATACGCGCCAACGGGGCATCATCTTCGCCATCCACTTTCAGGCCTAAAACGTTTTCTTGACGGCCACGCAGCATCGCCAATAAACGGTGTGAAGGCACTTTATTCAAGTTTTCAGAGAAATCGAAATAATCACGGAATTTTTTACCGACTTCTTTTTTCTCATCACTGGCAACCAAACTTTTCAGCACGGCAGTTTTTGCAAATGTCGCTTTAAGTTCAGTGGTCAGCGCGATATTTTGCGCCCAGTCATCAATCAGGATGTGCTGGATCGCATCAAGCTGGCTTTCAGTATCTGGGTAATCTTCATGGCTAAAACCCACCAAAGCTTCAGCTGGATCAACGGCTTCATTAAAGATTTTTTCGGAAATCGGGCCTAGACCGGCTTCTTTGGCCTTGAATGATTTACTGGTACGTTTTGGACGGTACGGCGCGTAAATTTCTTCTAATGCATTTTTGGTTTCAGCGGCATTCACACGCGCCAATAAATCATCAGATAATTTATCTTGTTCTTTGAGTGATTCAATCACCTTTTCACGGCGCTCATACAAATCACGCAAGTATGATAAACGCGTATCGAGTTGACGTAGTTGCGTATCGTCTAAGCCTTGCGTTACTTCTTTACGGTAACGTGCAATAAAAGGAACACTGGCACCTTCATCAATAAGCTTGATGGCAGCCTCAACTTGATTTGGACGTACGGCAAGTTCTTTTGCCAACTGCTGAACTAAGTCAGTCATCGTGTTTGATCCCACAAGGATAAGTACTAAATGGCATGATTATAAAGACCGGGTCTATAAAATCCACCATTGTTTTTATTAATTTACCTCATCTTTATATTATGAAGTGCCACAGTTTTCAGCTTTTCCCGATAAAGTTTGTATGAACTTTGCTTTTTATCCAGCTTAAAATCGTATTTTTTGCTCATTTAGATGTATATATTTGGTATCTATGTCTTGATTTTAACTGCAATATTTGGTGCTTTAGAGCATAGTCAATTAATATCAATGAATCGTATACTCAAAGCCTATTTGATTTTTGTTTATGACGACAATAAAGAATAAAGGAGCATCTCATGAGTTTAGTTGTACCTGCTGAAAAAGCCGATGCCGTACATACCGAAACGGACCGGGTCGAACGGATCCTGGTGGTTGATGATGATGTTCGTCTGCGTACCTTATTACAGCGTTTTCTCGAAGATAAAGGCTTTGTGGTTAAAACTGCACATGATGCCACGCAGATGGATCGACTTTTACAGCGGGAACTGTTTTCTCTGATCGTGCTCGACTTTATGCTTCCGGTCGAAGATGGCTTGAGTATCTGTCGTCGTTTACGCCAATCCAATATCGATACGCCTATCATTATGCTCACCGCTCGTGGTAGCGACTCGGATCGTATTGCCGGTTTAGAAGCAGGTGCCGATGATTACTTGCCTAAACCGTTTAACCCGAATGAGCTGCTGGCACGTATTCGTGCGGTATTGCGCCGTCAGGTACGTGAAGTGCCGGGTGCACCAAGCCAACAGATGGAAGTGGTTTCTTTTGGCCCATGGTCGCTAGATCTCTCTACCCGCACTCTGACCCGTGAAGGCCAAGTGGTAACGCTCACTACTGGTGAGTTTGCGGTACTGAAAGCACTGGTTCAACATCCACGCGAACCATTAACCCGCGACAAGCTGATGAATCTGGCGCGTGGCCGTGAATGGGGTGCCATGGAACGTTCAATTGATGTTCAGGTGTCACGTTTACGCCGTTTAGTGGAAGAAAACCCAGCGCGTGCACGTTATATCCAGACTGTATGGGGTGTGGGTTATGTCTTTGTTCCAGATGGTGCTGAATAAAGAAAAACTTATTACGATAAAAGATTACCCCAATTTATTGTCCCTAAAAGCCATTCGCTGCTGTTTGAGCCTCCCCTTCTTTAAAGGCTCGTATACAAATGCGCGAGTTCAGCGAATGGCAAAGTTTTTACTTGCGTAACAGTGTTACTCATTTTTTCAAAAAAAGTAACACAACAAGCTCCTTCCATCGAAGGTTCAAGCAGTAAGATTCCATTACAAATTATTATTACTGCTCAATTTGGAAAATGCCAACAGGGAGCTGGTGTGAAACTCGACCCCATCGATCCACAAAAATTTACCGATTTTGTCAGCTACTCGGAAAAAAAGCGTACCCGCGGGGAACGCTTTCTCGACAAGATCAAGCCGCGTTCTGCTGCCATGCGTACCACGGTACTGGTGGTTTTTGTGGTCTGTTTTAGCCTGTTCATGTCCTTGTGGTTCTTTTGGCGTACCCTGTTTTTACCTGAAATCCAGCAACATGCGCGTTATCTGGCCATGGAACTGGAAATTCTTAATAATCCCGATCTGCGCCTGTATCATAAACAGCAGGAAGTCGATATCGATGACTGGCTGAAAAACCGGGTCGGCATTGAATACGTTACTAATCCGGCAGAATATCCCACTGTCCGTGAAAAGCTGATTGCCGAATTTTTTACCCGACAGATCGAAACCAAACTCGCCAAAGAGTTACGCATCGAACAAGCCACAGTCTATTTCCAGTTTAAGCCGAGTCCACGTATCTGGATCCAGACTCCTGAAATGAATGGTCACTGGGTACAGGAACCTTTAAAGACTTATGCCAATTATAGCAATGAACTGATTTTGGGCTGGTTGCTTGGCACGCCGATTATTGTCGGCATCATTATTTTGACCTTGGTGCGTCAGCTCAACCGTCCTTTACGCCGTTTGCAGAATGCCGCCAACAGTTATAGCCGAATCGGCTCAGCACCCTATCTAGATACCAATCATGGTCCACTGGAAATCCGTCAGGTCAATCATGCCTTTAATCAGATGATTTATACGCTGGACCAGACCGAGCGGGAACGCCGAATCATGCTGGCCGGCATTTCACATGACTTGCGCACGCCCTTAACCCGAATCCGCCTCAGTGCCGAAATGATGCCAGATGAAGACTTTCTCAAAGAAGGCCTGATTTATGATGTCGAAGATATGGACGCGATTCTGGATCAGTTCATTTCCTATATGCGCGATGGTTCCGATGAAGAACCGCAGGACACCAATGTCAATGTACTGCTACAGGAACTGGTCAAGCAGTTTAAACCGCTAGATATCCGATTTACACCACAAGATATACCGACCATTCAGGCGCGCAGCATGTCACTAAAAAGACTGATCGGCAATCTGATCAACAACTCAAAACGTTATGGTTCAGAACCAATTGAGCTTTCTGCGCATGTTGAAGAAGATCAACTGTTGATTTGTGTCGCAGACCATGGCGAAGGCATCCCGGAAGATCAGATTGAAGCCTTGATGCAGCCTTTTGTTCGGGGCAATTCGGCACGAACAGTACAAGGCAGTGGCTTGGGGTTGGCCATTGTGAAACGGATTGTCGATATTCACCATGGCCAATTGCGTATTCATAATCGTCCTGAAGGTGGGCTGGAAGCTATCATTTCACTACCCGTGAATCAGGCGAATCCTGAGACACTTCCCCCAGCCACTACACTCGATAAAATTCGCCAAACTTTGACTGAGCACTTTTAATAAGTGATCAGTAATTCAACAAATGACTTTTTAGTTTTTCTATACAATTCATTTTATAGTTCACGAATTCAATCATTTAAAAATCATCATTTTTTATTATACCTACATTTAGCTAAAAAATTAGACCTTAGCCTAACACCTATGCACAATACATTTTTTGAGCGGTACAATCCGTATCATAGTTTAAGAATTAATGAGAGTTAAAATGTCTTTAGATCGTATCCGTTTAGCCTCCCTACACAACAAAGTCATCAGCCCTGAACAAGCGGCTGAATTCATCCAAGATGGCATGACTGTGGGCATGAGTGGCTTTACTCGCGCTGGTGAAGCGAAGGCGGTTCCTTTAGCTTTAGTTCAACAGGCAAAAGCAAACCCATTAAAGATCACGTTAATTACTGGTGCATCACTAGGGAACGATCTAGACAAACAACTGACTGAAGCTGGTGTATTGGCACGTCGTTTACCGTTCCAGGTAGACAATACTTTACGTAAAGCGATCAACAACGGCGAAGTGATGTTCATTGACCAGCACTTGTCTGAAACTGTTGAGCAAATGCGTAACCTGCAGTTGAAAAAACCAGACGTTGCGATCATCGAAGCCGTAGCAATTACTGAAGATGGCGGCATCATTCCAACAACATCTGTTGGTAACTCTGCAAGCTTTGCGATTTTTGCTGAAAAAGTGATTGTAGAAATCAATACGAATTTAAGCCCGGCATTTGAAGGCTTGCACGATATCTACATCCCGACGTATCGTCCAACGCGTCAAGCGATTCCATTGACTCAAGTTGATGAGCGTATTGGTACGCATGCGATCAATATCGATCCATCTAAAATTGTTGGTATCGTATTTAACAGCGAATTGCACGACTCTCCATCTACTGTAACTGCACCAGATGATGAGACTCAAAGCATTGCCAACCATTTGATCGCTTTCTTTGAAAAAGAAGTAGCTGAAGACCGTCTACCGAAAAACCTCGGACCTCTTCAAGCAGGGATCGGTTCAATTGCAAACGCCGTATTGACGGGTCTGAAAGATTCAAACTTCGAAGACTTGATCATGTACTCAGAAGTACTACAAGACTGTACGTTTGAATTGATCGATGCCGGTAAAATGAAGTTTGCTTCAGGTTCTTCTATTACGCTTTCTGCTAAGTACGGCGAGAAAGTATTTAACAACCTAGAACAATACAAAGACAAACTGGTATTACGTCCACAGGAAATTTCAAACCATCCTGAACTGGTACGTCGTTTAGGTATTATCGGCATCAACACTGCACTTGAGTTTGATATTTACGGTAACGTGAACTCAACTCACGTATGTGGTACCAAAATGATGAACGGTATTGGTGGTTCAGGTGACTTCGCACGTAATGCCCACTTGGCGATCTTCGTAACCAAATCAATCGCGAAAGGTGGCGACATCTCTTCTGTAGTGCCGTTTGCTTCACATATCGACCACGCAGAACATGATGTTGATATCCTAGTGACTGAACAAGGTCTTGCGGATCTTCGTGGTTTGGCTCCGCGTGAGCGTGCACGTGCAGTAATTGATAACTGTGCGCACCCAATGTACCGCGATGCGTTGAATGATTACTTTGACCGTGCATGTGCAAAAGGCGGCCATACCCCTCATCTTCTTCGTGAAGCGCTTTCTTGGCACTCAAACTTCGAAGAAAATGGTCACATGCTTGCTGTTGAAGCTGCAGTAAAAACTGCATAATTGACTGCATTCACAAAACGCCCTACGGGGCGTTTTTTTATGGCATTTTTATATTTTTTTTGAATAGTCAGAACCTGATTATATTAAGGAAGCCATCTGGCTATCACCTACTCTTTCTTCTTTTATTTATCCTGCCGATCTGCTGTAGAAATACACTTCTGATGCTCAAGGGCTTTAAATTCTGATTCTTCACCCTCATACTTGAACACAAGAGCAAAATTAGAGACATGACATGCGCGTAGATATCTGGTCAGATGTGGTTTGCCCCTTCTGCTATATTGGTAAAAAACGTTTAGAAGCTGCTGCACAAGAAGCAGGTATTGAGCTAGAAGTACATTGGCACAGTTTTCAGCTCGATCCTGAAGCACCGGTACGTCAGGAAGTCTCCAACTCTGAGCGTCTGGCGCAAAAATATGGCCGCACCGTGGCAGAAGTCGAAGAGATGCAGCGCAATATTGCTGAAATGGCCAAAGCCGAAGGTATTGAATTTAACTGGGAAGGTGCCAATTCAGGCAATACCTTTAATGCGCATCGCCTGATTCACCTGGCGCAAAGCAAAGGTTTGGGCAATGAAGCACAGGAAGCGTTCTTCTATAGCTATATGACCCAAGGTCTGGCGATTGGAGAACGTGAAACACTGGAAGATGTCGCAGCGCGTATTGGCCTGAATCCGGTCGAAGTCGATGACCTGTTGGATTCGGAAGAATATGCCGACTTTGTCAAATTCGATCAGGAAGTCGCACACGAACAACTCAAAGTGACTGGTGTGCCTTTCTTTGTTTTTGATCAACGTGTGGCATTGGCAGGCGCGCAACCTAAAGAAGTTTTCTTGCAAGTATTTGAAAAAGCGCTCGATACATCAACCAATAGTCAGGCAGCACAGTGCTCAACAGAAACGTGTGACACCCCAGACCAAGCTAAATAAAGCAACGTTCAATAAAAAACCCCATTTCAAATGGGGTTTTTTATTTGTTATTGAATTGCATTCACTTAATCAACCAGAAAACTAATTTTTAAATTGACACGATATTCCGTGATTTTATTTTCTTTAATGACAACCTTCTGTTCATTGATCCAAGCACCTTGTACATTTTTGACCGTTTCTGTGACTTTTTGAATGCCCGTTTGAATCGCATCTTCAAAGCTTTTATTGCTGCTTGAATTGACTTCTACCACTTTTGCAATTGCCATAATAAAACTCTCAAAATGAAAATGAATGAAATTCTATCTTAGTCCATTCCTAGAAGATTGCAGCAGCCCGTAAACAAGCGATAGCAAAAACTTACATGGATTGAACAAAGCTCGAAATTTAGTTTTAAATTGGCAGATCAAAAACACATGACCTTTTATTTTAACACTCGATTAAGTCCAGATTTTCATCGCTAAAATAAAGTATAAAGCCCTGTAAAACCATAAAAATCAAACTAGAGTAAATATACTAATTTATTGTTTTGTAGAGTAATTTATCTAAAATTTACTGCCTGAATTTGCCGAATCTATCATTTTCTATTAAGTCTTATTTGCTATTATTTCACCCGAATTAGGTTTAAATATTCTCCTCTGTTCAAGTCATTGAACACTCTGATATTAAAGGTCATCCTATGAATGCTCTTAAATTTGCTTTCGCAGCAACCGTTATGGCTTTTTCTGTTCAAGCGTCTGCACAAATGGCGCAAGTGGTTCATCTGCCAGACTTTCCAGCGACTAAAGCACCTGCGGAAACAGTAAATACAGATGCTGCGACTGTGGTAACTGAAAAAACGGCTTAATGCAAAGCTGTTTTTCATTAAAACAGGCTGATTGATTCAGCCTGTTTTTTTTGATCATATTGAACACATTCAGTGTGAAAGATTCACGACTCTAAAAAAATATCGACTATTTCCTACTCTCATTTTTTCTATTGATTTTTATCACTTTTAATTAAAAAATTTGTTTATAAAATACTCAAAATAGATCACTATTTTATGTGATCTCTGCTTATAATTGCAGCAATATAAATAGATCAATGATAAGAAAATTTTTTATGCATGAACTTCAGGCATTGGTACAGGGCAAAATTCCGCCTCATTCCGTTTCTATTGATTATTTAATTGAGATGGCAGAAAGCTATACCGACTCAAATTCTGCTGAATACAGACTAGTGGAGCTGGCGGTTAACCTCGTACTGGCACAAACCCTGGATAAAGTACTGAAACATCTCTAGAGATCAAAAAATGAATGCTTTAGAAAAAGCACACTTAATTAAAGAACTACATGGACTGGCGCAGCAACTGGAGCATAAAGTCCTGCCTTTATATGAAATTGCCCGTTCTAAAAAAAGAATACGCGATATTTTTAATCTGTGTGATGAACCTATTTTCAAAACCCAGATTTCAGCATTTAAAGTTCGCACTCAGCCTGAACTTGTCACCTACCAATTTTCTGCTAACACGTCTTATCATTTAAGCTTTCGTGGCTATTTCACCGAAATCTTGGCGCTGGAACAAGCATTGTATGCCCATCCGGATTCAGGCTGGGCAGTTTTACATCATCCTGAACGTGGCTGGCAAATCTGGCTGATTCCGGCTCCCCAAGCTCCTGCCCTGCACAGCCAATGGGCTGAACTGCAACACTGTTATATCTGGCTGTTACAACAACAGCAGCGGTTTTCTTGCCTGAAACAGGATCCACCCTTGATCGTTCCTGCCTTATCCTTACACGAAGCTGAAACCAGCTGCAATTCTATGGAAACAACCAAATATCATCGGGGACGGCCGCGCGCAAGAATTCATGCACTAGAATTAAATCGCTTAGATGAGTCAACCAATCAAATACTAACTGAACCCAAGGAACTAAATCCTCAACTAAAAGCTGAAACGACAATTCAGCAAGAACAGATCACAGTCTCCGAATTGATTCAATTCCCTGTACAGATCCAACTGGGCAAACTAAACGCTCATGTACACCCTTTAGGTTTAGAAGAAACTAATATCCAGCGGCTCTGTGCTTTAGAACTAGAATCCGATGTCGAACAACACCCTGTTTATCTGGATATTGTCTTATATTATGCGGCAGAAGATAACTGGCAGGCACGTCAGGTTTATTTGGTTGAGCAATTGAATCTGCAAGGTCAGTTTGTTAAATATCTGATGCTCTTAGGGGTACCGAGTCAGTTGCAGGCTCACTATTGTATTCAACATTGGCTGAGCCATCATCAACATCAGGCTGCTGCGATTAAATCACTGGCGTGGTCTGTTATAAGCACCAGGTTCATGCAACTCGAGTTTTTTTCAACGGCTTACTTGCAGCAGGCTGAAACAGTCTGGACACAGCCAGATTACCATCCATTTATACCCGCACAGTCCATTCAAAAGCAGAAATTTATCTCGTTTAAAGAAGCTGCTGCGGATTTTTCTACCCCAGTGCTTTTGCTACAGGAACATCAAAAAATCCGAGTGATTCATGGTGAAAAACGCATCTCTCTCGCAGAGGATGAGCTGGCCTATCCATACATCTTGCTGCAACGCGACAAACAGCTAAATTGGCAGAATATTCACAATATTATTTTAATAATGCCACAACCCATTCGGGTATTAGAGCTTTATCGGGAAATTCAGGCTCAAATGATTGAATAATTGCTGTTATTTTGTAGCTTTAACTTGCTTTTTAAGGCCGTTTTTTAGAAAACTACAGCTGAATATAAGAATACAAGAGCAACAAATATCTCATGCAAATAAACAGGGTTACTCAAATTTTACTGCTCTCTCTGGGCTTAGGAATGAGTGGTAGCATGTCTTGGGCCAATTCAGTCACAACTGCTCCTGCCAGTCCAACGAATATAGAGCCAAGCCGATCAGGCTTGCTGGATCAGATTCCACGTTTGATCGATGCAACACCCACGGTTCTGCCGGAGCAATCAAATGTCGCCATTGTTCCATCCACGCTAGAGACAGAAAATTATTCATGGGCGGATCAAAAGCAGAAAGGCATCCGCGAATGGGCCGATCGTACTGCGCATAAAATTGATAACTGGTTTGGTGAAAGCGATCCGGATCAGCCAGCTGCAGCTACATTACGGATCATTCTAGATAATCGCTGGGATGAATATGAAGGCTATGAGATTAAGCCCCGAATCCGCGGCAAGATCAAGCTTCCGACCTTGGAACAAAAGCTGAGTGTGGTGTTTGGTGATGACAGTCTGGACAATGAATTAGACAGCAATGTCGCGATTACCAATGAAAATCCTGCCACTTCCGGAAATAAGCGTCTGGATACTAAACGTGCCCGTGAAGATAACAGCTCTTTTGCCTTACGTTGGTCTGAATGGTCAGATCGTATTCCTTTTGAAACCGATCTGGATCTGGGCTTACGTTCTGGAGATGATATTTACCTACGCGTCAAAGCCAGTAAAGATTGGACACTAGAAAATGACTACTCTTTTCATGCCGAACAGATTTATCGCTATGGTATTCAAAGCGAAAACTATTTACGGACCAACCTGGAACTGATTCATGCCCGTCCCAATCAGGCCTTTTTCTCTAATCAGCTCAGTCTGACTTATGCCGATGATCAAGACGATGATCTCACTTGGGACAACTACACCTTTAGGCAACATCAGTTTTTTCAAGACAACCGTTTTAGTTACGGCATTTATACCGGTGGTTATCTGAATGACAAGGATCTGCGTCTTAATCGCTGGGGCCCTTATGTGTCCTGGAGACAACCTTTTTTACGTGAATGGTTTTTTGTCCAGACTGACCTGAACTATTTGAATGATCATCGCGAGGATCGTGATCACTATGTTGGGGCTTTGGTACGTTTAGAAGCGTTATTTTAAACTGAATGATGGTAGAAAATATAAAAGCCCATCATTCATGGGCTTTTTTCAATATTACTGAGGCAATCAGCGCGGTAAGTATTAGCTGGTTTTATTCAAGATAATACGATCACTGCGTAGCACTCGTTTTTGCTGTAATGAAGGTTGCTCCATCACTGGCATATTGAAGCGAATACGATCGCTATGTTGCACACGTTGTAGTTTTGCTGCCTCTACTTTCGCAACTTTATAAAAACTGATTCGATCTGTGCGTACCATTTTTTCTGCAGCAGGTGCCGCTAGACTAACTTGGCTCATCGACATCAGGATTACAGCGCCCATACTGATCATCAGCTTAGATTTCATAACATTCTCTCTCCTTACTTAATGATCGTAATTATAAATCAAAAAACCAGTATTAATTTAAAATTCAGATTTAAAATCCGCAGGGATTTTTTTATCTTCACTATCGTTTTTCCAGATCATTTCTAGACATGAAAAATGAAGCAGGCATAAAAAATCCCTCCGAAGAGGGATTTTCTCATTCAATATATCAGCACTTAAGCAAGCAGCAAACTATTAATGCGCTTGACATATTCAGCAGGATTTTCTGGTAATCCACCTTCTGCAATCACCGCTTGGTCGAAGATCACATTGGCCAGATCATCAAACTGCGCTGAGCCATCCAGTTTTTTCACCAACGGATGTCCCGGGTTAATTTCCAGAATCGGCTTGATATCTGGCACAGGTTGACCCGCATCTTTCAGCATACGAATCAGCTGTGGAGACAATTCACCTTCGCCAGTCACCAGACAAGCCGGAGAATCGACCAGACGCGTCGTCACCCGCACTTCTTTGGTCTTGTCTTTTAATGAATCCGTCAACTTATCCACCACCGGTTTAAACTGGGCTGCGGCTTCTTCAAGGGCTTTCTTCTCTTCTGCATCCTGAAGGTCACCTAAGTCAACCGCACCCTTAGACACGTTTTGCAAAGGCGTACCATCGAACTCATTCACGAAGTTCATCGCCCATTCATCCACGCGTTCGGTCATCAACAGAACTTCAATGCCTTTTTTCTTGAACAGTTCCAGTTGTGGTGAATTTTTCGCAGCATTCAGACTATCTGCAGTCACATAATAAATGGCTTTCTGCCCATCTTTCATACGTGCTTTATAGTCTGCCAATGATGTGCTGACTTCATCATTGGTCGACGTCGCATAACGCAGCAGTTTTAAGATACGTTCACGGTTACTGAAATCTTCGCCCAGACCTTCTTTCAATACTGAAGCAAATTCCTGATAGAAGGTCTTGAAATTTGCCTGATCTTTTTCATCTTCAGATTTAGCCAGATTATCCAAAATGGTCAGGATACGGCGGGTATTGCCTTCACGGATGGTTTTTACATCACGGCTTTCTTGCAGTAATTCACGGCTCACGTTCAATGGCAGATCGGCACTGTCCACCACACCTTGCACAAAGCGCAGGTAGTTTGGAATCAGGTTATCCGCATCATCCATAATGAACACACGTTTCACATACAGTTTGATACCCGCTTTGGATTCACGGGTGAAAATATCATGTGGCGCTTTACTTGGAATATATAATAACTGGGTATATTCAGTGCTGCCTTCAACCCGGTTATGCGCCCAAGCCAATGGCGCTGCGAAATCATGGCTCAAGTTCTTGTAGAACTCGACATACTGCTCTTCAGTGATTTCAGACTTGTTACGAGTCCATAATGCGCTGGCCGAGTTAATGACTTCCCACTCATCAGTTTTGACATACTGGCCGCCTTTAGAGGTTTCGCCTTCAGCCGCTTCTTCTTCCTGCCAGACTTCTTTTTGCATCTGGATTGGCAGGCTGATGTGGTCTGAATATTTATTGATAATCTGCTTCACTTTATAGCTTTGCAGATAATCCAGCGCATCGTCACGCAGATGCAGAATAATATCAGTACCACGTCCTTGTTTCGTGATCTGTTCAACTTCGAACTCACCGGTTCCTCCACTAATCCAGCGTACGCCTTCAGAGACATCTGTGCCGGCACGACGCGATTCTACCGTAATCTTGTCAGCCACAATAAAGCCGGAATAGAAACCGACACCAAACTGGCCAATCAATTGAGCATCGGCTTTTTGATCGCCGGTCAGTTTGGACATAAAGTCTTTGGTGCCTGATTTGGCAATAGTCCCTAAATTATCAATAGCTTCCTGCTCGCTTAAGCCAATCCCGTTGTCTGAAATGGTAATGGTTTTATTGTCTGCATCCAGACTGACACGAACGCGCAGATCAGGATCATTTTCATAAAATTCAGGATGGTTAATCCCTTCAAAACGTAATTTGTCACATGCATCTGAGGCATTCGAGATCAATTCGCGCAGGAAAATTTCAGGGTTTGAATAAAGCGAATGGGTCACGAGATGTAGTAACTGAGCCACTTCAGCCTGGAAACTATGTTTTTGTGCGCTAGACTCGCTCATTAATCACTCCTTTTATTTTAAATACAGGTCAATACTGTTGCCTATATGAATGGAGTGAGTTACTAAATTTTCAATAGCCAGTTGTATATTTTTTCTCAAGATATTTTATAAAGGATCGCTTGATCTGATCTGGCTTGCATTTGTAAAGGCTTAAGTTTAAGCCTTAATAAGGCCCAAGCTTATAAATACGTTGAAATTGCAGGTCTATTTGCTGCTGGCGCATATTATAGACTTGACTCAGACAGGACACAGATTCCTGACAGCGGTCACGAAACTGTAGCCATTTCACCTGATCGCGCTGGATCACCGAGCGGGTTCCCATAGGCACCATACGACGTAAAATATGATAGCTGGTACTCATCTTGACATCGGCATCATTGAGCAGGCGATGTTCACAAATCGCTTTCTCTGTCACGGTTTCAGCTTTCTGACAATCAAAACTTGCCGCATAGGTAGACCCTACCAGCAGGCTGAAGAAGATCACAATACCTTGGCTTAAAAACTTCATGCTGATCTTCCTTATTATTCAATTATTAAGTCGTATTCAATTAATATTTACTTTATTCATTTTAATATAGTTGAACATTGCCGATCTGCTCAATTTCAATAAGTTATAAATCGTTGTTATTTTGAAAAAAAAAGCCTCATTCAAGATGAGGCTTTTTTATTAAGCAAGACTAGAATTTAGAACTTGTAGCTATAACCGATCGTGTAAACCCAAGGATCAATATTCAAGTCGAATTTAGTATTATCAGCATCATCTAAAGTCACTTCAGGACTCAAATCTGCATAGCGCACGTCAGCAAATACTCCCCAGTTTTTGGCATCGGCTGGCTGATAATTAAAGCCAACCTGACCTGCCAAACCAAATTCCTCTTTCACATCTTTAGCCAGACCTTCTTCATCCCAAGCAATAAAAGCTGTGCCACCTACACCAATATATGGCGTAAAACGTGTTGCATTTTTAAAGTTATATTTAGCGGTAATTGTGGGTGGAAGATGCTTAATCTTGGCAATTTTCCCTAGACCCTGAGCAGAAATGTCGTGATTAAATGGCGTAGCTAATAAAAGTTCTGCAGAGATATTGTCATTAAAAAAGTATTCAACCGATGGCGTAAAACCATATTCTTGATCCGCTTCTACGACTAAACCTGGTGCAATTTCAGTGTCACTTGATGGTGCTAAAGAACTGGCACCAACTTTCACCTGCCATTGACCTGCCATCGCAGATGCAGAAAGACCCATTAATGCAATTAGAGCAGCTTGCTTTAACATTTTAAAATACCCCACAGGAAGAATAATTATTAAGAAAATAAATCTTAATTAATAATAAACACGAGGGAAAATAATATGCAATAAGGATTATAAAACTAATTTTAAATTATTATTTAAAATATTGATTTAAAAAGTTATTTATTTTAAATTTACTGAATTGGTTGGTTTTAAATACCAAGTATATTAATCAGATAAATATGGCTTTATTCAGAGTAAAATAATCAGGTTTATATTAATTTTTATTTAAACATATATTTTAAATACATCTTATTATTTATTTTAAATCCAGATGAATCTGCTCCAATAGATATCAGAGCAGATTGAAATTGACTTACAGAACCATGGCTGCAATCCAGCCAAAAATCATTAACGGAATATTAAAGTGAATGAAGGTTGGAATCACACTATCCTTCATATGATCATGCTGACCATCCATATTCAGACCAGAAGTTGGGCCTAAAGTTGAATCCGAAGCTGGAGAACCGGCATCACCCAAAGCTGCTGCAGTTCCGATAATCGCAATGGTCGCCGCAGGGCTAAAACCGAACTGGATACACAGCGGTACATAAATAATCGCTAGAATGGGAATGGTTGAGAAAGACGAACCAATGCCTAGGGTAATTAGCAAACCAATCAACAGCATCAGAAATGCGGCCAGTGCCTGACTATCACCAATCCAGTTCACTGATGCTTCAACCAAGGTTGGTACCTGATTAGTCGCTTCAATCACCGCGGCAAAGCCTTGTGCTGCAATCATGATAAAGCCAACCAGCGCCATCATGCGCATACCAGTAATGATCACATCATCGGCTTCTTTCCATTTGAAAATGCCGGCACAACTCAGGATCGCGACACCGACCAGACCGGCCAGAATCATCGAATCTGAATAAAGCTGTACCGCCAATGTGGCAATAACTGCAAGACCTGCCATCCAGATGGTAAATTTGGCAATCTGTGGTTTAACCTGCTCAGCCACACCCAATTCAGCAGAAATACTTTGCTGTTCCTGGACATGAATATCTTGATATTGACGTGGTTTGCGATAGCTAATAAAGATCGCCACCAATAAGCCTACAAACATCCCGAATACTGGAATTGCCATCGCAGATGGAATCTGGTCATAGCTAATTTCAAATCCGTATGGTTTACCAAAGGTATTGATGTTATGACCCAGAATGTCATTCAGGAAGATGGCACCAAAACCGACCGGAATCAGCATATAGGTGCCTACCAGACCAAAGGTCAGCAAACAGGCAATCAAACGACGGTCGAGCTTTAAGTGGTTAAATACAGCCAATAGTGGCGGAATCAGTACCGGAATAAAGGCAATATGCACGGGAATAACGTTCTGCGAGAACACGGCAGCAATGGCGACTGTGAAAAAGATCAGATATTTCACCCGGTTTTGCGCTTTAAAATCGGCCTCACCTTTTAAGGTACTGATCATTTTATAGGCTAGCAAATCCGGTAAACCCGAACGTGCCAGAGCCAAAGCAAATGCACCTAAAATACCATAAGCCAAGGCAATTTTAGCACCACCACCCAAGCCATTGTTAAACGCGTCCAAGGTTCCCTGCAGGCCTAGACCTGCCAATAAACCACCTGTAACAGCACCAATGACCAGGGCAAAAACCACAGGTACACGTGCCAACGAGAGTCCGAACATGACTCCAATAGCAGCAAGAATTGCGAACATAATGAATCGGAATAGAGAGAAAGCGGCTATTTTATCAGAAAATACGGATAAAAATTCCGCCACTTTTTTCTGGTCGGGTCATGTTTCGCGGAGTGGCCTGTCAATGAATGTCAGCAGATTTACGCTGAATAAACTCATCAATCAATTGAGCCACTTGCTCCGGTTGACTCAGGATCGCCCAGTGATTGGCAGCCAGTTCTACTTTCGAGAAATCATCCACCCATTTTGACATTTCATCAACCAGATCTGGCCCGACAAACTGGTCATATTTCAGCACAATCGCCTGTACCGGACAGATGGCGAAACGCTGCCGTGGTTGAGTCAAACGTGGCAAAAAATTGGCCCGATACAGGTTCACACCATATTTTCCATCTTTGACAATATGCGGGTTGAGTGGCAGATCATCCCGTCTTTCTATTTGCTGCACGATCTTGGCCCAACGCTGCGGATTAAAAAAATTCCAGGCCAATGGCGCCACTAAAGGCAACTGAAACATCGCGATATACCAAGACTTACTCATTTGCTTTAAGAATTTTGCTTTGTTTTGCTGGAACTGTTCACGCATCCAGAAAGCGGCATGATCCAGACATGGCCCAGACAAGGTGCTATAAGACAGAATTCGTCCTTTAAAGCGTGGACCGGTGACGGATTCCCAGGACTGAATTGAACCCCAGTCATGCGCGGCCAGATGAAAAGCACGATTCGGCAATATTTCGTTCACCACCTCTTCCAGATCCTGACTTAAACGGGCCAAGCGGTAATCGGAGATTTTTTTGGGAATACTGGACTCACCTGCGCCACGGACATCATAAGTCACAACAAAGTAATCCTGACTCAAATGAGCAATGGCTGGCTCCCAAACTGCCTGATGATCGGGATAGCCGTGAACCAGCACCAATGCCGGTTGTTCGGATTGTCCATAAGTTTTGACACAAAGACGCTGCTGATCCGTGGTATCGACCCATTGCATGTGCATTTCCATCTTTTGATCCTGTTTTTGTTATTGACCACTTAGTTTATAAATCGGCATGATTGATCAATGCCAGCGCATTTTTGTTGCTCTAGTATGCATAATCACAGCCGCAAAAAGAATGTCAGTATGAGCCTATTCCAGAAAATTCAAAAACTGCCTCTGGTTTCAAAATTTATTCTGAACCGCTATGCCCCTTATCGTGGTGCAGGCATTGAAATTGATAAGATTGATTTTAATAATTATCACGTTCGGGTCAAAATGCCGCTGACCCGTAAGAACCAGAATATTGTCGGTGTGCATTTTGGTGGCAGCCTGTATTCAATGGTCGATCCCTTTTATATGTTATTGCTGATGCATCATTTGGGGCCGAAATACCTGGTCTGGGATAAAGGCGCCAGCATTCAGTTTTTGGCACCGGGTCGCGGTACAGTGGTAGCAGACATTCGGATTTCTGCTGAAGAAATTGCCACGATTATCAATCTGGCGACTGACAACGCGCCAGTGTATCGGCATTATCAGCTGAATATTTATGATGAAGCCGGGTTCAGAATTGCCGAAGTAGAAAAAACGGTATATATCCGGCGGAAACAGAGCAAAGGGAAAATTAACGCTCCTAAATAAGATAAAAGCGCCACATTGGCGCTTTTAAATCTAGCTAAATCTGAAATGACTTTCGACTTAACGACGACGGTTATCCTGTTCAATCGCAGCACCGGCACCACCACCGATTGCACCACCAATTGCAGCACCCGCGTTACCACCGAAGATGCTTTTACCGACTGCTGAACCAACAGCACCACCTACACCACTATAGGTCGCATTACGATTTGAACCGCCTTGGGATTTACTACCCGCTGCCGCACCGGCACCACCACCAACAGCTGCACCAACGCCACCGCCGACTTTATTACCAACACCACCACCGACTGCACCACCAAGGGCCGCAGCACCGATCCGTTGCTCATTGGCAGACATACTTTCACAACCCGCCAACATAAAGGTGGAAAGAGTGGCAACTGCCATAACACCCATTAATTTTTTCATGACCTTGGCCTTCCTGTCTTGCTTTAATTAAGCTTATCTTCATTTTATGAAACTAAAATCTGTAGCGTGTTACTTCTCTCGGTATTCCTGCTGAGTTTTGTAAATATCAATGGATTATTCTTCTGTTCAAGATGTCTTATTTATAAATTTCAGACAAAAAAAGACGCCCGAAGGCGTCTCTTTTCTCAGCTTTAACTCGAATTAGAATTCTTCGTTAAATGCCTGACTTAGAGCTTGGTCTACATCAGAGAAGTCATTGTGCAGTTCAAATTCTGCAGCTTCTGCTTCTTGACGACGACGCTCCAGGTGGTAAGCCAAACCTGTACCCGCTGGGATCAGACGACCTACAACCACATTCTC
Organism: Acinetobacter lwoffii; assembly: GCF_002321025.1. Taxonomy (GTDB): domain Bacteria; phylum Pseudomonadota; class Gammaproteobacteria; order Pseudomonadales; family Moraxellaceae; genus Acinetobacter; species Acinetobacter lwoffii_Y. Next base: position 38,071 of record NZ_DCLL01000019.1, read on the forward strand.
TTTCAAACCGCGTAAATCATCTTCTTTACCTGTTACAGCCGCTTCAGTTAACACACGCGTGGTTTCCTGGAACGATGCAGCAGAGATGAACGAGTCAGTAGAAAGCGATGCTTTGGTAATACCCATCAATTGACGTTCAAACTTCGCAGGGAACTTGTTTTGTGCAAGAACTGCTTGGTTTTCTTGAACAACGCGGATGTAATCCACTTGTTCGCCTTTGATGAAGCTGGTATCGCCGCCATCAGTGATATCAACTTTACGCAGCATTTGACGTACGATGACTTCAATATGCTTGTCGTTGATTTTTACACCTTGCAGACGGTATACGTCCTGAACTTCGTTCACGATGTAGTTTGTAAGCGCAACTTCGCCTTTCAAACGTAAGATATCGTGCGGGTTCTGTGGACCATCAGAAATAGTTTCACCACGGTTCACATGTTCGCCTTCGAACACGTTAATGGTACGCCATTTCGGAATCAGCTCTTCATAAATCTCAGAGCCATCATCCGGCGTAATCACCAGACGGTTCTTACCTTTGGTCTCTTTACCAAAGCTTACAACACCCGACACTTCTGCAAGGATTGCATGCTCTTTCGGCTTACGTGCTTCGAACAAGTCAGCTACACGCGGCAGACCACCGGTAATATCACGGGTACGTGAAGTTTCTTGTGGTACACGACCGATGACATCACCGACACCAATCGTTTCGCCATCGCGAACAGAAAGAATCGTGTTCTGTGGCAGGAAGTAGAACTGTTCACCACCATCAACGGTATCCAACACAACAGCAGGACGCAAATCTTTACCTGACGCAGGACGTGAAGTCACTGGCAAGATTTCGATGGTTGACATACCTGTTGCATCATCAGTTTTAGAAGTAACCGTCACGCCATCAGCAATCTGGCTGAAACGTACTTTACCAGCAACTTCTGTTACCAATGGATGTGTATGCGGATCCCAAGTCGCCACAATACCGCCTGCTTCTACAGCTTCGCCATCTTTCAGCAAGATAGACGCACCGTAAGGCAGTTTATAGCGCTCGCGCTCACGACCTAAATCATCCGCAATACCGATTTCACCTGAACGTGAAGTCGACACCAAATGACCTTTGGCATGTTGTACTGTTTTCACGTTGTGGAAACGTACTGTACCTTGGTTACGAACTTGTACACTGTTTGCAGCAGAAGTTCGGCTCGCAGCACCACCGACGTGGAAGGTACGCATCGTTAACTGTGTACCTGGCTCACCAATCGATTGAGCTGCCATTACACCAACAGACTCACCCGGGTTCACCTGGTGACCGCGTGCTAGGTCACGACCGTAACATTTCGCACATACACCGAAGGTAGACGCACAGTTCACGACTGAACGTACTTTAATTTCGTCGACACCTTGGCTTTCGATAAACGTTGCCAGTTTCTCGTCAATTAACGTATTACGTGGAAGCAGAACTTCGTCTGTACCTACACGTTTCACATCTTCAGCAACCACACGACCCAATACTCGTGCACCCAGGTTTTCGATGACATCGCCACCTTGAATGAACGGAGTCATTACCAGACCGTCATAAGTACCACAATCTGGCTCGGTAATAACCAAGTCCTGCGCAACGTCTACCAAACGACGAGTCAAGTAACCCGAGTTCGCAGTTTTCAGTGCTGTATCGGCCAAACCTTTACGCGCACCGTGTGTCGAGATGAAGTACTGAAGTACGGTCAAACCTTCACGGAAGTTCGCTTTAATTGGGGTTTCAATGATCGAGCCATCCGGCTTCGCCATCAAACCACGCATACCCGCCAACTGACGAATCTGAGCTGCCGAACCACGGGCACCCGAGTCAGACATCATGTAGATCGAGTTGAATGATTTTTGCTTCTCGTCTTCACCCTGTTTGTTCTTCACAGTAGTGAAAGACAAGTTGTCCATCATCGCTTTAGCAACCTGGTCATTGGTACGTGCCCAAATATCGACCACTTTGTTATAACGTTCGCCGGCAGTTACGAAACCTTGTTCGAACTGTTGTTCGATTTCACGAACTTCAGCTTCCGCTTTACCAATAATTGCTTGTTTTTGCGGTGGAATAACCATGTCTTCCATACCGACAGATACACCTGAACGCGTCGCCTGACGGAAGCCCAAGTACATCAATTGGTCAGCGAAGATAACAGTATCTTTCAGACCCAATTTACGGTAGCAAGAGTTAATTAACTTCGAGATGTTTTTCTTGGTCATCTCAACGTTAATTTGCTGGAAATCCATCCCTTCAGGTACAACTTCCCAAAGCAGGCAGCGACCAGGCGTCGTATCTACAATAATGGTTTGCTGTTCACGGTTACCGTCTTCGTCGATGACAGTCTGGTGTACACGTGCTTTAACGCGAGCGTGTAGATCAACCTGACCTGTTGCCAGTGCACGGTTTACTTCGTGAGTATCCGCGAACACCATGCCTTCACCTTTGGCATTGATTGCATCACGCGTGATGTAATACAAGCCCAAGACAACGTCCTGAGACGGTACGATGATTGGCTCACCATTCGCTGGAGACAAGATGTTATTCGTCGACATCATTAACGCACGAGCTTCAAGCTGAGCTTCAAGTGTTAATGGTACGTGTACCGCCATTTGGTCACCATCGAAGTCGGCGTTAAACGCAGCACATACGAGTGGGTGTAGACGGATCGCTTTACCTTCGATCAGGATCGGTTCAAATGCTTGAAGACCCAGACGGTGAAGTGTTGGCGCACGGTTCAACATTACTGGATGTTGACGAATCACGTGAGCAAGAACGTCCCAAACTTCTGGGGTTTCACGCTCAACCATTTTCTTCGCAGCTTTAATGGTAGTTGCTTGACCAGAAGCTTGTAGTTTCGCGAAAATGAATGGCTTGAACAGTTCAAGTGCCATTTTCTTCGGAAGACCACATTGATGCAAACGCAGGTTTGGACCAACAGTAATTACCGAACGACCAGAGTAGTCAACACGCTTACCAAGTAAGTTTTGACGGAAACGACCTTGCTTACCTTTGATCATGTCTGCCAAAGATTTAAGCGGACGCTTGTTCGAACCGGTAATTGCACGACCACGACGACCGTTATCCAGCAATGCATCTACAGACTCTTGTAACATACGTTTTTCGTTACGTACGATGATGTCTGGCGCTGCAAGGTCAAGAAGACGCTTCAAACGGTTGTTACGGTTGATCACACGACGATAAAGATCGTTCAGGTCAGAAGTCGCGAAACGACCACCTTCAAGTGGTACAAGCGGACGTAGATCTGGTGGAAGAACTGGAAGTACAGTTAACACCATCCATTCTGGCTTGTTGTTCGAATCGTTGAATGCTTCCATCAACTTCAAACGCTTAGACGCTTTTTTCAGCTTGGTTTCTGAAGTTGTAACAGGAATTTCTTCACGAAGACGCGCAATTTCAGCTTCAAGATCGATGTCTTTCAACAAGTCTTGAACCGCTTCAGCACCCATTTTCGCTGTGAATTCATCACCGTGTTCTTCTAATGCATTGAAGTATTCTTCATCGTTTAGAAGCTGGTATTTCTCAAATGGAGTCATACCCGGATCGGTCACTACATAAGATTCGAAATACAATACACGTTCAATATCACGTAGCGTCATGTCTAATAATAGACCGATACGGCTAGGCAATGATTTCAAGAACCAGATGTGTGCAACTGGAGATGCTAGCTCGATGTGACCCATACGTTCACGACGAACTTTCGCAGTTGTTACTTCAACGCCACATTTTTCACAAATGACGCCTTTGTATTTCATACGCTTGTATTTACCACACAAGCATTCGTAATCTTTCACTGGACCAAAGATTTTGGCACAGAACAAACCATCACGTTCAGGCTTGAACGTACGATAGTTAATGGTTTCTGGCTTTTTAACTTCACCGTGAGACCATGACTTAATCATTTCTGGTGACGCAAGACCAATACGGATGCGGTCAAACTCTACTGGAGCATGACCGTCTGAATCCGTCTTTTTGCGCATGATATCGAGCAAGTCTTTCAATTTTTTTCTCCGTGTGTTGTGGAGATTTTCACTCAACAACTGGGTCACAAATATTGTTTTTTAACTGAATTGGGAATCCCAAGAATCCCCCTCAATCCCCCTTTGTTAAGGGGGGAAGCCCCTCTTTATCAAAGAGGGGTTTGGGGAGATTTAATGGAGATTCTTAGTCACCATTTTTCAGTTCAATGTTGATACCTAAAGAACGGATCTCTTTGGTCAATACGTTGAACGATTCAGGCATGCCCGGGTCCATATAATGGTTGCCATCTACAATGTTCTTGTAGATACGGGTACGGCCTTCAACGTCATCCGATTTCACAGTCAGCATTTCTTGTAGCGTATATGCTGCACCGTAAGCTTCTAGTGCCCAGACTTCCATCTCACCGAAACGCTGACCACCGAATTGTGCTTTACCACCAAGCGGCTGTTGCGTAACTAGAGAGTAAGAACCAGTTGAACGCGCATGCATCTTGTCATCCACCAAGTGGTTCAGTTTCAGCATGTACATGTAACCAACAGTTACCGGACGGTCGAAACGCTCACCAGTACGACCATCATATAATACGGTCTGACCAGTACTAGACAGGCCTGCAAGTTGTAACAACTCTTTGATCTGACCTTCTTCAGCACCATCGAATACAGGAGTAGCCAAAGGTACACCAGCACGCAAGTTGCCAGAAAGTTTCAAGATTTCTTCATCAGTCAAGCTATCAAGATCTTCTTGCTCGCCACCAACTTTGTTGTAAATCTTGTCTAGGAAATCACGAAGCTCAAGTACAGTACGTTGCTCTTTCATCATCTTGTCGATTTGATCGCCAAGACCTTTCGCCGCCATACCCAAGTGAGTTTCAAGAATCTGACCCACGTTCATACGCGATGGTACGCCCAGCGGGTTCAATACGATATCAACAGGTACACCGTTGGCATCATGTGGCATGTCTTCTACTGGCAAGATGTTTGATACAACACCTTTGTTACCGTGACGACCCGCCATCTTATCACCAGGCTGGATGCGACGTTTCACAGCAAGATAAACTTTAACTACTTTCAATACGCCAGTCGTCAGTTCATCGCCTGTAGAAAGTTTGCGTTTTTTCTCAGCAAATTTCTCATCAATTTCGAAGCTCTTCTCTTTCAAGAACACTTGAATTTGAGTTAAACGTTCAGCAATTGCTTCGTCAACTGGTTGAATTTCAAGAAGATCAACAAGCTCTAAACCAGACAACACGTCTTCAGACAGTTTGTCGCCACGTTTAGTTGTACCGCCACCATTCGACTCTTGGCCATTCAGTAGGCGGATTACACGTTCACGTGCAGCTTCTTCGAAGATTTTGAATTCTTCTTTCAAGTCTTTACGGTATGCATCCAATTGCGCTTTTTCAATTGCTTGAGCACGTTCGTCTTTTTCAAGACCGTCACGTGTAAACACTTGAACGTCAATCACAGTACCTTTAGTACCTGATGGAACACGTAAAGATGAGTCTTTTACGTCAGCCGCTTTTTCACCGAAGATTGCACGTAGCAATTTTTCTTCCGGAGTAAGCTGTGTTTCACCTTTAGGGGTTACTTTACCAACAAGGATATCGCCAGCAGTTACTTCAGCACCGATGTAAACGATACCTGACTCGTCCAGTTTAGACAGAGCAGCTTCACCTACGTTCGGAATATCAGCAGTGATTTCTTCCGCACCCAGTTTGGTATCACGTGCAACACATGACAATTCCTGGATATGAATAGACGTTAAACGGTCTTCTTGAAGTACACGTTCAGAAAGTAAGATCGAGTCTTCGTAGTTGTAACCATTCCAGGTCATAAACGCAACGCGCATGTTTTGACCCAATGCCAGCTCACCGCCATCTGTTGATGGACCATCAGCCAGTACATCACCACGACCTACTTTATCGCCCAGGTTCACAAGAACTTTCTGGTTGATACAAGTGTTCTGGTTCGAACGGGTGTATTTGATCAGGTTGTAGATATCTACACCTGCTTCACCTGCGATCATTTCGTCTTCATTCACACGAATAACCACACGAGACGCATCAACAAACTCGATACGACCACCACGCTGAGCGATCACACATACACCTGAGTCATGTGCTACGTTCGCTTCCATACCGGTACCAACAAGCGGCTTGTCAGCGATCAACGTCGGAACTGCCTGACGTTGCATGTTCGAACCCATTAATGCACGGTTGGCATCATCGTGTTCTAGGAATGGAATCAGTGACGCTGCTACAGATACGACCTGCTGAGCAGATACATCCATATGCGTTACTTTTTCAGGAGGAATACGTACGAAGTCACCTTGATGACGAACAGATACAAACTCTTCTGTTAAGTTACCGTCTTTATCCATTGCAGAATCGGCCTGTGCAATGACAGTGCCTACTTCTTCAATCGCAGACAGGTATTCAACTTCATCTGTTACACGACCATCAACAACCTTACGGTATGGGGTTTCCAGGAAACCGAAGTTATTACATTTCGCATAAACAGAAAGCGAGTTGATCAAACCAATGTTTGGACCTTCCGGTGTTTCAATTGGACATACACGACCGTAGTGAGTTTGATGTACGTCACGTACTTCAAAGCCTGCACGTTCACGCGTCAAACCGCCGGGACCAAGCGCAGAAACACGACGTTTGTGCGTAATCTCAGATAACGGGTTGTTTTGGTCCATAAACTGAGACAACTGGCTTGAACCAAAGAATTCTTTGATTGCAGCAGCTACTGGCTTCGCATTGATCAAATCTTGCGGAGACAGGTTGTCAGTTTCAGCTTGGCTTAAACGTTCTTTAACAGCACGTTCAACACGTACAAGACCTACACGGAATTGGTTTTCTGTCATTTCACCAACAGAACGAACACGACGGTTACCCAAGTGATCGATATCGTCGACTTCACCTTTACCGTTACGGATTTCAACTAATGTTTTTAATACATCAGTGATATCTTCGTTCGAGAGAATGCCTTCAACTTCACGTGACTTCTGGTCTGTACCGACTTCGTAAGGACGACCCAAACGACGGTTGAACTTCATACGACCGACTGGAGACAAGTCATAGCGTTCAGAAGAGAAGAACAAGTTGTTGAATAAGTTTTCAGCAGCTTCTTTTGTTGGTGGTTCGCCCGGACGCATCACTTTGTAGATTTCTACCAATGCTTCTTCACGATTGCTCGTCGTATCTGCACGTAGAGAATCTGCAACGAATGAACCGCGGTCGATATCATTGGTGAACAGAATATTGAACTGCTTCACGCCGCCTTCTGCAATTTTCACCATGATTTCATGGCTTAATACAGTATTGGCTGCAATCACATCACCATCTTTTAATGGGATGTCTTCAGCAGCGATACGCTCATACAGGTACTCATCAGGCACTGCAAGTTTTTCAAGACCTGAAGCTTCCATTTGACGTACATGACGCGCATTGATACGTTTACCTTGCTCAACAATTGCCTTGCCATCCTTGTCCAGGATGTCAAATTGTGCCATTTCGCCACGCAGACGTTCAGGCACCAGGTCAATCTGGTAGCTACCCATGTCAAGATACACAGGTACTTTCTCGTAGAACATGTCGAGAATGTTTTCGTTGCTATAACCCAAGGCACGAAGCACCACAGTCGCAAGCAATTTACGACGACGGTCAATACGTACATAGACGAGGTCTTTGGCATCGAATTCAAAGTCTAACCATGAACCACGGTAAGGAATGATACGCGCTGAATAAAGGACTTTACCACTTGAGTGAGTCTTGCCTTTATCGTGGTCAAAGAATACGCCTGGTGAACGGTGTAATTGTGACACGATCACACGCTCGGTACCGTTAATCACAAAGGTACCGTTATCCGTCATTAATGGCATTTCGCCCATATAGACTTCTTGTTCACGTACGTCTTTAATTGACTTCGTTTCACGATCTTTCAGGATCAAACGAATTTTTACACGCATTGGTGCTGCATAAGTTGAGCCACGAAGAATACATTCGCGTACATCAAACTCAGGCTTACCAAGACTATACTCAACAAATTCTAAAGCAGCATTGCCAGAATAACTTTCAATAGGAAAAACTGAACGAAATGCGGCTTGGAGACCGATATCTTCGCGGTTTTTTGGTGATTTGCCATCTTGTAAGAATGTTCTGTACGAGTCGACTTGAATCGCGAGCAAGTACGGAGCATCCATGACGCTAGGCAATTTACCAAAATTCTTACGGATCCGTTTCTTTTCGGTATATGAGTATGCCATCTGGAGTCCTCGGAAAGTGTAAACCAAGCCCGCCTGCAGAACGGGCTCAGAAGGAATTACGCTGGCCGATATGGCCACCACTCTTTACAAATGCTGCAATTTTTAGTGGTATTAAAACGCTTATCAATATTTTTTAATGAAAAATATTGGTAAACGTTTGTTCATTATGTTTATTTTCAATTTGTATGATTTTTATATCATGCAAACAAAAATCGAGCCGATTATTGTAACGCAAAAAGGCTGATGACCCAAGAGCCATCAGCCAATTTTTGGAGCCGATTATAAAAAAACCGGCTCCCTTAAGAAATTACTTAAGAGTAACTGTAGCACCAGCTTCTTCAAGTTTCTTCTTAAGCTCTTCGCCTTCTTCTTTAGAAACGCCTTCTTTAAGAACTGCAGGAGCGCCTTCAACCATGTCTTTAGCTTCTTTCAAGCCAAGGCCAGTCGCTTCACGAACTGCTTTAATTACAGCAACTTTGTTCGCGCCGAAAGAAGTCAATTCAACATTGAATTCAGTTTGTTCTTCAGCAGCAGCAGCAGCTGGACCAGCAGCAACAGCTACAGCAGCAGCAGATACATTGAATTTCTCTTCGAAAGCAGAGATAAGTTCAACAAGTTCAAGAACAGTTTTTTCAGCAACTGCGTTTAGGATTTCTTCGTTTGTTAAAGCCATGAGATTAACTCCAAATGGGTATTGAATGATGTGTGTTTAAGTTTGAGCTTAAGCAGCTTCTGACTCGTTTTTCTCTTGAAGCGCTGTAAGTAAGCGGCCCAATTTCGAAATAGGAGCTTGAAGAACGTTTGCAAGCATAGTAAGCGCTTTCTCTTGGTTCGGAAGATTCGCGATTACGCTAACTTCTGCACCTTGATAAAGTTTGCCATCAAATGCAGCAGCTTTAAGTTCAAATGCTTTATTAGTTTTAGCGAATTCTTCGAACAAACGTGCAGCAGCACCCATGTCGTCTTCAGAATTCGAGAAAGCTAAGATTGTTGGGCCAACAAGGTTGTCGTTCAAGATATTGAATTGAGTATCTTGAAGAGCACGTTTAGCCAAAGTGTTACGAACGATACGTGTAGTAACACCAAGTTTACGCGCTTCAACACGTAGAGTAGTTAACTGCTCTACAGTCAAACCTTGGTAGTCAGCAACAACAGCAGCAAATGCAGTAGAAGCAACTTCAGCTACTTCAGCTACGATCTGTTTTTTGCCTTCGATAAGAAGAGCCATTGTAAAACCTCCTAACGGTGATTTATGTACTTACGCGAAGTACACTCCCAATTCGCAAGACCATCACTGGACTCACACGCGGAGGATGAACAAATCACACCACCGCGTCTACGCAGGCTGGGCTATTAAGAGAGAAGCATAAAACTCCCCTCGCCCGCGGTCTTTGACGCTGATAAATTTTCATTTATCAATTCAAAGTTTGCCTAAGTTTGCAAAATACGACGGAGCGTTTCTTGCGTAAGTTTTAAAGCAGCGCTTTAAAACTTACTCAGGGCTTTAAAATTCTGTAATAAGTCGAGACTTATTTAGAAACGTTTGCTACATCAACGATCAAACCAGGACCCATAGTTGAGCTCAAAGTGATCTTTTGAATGTATACGCCTTTAGACGTAGCAGGTTTCAAACGTTTCAAGTCAGCAACAAGTGCTTCAACGTTTTGACGAACAGCAGCAGCTTCAAAACCTACTTGACCGATCGCAGCATGGATAATACCAGCTTTGTCTACGCGGTAACGTGCTTGACCAGCTTTTGCATTTTTAACTGCAGTAGCAACGTCAGGAGTTACAGTACCCACTTTAGGGTTTGGCATTAAGCCACGTGGACCAAGGATCGTACCAAGTTTACCTACAACGCGCATTGCATCTGGAGCAGCAATTACTACATCAAAGTCAAGGTTACCCGCTTGGATGCTTTCAGCAAGATCATCGAAACCAACAACGTCTGCACCTTCAGCTTTAGCAGCTTCAGCAGCAGCGCCTTGAGCGAATACAGCTACACGTACAGTTTTACCAGTACCTGCAGGAAGTGTAGTCGCGCCACGAACAACTTGGTCAGATTTACGAGGATCAACACCTAGGTTTACCGCGATATCTAGAGATTCTTTGAATTTAGGAGCTGGAAGGCTCTCTAAAACTGCAACAGCTTCTTCTAGCGTGTAAACTTTGTGCGCTTCTACAGCAGCTACGATCGCTTTTTGACGTTTAGTTAATTTAGCCATGTCTTAAAGCTCCACTTCCAAGCCCATAGAACGCGCAGAACCAGCAATGGTACGTACACGTGCGTCTAAATCAGCACCAGTCAAATCTGGTTCTTTAGTAGTCGCGATTTCTTCGATTTGAGCACGAGTCAACTTACCAACTTTAGTTTTGTTAGGTACAGCTGAACCCTTCTGGATACCAGCAGCTTTCTTAAGAAGAACAGCAGCAGGTGGAGTTTTCATGATGAATGTGAACGACTTGTCGTTGTACACAGTGATCACGACTGGAATTGGCAGACCAGCTTCAACTTTTTGTGTCGCAGCATTGAATTCTTTACAGAATGCCATGATGTTCACACCACGTTGACCTAGTGCAGGACCAATCGGTGGAGATGGATTCGCTTTACCAGCTGGAACTTGCAGCTTGATATAGCCGTCAATCTTCTTAGCCATTTCAAATTACCTCTGGGTGCAAACGCCGGTGAAGGCTCCCCAATGATTTCAAGTAACGATACCGTTACAACAACAATGCCTGACTTATAAATAAGTCAGGCGTTTTCAACCCATACAAATTAGACTGATTTTTCGACTTGACGAAATTCCAATTCAACTTGAGTTGGTCGGTTAAATACATTAATGGTCAGCGTTAAACGCGACTTTTCGTACTGAACTTCTTCCACCACACCTTTAAAGTCGGTGAATGGCCCGTCAACCACGAGTAATTCTTCGCCTGGTTCAAACATCGTCTTAGGACGAGGTGCTTCGCCAGTATTGCGTACACGCGCAAGAATCGCATCTGCTTCTTTTTGCGTAATCGGTGCCGGTTTTTCAGCCGTACCACCAATAAAACCTAAAACTTTTGGACATTCTTTAACAATGTGCCAAGTATCATCGTTCATTTCCATTTCGACTAGGACATAGCCAGGAAAGAACTTACGCTCTGATTTACGCTTCTTGCCATCCTTCATTTCTACCACTTCTTCGGTAGGAACAAGGACTTCACCAAAGCTATCGGCAACAGCGCTACGCTGGATTCGATCATTAAGCGAACGCATCACTTGTTTTTCATAACCTGAATAGGCATGAATAATGTACCAACGTTTCATAGCTCTCTTACCCGATAATAAACTTCATTAACCAGCCTAAAATATAGTCAAAACACCACAATAAGATGGATGCAATTACGACTACAACAAGAACTTGCCAAGATGTGGACATCGTCTCTTGCTTGGTAGGCCAGGTCACTCGACGCAACTCAATTCGTGCATCTTTCAGCAGACGAATAAAGCCTTTGCCTTGATGGGTGGCGTATAATAAACCGAATGCTGCAACGATACAAGCCAAAATCACCCCAACGCGCACCCAAATATCATTCGCAGGTGCCCAGTACGCTGGTAAATATTGGTTTACCATCATTGCACCAACCAATAAAATCAAGGCGATAACCCATAGAACCATGTCTAATGGAGAACCAGAACTTACATCTACTGCAGGATTATTTCTTTGAGGAATTGCCGCTTCGCCTAATGCGTCGCGTGATTTTTCATTCGACATTTTTGTACTCGTCGTAGGTTTCGCGACTTATTATATGACCAATTTTGCCGACATCAAGCGTCTTTTTAGAAACTTGGCAGGTCAGGAGGGACTCGAACCCCCAACATTCGGTTTTGGAGACCGACGCTCTACCAATTGAACTACTGACCTGCAAAACAACAAGTTGGAGCCTAAGCTCCAACCTGCTTGTCTTATTCTATGATTATGCAGTTACTTTAGCAACTACACCAGCACCCACTGTACGACCGCCTTCACGGATCGCAAAACGTAGACCTGGGTCCATTGCGATTGGGTGGATTAGCTCTACTGAC
>NZ_DCLL01000018.1:0-60110 GCF_002321025.1 Acinetobacter lwoffii
GTTTTATCAGAAGTTTTAATCCTCATCACCGCCGATGGATGTGCATTCTACAGGATTCCCGACCCAATACAACCCCTATTTTTAAATAATTCAGCAAAAATATCACGACTGTTTATTTATTCTACAAAAAATACAGGTTTTTCTATTTTTCACTCAAAATTTATTCAATTATTGATGTTTTAAAGTAGTTTATTTACTTATCAAAGGATATTTCTAGTTAATTTAATTGCTATATCTATCTAAAAATTTTTTATTGTCTTTATTTCAGATCAAACACAACAGATGAGTTAATAAAATAGATTTACTATGGAATCCCTTACCCATTTTAAAAATATAATCCTCCTCCATCCATTAAAATTCCATTCAACAAGATAATCACTCTATAGATAAACTCTGGTTGAATTGTTGAATGATTAAAATTAAAAGTGAAGCAATGCGAGAAGAAAGCAATCTTCAATGCACAGTTTTATTAGATGAAAAATAATTTAATAGGGGTTCGAGCATTCATCATGATAGCCACCGATAACAATTGTATATTTTTTATTCACATTGAATTTCAGGCATAAAAAAAACCGCTTAACGCGGTATCTTTTATCTCGACCATCTTGAAGGAGATGGTCGGAGCAGTAGGATTCGAACCTACGACCCCCTGGTCCCAAACCAGGTGCACTACCAGGCTGTGCTATGCTCCGATTTCAACTTTAAAAGTTGGGGTGAATGACGGGATTCGAACCCGCGACAACTGGAATCACAATCCAGGGCTCTACCAACTGAGCTACATCCACCATCATTTTGATTCTTAACATCAAGCGACCAAATGGCGCGCCTGACAGGATTCGAACCTGTGACCATCCGCTTAGAAGGCGGATGCTCTATCCAACTGAGCTACAAGCGCGTTACTGATGCAAACATCATTTGCCTTGAAGAATTGGTCGGAGCAGTAGGATTCGAACCTACGACCCCCTGGTCCCAAACCAGGTGCACTACCAGGCTGTGCTATGCTCCGATTCATCTCAGCTTTCGTATCGAACATCGTTCGGTACGGTGTGCATTCTAGGCGTGACGCCCGGAGACGTCAACACCTATATTTAAAAAAAACCGAAAAAACGCTTCAAGCGTTTATTTATCAATCGCTTCAGACATTTTTTATACAAATTTTAACGTTTTAGTCTGGCACTAAAGTTCAGCATGCGATCTAGAGGCAGCTTTGCTCGTTCCGCAAGTACCGGATCGACATATACTTCCTGATCTTTATGCTGTAACACATGCAAGATACCATCCAGCTCGTTCATGGCCATCCAAGGGCAATGCGCACAAGAACGACAGGTCGCCCCCTCTCCTGCGGTTGGTGCTTCAATCAGGATTTTATCCGGTACTGCCTGCTGCATTTTATAAAAAATGCCGCGATCAGTAGCCACGATTAAACGTTGATGTGGCAAAGTCTGCGCTGCTTTAATCAGTTGCGAAGTGCTACCCACGGCATCAGCAATCTCGACTACAGACATCGGTGATTCAGGATGTACCAGAACCGCAGCATCTGGATAGAGTGCTTTCATATTGGCAATACCGCGTGAACGGAATTCTTCATGCACGATACAGGCGCCATCCCAGAGCAACATCTCTGCACCGGTTTTTTTCTGGATATAACGACCCAGATGCTGATCGGGTGCCCAGATGATTTTTTCGCCCAGACTGTCCAGATGTTCGATAATTTCCACTGCACAGCTTGAAGTGACGACCCAATCGGCCCGGGCTTTCACGGCCGCTGACGTGTTAGCATAAACCACCACGGTATGATCCGGGTGCGCATCGCAAAAAGCGGTAAATTCATCGACAGGACAACCCAAGTCCAGTGAACAGGTCGCTTCCAGGGTAGGCATCAGCACGGTTTTATGGGGTGAAAGAATTTTAGAGGTTTCGCCCATAAATTTCACACCAGCCACCACAAGCGTTGAAGCCGGATGATCGCGACCAAAACGCGCCATTTCCAGTGAATCGGAAACACAGCCACCGGTCAGTTCAGCCAGTTCTTGCACTTCAGGATCACAATAATAATGCGCCACCAAAACAGCATCCTGTTTTTCCAGCTCTGCCTTGATCTGTGCAAATTTGTCCAATTTTTCCTGCTGGCTCATTTGATGTTCTTGAGGAACACCCAAACGATCTAAATGCGCCTGCACAATCGATTTAGCTTCATTGGCTATTAATTTGGTCGCATCATTCATCACAATTCTTACTCTACCCTCATGGTTCACTATTCAATGAACCTTTCACCCTACATCCCGGTCAGCTCTGGCGAAGTGCTATTTTTGACCAGTCATTAAAAACTACAAGATATAAAAAAAGCCCCACAACGGAGGCTTTAGAAACGATCTGAATTATGAGCGATAATCTGCATTGATTTTTACGTAGTCATACGACAGATCACAGGTATAAACCGTATCTTTTGCCTGACCTCGTCCAAGATCAACACGAATCGTCATTTCAGCCTGGGCCATCACACGTGCACCGGCTGCTTCAGTATAGTCTGCTGCCGCACCACCATCTTTACAGATTTGTACATCATCTAACCAAACCTGAATTTTTGCAACGTCTAAATTCGGCACACCGGCATAACCAATCGCAGCCAGAATACGGCCCCAGTTTGGATCAGAAGCAAAAATCGCGGTTTTGACCAGCGGTGAATGCGCAATGCTATAGGCAATATCGCAGCACTCTTGAGTATTGCCGCCACCTTCCACAGTCACGGTAATGAACTTAGTCGCACCTTCACCATCACGTACAATCAGTTGCGCAAGGCGTTTCATGGTACGTGTCAATACGTCTAGCACCACTGCATAACGCGGATCTTCAGTTGAAGTGATCTCAGCACCACCGGCCTGACCCGTAGCAATAAAGATACATGAGTCATTGGTTGAGGTATCGCCATCAATGGTAATACGGTTAAACGAGACATTGACTGTTTCAGTTAATAACTGTTGAACCAGTTCACGGCTGATCGGTGCATCCGTCGCAACATAACCCAGCATGGTCGCCATATTGGGACGAATCATGCCTGCACCTTTGGAAATACCGGTCATGGTATAAGTCACACCATCCAGCTCGAACTGTTCTGAAGCACCTTTCGGGGTGGTATCTGTGGTCATGATTCCAGTTGCTGCATCGACCCAGGCATCATCACGCAATGAATCCAGCGCAGGCTGTAAACCTGTAAGCAAACGCTCCATTGGAAGCTGCTCACCAATCACACCAGTCGAGAATGGCAACACTTCAGCAGCCTGTACGCCTGCAAGTTCAGCCAGCTTGGCACAGGTGGCTTCTGCATTTGCCATGCCTGTAGGGCCTGTTCCTGCATTGGCATTTCCGGTATTGATTACCAGGTAACGTGGATTACCCGCTTGCAAATGGGCTTTAGATACATGCACTGGTGCTGCACAAAAGGCATTCTGGGTAAACACCCCTGCAACATTGGAGCCTGCAGCCAGTTCAAATATCACCAGGTCACGTCGGTTCTGATAGCGCACATAGGCTTCAGCCGAACCAATTTTAACCCCTTTCACCACATGCATCTGTGGCATAGATACGTCACCAACTGCCATTTTAAAGTCCAATATTGAAGTTTTAGAAAAATACAGCTTAGTTGATCTGCAACAAAAAATCGAGCCAAAGCCTGAGCCAGCCTGAGATTTGTTATGGATTTTCACAATAAAAAACCAGTCATCAAGACTGGTTTCTACATTTTTAAAATAAGATATTTTTAATTTTGTGCAAGTTGTCCAGATTCGCTTAGCAAAGCCTGTTTCGCCTGTTGTTGACTTGCAGTAGAAAGTGCCGGATTTGTAGCAACAATACGGTCTGCATTTGCCGCATTGGCAGCTGCAATCGCAGCCGTCTGCAACACAATCGGACGATTCTGGTTGGCAAAGGTATAACGGATGCCGGTACGTGGGCTTGCCACAGTCACTTGTGCATCGGTACGTTGTACTTGAGCAGTAGTCGTACCCACCGCTTGCTGAACTTTATCAATTGTTGTGGTCGCTGCAGTTTGGGCAAAACTTAAGGCAGGCATTGCCAAAGCGGCAATCATGAGCGTTTTTAATACTTTTTCCATTCAGGTTATTCCACTTTGAGGTGTTGAATGAGCCATTAAATAGCATTTAATTCCTAAGACTGCAAACAGTATTCAATTTCTGAAAAATCTTCATACATAAAAAAATCAGAGCCATGGGGCTCTGATTTTTAATAGCGTTTAGATCTTACCATGACACTGTTTGTATTTCAGGCCTGAACCACATGGACAAGGTGCATTACGACTTGCCGGTGCTTCAAAAACTGGTGCTACCGGATTGGCCTGAGCATTTTGCTCGGTCGTCACCTCATGGTCGCCTGCCAACAAGCCGTCAAACTCTTCATGAGATAACTGCAAACGCATTGCCTCAGCCTGTGCCTGCTGCTGTGCTTCCATTTCCGCCAGCTCTTCAGGGGTCGGTACGTGGATGCGTGACAGATCTGTCACGACATCGGATTTGATCGTACCCAGCATGTTCACAAACAGGTTATAAGCTTCTTTTTTGTATTCCTGCTCCGGATTCTTCTGCGCATAACCACGTAAATGAATACCCTGACGCAAGTAATCCATAGCCGCCAGATGCTCTTTCCAATGACGGTCCAGAGAATTCAGCATAAAGTGACGTTCAAGCGATGCTGCAGATTCCCCACCCATTTGTTCACGACGCGAACGGTAGCGGTTCAGCACTTCATCGGTAATACGAACCACCAAAGCTTCTTCATCCAGACGACGGTCCTGTTCCAGCCATTGCCCGATAGGAAGATCCATCGAAAGATCTTCACGTAGCGCCAGTTCCAGACCTTCAATATCCCACTGGTCATGAATCGATTCAGGTGGAATATAGTTGGCGATCACACCCTGCATCACTTCACGGATCATTTCTTCAATATAATCCTGCAGTGAATTTTCTGCCAAAATGTCATCACGCTGACTATAAATGATCTTACGCTGTTCGTTATTCACGTCATCGTATTTCAGCAAGTTCTTACGAATATCGAAGTTACGTGCTTCCACTTTACGCTGCGCATTTTCAATCGAGCGAGACACCATTTTGTGCTCAATCGCTTCATCTTCCTGCAAGCCCATGGCACGCATCATGCCGACTACGCGATCACCGGCGAAAATACGCATCAAGTCATCTTCAAGTGACAGGTAGAAACGTGATACACCCGGGTCACCCTGACGACCGGCACGGCCACGCAGCTGGTTATCGATACGGCGTGATTCATGACGCTCGGAACCGATAATATGCAAACCGCCTGAATCCAGCACGGCCTGGTGATTAACATCCCATTCTGCTTTCAGACGAGTTTCATCTTCAGGAGTCGGGTTTTCAATTTTAGCCAGCAACGCCTTCCAGTTACCACCCAACAAAATGTCGGTACCACGACCGGCCATGTTAGTGGCAATCGTCACTGCACGCGGCGCACCGGCCTGCGCAATAATATCGGCTTCACGTTCGTGCTGTTTGGCATTCAGTACTTCATGCTGGATCCCTGCAGCTTTTAGCTTATCCGACAGGATCTCAGAAGCTTCAATGGTGGCTGTACCAATCAGAATTGGTGCAACACCAGCTTCATGCACACGCTGAATTTCTTGAATAATGGCGTTATATTTGCCTTCACGATTTAAATAGATTAAATCGTTCTGGTCATCACGGATCATTGGACGGTGAGTTGGAATCAGCACCACATCCAGACCATAAATTTCTTTCATTTCCGCTGCTTCAGTATCAGCAGTACCGGTCATACCGGACAGTTTTTTATACAGACGGAAATAGTTCTGGAAGGTTGTGGTTGCCAGAGTCTGGTTTTCTGGCTGGATTTCCAGACCTTCTTTGGCTTCTACGGCTTGATGCAAACCTTCAGACCAACGACGTCCCGGCATAGTACGACCGGTATTTTCATCGACAATAATCACTTCACCATCGTTGATGATGTATTGGACATTACGCTGATAGAGATAATGCGCACGGATCGCTGCAGTAACATGATGCAACAGGTTTAGGTTCGATGCTGAATACAAGCTCTCGCCTTCTGCCAACAAGCCCATTTCTATCAGTTCACTTTCAATGGTTTCAAAACCCACTTCAGTAATTTCAACTGAACGCTGTTTTTCATCAATCCAGAAGTGACCGCCATCCGGCACTTTCTCTTCTTTCTGTGCCTGTAATTTTGGTGGAATATTATTGATGGCTGCATAAAGCTGTGAAGAATCTTCACTTTGACCGGAAATAATCAACGGGGTACGTGCTTCATCAATCAGGATCGAATCGACCTCATCGATAATCGCATAGGTCAAACCACGCTGCTTTTTCTCTACTAGCGAGAACACCATGTTGTCACGCAGGTAGTCAAAGCCAAATTCGTTATTGGTACCGTAAGTAATATCGGCACGATAAGCTTCAGCTTTTTCCATCGGATTTTGCATGGAATAAATAATGCCGATGCTTAGACCCAAAAATTCGAATAATGGACGGTTCAACTCGGCATCACGTTGTGCCAGGTAATCGTTCACGGTAATGACATGCACGCCCTGACCACTGATGGCATTCAGATAACAGGCCAAAGTACCCATCAGGGTTTTACCTTCACCGGTACGCATTTCTGCGATTTTACCTTCATGCAAGGTAATACCACCGATCAGCTGCACGTCATAATGACGCATGCCCATCACCCGCTTCGCGGCTTCACGACAGACTGCAAATGCTTCAGGCAATAGTTTATCGAGGGTTTCACCCTTATTATATCGTTGTTTGAATTCTTCAGTTTTTGCAGATAAGTCTGCATCGCTAAGGGTAGATATCGTCGGCTCGAGCACATTAATCTTGTCTACGATTTTACGCATGCGTTTGAGTTCGCGCTCATTTTTGGTACCGAAGATTCCTCCGATCAGACTTGCCAACATGAATAGACTCTCTAAATCTTGCTTGTCAAATGAATATGTTCTTAGTCGTTATTATGGTGCTAGAAATTTGAACTACAAGGGTTTTGCTGTAAAACCGCTAAAAAAATCTGATCCTTAGTTCTAGCCCTAAGATCTAAGGCAAAGTAATGTAGCAAATTTTCCCTGTGCAACATAGTCAATTAAGTGACTGATTTTTGCGCTTCTGGATAGACGGATATCCTACTTATGCAATTTACTCATAAAGAAAGCAAAAAACACTATTTTTAATCATAAAAAAATTGATTCATATTAAATCGTATCTCGACACTAAAAGACCAATTGAGGCTAAAAAGATGAGTTTACGTCTAGGCGATACCGCACCGAATTTTGAACAGCAATCCAGTGAAGGCCTGATTAATTTTTATGACTTTCTGGGTGATAGCTGGGGCATTTTATTTTCACACCCTGCTGACTATACACCAGTATGTACGACTGAGCTTGGCTATACCGCAAAACTGAAAGACGAGTTTGCAAAACGTAGCGTGAAAGCCATTGCCTTGTCGGTCGATGATGTTGAATCGCATCATGGCTGGATTAAAGACATCAATGAAACCCAGAACACCACAGTGAATTTCCCCATCATTGCCGATCAGGATCGCAAAGTTTCCGAGCTGTATGACTTTATTCATCCGAATGCCAGCGAAACTCTAACGGTCCGTTCTTTAGTGGTCATTGACCCCAATAAAAAAGTCCGTTTGATTATTACTTATCCTGCATCGACCGGTCGTAATTTCCATGAAATCTTGCGTGTGATAGATTCGCTGCAACTCACCGATAGCCATAAAGTGGCAACGCCTGCAAACTGGCAGCATGGCGATGATGTGGTGATTGTCCCTTCATTGAAGGATGAGGAGGAAATCAAGCAACGTTTTCCAAAAGGTTATACCGCTGTCACGCCTTACCTTCGCTTAACGCCACATCCTGAGCAAAATTAAAAGGACTCCTTTTTAATTTTGCGCAAGACAAGCGAAGCGCGTAGCACAGGATAAGATGGAGCTCGTAGTAAAGAATAAGAGAAACTCTATTTTCCAGATTTAATGCTTTATCGAATACTACATTGACGTGCTACGGGTTCGATTTCTCTATACAGCCTGTCTTCGGATAGGCTTTTTTATATTCAAAATCTCATATCCACTTTAAACTTGAAATAACAAAAACAACATCTATGCTCTGTATGAAAATCTGCATATTTCCAATTCTCATGAGTGGCTACCTCCTAACCACAGGTTGCATGACTACGCCTGCCCTGCCTGAACCTCAACGTCCTCAGCATTGGGGACAGCCCATTCATCAGAATCATAATTTTCATCAAATCAGCAATTTTGTTTATCGTAGTGAGCAGCCTTCAACTGAACTCATTCCTTTATTAAAGCAGCATCAAATCAATGTGGTTATTAATTTACGTTCACGGGATCAAGACAGCTTTGTTTTGAGCAATGAAAACTTTCAGCTACATCATGTACCCATACATACCTGGGCAATTGATCGGGAAGATTTATTGAAAATTATGCTACTGATTCAGCAAGCACAACAAAATCACCAAAAGGTGCTCCTGCATTGTTATCACGGTTCAGACCGCACTGGTGCAAGTGTCGCCATGTACCGAATTATTTTTGAACATTGGCCGATTGAGCAGGCGCTACAGGAAATGAAACATGGCGGTTATGGCTTTCATGCCATTTGGAGCAATATCGAAAAGTTATTCACGCCTGAAAATGTAAAATGGATTCGCGAGCAACTCAAGAATCCATCTACAGAAACTTTGATTAATACAAAGAATTAACGCTTATCCAGCGGCACCCAGTCATTCACCCAAGCTGATTTCATATTCAGGCTGGCATCAGACGCAATTTTCTTACGAAGTGCATCTGCAGTCTCACGGTCTTTGGACGGCCCCACCATGATGCGTACACCTTTAGAAGTTGAGCTTTTCGTGACTTTATAACCTTTGGCACGCAGTTTGGCTGCTACAGCATCCGCATTGGCTTCATTCGCTGCCAGTGCCACCTGTACCATCCATTGCTTGTCCTCTTCACCTTCCAGTAACTTACGCGCCTGCTCAGCTTCTGCTTTCTTCTTGGCTTCTTCGGCTGTAGCCTTTTTCTTGGCTTCTTCAGCTTTACGTTTTTCGTCAGCTTTACGTTTTTCCTCGGCAGCTTTACGTTCAGCTTCTTTCTTTTCAGCCGCTTTACGCTCTTCCTCGGTTTTACGTTTTGCTTCAGCCGCCTTACGTTCTGCTTCGGCTTTTTGCTGTTGCTCTAACTTGCGTTTTTCTTCAGCAGCTTTACTTTCAGCAGCTTTACGCTCTGCTTCTTTCTTGGCTGCGTCAGTAGAACTATTGGCTTTTTGTTGTACCAGCTGCTGCTGGGCTAACTTTTTTTCTTGCACCGCTTTTTCTTCAGCCAGACGTTTCTGCTTGGCCTGTTCATCTTCCACCAGTTCTGGTGGAATATTATCGGAACTTTGCTGTCCTAGGCGGTGTGCATTCAGGGCAGCATATTCTTCAGCCGCTTTACGTGCAGCATCTGCTTCAGCCTGCTGTTGCATCGCTAAAAATTCGGCTGCACGCGCCTCCTGTTCTGCAACCGCTTTTTCGCGATCACGGCGTTGCTGTTCAAGTAAACGCTTTTCTGTTTCTACATCGACCGTCAAAGAACCGAGCGAATGATTGCCTGCCTCTTTATTTTCAACTTCCGCAGCCTGTGCCGGATTTTGCTGACGGTCCTGATTGATTTCATCTTGGCCTTTCAGGAGTAATGCTGTCAATAAAACACCACCACCGAGTAAAACAACACCGCCCATCCAGCGCTGTTTGTTATTCATTGACATTCTTCCAAATACTCCCATACCGCTTCTAAGGTATGAAATGATCCACATACCAAAATCAGCTGATTATTATCTGTTTGATCCAGTGCTGATTTAAAAGCTAATTTTACATTGTCAAATTGTTCTACCGCCTCACCGCTTAAAGCATCAGCCAAAACTGTGACCTCTGCCGCACGTGGGAGGAATAATGGTGCAATTTTCCACAATTGAACCGTGTCTTTCAATAACTTGACGACAGAATTTATATCTTTATCTGCCAGCATTGAAAATACACAAATGACTTCATTATATTTTTGATTGTAATTTAAATAATCTCGTAATTGTTTCAGCAGAAATTCCACCCCATGCGGGTTATGTCCTGCATCAAAAATCACGGTTTTATTCTGGATTTGACGGATTTCAAACCGTCCCGGCAATTTTGCCGTTTGAATGCCTTGTGCAATTGCCTGCTGGCTGACGTTTAATCCGCTCAGCAGAATGGCGGCCACGGCGGTAGAAATATTATCCAGTGCCAGCGAACCTGTTGGGAGTTTTAAGGTCGTACCCGATGAAGCAAAAGCCCAGCTTTGGCCATCTTCAAAGGCTTTATAGAAATAATCACGGTTGATTGCATACAAAGATGCATTACATTCTTGAGCTTTATTTAGAATGGCTTGCGGGATCTGTTGCTGTCCACCAAACACGACTGGAATATCCGGGCGAATAATTCCGGCCTTTTCAAAAGCAATTTTCTCGATGGTGTCACCAAGCCAGTCAGTATGATCCAGACCAATATTGGTAATCACCGCCACATCCGGATTGACCACATTGACCACATCCAGACGGCCGCCTAAGCCAACTTCCAGCACCCAGACATCACAGCATTGATCTTTAAAAATCACAAAAGCAGCCAGTGTCGTGGCTTCAAAGAAAGACAGGCTCAAACCGCATTCGCGACGAGCCTGATCGACCTGAACAAAAGCATCAATCAGCAACTGATCTTCCACTTCAATGCCGCGCAATTTAACACGCTCATTGAAACGGTACACGTGGGGGGATTGATATAGCCCGACCTTGAAGCCTTGCGCATTCAGGATCGCGGCCAGCGTGGTGGTGGTCGAACCCTTACCATTGGTTCCTGCCACCGTCAGCACTTTGGCCTCTGGAGATGTCACGCCCAGCTTTTCAGCCACAGGAATAACCCGTTCCAGACCTAAATCAATACCCGTAACGTGAACATGGCTCCAATAATCGAGCCATGTATTTAAAGAATCTGTTGCTAAGGGTGCTGTGTTCAATGCAAATTCATCAACTTCGTAACGATACGATAAACTGTATCACGTAATGCATGACGGTGAACAATCTGATCGATTACCCCATGATCAAGCAAATATTCCGCGCGCTGGAACGGTTCTTCCAGTTTTTCACGTACGGTCTGTTCGATCACACGTTTACCGGCAAAACCAATCATCGCTTTCGGTTCGGCAAGATGTACATCACCCAACATTGCCAATGAGGCAGTTACACCACCGTATACCGGATGAGTCAGTACGACCACATAAGGCAGACCTGCTTCTTTTAAACGCTGGATCGCAGCCGAAGTACGCGCCATTTGCATCAGGGACAACATGCCTTCCTGCATACGTGCACCACCAGAAGCAGCAAAACAGATCAGGGGCTGACGGGTTTCAATCGCACGTTCTGCTGCCTGAACAAAGCGGTCACCCACTACTGTACCCATCGAACCACCCATAAAGTCGAATTCAAATGCACAGGCAATCATCGGTACGCCTTTCAGCAAACCTTGAATCACGACCAGCGCTTCAGTTTCACCGGTTTTCTTTTGCGCTTCTGCCATACGGTCTGGATAGGCTTTGCTATCGACAAATTTCAGTGGATCTTTGGCTACAAATTCCTGACCCAATTCTGTTTGCACCTGGTCAAAGAACCAGTTCAGACGTTCACGGGCTTTCATACGCAAATGTTCATCACATTGCGGGCATACATAGGCATTGAATGACATGGCAGTACGGGTCACCAATGCATGACATTCAGGGCACTCAATCGTAGGCTCGGTAAATGTCGCTTTATATGCCGTTTGCTCATCGGGTACCTGAATGCCCGGAACAGTACGCTCCGTCCATGGGGTCGATGGGCTCAGAATTTTGCCTGATTTCAGTTGTTGACTCATACTAACTCATCGAGCGCTGCTCGAAGCTCCTTGACTTTATTCACCGTCGCAATAACGGCTTGTTCTGGTGCGAGCGTTGCAAACTGCTTTACAAACGCACTACCCACAATAACTGCATCGGCAGCAACACCCATCGCTTTCGCAGATGCAGCATCACTGATACCGAAACCTACGCCTACAGGAACATCAGTCACAGCTTTAATCTTTTGAATGCGTGCAGCAGCTTCAGAAACATCTAAAGTTGCTGCACCAGTCACGCCTTTCAGTGACACATAGTAAATAAAGCCGCTGGCCTGTTTTGCTACATGTTGAATACGTGCATCGGTTGAAGTTGGTGCCAGCAGGAAAATCTGATCCATGTCATATTTTTCCAGTACTTCACCCAGACTTTTTGCTTCTTCTGGCGGTAAGTCCACCAGCAGTACGCCGTCTACTCCACATTCATAGGCATAAGCCACAAACTTTTCATAGCCAATTACTTCAACCGGATTCAGATAACCCATCAGCACCACTGGTGTTTCGCGGTCTTTCAAGCGAAATTCTTTCACCATATGCAGTGCATCCAGTGTATTGGTCCCACCAGCCAGAGCACGTTCAGCAGCTAGCGCAATCACCGGTCCATCTGCCATCGGGTCTGAGAAAGGAAGTCCCAGCTCAATCACGTCGACACCCGCATCCACCATCTCATGCAACAAAGGCACCGTAATTTCTGGATGCGGATCACCAGCCATTACATAAGAAACTAAAGCTTTACGCTGTTGAGATTTAAGTTGTGCAAATCGGGCGGCTAAACGTGACATAGGGTGATATTTTCCTTAACGTGTTTCAAACTTGAGGCATTGACTATGTAGAAATACAAGACATCGCATTGTAACGCTATTTTTTGTCCAATGAACAGTCTGCGATACCGACCTCGAGTACTTCATTTCCTGTGCGAAGATTTCAAAACAATTCGGAAGGGTCTATTTACGATTATTTTGATTTTTTTCACAATGATCAAAGATGCCTAATTTTGCTATTACCTAAAATCTTGAATATTTAGATAAACTTATTTTTATCATATAAAAATTAATAAAAATGCAGATGTTAGCGCATTCATTTAAAGTTTTCTGAAATTGCAAAACCTGCTTTATACTAGTCCTATTCTCTTACTTTTTTATCTCCTATGCAGACTGATTCTGAGGCTACAGTGCAGGCACGCGCCATTGCACTGCTGCCGCTTATTGTATTTTTAACCATATTTTTGGGTAGCGGGATCTATCATTCCATGATCGGAACCGAGTTCGCGTTCTATCAGGTGAAAGCGCCTGTGGCTGCCCTGCCTGCGATTATCTTGGCTGCATTAGTATATCGCGGCAAACTCAACCAGGGCATTGAGGAATTCCTTAGAGGTGCCAGTCATCCGAACTTAATTCTGATGTTTATGGTGTTTATGCTGGCCGGTGCTTTTGCCAGCGTCAGTAGCGCCATCGGCAGTGTGGATGCCACTGTGCAGATGGGCTTGTCGGTTATCCCACCCACATTTATTCTGCCGATGTTATTTGTGATCTCGGCCTTTATTGCCACGGCGATGGGTACCTCCATGGGCACCATTGCGGCCTGCGCGCCGATCGCTTTTGGTTTTACCCAGGTTACTGATATCGATGTGATTTATGCGATTGGTGCAGTGGTCGGTGGTGCCATGTTCGGTGATAACCTGTCCATGATTTCAGACACCACCATTGCGGCGACCACCAGCCAACGCGTACAATTACGTGACAAGTTCAGAGTCAATGTCTGGATTGCGGTTCCTGCATCGATTGTCACTATTCTGATTTACGTGTTGAGTACTGGCAGTAGCAATGCGGTGGAATACAAGGATTTTAACTGGCTTCTGGTTTTACCTTATATCGCCGTATTTATTTTAGCCTTTAGCCGTTTACACGTTCTGGCTGTACTGACCATTGGCGTGCTACTTTCCGGCTTGTTTGGTCTGTTTGCCACAGCTGAATTTGATCTGCTCAAACTGAATACCTCAATTTATGACGGCTTTGTCGGCATTTTTGAAGTGGCGTTATTATCCATGTTCCTGGGTGGCCTGTCGGCGATCATGCAACGAGAAGGCGGTTTACGCTGGCTGATTGAGCGCATTTATAGCCTGACTCGTTTGTTTAAAGTCGGTCAGCAACGTGCAGGTGAAATTGGGATTAGTTTTCTGGTGGTATTTTCAAATATCTTTGTGGCCAATAATACCGTGGCGATTATTCTGTCTGGTGATATGGCGCGTGAAGTCGCCAAAGAATACGGCGTAGATCCCAAGCGTTCTGCCGCACTGATGGATATTTTTTCTTGCGTGGTACAGGGTTTAATTCCTTATGGCGCACAGTTACTACTGGCCTGTTCTATTGCAAAAATCTCGCCGGTTGAACTGATTGGTGGAGTGTACTATTGCTGGATTCTGGCCATTTTTGCGATTGCGGCGATTGCGTTTAGATTCCCTAACATCAAAGCCAGCGCTTAATATCGTTATCCTCCCAAAATAAAAAAGCGACCGATACGGGTCGCTTTTTTTAGCTTCGCTGTTGGTGTAACTGCCTTTTACGCTCTAACAAGGTCTGTCCGGTGGCTGCCTTGTAGGCCCGTGCCAATGCCGACTGGTCAGAATAATCCAGCTGCTCGGCGATCTCGCTCAGCCCCATTTCCTGTTGCAACAGCAGCTCGCAGCGTTTAATCCGCTGCTGTTCCAGCAGTTTTTTAAATGAGGTGTCATGGGTGCTGAATAAGCGCTGCAAACTCCGTGTCGACATCAGCAACTGACGGGCAAGCTGTTCAACTTTAATGGCCTGATGCCGGATACGGAGTTGTTCGGCAATCATTTGCTGGGCCTGCTCCAGATAATTCTCAAGTGGTGGCTTGGCTGCAATCGCCTGTTCTGCCTGATGAACCAGTAGCTGCAACAGCATTGGATCAGCTTGCTCAGACCGATGCGCCAGTCCTTGTAGATCCAGTTCTATGCCATAGTAGGCTTGGGAAAATATCACCTCGCTGGCGAAAAACTTTTGATAATGCATTTGTCCCCTATCGGGCGCATGGGCAAAGCGTACACAACGGACTAACAGTTGATGATCCTGCAAAATGACACGCCCCAACTGCACCATCGCGGCCATGGTCAGCTCATTGAGCAGATTATATTTTTCATCCAGATAAGCCCAATATAATTCAATACTGTGTTCATGTTGCTTCAACTGCAAAGGTACAAACTCACTGCCATCAATCACCAGTCGTTGAAAACGCATAATATGGTGGATCATTTCCGCAACGCTGCTGCTTCGCGAAGCCATATAACCGAGCACACCAAAATGTTCTGGACGAATGACCTGCACGATCTCGAAAATCAGTTGCGGACAGTTTAAATATTGCCGGGTTTTTAATAGAAGCTGATTTAATAATTCCAGCGGCACTTGCGTGGCAAAAGGCTGATCAATCAGGGTCGCAAGCGCTTCATGTACATCTTGCAGAAAGTCAGCTTCCAAAGGCTCGATTTTCAGACCGCGCAGATAGGTCGCCCAAAGCTGAATATAGCCATTGGATATTTTAATTTCTTGCATGCGCGCTTCTCGATGCCTGCTTTAGTCTCAGCAGTTTTATTTTCATTTGGCATAAAATGTATAAAAATTGGCAAGCTCTGTCAAAACAATTACGAGATTCCCCGACATACTGTCCGTCTCGTCACAAAAAAGAATTCCTAAGATGAATGCAGTATTAAAATCTTCAATAAAGCCCGTGGTCCGGACCCAGCTTGATTTTAAACTGGATGAAATTCCGCGCTACTGGTTTGGCGGCGATCCCTTTCTGACCCGCATGTTCGATGCCTTGAGCCTGACCTTTCCAGATGGTGAGCGCTATTTTATTCAGAGTGTACGCCTGTTCCGCGATCAGATCACAGACCCGGAGCTGCAAAAACGTGTTGCGGATTTTATTCGTCAGGAAGCACAGCACGGCATTGCCCATGAAAAAATGAACCAGCTGATGCGTGAACAAGGCATGCCTGTCGATGATTTTATTGAACGTTTGAACAATATGTTCGCTTATGACCTCAAACATCGTTCAGCACAGTTCAATATTGCCACGACGGCAGCGGCAGAACACTTAACCGCGCTGATGGCTGAAACTTTTTACGGTCAGAAATCCACCTTAAAAGATGGGCATCCTTATGTACGTGCCATGTTTGCCTGGCATGCGATTGAAGAAATGGAGCATCGTGATGTGGCTTTTGACGTGATGAAAGATGTCGCAAAAACACCTGAATGGATGCGCAAAATGACCCTGCTCAGCACGACATTTTTGATGTTTAGTTATACCACCTATCGCGCCAATGTCATGCTGAAACATGATGGCTTCAGTGTCTTAGAGCGTTTGCAAATGAACCTGAAAGGACTGCCTTGGTTGTTTGGCCGCAACGGCACCTTGACCCGCATGGGCCCACAATATCGGGACTGGTTTAAAAAAGATTTTCATCCTAGTCAGCATCCTGTGATTGCGCAATATGATGTCTGGGTGAAGACTTTAGCCGAAACCAATGATCCTATTCAGGCCGGTGAAGCCTTCTGGCAGGCAGCCAAAGATTAAGCTCAAATCAAAAAAGCCTTCAAAATTGAAGGCTTTTAAATGACCCAAGATGATTTACCACTTGGCATAATGCTGTTCAAGCAAGGCATATTCATTCAGTAAAATAATTTCCTGATCATCCTGTTGGATCGTTCCGGAAACTTTGGCTTGCCACTGACTAAACTGACTGCCGACCAGACGCAGATTCAGATTTTCATAACGGCGCCAGCCTGTACTCACCATCAGATTCAATTTTTCATCCAGCGACTGAATCGTCCATTGGTTTTCCGATTCCTGCTGAAACAGTACATCGGCCAATGCATAAATCTTGCCATTGATCCACAGACAGTTTTCATTGCCAAAACTTTCATTCACACCTGAAGCCAGATTAATTCCAATCCGGTTCTGGCTCACATCCCAGAAATTACAGGACAGCCAGAACCAGGCGGTTTCCGGGCGCAAAAAGCCACAGGTGTCATCCAGAGAAGCAAAGCTGCGTTCATTAAACTGGATGTTTTCACCCTGCTTGTTAATGAAAAAACCCTCACAGCCCAAAGTAGTTAACTTCTGAGTATAGGTCCAGCCATTGATACCGGTCGGACTGCACATACTCAGTGGATCGGTTCCGGCACAGAAAATCCGGGCACTGAGTTTAATTTCGCCGTATTTGCTGACGTTGATATAACGCACCCCATTGGCATGCTGGATATCGATCTGAAAAGGTGATTTGTGGAAATAACTATGATTAAACAGTGGCTGTTCATCCAGCACAGTGTTGCGTGACAGGAAATTAATCGCATTCCATTCCAGCACTTCATTGGTCATATGGTTATAGACATAGACAAAACCATGCCCTGCCCATGCGATATCGGCAATTGCCAGTCCAATGGTATAATGCTCGTGCTGAATACTACAGAATTTGAATTTTTTATATTTTAAATGCTTACGCCAGCCTGACAGCACATGACCATAAGGATTCTTGTATTGATATGCCTGATAGTCAATACTTTTTGGAAGCTCCTTGAAACGTCCATAACGCGGTTGTCCATTTGCCTGAATTAAATCCATTTAAGACATTCCATCTCAGTCAAAACTGTTTTTCCTTGGCAGTATTATGCCGATTATTAAATTTTGATAAAGAGATTTTTTAAACCGCTTATCGAATCATCAAGCCAGCCGCAGGTTTAATTCAATCACAGACCGCTTTAAATCGTGAGATAGGTATTTTCCCAGCGATTGCCACTGAAACTACCTTCTAACAGTTGTACGTAGCGGCCATAAACCTGATCAATGGCAATACAGTCATCTACATCCAGCACACGGTCAGTATGCTGTTTTTGCCAGTGCCGGGCGAAGTAAGCTTTACCGCGCTGTTTGGCCACCATGGCATTCTGCGCAACCACCAGCACATAACGATGCAACTCGCCAAATTCACGTGGATCATAACCACCCAGATTAATCAGCCAAAGTTTTTCATCGGATTGCTGTGGCTGTGCATCAGTAAATTGCAGCGCATAGGACTTGCCCTCGAACTCTAGCCCGTTGATTTGCGCCCAGGCATCAATATGCAGGCCTTGCTGCTCAGCAAACCAGGCATTTTTCAATTGCGGATAGGTGTCTTCCAGACTCTCTCCTACTGCCAAAACCACATCATGAACTTCTGTATTGGCACGGGCATGACGACCACCGAGCATTACAATAAACAGGCTAGGCATTACATTTCCTTGTCAGCGTCAATCTATAAGATCATTTCATTGATGCTTTCCAGTATAGCGCAAAGCTATTCCATGATGATGTAGCCATCTGCCAAGGACAAATTTGCATCGTCAGCCTGACTAAATTTGCGCAAAACCGCATCCAGTCACTCTGTATCGATATCCATATCGAGGATCAGTTTAAGCTTGTGTCAGGATCAAAAAACCATTTTCAGTGAATACAATTGACTAGCAAATCATTTCCGATCATTTTCATCAGAATTTACAGCGGAAGATGATTATTTTTTTGTACAAAATACAAACACGGCTAAACCGCACAAATCTGTACAAATTTTCGCCCAAATTTCAATCTAAAGGCATATTTCGTTGACTGAAATGCGCTGAAAGACGATACTCTCAATGTTTTTATTTAAGCAAATCGGTTCAAAGAGGCTGGGCCAAAAGTTCGGTCCTCAGAAACTCAATCCAACGCAAGGGGCTATATATGGCTGGTGGAAAGTCAACTATCATTTACACACTGACCGACGAGGCGCCATTACTGGCGACTTATTCTCTGCTGCCGATCATTGAGACCTTTACTAAGCCAGCTGGCGTTGAGATCGTCAAAAGTGACATCTCTGTAGCTGTGCGCGTGCTCTCCGAATTTACAGATTACCTAAGCGAAGAGCAAAAGGTGCCTGACACTCTAGCTGAGCTAGGTCGTCTTACACAAGATCCAGACACGAACATTATCAAACTCCCAAATATCAGTGCTTCTGTTGGCCAGCTAACAGCGTGTATCAAGGAACTTCAGTCTAAAGGTTATGCAATCCCTGACTATCCTGAAAACCCGACCACTGAAGAAGAAAAAGCAATCAAGGCACGTTATAGCAAATGTCTTGGTTCAGCAGTAAACCCGGTTCTACGTGAAGGTAACTCAGACCGTCGTGCACCTGCTGCCGTTAAAAACTACGTGAAAAAACACCCGCACTCTATGAGCGAGTGGAAACAGTGGTCACAAACTCACGTTTCACACATGGACGAAGGTGACTTCTACCACGGCGAAAAGTCGATGACTTTAGACCGCGCACGTGATGTGAAAATGGAACTGATCACCAAGTCTGGTGAAACCATCGTTCTTAAGCCAAAAGTTGCGCTTCAAGACGGCGAAATCATCGATTCAATGTTCATGAGCAAGAAAGCACTTTGCGACTTCTACGAGAAAGAACTTGAAGACTGTCGTGAAGCGGGCATCCTGTTCTCTTTACACGTTAAAGCAACCATGATGAAGGTGTCTCACCCGATTGTATTTGGTCACTGTGTAAGAATCTACTACAAAGAAGCATTCGAAAAACATGGCAAGCTTTTTGATGAGCTTGGCATTAATGTCAATAACGGTATGGCAGGTCTTTACGAGAAGATCGAGGCGCTTCCAACTTCTCAACGTGAAGAAATCATCCGTGATCTACATGCTTGCCAAGAACACCGTCCAGCATTGGCAATGGTTGATTCAGCAAAAGGCATCACTAACTTCCACTCTCCTAACGACGTAATTGTAGATGCTTCTATGCCTGCAATGATCCGTGGTGGCGGTAAAATGTGGGGTGCTGACGGCAAACCTTACGACTGTAAAGCGGTAATGCCTGAATCTACATTCGCACGTATTTACCAGGAAATGATCAATTTCTGTAAGTGGAATGGCAATTTCGATCCAAAAACCATGGGTACTGTACCGAACGTTGGTTTGATGGCGCAAAAAGCTGAAGAATACGGCTCACACGACAAGACTTTCGAGATTTCTGAAGCCGGTGTTGCAAACATCGTTGATCTTGAAACTGGCGAAGTGTTGATGTCACAAAACGTGGAAGAAGGCGATATCTGGCGTATGTGTCAGGTGAAAGACGCACCGATCCGCGACTGGGTGAAACTTGCAGTTACTCGTGCACGTAACTCTGGCATGCCGGCAATCTTCTGGCTTGACCCGTACCGTCCACACGAAAATGAACTGATCAAGAAAGTTGAAAAATACCTGAAAGATCATGACACCACTGGTCTTGATATCCAGATCATGTCACAAGTACGTGCAATGCGTTATACGCTTGAACGTGTTGCGCGCGGTCTAGATACTATTTCTGTAACAGGTAACATCCTGCGTGACTACCTGACTGACTTGTTCCCAATCATGGAATTGGGTACATCTGCGAAAATGTTGTCTATCGTGCCGTTAATGGCGGGTGGCGGCATGTACGAAACAGGTGCAGGCGGTTCTGCTCCTAAGCACGTACAGCAGTTAGTTGAAGAAAACCACTTACGTTGGGATTCACTCGGTGAATTCATGGCGTTGGCGGTATCTTTAGAAGAAATGGGTATTAAAGAAGGCAATGACGACATCAAGTTACTTGCTAAAACTTTAGACCAAGCGACTGGTAAATTGCTAGATAACGACAAGTCTCCTTCTCGTCGTACTGGCGAATTGGACAACCGTGGTAGCCATTTCTACCTGGCGAAATTCTGGGCTGAAGAACTTGCTGCTCAAGACGAAAATGCTGAATTGAAAGCGAAATTTGCACCACTTGCAAAAACTTTAGCTGAAAATGAAGATAAAATCGTTGCTGAGCTTGCAGAAGTTCAAGGCAAATCAGTAGACATCGGCGGTTACTACGCAGTTGATCAAGAAAAAGTAAATGCAGTGATGCGTCCAAGTGCTACTTTAAATGCAGCGCTTGAAACGATCTAAGCTTTTGCAAAACTGACTCAGTCAGTAAGTTAAAAAAACCGGCGTCTAGGCGCCGGTTTTTTTATGCCTGATTCATGTAGCACAATCACCTAATCAATCCATTTCTCGAACGGTGCGATACAACGTTATTTTCGCGAGTTATTTATTCAAATCAAACAGATAATATGTTGAAAGCGGATAGAAAAAGAAACGGGTGATTATTATACAGGCAATAAAAAACCCCAAGACTGAATGTGCTTGGGGTTTTCTAGAATTTTGGTCCCGAGGGTCGGACTCGAACCGACACGTCATCTCTGACAGCGGATTTTGAGTCCGCCGCGTCTACCAATTTCACCACCTCGGGAGTGGATGAAAGGTATAATACGCGATTTCTCAGCACTGTCAACGCAGAATATTTACATTTGCTTATTTTTAAAACAAATCGCATTTTTTCGTTTTAAAATCGAGCAATTCCCGCCATAAAAAAGAAAAAAGTTTATACTAGCCGCAGTTTTTTTAGCGTAAATCATCATGCAACTTTCTGATTTTAATTTCGATCTCCCCGATGAGCTGATTGCTCGCTATCCTCTGGAAACACGCAGTGCCTCTCGCCTGCTACACCTCGATGCCCAGGGTCAATATCACGACCATCAATTTACTGACATTCTGGATTTACTTGAAGACGGCGACCTGTTGGTATTAAACGACACCAAAGTCATGAAGGCCCGTTTAAAAGGTAAACGTGCTTCAGGCGGTGCGGTAGAAGTGCTGGTTGAGCGTATGCAAGATCGCTTTATTGCCTATTGCCATATCAAGGCCAGTAATACTCCGAAAGCCGGTGCAGAGCTTTTTATTGGCCCGGATGCAGTTAAAGTCACGGTACAAGGCCGTCATGAAAATCTGTTTATTGTAGAATTTTCACAACCGATTCTCGATGTGCTGGATCAATACGGCGCCTTGCCTATTCCGCCTTATTTCAACCGTGAAGCGGAAGAGATTGATACCGAACGTTATCAAACCGTATTTAATGACCCGACTAAACTGGCCAGCGTCGCAGCACCTACTGCCAGCCTGCATTTTGATGCCGATCTGCTGGCAAAATTGGAAGCCAAAGGGATTCAAAAAACTTTTGTGACCCTACATGTTGGTGCAGGTACTTTCCTGCCAGTGCGTACCGATGATATTCAAAATCACATCATGCACAGCGAATGGTGCGATGTCCCTGAAACTGCGGTCGATATGATTCGCCAGACCAAAGCCCGTGGCAATAAAGTCATTTCCGTGGGGACGACTGCCACCCGTGCAGTCGAAAGTGCAGCGCAAGCACATAACGGTGAACTGGCAGCCTGGACAGGTGATACCCAGATTTTCATTTATCCAGGTTATCAGTTTAAAGTGGTCGATCGTTTGATCACCAACTTCCATTTACCAGAATCGACCCTGTTAATGCTGGTGTCTGCCTTGTCCAATCGTGACAATATTCTGAATGCTTATAAGCATGCAGTAGACAGCAAATATCGCTTCTTCAGTTATGGCGATGCCATGCTGATTGATCAGGTGAAATAATTGAGAACCATTGCCCATGCCGATCGAGTCTGTACAACAGTCCATTCATATTCGTCGCAAGAAAAATGCAGTGGTGTTTCAGAATATCGCTCGGCTTTGGGAAGTGGGTCAACAGGCCAAAACACATCAGCAACTGCTCGACGGACTGCATCCCTGGAATGGCCCGATTACGCTCAAGTTTGAAAATAACCTGCCGCTTGCGCTTGCCGGAATTGGGCTTTTTCTGATTGGCAGCATTTTTATTGCGCCGGGAAATATCTGGATTCAGGGCAGTGTTTTTCTCGGCTGTCTCTGCATCTTCTGGGCCTATATTTGCTATGAACAGCAGCAACCCTTAGAGGAAGTCATTGCTTTTCTGGAAGAACAGGCACTGGCCAAGAAATATCAGCTTGCCTTTCAACAACAGCCACAGCATATTTCCATGCCACTCAATCCCCTGCACTTTATCCGGCATTTAAAACAATTATTTCCAGTATTCCAGCAAGGTTCGTTGAGTAATGAGATTCAGCGTTATGCCAGCACGGTCTGGGAAGACGAAAACGGCCAGCAACATCAGGTGCTGCTATTTCAATACCACTATATTGATGAAGTACAGACCCGAAACAAGGAGGGCCAACCGGTCAAACTGATGCAGGTCCATAAAGACCTGTGGGGCGTGTTTGTGTTTGATATCCAGATTCAGGGACTGGCGGTCACCACCTCCAGAAAGAAATTTTATTATCCTTATAGCCATCCCTGGCACAGCAGCGATATTCGCACCAACCAGAGATTAAGCTTTTATGGCAGCGATCCGATGCAGACTGCCAAATTACTCAGTCCGGGTTTTGTGCTACGACTGGCCGATTTTTTTGAACAGCGTCAGGGTGATTTACTGTTTCACCCAGAAAATAAAATACTGTGTTATCTGGGGCCACATGATTTATTTCAGGTGTCGAGCAAGCAGAATAACATTAATGACATTCCCGCATTGCGTGGCCATCTGAGAACGTTTAAATTAAAACAGCTCGAAAACTTACAACATGATCTGCTGCAGTTTTTAAAATAAATTTTTCGCATCATTTTTAAAATATAGATATAGCTTGGGGAGATCTCGGATGGGATTTTTGATTTTATGTTTGGTCATTGTGGCACTGATTGTCGCGATTATCATGATCCGCAACAGTATTGTCCGTCATCATAACGCCACGATTCGCGCCTGGTCGGATGTCGCCAGTTATGAACGGCAAAAACTGAAAATTCTGGATGGGCTGCAACCGCTGGTCGAGCAATACTCGAGTTTTGAAAAAGGCACGCTAGAAAAAGTCACCGAACTGCGTCAGAACATCATGAACCTGAATATCAAGGATGCCGATATTGGACAGTTGCAACGCATTGAAAGTCTGAATAAACAGTTGATGCATAGCTTGAATGTGGTGATTGAAAATTATCCGGAACTGAAAGCTAATGACATCTATCTGAAAATGATGGCTGAAATTGAAGAACAGAATGAAAATGTCGGTGCTGCGATTACCATTTATAATCGCAATGTCGAGCTGTTTAATAACCAGATCCAGATTTTTCCGCACAACATCATTAACAATATGTTGCTCAGAAAAAAAGTGGTACGTCCCTTCCGTGATCAAAGCGTGACCCAGAATTTTGATTACCGTCCGAACTTTCACTGAGTGAACAGCAATATCTGATAAAATTTTGCATCCTTGGCGCATTAACTTATTATAAAAACAGCCAAGGATGCGGCTGTACCTGTCTAAAACTTATAAAATAAAGAATAAAAATTATGCTGGATTATTTAGAGCAGTTGCAACAGACGCTGGTCGAGGAATTTTATCGGTTATACGACCATTATCAGGATGATCAAATCTATGCCTGTAGTCTGGTCTTTGACGAATTTTTACTGCTGGATGATCTGGCCATTTCGACTGAACGCAGTATTTTTAAAGATCCAGAAGATCCTCAGCAATATCTGGCTGAACAGGATCGCTGGAATGTCCGGAAATGGCGTTATCGGGCCCACGCTTTGCCCGATTCTGGACTCATCCCCTTTAAAACCTTGCTGGCCGATTATTTTAAAACCCAGCACAGCTTTGGCCATCCGGTCTTGGCACAGCAGAAACAGCTGCACGCGACGCATCTGGATTTATTGCTGGATAGTTTTAAAC
Organism: Acinetobacter lwoffii; assembly: GCF_002321025.1. GTDB lineage: Bacteria > Pseudomonadota > Gammaproteobacteria > Pseudomonadales > Moraxellaceae > Acinetobacter > Acinetobacter lwoffii_Y. Next base: position 24,734 of record NZ_DCLL01000018.1, read on the forward strand.
AGGCCAAACATCGTCTTTCTGAGGCCTATGGTCTGGATCTGGATGGCATCCTGTTTTTCATGAGCCTGCCAACCCAAGTCGAATTTGAATGCCAATCTGCACAGACACTTAATCCTGAGCATATTCATTTACAGGAATTTCTGGCATCCAGACAAACTACTCATTTACCTGCCATGCAGAAACGCTTGAAACTCTCGCAAAACGACAAAGATATTCTGATTGATCTGGAGCAGATGCTGGTGATGGAGCCTTATGACTATCTACAAGTGGCGCAAGATGCCTATTTGCTGACTTTGGAATCCTATTTTGTCGATAGCAATATTTATATCCAGAAACTGATCCAGCATATCGCCGCAATGGCCTCTGAGCCGGATGGCAGCTGCGCCCTGAGCCGGGAAGATATTCAGCAGCGCTTGCAGCAGTTTTCTACACATCCGCCAATTTCCCCGGATGTTCCCTAGCTTCAGCGATAAATAAAATTACAGAGCGAATGCTCTACAATGCTGGCGTTTAGCGTAAGAATCAAGGAAAATAGCGCCCTTTAGCTATAACAATCAGCGAACTGTTTTTTCGCCTTGATGTGGAACTCCTATGAAGTTTGAAAAATTAGGTCAGTCGGGCCGTGCCCGTCGTGGTCGTTTAACGCTTGAACATGGTGTGGTGGAAACCCCGATGTTCATGCCTGTGGGTACTTATGGTACGGTCAAGGGTCTGTTGCCACGCGACATTGAAGAGATCAAATCTCAAGTCATTCTGGGCAATACTTTCCATTTGTATTTACGTCCAGGATTGGATGTGATTCGTGAACATGGCGGCCTGCACGGCTTTATGAAATGGAATAGTCCCATTTTGACCGATTCAGGCGGCTTCCAGGTCTTCAGTCTGGGCGCAATGCGTAAAATTAAAGAAGAAGGTGTCACCTTCCGCTCGCCGATTGATGGTTCAAAAGTATTTTTATCTCCTGAAATTTCAATGGATATTCAGCACACGCTGAACTCTGACATTGTGATGATTTTTGATGAATGTACGCCCTACCCTGCGACGCATGAAGAAGCACAAAAATCGTTGCAGCTGTCTTTACGCTGGGCCAAACGCTGTAAAACCCAGCATCATGACGTGCTGAAAAACCGTAATGCGCTGTTCGGTATTATTCAAGGCGGCATGTATGAAGATTTACGTGATGAATCTTTAAAAGGCCTGCTAGAAATCGACTTTGATGGTTATGCGATTGGCGGCCTGTCCGTTGGTGAGCCAAAAGAGGAAATGATCAAGGTACTGGATTATCTTCCAGAAAAAATGCCTGCAGATAAACCGCGTTATTTGATGGGTGTCGGCAAGCCTGAAGATATTGTGGAAGCGGTGCGTCGTGGTGTCGATATGTTTGACTGCGTGATGCCAACCCGAAATGCACGTAACGGTCACTATTTTGTGACAGACGGCTTGGTGCGGATCCGTAATAGTAAATATCGTCATGACCAAAGCCCACTCGATCCGCATTGCGACTGCTATACCTGCCAGAATTTCACCCGTGCCTATTTATTCCATCTTGAGAAATGTGGGGAAATGCTCGGCTCAATGCTCGGTACGATTCATAATCTGCGCTATTACCTGCGTTTGACTGAAGCGATGCGTGATGCATTAGACAACGGTACATTTGACGAATTTGTTCATGACTTTTATGCCCGCCGTGGCCTGGAAGTGCCACCTTGTCCGCAAGATTAATCCATCAGCATTTGCGCTGAGGAAAAAGACAATGTAAATTGCAAGAATATGTCAATTTATTATCGAGTTGATCACCAGTTTTTTATTTTAGGAAAATGTAATGAGCCTTTTTATTTCGACTGCTCACGCTGCAGGTGAAGCTGCACAACAACCAAGCATGATGGCTAACCTTTTGATGATTGCTGTTTTTATTGCAATCTTCTATTTCTTGATCTGGCGTCCTCAATCTAAACGTGCCAAAGAACACCGTGCTTTGGTCGACAGCCTTGGCGTTGGCAGTGAAGTGGTATTTGCAGGCGGATTAATGGGCAAAATCACCAAGATTGAAGGTGATTTCGCAGTGGTTGAATTGAGCCGTGGTGTAGAAGTCAAAGTTCAACGTGCAAGTGTGATCTCAGTCCTCCCTGAAGGCACTTTAAATAACCTTTAATCAAAAATAGTCGTGCCCTCGCACGACTTTTTCATTTTAAGAAGAAAACGAATGCGTTACCCAGCATGGAAATATGTACTGATCCTGGTTGTCCTGGTGATCAGTACCTTATATGCCCTGCCAAGTTTGTATCCAGATGAACCTGCTGTACAGATTTCGGGTGCCAAAGCCGGTACTCAAATTGATGCAAGCATCGTACAAAAAGCAGAGCAAATTTTAAAAACTGAAAATATTGCCACCCATGACAATAGCTTTGGCAACAATGCAGCCTTATTACGTGTAGATTCAAGTGAATCACAGCTTAAAGCCAAAGAGGCTTTACGTCGTGGTTTAGGTGATGATTACGTGGTTGCACTGAACCTTGCCCCGACCACCCCAGAATGGCTGCAAAAAATTGGTGCCAAACCAATGAAGCTCGGCCTGGATTTACGTGGTGGTGTTCACTTCTTGCTTGAAGTGGATATGGACAAGGCCATTTCCCAGCGTATGGAAACCTCTGCGACGGATCTACGTCGTCAGTTGCGTGATAACAACCTGAAATTTAATAGCCTGAATTTAAGCAACAACACCATTGTGATGCAGTTTGCCAACAATGATGACCGTTCTGCAACGATGGACTTCTTGCGCCGTAATGGCAATGAGTTTACCCAGCAGGCTGTTGCGACCGAGACCGGTTCGACTTTACGTTTGAACTATACTGATGTGCGTAAGCAAGAAATTGAATCTTATGCAGTCAACCAGAACTTGACCACTTTACGTAATCGTATTAACGAGTTAGGTGTGGCAGAAGCACTGGTTCAAACCCAAGGCAGCAACCGGATTGTGGTTGAATTGCCAGGGGTACAGGATACCGCTGAAGCGAAACGTGTCCTGGGTCGTACTGCGAACCTCGAGTTCCGTTTAGTGTCTGACCTGAATGATCAATACATCGATCCATATACCGGTCAGGCAACGGGTGCATTGCCACCAGGCACAGAAGTATTCGCTTATGAATCACTGGACAGCGGTCGTCAGCTTCTGCTTAACCGTAACCGTATCTTAACTGGTGAACGGGTACAAAATGCATCTTCTGGCTTTAGTCAGGACACCGGCGGCGCCGAAGTAAACATTACTTTGGACAGCGCAGGCGGCAAACTGATGGCTGATGCAACCCGTAATGCGGTCGGTAAACGTATGGCCGTTTTGTTCATCGAGAACAAACAGCGCATTAATTATGTGGAAGACCCTGCGACCGGCACTCAAACTGAAGTTCGTACCCCGTATACTGAATCTGTAGTGATTAACGCTGCAACCATTCAGGCAGTATTGGGTTCTCAGTTCCGTATTACCGGTCTGGACTCGCCACAAGAAGCTGCTGAACTTGCCTTGATGCTGCGTGCAGGTGCGTTGGCTGCGCCAATGTATTTTGTTGAAGAACGTGTGATTGGTCCAAGTCTGGGTCAAGAAAACATCGATAAAGGTGTACTTTCAACTCAGATCGGTTTCCTTCTGGTTGCCATCTGGATGGTGGTATTCTTCCGTGTGTTTGGTGTGATTGCTAACTTTGCGCTGGTCTTTAACCTGGCGATGATTCTGACAGTCATGTCCTGGATTGGTGCTTCCCTGACCCTTCCTGGTATTGCCGGTATCGTCATTACCATCGGTATGGCGGTCGATGCCAACGTACTGATTTGTGAACGAATACGGGAAGAAATAAAATGGGGGGCGTCGCCAAAACAGGCGATCGTGGCCGGTTATGACCGTGCCTATAACACCATTTTCGACTCGAACTTGACCACCTTCCTGGTGGCGTTCATTCTGTTCGCGATTGGTACAGGTCCGATCAAAGGCTTTGCCGTTACCCTGATGATTGGTATTGTCTGCTCGATGTTTACTGCAATTACAGTAACGCGTGCCGTGGTACAGCTCATTTATGGCAAAAAACGTAACTTGAAAAAGTTGAGCATTTAAGGAGATCACTGATGACTGAAAATACTCAACTGAATCAAAAACAGTACGGTCGCCCGGAAGACGAACGCATTATTCCGTTTATGAAGATTGCGATGCCTGCGGCATTGTTTTCAATCCTCTTAACCGTTGCGAGTATCTTCTTTATTGCTACTAAAGGCCTGAACCTCGGTTTGGACTTTACCGGTGGTGTGGCAGCCGAGCTGAACTATACCAATCCGGTCAAACCTGAAGATGTCTCCAAGGCATTGAACCAGGCAGGCTTTAATGATGCTGTGGTTCAGACTTTAGGTTCTGAACGTGATCTGATGGTGCGTATGCCGGTTCAGGAAGATATCGAAGCTGAAGACTTGACCAAGGCTGTTACAGCAGCGGTTCAACTGCCAAATAATGCGGCAGAAGTACCCAAGGTCGATGTCGTCGGTGGACAGGTCGGTAACGAGCTCTATGTCCGTTCTGGTGGTGCTGTGGCATTGGCACTCCTGCTGATGCTGGTCTATGTCACTATCCGCTTTGAGTTCAAGCTGGCCATGGGTGCCGTGTTGTCACTATTCCATGACATTATCGTCACCCTCGGGATTTTTGCGATGATGCAGTGGCCATTTGACCTCACTGTACTTGCGGCACTCCTTGCAATCATCGGTTTCTCACTGAACGATAATATCGTGGTCTCTGACCGTATCCGTGAGAACTTCCGTAAGATTCGTGGTGCAGAACCGGTCGAGATTATCAACATTGCCCTGACTGAAACCTTGCGTCGTACCATTCATACTTCCATGACTTTATTACTGGTTGTGGTTGCGATGATGGTTATGGGCGGTGATGGCCTGAAATGGTTCTCGATCGCGATGTTTGTCGGTGTTTTTGTTGGTACCTATTCTTCAATTTATATCGGTACAGCCTTTGCCTTGTGGCGTGGTCTGAACCGTCAGGACTTTATTGTTCAGGTGAAGCCAGAATTTGAAGATGAGAACCAGATTCCATAATCTGTTCTGTTTCATGTTCATCGTTCAGCCCGTCTTATGATGGGCTGAATTATTTCTGCCGTTTGAATATATGGCAGTGGGAATAATCGCAATGACTGGATGGATTTTCTCAATATCGGTTTTTTGGAAAATCACCTGTCGATGTTCATCTAGGCTTTGGAATTCATAATGATCTTGAGCTTCGCTCACCAACTGCAAAATGAGCTGCAGGCCATTAACCAGATACACACAGAGTATGCCTGCAGTGGATAACTCGGCCTGTTTGTCACAGATCAGCCACCAGCCCGGTTTTAAGCTGGGAAAATAATACGGCCCTGCTACCTGAATTGCATAATGCTGTGCTTGCAGATGAAAAATATCCTGATTGAATGAAAATGCAGAATCTATAGGAATAAGTGCAAATGCCTGCTGTTGCACCACCTGCATCTGAAATAATACGCCTTGCTCTGGAATTGGAGCTAATTCAACTTTTGGCTCAGCCGACTGATCTAAAATAAGAGTATCCAGACCCAGTTGTTGTTCCAGTTCCCTTGCTGCCTTCTCCCCGATCTGGCGTTTGCTATTCAGCAATTGCGCAATATATGAAGCAGATAAGCCAAAATGTTCACAGATCTCTTTGCCGGTTTTAAATTGCTGCGTCTCGATCAGCAGATCAATCACCTTGGCCAGATTATTCCGTCTACGTTCAAATATTTCGGTCGCACTCATCTTGGGTTTCTGGTCTATTTTTTATGCATGTGATTCAAATACCTTACAATAAAAAAGCCCGCAATTAAATTACAGGCTTTTTAAACTTACATAAGGGGAATTAAGTACCCTGCACCAGACGGCGTGCACTGATAATTCCCGGTTGCTGCTCAAGACGGGCCAGCAGTTTGGAAAGTTGTGCCAGACCTTTGACTTCAATCAGCAGCTTCATATTGGCAATACCGTCTGCTTCCGAAATGGTATTCACCTGACGGATATTGATCTGATCCGAGAAAATTACCTGGGTCAGATCTTTGAGCAACCCACGTCGATCATAAGCTTCCACTACAATCTGTACGCTCTGACCGCGAGTCGGCTGCATTTCCCAATCAGCTTCTACAGCACGTTCAGGCTCTTGAGTGATCATGCGAACATAGTCCGGACAAGCGACCTTATGAATGCTCACTCCACGATTCAGAGTGATATAGCCAGCGATCGACTCACCATGCACCGGTTGGCAACACTGCGCGACATGCAGCTCTACGTTATCCAGACCGTCGATCAGAATCCCGTGCGCTGACAGTGTATGACTGGCACGCGGATTCAAGGCAGGTTTTAGCACCAGTTCAGGTTCATCCTGATCCAGATGCATGTGACGGTTCACCTGATTAATCAGGGCATGCAGGCTGATATCGCCATTGACCAGATTGACCAGAATGTCATCACCGGTTTTGACATTGAAGTGGTTGCAATAATCACTCAGATCAATCGATTTCGGGTGAATTGCCAGACGTGACAATTCTTTGTTCAGTACTTCACGGCCGACTTCCAGGTTCTTGCTACGATCCTGCTGACGGAACCAGTGACGCAACTTATCTCTTGCCCGGGCTGTCTTGATATAACCCAGTGAATTAACCAGCCAGTCCCGATTCGGTTCCCGGTCTTTTTTGGTCAGAATTTCAACCTGTTCACCGGTTTTCAGGGTGTAGGTCAGCGGCACATAGCGCTGATTTACCCGGGCGGCATAGCACTTGTTACCGACTTCGGTATGCACATGATAAGCAAAGTCGAGCACGGTCGAATCACGTGGTAGCTCTTTGATATCGCCATCACGACTAAACACATAGATCTTTTCGAAGCCTTCAAAATCTTGAATATGCTCAAAATTCTCTATTTCATCTTCAGATTCTTTATGTGCACTGCTTTCATTACGTTCTTGATAATGCTCAAGTACCGCACGTAAGGAATGCAGACGATGGTTAAAGGAGCGATCTGTGGTTTTCGCGCCTTCTTTATAATTAAAGTGTGAACACACCCCAAGTTCAGCTTCGTCATGCATTGCATGAGTACGAATCTGCACTTCAAGTGACTTATTCTCGGCAATCACCGCAGTATGTAAAGAACGATAACCATTGGCTTTCGGATTGGTAATATAGTCATCAAACTGATGCGGAATGTGGCGCCAGATCTGATGCACAATACCTAAAGTGTGGTAACACTCCGGTACACTTTTCACCAGTACCCGTAGCGCACGAATATCATAGAGCTGGTCAAAGCTCAGGTTCTTGCTTTTCATTTTTCGATAAATCGAATAAATGTGTTTCACCCGGCCATTAATTTCAGCTTCGATGCCATGCTCAGCCAATTCATTGCGTAATTTATCAATCACAAACTGAATATACTGTTCACGCTCCAGACGCTTTTCATTCAGTAAGGAAGCAATTTCTTTATAACGTTCCGGCGCAAGATAACGGAAAGCCAGATCTTCCAGCTCCCACTTCAACTGAGCAATGCCCAAGCGGTGTGCCAGTGGCGAGTAAATGGTCAGAATTTCTCGGGCCACCCGTTCCTGACGCTCACGCGAGGAATTGGCCAGTTCACGCAAGGCATAGGTACGTTCGGCCAGCTTGACCAGAACGACACGTACATCTTCGGTGACCGAGATCAGCATTTTGTAAATGCCAGACAGATGTTCACGCTGGTTATTATTGAAATGATCTTCCAGGCGTTTATTTTTTTCGATCAGCTCAGACAGCTTACCCATGGCAAGCGTACCTTTGACCAGGCTATGCACCTGTTCGCCGAACTGTTCCAATACTTCACTGAGTGGCATGACGCCTTCACGAACAGCACGATACAGCATGGCTGCGGACAAAGTATCTTCATCGACATGCAGATGCGCCAGAATATCCGCCATCTCAATACCAGTATAAAAGGTATTGGAGCGGTGCTGAACCGTACTTTGCAGCTCTCTTTCTAATGTTAAGTGGGCGACTTCTTCGAGCTGCGTTAAAGGTGCGCCATCTAATATGCCACGAACCCGATCCAACCACTCAGTCAGATCCTGGTGTGCTTGTTCGGCATGTTCTACAGTCGTCTCCTGTGACAACTCATTGAGTCGTCCAGGGAGTTGCTCACGTACTGTGACCATACCCGTCTCCTACTTTTAAAAACATCATTTCTTTAATCGTTTATTTGATTTTCTTTTTCGAACAATGCGATTGATTCAACATGTCCAGTATGTGTAAACATATCCATCACGCCCGCTTGGGTGAGACGATAGCCCTGTTGTACCAAGAGTCCTGCATCTCTGGCGAGTGTCGCAGGATTACATGACACATAAACGATTCTTTTTGCTCCAAACTGAGGGATATAATGCATCACTTCTTCTGCCCCGGCACGTGGCGGGTCGATTAATAATGCATCAAAACCTTGATTTGCCCAAGTGTGGTGCGAGAAATCTTTGGTTAAATCTTGTGAATAGAACGCTATTTGTGCAATACCATTGTTTTTGGCATTTTCCGCACCACGTCGAACCATTTCATCACTTCCCTCGACCGCAATCACCTGACCCGACGCACCAACACAGCGCGCCAGCGGCAAAGAAAAGTTTCCTAATCCACAAAACAGATCCAGAACCCGTTCACCCTGTTGTAGCTGAAGCAAATCACATGCCAATCGTACCATTTGCGGATTGATGCTTGAATTTACCTGGGTAAAGTCCAGAGGATTAAAGCCGAATTTCACATCAAAGTCATCAAGACCATAGTGTAAGCGTGCAGATGCTTCTGGAGCATCTATTCGCGAGAGCGTTTCTTTGCCGGCAAGCTGCAGATACAGTTGCCAGCCTTTCTGTAACGTAAATTCGCGCAATTGGTTGACATCATCGGCAGATAATTTTGCAGTTTCACGCACCAGCAGTGCAATGTCCTGATCGCCCATGGCCAATTCTATATGACCGATGTCGGCCTTACCATTGAGACCTTGCAGCAATTGTTTAAGACGTGTAACCGAGCCAAACTCATGATCCAAGATCATACAGCGATCAATCGGCGTGAGTTTGTTGGACTGATTTTCACGAAAGCCCACCACCAGCTGATCCTTGGAAGGCAGATAACGCACACCAATCCGGGCTTTACGGCGATAATCTTCACGTTGTGAACGTAAAGGTGGTAGCCATTGATCCGGCTGGATTCCAGCAAAATGCTGAAGATGTGACTTTAAGACATTCTGTTTCAAATCAATCTGGGCATCTGGCACGATATGCTGCATATTGCAGCCGCCACAAGACCCAAAATGCGGGCAGATGGGTTCCACGCGAATTTCAGAAGCATCGCTCAACAATTCAAGACTGTCGGCTTCTTCGAGTTTCTTAACTTCGCGGGTAATGCGGGCACGCACGGTTTCACCCGGCAAGGCATAACGGATAAAGACTTTCTTGCCATGTTTATGCTGCGGATGATCCGGATGTGAACCATAATGAGCGATGCCACGTCCCTCATGCGATAGTGACTCAACCTGAAAAATATACTCGGGTTGCTGGGTAGGACGTGCTTGTGCTCGATGTTTCATGAAAACCTAGGGTGTGGAGATGGGAAAATCAAATTGGGTAAATTCAGTTCGTTGCGAAGTCTCACGCCAAACTGATAAAAAGTCCGCATGCTGCGGTTGAGTATGCAAATATTGAATCGTGCTTTGCAGCAGATGCTGATAATCTGGCAGTAACAGTTGGCCTTTTAACAGCAACCAGCGGATATACACCAGCCAGGTATTCAGGACATCACCTTCACAATAAGACGTCAATTCGGTCCATTGCTGATTGCGGACATATTCCGGAACCCGATAAGCTCCGTCACCGCGCTTGCCTGGATAGCCCAACAAATGTGCAACATCGTCCAGCTTCTGGAAATGACGAGCATGAAACATGGCCATCACATCCATCAGGTCGACATGACGATGATGGTAACGATTCTGGTAGTTATTATAACGCTTTTGCGTATCAATTTCGCCCTGATCGAACAGACTCGGTGCAGAGAGCCCATGATACATGGCGCGGTATAAAATTACTGGTAAATCAAACTGTGAGCCATTCCAACTCACTAGAGTCGGATGTCGCTTGTCAAAAATGGACAAGAATTTTTTCAAAATTTCTGCTTCAGAATGCTGTTCCTGGCTAAACGAAAACAGCTTCATGCCCTGCTCATCCATCCATAAACCGGAAATACAGACGATTTCATGCAGTGGTAAACGCTGAAAATCCGAGCCTGAATCCTGACGGCGTAATTTGGTCAGGGCCTGATCCAGATCTGCCTCGGGCAGGTCCAGACCAAACAGATGCGCGCCTGATTTGAGATCGGTTTGGGTTTCAATATCGAAAGTTAAAACAGGCAGGCGCATAAAACAGTGCTCAAATAATTATTCAGAATCTTGTACAGAGAATAACCCTGTAGACAAGTAACGGTCACCACGGTCACAGATAATACACACAATCACTGCATCCGGATGTTCTTCCGCCAGTTTAATCGACGCCCACACTGCCCCACCAGAAGAGGTTCCGGCACTGATGCCTTCTTTCTGTGCCAGCTTGCGCATGATTTTTTCAGCTTCGATTTGTGGAATATCAATAATGCGATCCACGCGACTGCGGTCGAAAATGGTTGGCAGATATTCTTCTGGCCAGCGACGGATTCCGGCAATGCTTGAACCATCAGATGGCTGTAAACCAACGATCTGAATATCAGGATTCATTTCTTTCAGATATTTTGACACCCCCATGATGGTGCCGGTGGTCCCCATTGAGCTGACAAAATGGGTAATCTTGCCACCGGTTTGCTGCCAGATTTCTGGACCCGTGGTCAGGTAATGCGCTTCAACATTGTCCGGATTTCCAAACTGATTCAGCACCAGCCCCACGCCATCATTCTGCATTTGAGCAGCAAGATCACGTGCACCTTCCATGCCCTGCTCTTTGGTCACTTCAATCAGCTCGGCACCATAAGCACGCATCGCATCCTTACGTTCCTGACTCATATTGTTCGGCATGATCAGCTTCATTTTATAGCCACGCATTGCTGCGACCATCGCCAATGCAATCCCCGTATTTCCGCTCGTTGCCTCAATCAGGGTGTCACCCGGTTTGATCTGCCCACGCTTCTCGGCCTGCATGATCATATTATAGGCCGGACGGTCTTTGACCGAACCTGCTGGGTTATTGCCTTCGAGTTTCGCGAGTACTGTAGCTTGAGTGTGACTTGCCAGACGCTGTAAACGCACCAGCGGCGTTTTGCCTACATAATGGTCTAACAAAAATTCATCTGCTTGAAAATCAGGGATGGTATTACTCATTATTTGCACCTATATCGAGGTGCGGCTATTGTATGAAAAAATGCTTTTCCCTGCACCCATTTAGCAAGGCTTTTTCAGAAAACTCACTAAAACTCACACACTATCAAGCCATAAACTACATTTCCCGATAATTTAGCCAGGTGAAGCAGCTCGCTAATGAAGATGAAAATACTATTTCAGTCTGGCACTTTTACAGATTGAAATTTCGTGCGTCTTAGTCTTGCTGTACCTGAGCAAAATTAACTGAAATCTCTTGTATTTTTAACTGCTAATCCGAAGCTTTATAAAAATTATGCTTAAATTTTAACTGTCGATTTAAAGCATGCTAATATGCCAGGCATAAAGAAAATACTGCTTAAATCATGTCAACGATCAACAAAAAGCTGTTTAAACGCCTACACTTAAATCATGCCTATGGACAGCTGATTGCGCTGATTTTTGTGCCGATTACCATTTTGGCCTGTGTCGGTGCCATGCTGGTGTTGACTGAGACCTCGAATGCCGCACGTGCCCAGCAGAAGCAGATGGCCATTGCGATTCTCACCCGTTTTCAAGGCACCTCAGAATATGCACTGGATATCTTGAATCTGTATCCATGGCAATATGACCAGGCTCACAACGCCATGCAGAACATGCTGAATGAAAAGCATCTGGTTCGGGCAGCAGTTCTGGATGAAAATGGCAAGAACCGTTTGGGCATTGGTTTTCAGGAACAGGCGCCTTGGCCAGAATTTGAGAAAAGCGGCAATTTTGTTGGTCCGATTCTGCATCAAGATAATCATATCTATGCCATTAAAGTGAATGAAAACACTTTTTCTACCGGCTGGCTGGCGATCGAACTGGATAACCAGCCGCTAGCAATTGCCCGTTACCGAGTACTGATCGTACTGATTGCGACCGGATTACTGACCTTATTATTGTTATTACTTTGCTTGAATTTCTACTCACGGCGCTGGATCGCCCCAATGTATGAGATTCGCATGCAATTGCAACGCCTGAATGCCGATACCCTCGGCCAGCATATGGTGATTAACAGCACCGGCGAGCTGCGTTTATTGCAACGTGATATCGCCAATGTGGTGAAACGTTTGCATTTCAGCTTTCTGGAACTGCGTGAACATACCGAACAGACCGAAGACGATTTACGCCGCACCCTCGACACTTTAGAAGTCCAGAATATTACCTATCGTCAGGCACGCGACCAGGCGATCTCGGCCAACCAGGCCAAGTCGGTGTTTCTGGCCAATATTTCCCATGAATTGCGCACCCCGCTGAACAGTATTGATGGTTTTATTCATCTGTTGTTACGTCAGGGCAATCTCAGCAACGAGCAGAGCCTGTATTTGCAGACCATTCGTAAGTCTTCGGCGCATTTGCTGGCACTGATCAATGATGTTCTGGATTTTTCCAAAATTGATGCCGGCAAACTGGAACTGGAAACGGCACCTTTTGATCTGGAAGAAGCGATTTTTGATGTGATGGACATGTTGTCACCTCTGGCAGCACAAAAACATATTGATATGGCCTTCTATTATGCAGATGGTGTGCCAAAACACATTATTGGTGATGCGCTACGATTTAAACAGATTCTGACCAACCTGATTTCCAATGCGATCAAATTCACTCCGGATGGAGAAATCATTGTCCGGGCACGCATGGAACATGATGGAATGGATCAGTGTGTGCTGCATTTTAGTGTACAGGATAGCGGCATTGGCCTGAGTGGTACCGACCGTAAAAAGCTGTTTGAGTCCTTCTCGCAGGGTGATACCTCGGTGACCCGTCAGTTTGGCGGTACCGGTCTTGGTCTGGCAATTTCCAAACAGCTGGTCAGCCTGATGCATGGCCAGATTGGTTTTGAAGACAATCAGGAACGTGCTCCAACCGAAAAAGGCTCTACTTTCTGGTTTACTGCCCAGTTCCTGGTCGATGAAGATACCGTGATTGAGCATCCAGATTTTAGCGAATTGACCGTGGTGTCTTATCTTGCACATCCGGCAACTGCGAATGTGCTGCGGCATTATCTGGAAAATTATCAGGTTAAACATATTGAATGTGCATCAATTCTGGATCTGTTTAGCCGTCTGAATCATTTACAGAATAGCGAAAATACCTGGCTGATCGTCGATCATAGTGGTGACAGTGAAGTCTTGTTACGCGAAATCCGTTCACGTTATCAGGGTCATCTGGCTGTCTATGGTTATCAGATGCAACTGGATCCAAGCATGCTCAATGACCATCGTGCCCGTGCCCTGCATCAGCCACTCAGCCGCAGCGCGCTGATTCAGTTACTCGGCAATCAGCCGGTCTTCGACCAGGAACAGCATGAAGAATTTAATGGTCAAGGCCTGCATATTCTGGCCGTGGATGATCACTTACCCAACCTGATTGTTCTGGAAGCATTGCTGGGTGAACTCAATGTCACTACGACCAAAGCCCTCAGCGGGCAGGAAGCGATCGATATTATTCAGCGCCGTTATGAACAGGAACAGCCAGCATTTGATCTGGTCTTTATGGACATTCAGATGCCAGTCATGTCGGGGATCGATACCACCCGTGCTATTCGCTCGCTGGAATCGACCTTTGAAAATCATAGCCGCCTGCCGATTATTGCACTGACGGCGCATGCACTTTCTGATGAAAAACATAAACTGCTGCAAAACGGCATGGATGATTATGTCACCAAGCCGATCCAGATCGAGCAGATTATCCAAATTTTGACGCACTGGACCACCGAGCATTTTAAACGGATTCCGGTACTGGAACGTGCCAATGTGATTGATGCTCTGGATCCAAATATTCTGGACTGGCAGCAAAGCCTGCAACTGGCAGCCAATAAGGAAGATCTGGCGGTAGATCTGTTACGCATGCTGGTGGACAGCTTTGCGGATGAACTCGATGAAATGCAGCAACTGATTGAACTGGAAGATTTCCCACAACTGGAACATGTGCTGCATCGTTTATACGGCGCGACCCGCTATGTCGGTGCACCGACTTTACAGAAAGTCACCGGTGGCTTTGAACAGTTCGTTTCAACCCTGCGCAAAGAACGCCGTAAGGCCGATGAAAACTTTGTTCAGGACGTGCTGAAATATTTTGATGAACTCAAAGCCGTGGTTGAACAGGTTGAACAGGCTGCCCAGCAAATTTTGAAGCAACATTTGAATTAAACCTCTGAAGTGGCTCAGTCCATGACTTAAGAAGTGTGACTGAGCTGTCATGCAAGCCTAAAGGCTGCATGCTATGCTCAAGCCAGGAAAAGTAAGGAAGAATGCCATGTCACTCGTGCGCTTGGAAAAAAATAACGGCATTGCCACTGTTACACTGAATCGTCCGGATAAACGCAATGCCATGAGCTTTGCCCTGCTGCGCGAACTGGTCGCGACTGCACAGAAAATCAAAAAAGATAAAAGCATCCGTTGTGTGATTTTAACTGGCGAGGCCCAGGTCTTTAGTGCCGGTATTGATCTGGCAGATTTAAATAATCCTAAAAATCGTGCTTATGCCGCATGGGAACTGATTCGTCCTGGTCAAAGCTTATTTCAAAAAGCATTTCTGGTCTGGCAAGAATTACCAGTTCCGGTGATTGCCGCAATGGAGGGCTTCTGTTTTGGTGCCGGGATGCAGCTTGCTCTGGCCGCAGATATCCGCATTGCCCATCCTGACACCAAAATGTCGATTATGGAAACTCGTTGGGGACTGGTGCCAGACATGGGACTCAGCCGTTCACTGAAAGGCCTGATTGGGATTGATCTGGCCAAAGAACTGACCTTAACTGCCCGGATTTTTGATGGTGAATATGCCAAAGAAATCGGTCTGATCACCCATGTCGATCAACAACCTTTAGCTAGAGCACAAGCCTTGGCTGAAGAAATGCTGCAACGCTCTCCAGATGCGCTGATGGCCTCTAAATTTGTACTAGATGCCATGCAGCATCATCCAAATAAATCCCTGCGTATGGAAAAAATCTGGCAGCTGAAATTATTACTGGGTAAAAATAGTCAATTGGCTCGTAAAAAAGACAAAAACCCAGATATTCAGTTTGTGCCACGCCAGTACAAATAAACCAAGTCTGAATCCAGGAAAGGAATAAACCAAAGCATGCAGTTGAATCTTGATACTAAAATTGCCTTCTTAGGGATGGGGCTGATGGGCACTCGTATGGCCACACGTCTGCTTCAGGCAGGTTTTCAGGTAGCGGTCTGGAATCGCACACCAGCAGCCTGTGAGCCCTTGCTGGATCAGGGCGCGACTGCGCTGTCTTTAGACCAGATTGCCAATTATCCGGTCATTCTCAGCTGCTTGGCAGATGATCATGCAGTGCAATCTGTTTTTGCTCAGATCGAACCGTATTTGGTTGCAGAGCAAGTGATTGTAGATTTCTCCAGCCTTTCAGTACAGCAAACCCAAATACTTGCTGCACAAGCACAGGCTAAGAAAGTAACCTGGATTGACTCTCCGGTTTCAGGCGGTACAGTTGGAGCCGAACAAGGCAGTCTGGTGATTTTTGCGGGTGGTGATGCCACGACGATTGAAAATCTTAATCCGATCTATGCAGTACTTTCCCAGCGTGTCACCCGTATGGGGGATACGGGTACCGGTCAGGCGACCAAAATCTGTAATCAGCTGATTGTCGCGGCAAATAGTACCCTGATTGCAGAAGCCGTAGCCCTAGCTGGCCTTGCCGGGGTAGATACACGCTTACTGGCGCCAGCGTTGGCAGGTGGTTTTGCCGACTCCAAGCCTTTTCAGATTCTGGCTCCGCGTATGGCCACCCAGACTTTTGTACCGGTGCAATGGAAAGTGCAGACTTTATCCAAGGATCTGAATAATGCCGTGCAACTGGCACAAAACTTTGATCTGGATGTTCCAGTCGCGACTCAGGCATTATCACAGTTACAGGCCCATCAGGCTCAAGGCTTTGCCGAAGCAGATCTGGCTACTGTAATCCAGCAACTAAAACATTCATAACGCTTGATTGATGCAGCCCTGAATATTGAAGAGACATACATGATTAAACTTGCCGTCAACCTGTCGATGATTTTTACCGAAGTGCCGCTGATCGAACGCTTCGCGCTGGCTCATGCACAGGGCTTTAATCATGTGGAAATCCAGTTTCCTTATGAGCTCACAATTGGCCAGATTCAAAACCAGCTCAGCACGCATCAGCTGAACTTGTGCCTGATTAATGTGCCAGCAGGCGATTTAATGCAGGGCGGTCATGGTCTGGCCGGCATTCCAGGACAGGAAATCGAGTTTCGTCATGCTGTTGAGCAGGCCATCCAGTATGCTACCGCACTGAATGTACCCCGAGTCAATATCCTGGCAGGAAAACAGCCCTTGGACTGTGATCTGTTGCCCTGCCTGAATACGCTGGCGAGTAACCTGAAAATGGCCTGTTCAATGCTGCTTGAGCATCAAATTGAACCGGTCTTTGAAATGATCAATGGCATCGATATGCCACGTTTTTTGATTCAAAATGTTGCTCAAGCACAGGAAATGCTGGAGGCCGTGCATCATCCGGCCTTAAAAATGCAGTATGACTGTTACCACATGGCAATGATGGGCGAAGATGTCCTGGAAACTTTGCAAGAAAATATTGCCTCGATTGGTCATATCCAGTTTGCGGATTGTCCCGGACGGCATCAACCCAATACGGGTTCTATTCAATATCATGATATATTTCAGTGGTTAAAACATAGTCAATATCAAGGTTATGTCGCTGCCGAGTATAAACCCAGCGGACATTCCAACGATTCCTTTGGCTGGAAAGCTGAGTTCTTTCCGGAGCATGACTGAGTGGACTGCGGCTTCATTTGAAATTCAGGACTAAAACCGCTATATTAGACCATGCATAATTGTTAGGAAATTACACTCCCCATGAATTTAGAACCATCGCCCAGCGCTTCTAATTCTCACGATCTTACTATGAATTCAAATTCTCAAGCTGTACAGGACTGCTTAAAAGTCGTACATGCTGCACTTGAAGATGTAAAAGCAAAAGAAATTGTTGAGCTTGATGTCAGCGGTATCAGTAATGTGGCTGATGCTATGGTCATTGCAAGCGGTACATCGACACGTCACATCAAATCATTGGCCAATAACGTTGCTGAAGAAGCACGTAAAGCTGGCTTCCGCCCTCTTGGTATTGAAGGCGAACGTGATGCCGAATGGATCCTCATCGACCTTGGTTATGTTGTGGTTCATTGTATGCTTCCAACAGCGCGTAAATTCTATGACCTGGAAAGCTTATGGCGCAACCCTGCAGATACTGACTCTGTAGCGTAAAAACTAAATATTCAAAAAAGCGACCTGTGTAGGTCGCTTTTTTATTGCCTGTTCATCCAACTTTATAAGCATTAATACCACTCAATCTGTTAGCTATTTTTCTTTACTTTTCATCTTGTCTTATGTACCGATTTGATTGTTATTTTAGGATCAATTCATCATAAACCTAGACGTTCGATGACCACTCAATAATTCTTTTTTCAAGATATAAAATAAAAAATCCCCCTTTATTAAAGGGGGACTTAGGGGGATTCTAATGATTTAAATGATTAGTGACCCGTACCATTAATGGCTTTGGTCATATCTTCCACCACTTTCTTGGCATCACCGAAGATCATCATGGTCTTGTCATTATAGAACAAGTCATTGTCGAGACCCGCATAACCGGTTGCCATAGAACGCTTGATCACCATAATCGTACGTGCCTTATGCGCTTCCAGAATCGGCATGCCATAAATTGGTGAGGTTGGATCATCTTTCGCTGCAGGGTTCACAACGTCGTTGGCACCAATGACCAGCACCACATCTGTTGCCGGAAAGTCTGAGTTGATTTCATCCATTTCCAAGATGTCTTCATACGGTACGTCCGCTTCAGCAAGGAGTACGTTCATATGACCCGGCATACGACCTGCCACCGGGTGAATCGCGAAACGAACCGTTACGCCCTGCTCTTTCAGCAAGTTAGCCAATTCTTTTACCGCATTTTGGGCACGGCCTTGCGCCATACCATAACCTGGCACAATCACTACACTGTCTGCATTTGACATCAGGAAGCCTGCGTCATCTGCCGAACCTGAACGGTGATTACGTTGAACCTGTTCACCTGCTCCTGCTGTCGGTGCAGCTGCACCACCCATCGCACCACCAAACAAAACGTTGATGATTGAGCGGTTCATCGCTTTACACATGATGTAAGACAGAATCGCACCCGATGAACCCACCAGTGAACCAGCAACAATCAGCATGTTGTTTTCCAGGGTAAAACCAATACCCGCTGCTGCCCAACCCGAGAATGAGTTGAGAAGCGATACCACCACTGGCATGTCACCGCCACCAACTGGCGCAATCCATACCCAGCCGAATGCCAGCGCAAGACCTGTCATCGCCCAGAACGATGTCATATTACCCGTCAGGAAGAAGTGAATACCAAAACCTAACATTGCAATAAAGATGATCGCCTGAACCGGTTTCACCCATGCGCCAGAAATAGTTTTTGCCCATTTCTTTGCAGCCAGTTTGCCGTAAGCAAAGACTGATGCTGTAAAGGTAATCGCACCTACGAAACAGCCCACAAACAGTTCAAATAAATGAACACGACTCATTTCATGGAAATTGACACCATTGGCAGCCAATAGGTCTGGACCAAGTTCGATCAGTTTGTTGTTGTGAATAATGGCAGCGACAGCAATCAAGACTGCAGCCAGACCCACCAATGAGTGCATCAATGCCACAGTTTCAGGCATCTGCGTCATTGGAACTGTACGTGCACGGGCAATACCCACGATTGCACCTAGCACCATTGCACCAATGATCATCCAGACCACTGGATTCTCAGCCACAAAGAAGGTAGTCACGACCGCAATCGCCATCGCGATCATTCCGTAACGGTTACCGGCAATCGCAGTTTTGGGACCTGATAAACCACGTAGCGTCAGGATAAAAAGAACGGCACCAATCAGGTAGAACCAATCCGCATATTCTCGAATCATTTCCATGGATTAACCCTCTTTTTTCTTTTGCTTAGGTTTAAACATTTCCAGCATACGAGCAGTCACGGCAAAGCCACCGAAAATATTAATGCTCGCCAGGAATACTGCAATCGCGCCAAGTACGCTCACCACGTTAATGGTCTGAAAATCCACGCTACCTTCAACGCCAATCACCGGCAGGCCAACGGTCTGAATCATCGCACCGACAATAATGATCGATGACAAGGCATTGGTCACCGCCATCAACGGCGTATGCAATGCTGGCGTTACACCCCACACCACGTAGTAACCTACGAAAATGGCAAGGACAAAAATCGTAATTGTTTCAACCATGAGTCTTCTCCTTAACCACGTTTCAGCAGCACTTGGCCGCCATGAGTGACAAGTAGGGCTTTTTGAATTTCTTCTTCTTGATTCAGGACAAAATTCTTATCTGCATCAAATAGTGTTTCAACGAAGTTAAATACGTTACGAGCGTATAAAGCAGAGGCTTCAGTTGATACAGTCGACGGAATATTTGGAATGCCGAGAATTTTAACGCCGTTGTCGGTATGGACTGTTTCACCGCATTTCGAACCTTCAACGTTACCACCAGACTCTACTGCCATGTCCAGAATCACTGAACCCGGTTTCATTTTCGCAACTGTTTCAGCACGGATTAAACGCGGTGCATCACGACCCGGTAAAAGCGCTGTGGTAATCACGATGTCAGCATTCGATACCGCTTTATCAACAATTGCAGCCTGATCGCGAATGTATTCTTCACCCGGCATCCAGCCATAACCATTTTTAGCCGCATCAGCCGCTTTTTGCTGCTCTTCAGCAGACATCGGTACGTCTAACCATTTACCACCTAAAGATTCAACCTGATCTTTGGCAGTTGGACGCAGGTCCGTGGCTTCAACGATGGCACCTAAACGTTTTGCAGTGGCAATCGCTTGCAGACCCGCTACGCCGACACCCATGATCACGACACGAGCCGGTTTAACCGTACCCGCAGCAGTCATCAGCATCGGGAACATGCGCTGGTATTCAGCCGCAGCCAAAAGCACCGACTTGTAACCTGCAAGGTTGGCTTGAGAAGACAAGACATCCATGTTCTGCGCACGAGACAAGGTTCGTGGCAAAAGTTCTAATGCAAATGCAGACACGTTTTGTGCCGCGAATTGGTCAAGCTCAGTATTACGGTAAGGATCAAACATTGCCACGATAGTGGTGTTCGGGTTGAGTTTTTGAATTTCCTCACCTTTCGGTGCACGAACTTTTAAAATCAACTGACTGCCGGTATAGGCATCATCCGTAATTTTGGCACCAACTTGTTCATAGGCACTATCGATATAGGCAGCTTTAACACCTGCACCACGTTCGATAATCACGCTATGTCCTGCGCTGATCAATTTCTTTACTGTCTCTGGCGTCGCAGCGACGCGATTTTCACCGACAACAGTTTCGGCTGGAATTCCGATCTGCATGAGCGTTCCTCAAGCTAATTTTTCTTAAGTAAACATCGCCTAAACGATGCTTCCCCTCAGGATGTGTTCTTGTTGAATTTTTGGATTCTAATCAAACTGTTTGAAATTACCACCTACTATTTATTTAATAAATACCTATATTTTGAACTGATGATTCATAAAAATGATGCTGTGATAGCACATTTATTTAATTTAACGGCTATTCATATTCGATGCTTTTATAAACGATATTCATTCCGCTGAATAAAATATCCAGATTTTGCTGGTGTAAATAAGCGCAAATTTGTGATTTATTTTGTTACATTGATGATTCTGACAATGATTGCTGTATTTCTTGATTCAGAAGTAGATTTTTAATTTCTCTAGTCCCTATAGATAGCGGCACTTTAGCTGCGCCGTTTTTTTAGTTTTGACTTTTTTGACAGATTTAGCACTCAAGCAAGAGCACTGTTTTTAGATGTTAAAATCGTATTTTATGAAATGATAGAATTTGTTTTGAGCAGATCTTCATCAGACACAATTAATAGATCTGACAAAAAGTAATCGCTAAAATTTTATAAGACTCAGGTCTCAAACAGTCAGATAAAGGGTAGAAAAAAAGCTGGATGACTATTTATTATATTAATGTACTGAACTTGATTCAAAATGGAAAATCTCATTTTCGCACCAAATTTGCGCAATAAAATAGAGTAAATATTCCACTTTTTTGACCTCAGTGCTCTTTTTTATTGTTTTTACTTTAAGCTGCGCTTTAATGAAGCAACCCCATCATTAAAATATAAAAAATTCTGTAAATATTCACTCATACTTTCTATTTGAAATTGCACTTCTTTCATTAAGCTGCCTGAGTTCTAACAATTTTCAATGCTGGCAATATTTCTCTACTTTTAAAGCAAGAACTTCTGGCCTATAGTGCCCTCAATTTGAACATTATTCTCATTCCTCATTTAAGTTCTTCCGGTCTGAATACAAGGTTAGCCCTATGCACACGCCCCTCGATATTAGTCAAAATAAGCCCTTATTATGGCTGATGGCGATTGCATGCGGCTTATGTGCCGGCGCTAACTATTATTGCCAGCCGCTGATTTCATCGATTCAGCAGTATTATCAGGTGCCTGAATCACAAGTAGCGCTCACCGTCACCTTTGCTCAAATCTCTTATGCCTTGGGCCTGCTGTTTATTGTGCCTTTAGGGGACATGCTAAATAAAACCAAACTGATCCCCTTTCTCATGCTGGGTGCGACAGCAGGTTTATTTATTTGTGCCAGTGCAGTGAATCTGCCGATGCTCTGGGTCGGCACTATCATTGCCGGACTGTTTTCCGTGGCTGCACAGATTCTGATTCCCTTGGCCACCATGGCGGTCAAACCGGAAAAAACCGGAGAAGTGGTGGGCTTCCTGATGAGTGGCTTGCTGGTCGGTATTCTGCTCTCGACCAGTATTGCCGGATTACTTTCCGACCTGTTTCATTGGAAAATGATTTATATCGTCAGTGGCATAAGTATGCTGGCTTTAAGTTTTTATTTGAAAGGAAAACTACCGAGCCTGCCACGTCTGAGAATCAGCTATACAGCGATTTTTAAATCTATGGGGATATTACTCAAGCAGGAACCACGTCTGGTATTGCGTTCACTGACAGGTGCGTGTGCTTTTGCTGCCATGAGTATGTTGTTCTCCACCATCGCTCTACTGCTAACGCAGGAACCTTTTCAGCTTTCTGATGTCATGGTCGGACTGGTCACGCTGGTCGGTGTATTTGGCGCACTTTCCACGCAGTTCATTGGCAAATGGGCCGATCGTGGCCATATCAAAACACTGAGCTGGATCGGCTGTTCTATCCTGGTGGGGAGCTGGCTGTTTTTATATTTTGGTGCAGTGTCTTTGCTGAGTTATATTTTGGGTTATGGGCTGATAAATCTTGGACTCGCGATTACGCACAGCTGTAACCAGAACGTAATTTTCCGCCTGCGCCCGGATGCCAAATCACGGGTCAATTCACTGTATATGACCTTGTATTTTATTGGTGGTGCATGTGGTTCAGCCTTAGGGGTTTATGCCTGGCATCACGGTGGCTGGAGCATGACCTGTCTGGCAGGACTCGGGCTAGCTCTGTGTGCCACCCTATTCGCCCTGCTGGATCAATGGCATCAGGCTAAGACAACCGCATAAGTATTTTACCTCTATTTAGCTGACTTGCGCCGCCGGATAATAAGGCTTATTCAGATCAAGAGTTTGTGAATTTTCCAATAAAATACAGATAAAAACCGGCAATAAGGCTGCCAGAATCCGGCAGCTTTCCTCTAATGATTTATAATTCAGCGAGCTGTGATACGTGGCGCCACCCTGCATTATCTGATGGTGCAAGGTAGATAAACGCTGAAATATTCCAGCTAAAATTTCAACAGAATTTCGTTCTTTTAAAGCATTCTGTATATTCTGTTTCTGTGTTTCCAAGTCAACCTGACAGCTTTCCAGGCTAATTTTCTGATGACGATAATCCCAAAAGCTTTGTTCCACATAGGGATTGGCCAAGAGTGAGCAGATCGGCTGGCTGTATTTTTCCCAAAGAATATGATTAATTTTCTGATCCAGATCCTTTTGGCAGAGTGTTTCCAGAAACTGCTGCAGCTTGCTTTGATCTTGAACTAGATCACTCTCATCTGCATAAATCGCCTGAAAGCTGATCCACAGGCTGATAAACTTAAAATCCAGATCCTGATCCAGATCTAGCGATTTTTTAAACCAGCCTAAGCCCCGATGAATTCTTAAATTAAAATGTGCCGAATTTTGTGCTTTATGGCTTTTATAAATCTCCTCCAATAACAACATGATTATTCTCCTTATTTCTAGCGTTTTTATATTCATCTTTCTGCTATCAAAATATACCATTCCAACCTGACTGGGAATTCCAATTTTATTTCTTGTTTCATTCCTTGGATTTACTGGGATAGCTTAAGTTCGCCGAGTGGTTTTTCTGATTTTATGCTAGTATTACGCCCTCTTTTTGCGACGTCAGCCGATCCGGTTTTAGCCAAAAACCAATAGCTGAGTGATTGCATGGATTGCTTCTTCTTTCTTCCATTTCGTTAAGGCGTGATTTTGAATGACTGATCTGACCACCATTGAAAATAAACTTCAACCACGAATCAGTGTTGCGCCGATGATGGATTGGACGAATAATTTTTAATTATATATATTTATCAAAAACTTAAATTAACAGTAAAAATAGAATGGCGTAAATTTGGAGTAATTTATAATTTTTTAAGTAACAGTAAGCAAGAATCTTAAAGCTCTGCTATTTCTTTTGATCATAGTTCATTGGTTGATGCAACTTATCTCCTATATAGTAAAGAGTAATGCAGAGAATGAAAAACATCTGAAATACGAATATAAAATATAAAAAACTTAATATTAAATAAGCATATTTGTAAATTTCTGAACCAAAATTCAATACTTTTGCGCTATAACAATAATTTATAAAAATCGTCACAAAGAGTAAAAATAAACTTAAAAACGTTAGGTAAGAAAAAGCATTTGCCAAATACCTACGCCTAGAAATTTCATGTCCGTCACCGTTAATAGGCGGATTTACCTTAGCTGTAATATCTAACTCTTTATTACCAAACGATACAACTGCTGTTAAAGCTGCGAACAAGAAACCAGGTAAAGCCAATATAAAATTTCCAAGCACTTCAAATCCCTTAGATTCAAAAAATATTTTGAATTGAGAAAGAGATTCTGAATAAGTGAAATAGAAAAAAATGGTCACTAAAGACGAACACACAATTGGTAAGTACCAATCAAAGATCGGCTTTCTATTTTTCCCATTTAGATCATCGATAGCCCATTCAATGTATAAATATTCTAGCGGTTTAAGGAGTAGATCCTTCATTGTTTGAACTCTCCGATCTAACATGTGCAGCCAATAGCGCAATCATTTTATCAAATAATTGCTCATCCATTTTCACATCTTGCGTCACAGTCTGACGTTCAAATTGTTCAATAAAATCTATTTTGACACCAAAATCTGACTCCTCATAGTCACCTTTAATGTCTACACTCATCATGCGCGATTTTTCTTTACATCGAATTCTATAAAAAAAATCCTCGCCTAATGATGCATCTTTTTTAATTTTCGATAAGACAGAATTCATTGCTTGTTGAAGAAGACCTCTTTCAAGAATTTGCCCATTTTGATCCAAAAAAACTGTTTGTTGCGGAATATACTTGAACTCTTTCTTAGCAATGACCAACATTGGATCACTTTCAATTCTGCTTTTTTTTGTTTCCTCGATAGCACTTATACTGAGTAAATTGCCTTCCGCAGCACGATCGAGCAAAGATATGCCTGCAACATTATCAACATTCGCTTTAATTCTGAACTCTACTAATCTAGGTGTACCATCTTCATTTAATCCACCACCTTCATAAGGGACTTTAAAAAAGTCTGGTTGAATATGATTAGTATTAAAATCATGTAGTATCTTTGTCAGTATGTACGCAAAAGTATAGCCTGTTCCGCCTGCATACTGTTCGACCAAAATACTCGAAGAGAAAGGAGCTTGAGCATCCAAATTAACGACCACGTGAAAAAATCGTTGTAATTCATCACCATCTTCAAATGGAACTAATTTAGTTTGATCGCTTGGACGATTGTAAATTCGTACATCTTCATGCTCTTTATCAGATCTCTCAATCAACAATAAAAGATTATTACCTTTTTCCTTAACCTCTTTTATTGAGAATACATAGCGACCTTTGAGAGAAGTAACTACTAAATCTTTATGATTATTTTGTGCTATGAAATCAAAAACATCACTAATTTTCAAATAATGAGAAAATTTACCCCTTGGTTGATTAGGCTTTTTCTCACACTTAAAATTTAATTTATAATACGCACATGCAATATCATGAGTTACTTTTCTGCTAGAAGTAGTCATTATCCCTCTCTATTCATTTATTTAAATTGGTCAGTGTATATTTATCTTACTTAGTCCAAGCATTCGACAACTGCTCAGCCTGCTTCATGACCAACTCAATCGCCTCAGCTGCCTTGTCAGGTGGATACTTCCAACGCTGCAAGGTACGACGAACCAAAATTTTAAGCTGCGCTCGAACACTATCCCGAACCTGCCAATCCACTGTCGTTGACTTCCTAAGCTTCTCGGTAATTTCGCGGGCGATCTGCTTCAGAGTATCGTCTCCAAGCTCTCTGACCGCACTTTCATTATTCGCCAAGGCATCGTAGAAAGCGATTTCATCAGGATTCAAACCAAGTGCAGCTTCACGCTGCATTTCGGCCTGAAACTCTTTTGCCATTTGAATGAGTTCTTCAATGACCTGAGAGGTTTCAATCGCTCGGTTATTGTATTTCCTCAAGGTTTCCTGCAAACGGTCAGAGAAGCGTTTTTCCTGTACCACATTGTTTCGCGTCTTTGCTTTGATGCCATCATTCAATAACTTTTCCAGTAGTTCAACTGCCAAGTTACGGTATGGCATCTGCCGTACATCTTCTAAGAACTCATCTGATAGCAGACCAATGTTCGGTTTATCCAAACCACACATTGCAAAGACATCTGTTACGCCATCAGCAATGACAGCATTATCCAGAATCTGTTTTAGCGTACTGTCCTTTTCAGCTTGCGACAGTTTACGATCTACAGAGGTATGCTTGCTAATGACCGCTTTAATGGCTGAGTAAAAGGCAATTTCTTTGTGCAGGTTCTTCGCTTCATCCAAGGTGCTGCATAAAGAGAAGGCTTTATTGATTGCCAGGACTAAATCAAGAAAACGCTTTTTACCATCCTTCAAGCTCAGCACATAGTTGGCTGCGGGGATAATCAGTCGATGTGCCTGAGTTTCGTAAGCACTCAAATCCATACCTGCCTGTTCGTTGGTTTTGGCGAACATTCCTCGTATTGCATCCATCTTTTCAGCAAGCACTGCATAGGCTTCTTCTGCACGTAAAGTCGGCTCACCTTTCCCTTTGGCATCGGTATAGGTTTTTAAGGCCTGCTTCAATTCATTAGCAATGCCGATATAGTCAACAACTAGTCCACCCTGCTTATCTTTAAAGACACGGTTCACACGTGCAATTGCCTGCATGAGGTTATGGCCTTTCATTGGCTTATCGATATACATGGTGTGCGTACACGGTGCATCAAAACCTGTAAGCCACATATCGCGTACAATCACCAGTTGTAAAGGATCGGTTACGTCCTTAAAACGTTTCTCAAGGCGTTTTTTAGTTTGCTTATTGTAGATATGCGGCTGTAATAATGGTTTATCTGAAGCTGAACCCGTCATCACAATTTTGATTTTGCCTTTTTCAGGATCAGGGTCATGCCAATCTGGACGTAAGGCAATAATCTCATTGTAAAGGTGGACACAGATCTCGCGGCTCATGGTCACAATCATGCCTTTACCCGCCGTGGCTTCTGTACGGGCTTCAAAGTGTGCGACTAAATCCGCAGCAATCTGTTTCAGCCGTGGTGTGGCACCCACCAGCTTTTCTAGTCGGCTCCACTCACTTTTAGTCTTTTCTCGGTTACCAACATCTTCTTCATCTTCTACAACCTCATCGACTTGATCAGATAGCTCTTCGATTTCAGCCTGATTAATATCTAGCTTTGCCAAGCGTGACTCGTAGTAGATTGGGACGGTTGCACCATCATCGACGGCATCCTGAATATCATAGATGGAAACATAATCACCAAAGACAGCTCGGGTGTCTTTATCTTCACTCGAAATCGGGGTTCCAGTAAAGCCAATAAAAGCAGCATTCTTTAAAGCATCGCGCATATGCTTGGCATATCCAAACTTGTACGTACCATCATTACTTAGTTTTGCTTTCAGACCATATTGGCTACGATGTGCTTCATCTGACATGACCACAATATTGTGGCGACCATTCAATAATGGATGCTCACTCTCACCTTCCAATAGTGCAAACTTTTGTACTGTGGTAAAAATGATCCCGCCAGATTCACGTTCAGCTAAAAGCTGTCTCAGCTCATCGCGGTTATTGGCTTGTACTGGGGTTTGTTTTAATAGTTCTTGAGCATTGCTAAAGGTTTCAAAGAGTTGTCCATCCAAGTCATTACGGTCAGTCACGATCAACAAAGTTGGGTTGTGCATGGCAGGCTGCTGTAATAGCTTGCCTGCATAGCAGCACATGGAAATACTTTTACCCGAGCCTTGGGTATGCCAAACAACGCCTGCTTTCTTATCCCCATTCGGATTGGCTGCTGCAATGGTCGCTTGTACCGCTTCCCGAACCGCATGGAACTGATGGTAGCCTGCAATTTTCTTAATGGTCTTTTCGCCATCTGTTTCAAATAACACAAAGAATCGAATGTAATCTAGGAACAATTCTCGGTGAAAGAAGCCCCGAACAACTGTTTCTAGCTCCCATTCTAAAGCAGGTTTGTCATCTTCATTCTTAATGGTACGCCACGGTAAAAAGCGTTCCTGATTTGCAGTCAGTGAACCGACACGGGCTGTTACGCCATCACTGACTACCAATGCTTCATTAAAGACAAACAGATCAGAGATTTCTTCTTTGTAGGTTTGTAGCTGGTTAAATGCATCCCAGATATCAGCATTTTCATCCGTCGGGCTTTTTAATTCCAACACTGCAAATGGGATACCGTTGATAAAACAGATGATGTCAGGGCGTCGTGGTTGCTTAGTACCTAGAATGGTAAATTGATTGACCGCAACAAAACGGTTTTGCTGCATATGGTTGAAGTCCACCAAGAAGGCATGGTCATGCACCCAATCGTCCTGTTTCTTATACGTGACAGGTACACCTTCCAATAACATACGGTGGAAGGCACGGTTATTAATCACCAAATCCAAACTTTCAGGTTTGCTCAGTTTTTGCCAAACCAGCTCAAAACAGCTCGTAGGCAAGTGTGGATTCAAGCGTTCAAAGGCAGCCTGTATATCATTTTCAAGTAAAACTTGTTTAAAGTCTTTGCGTAAAGGATTGCTACTATCAGGTGCAATATCAATACCATGAACAACTTCCCAGCCATTTTCAGAAAACCAGTCTAAGCATAAGTTTTCAAGTTGTGTTTCGTTCATGGATTCCCCCTATTCATTCAAATTTTAAATTCTGACTTTTAATAAACAAGACTGCTTATTCTATAGACATTATCTTTTGTAACTGCTATTGCGACCCTATATCAGTTTACTTATAATGTGCCTAGCTCATCTACCAAGTGTAGAAGGAGTATACGAAGTCCTTATATAGCAATATATCGGGGCTTTAGCCTTTTTTAGAGGGATGAAAACTTTCATATTCTTTTCTAAGCTTACGTTTTGTATGCTCTCTTAGGCAATATGCTGTTTTCAATAAATAATATTTTTCATCTAAATCTGTTTTACGCTTAGCTAAAATAACCACAAAATCTAGATGTTCCGCCCAAATGACAACATGGGTTTCCCTGCCACGCTGATTTTCCCAATATAGAAAACCTGCTTGATGTGCATTGGTTATACACCAAGCCACCCACCGAATTCTCTCGCAACGCTTTAGATCTGGAAGTCTGTCGTCTTCATCTTTATTATTTTGGTCGGCAGCCTCAGAAATCAAATGCCAAAAACCAAAAGCTTTATCTTTTGTTGTCGGACGAAATCTGACTTTTACTGACGTATTCAAAAATAATAAATTGGCATTGACCACAGTTTCTAAATAAATCGCATATATTTCATTTTCATAGTCATTCCAACTATCAAATCCAGTAAAAGCAATGAGTTCAGGAGGAGTATTCAATATTGAGGACTCCATATAAACAAATTAAACTTTTCTGCTTTGAGCAATGTACTTTGCTGCAAGCTCAACTGTGAACGATTTTGTAAATAATGAATGAGTTCAAGCTTCGCTTCACTCGTCTTTAGCCCTCTATGCAAATACGATAAGGCACCTATAAACAAGTCTGCTAGCTGTAGCAACAAAACATCATGTGATTGCACCAAATCTATTGAATGGATAATAGTGCGATCGAAATCATAATTCGCATTGCATAAAACCTCACGCAACTTTGTTACTTTCTCTTGTCCCTTAGTATCTTTAATATCTAAATAGATTTTGTAATTATGATTTGGTGCAATTAAACGATTCAGCAGTAAGTACCATTGCTTATAATAAAAATCATCGTGACTCTGCATAAAGTTTGCATGATTTAATTTACTTTTATCTGGAATCACAACGCCTCTAAAATAAAGAAGAGGTTCATCAAAAAATAAATCTACGAGTGCTTTATAAAATGGGAGTTTGCTTTTAGAAACTTTCGTCCATTTAATTTCATTATTTGCAGAGATCTCAAATTCTTTTTTGAGTTGCTTAACTTTTCTTGCTAAATACTTATGATGTGAATCTGGGCACCATATTGCACCAAGTACCATTGCAGCAAAACCATCATTTTCGAGATGACAGCTTTCATCACAATAAATATTAAAAATACTCACGCTCAAGCCACCTCGTCCTGCACACCTGACACATCTAACTCACCCGACAATAATTTGGGTAATAAGGTATCCCTTAAAGCTATTAAGCTATTATTTTCATATAAATTATTTTTTATATGCCCCATAATTTTTTCAACTTTAGACTCAAACAAGTCCATCATTTCTATGCTTGGTTTAATAGAAGTAACAGTATCAAATGTTGATTGAGTAATGGTATCAAATACAGCACCATGAGTATTTTTCTTTAAAACCTCTACTGCATTTTTTATCAAATAGTAGGTCATAAATTGCCTTACACCATTTATTCCTTGAACACCATAACAAGATTGGTTCATAGCCATTTCATAACCAACCAATGCTATTTTTCCTACAGTGCCTCTAGCAGTTATAATTGTAGTTCCTACAGGGAGTAATTTCGTTGAACTTTTATTTAAACCAAGTTCTGAAATTTTTTCTTGTGTAGTAATAACAAAAACTTCACCTTCATTTGGAACATCTTTTACAGAGAACCAGAAAATATCACCATTCCAATAATTTGGCTCAGATCTTTTAGGCGTTCCCCCACCAATTAGTGTGATCATTTTTGATAGCGAATATTTATCCCACCCCTTCGGCACTTCCCCTAGCTCACTTTCTACCAACTCATCAGGAAACAGTGCAGCCGTCGCTTGTAACTCTGCAAAATCTTCCTTTGCCATCTGTTCAAGCTCAGCTTCGCTTTTACCGCTAATCGCACACATCGCAGCAAGCTCAGAATCGTTTCCTTCTTGCTTAGCTGCAATTTTGGCACGTACAGGCTCGAAATTGATAAACCAGCTTTTAAAAATGGCTTGGGCAATAGATTCTAAAGTTTGGTTTATTTGCGTATTAATTAATGTCTTTTTCTCAATTGAATCAATTATTTTTGTTATTGAATCACGTTCTTCTTTAGGAGGAATGGGAATGCCAATTTCCCGTACATCTTTTAAATTCAAGGTTTTTTGAACCGTGGTATTTAATCTAGCTTCTATTAAATGTTGTGCGGGCTTACTTGCCAGTACGTAACGTATCCAAGACCGCAATTGAGTATCTTTGAGGCGAATCACAGCCAATGCTCTAGCCACGTTCCAGCCACACATTTCATCAGTTACGATTACACAATCGCCGGGATTACCGACCAATGTCAGTAAAAGCTCCGAACCATTTAAACGAGTCCTTTTATACTCTTCATCAACTTTTTTACTGATACAAAATGAAGGGCGTGATGCAATTGCTCCATTTTTAACATCAGAAACCTTAATTAAAGGAACACCACCATCTGTATCAGATCCCGGATACATCACACCAACTGATATAGCCTTCGGATGCTCTAATAACTCATCTATTGTTTTAAATTCCCAATGCTCAGGCACATTACCACCCGCAGCTTCCCAAAACAAACGTAGAGTAGAACTCACACTTCACCCCCAAATTCTTTCTTAATCGCCCAATAGCCACGAGTCCCACCAACACGCTCCAGCCAGCCTGCATCTTTTAAATGATTCAGATGCTTTTTCACTGCTGACTCATTAATACCGAGCTGCTCTGCCATAGAACGATAGGAAACTTTCGGGTTGTGCTGAATTAAAACTAAAATCTCTTTTTGCCGATCTGTCAGTATATTTTCTCGAATTGAGCCACCAATTGAGCCACCGATTGAGCCACCTAATTGCTCAATCGAAGGACGGTAAAACTCCCAATCGACAAAATCACCTTGTGCTTTCAGTTGAGGTTCTGCATTGCCTGCCTGTAAACAAAGATCTTTAATACGGGCAATACCACTGCCCCACTGCTCAATATAGCCTAGCTCTTTAAACACACGCGCCAAAACACGGTTACGTATCTCTGAACGACCTTGCGCTAAATCTTCTTCAGTGAGTCCATTTGGTAATCCACCTGGCGATACGATATTCAAAATGTCATCATAAATGCCAACCTTAATATCACGCCCTGCATTGCTATAGTCACGGTGCAGCACTGCATTCACCAAGGCTTCACGAATGGCTGGGATTGGAATTTCAAAACTTTCTGTACGCTGCAAACCTAAAATTTCAGCACGTAGGTGCAGATGATTCTTGATGAATTGCTCGGTCTGCTTCAGCTGGCTAAACAGATCTCCACGGTATTCTTTCTTATCCAGAAACACCGTCATGGTGGTGCCTTTAAAGCGGCTGCATTTAATCTCAACCTGTTCATAAAGCCCCAACAAAATGAGCAATCCATGACTTGGGTAATCCTGTCCATTCTGCTGAATGATCAATTTAAGATTCCGCATCTTCTGCAAAGACAGCTCTTTACCCACCTCAGCAAAGGCTTGCTGTAAAGGCTGTAAATCAATTTCATCTAAACTATATTGCGGATTCGGCTGTTCATCAAAAGTCTGGTTCAGACGCTGCAATTCGAGTTGCTGGATATACTCAGGCGATGCCACACGATTACTTGCACCTAAACGGATATAAGTCCCCTGTGCCTTGCCTTGCGGCTTGAGATAATAAGGCAACAATGAACCACGGCTGACTTCAATCACCAGCAACTCTATGCCTTGGATATTCTCGATATAAATATACGGCAGAATGTTGGGCATACAGAGTTCATTGATCATCGAAGTGATCTGATCTTGTAACTCAAAAATATCATCTTGAATACCTACGAGTTGGCGATCATCACTTACACCTACTACCAATTTACCACCACTGGTATTGGCAAAAGCAATCAGGGTTTTTGCCACCTGTTGCCCTTTCGGTAACTGCTCTTTAAATTCTAGAGTTTTACTTTCACCCTTCTGAATTTCTAATAATAAAGGATGATCAGAACTCATAGCCCAAGCCTTTTAAATTCTTTTTAATCTCGCTTTCCAAGACAGCACTTTCAGCAAATTGTTCTTTAAGCTGAGCAGTCAAACGTAGCATTTTCTCAGCAAATGGTTCGCCATCATCTTCCTGCTCGACTGCACCCACATAACGTCCCGGAGTCAGTACGTAGTCATGCTTCTGAATATCTTTTAACTCAGCAGAGAAGCAGAAACCTTTCTCATCTTGATACGCTTCGCCTTCAAAGTTTTCACCTTGTTGCCAAGCATGTAAAGCATTGGTGATTTTAGCAATATCCGCATCGGTAAAGTCACGTAGCACACGATCTTTCATATAGCCCAAATTACGGGCATCGATAAACAGGGTCTTGCCTTCACGGTTGGCTTTCTTTTTATCTAAAGACAAGCCATTCTTTTTGTCCTTGGTTAGAAACCAGATACAGGCTGGAATTTGCGTGTTGGTGAACAGTTGTCCTGGTAATGCGACAATACATTCCACCAGATCGGCTTCAATCAGGTTCTTACGGATCTCACCTTCATTATTGGTATTTGAGCTCATCGAACCATTGGCAAGTAGCAATGCCATACTGCCTGTAGGTGACAAATGGTGCAGCATGTGTTGCATCCAAGCAAAGTTAGCATTACCTTGTGGCGGTGTACCATACTTCCAGCGCACATCATTTTCTAGAGAAGCATGCCACCAATCCTTGATATTAAAAGGCGGATTGGCCATAACAAAGTCAGCACGCAAGTCTGGATGCTGATCCTCTAAAAAGCTGTCTGCATTCTTTTTACCGAAATTAAAATCAATCCCACGAATCGCCATGTTCATAGCAGCCAATTTCCATGTGGTCGGATTGCTTTCCTGCCCATAAATAGAAATATGCTTTTTCTGTTCGGAGGCTTTGTAATGCTTTTCCTGAGCATGCTGTTCAATGAACTTTTCACTGGATACGAAGAATCCACCTGAACCCATTGCAGGGTCATACACACGACCTTTATAAGGCTGCAACATTTCAACGATCAAGGTGACGATGCTTTTAGGCGTATAGTACTGACCACCCTGCTTGCCTTCAGCCAAGGCAAACTGTCCCAAAAAGTATTCGTAAACATGCCCGAGAATATCTTTACTGTGCAGACTGAGTTTTTCACCATTATATTCAGGCTTAGTAAAACTGGTGTCAGAGAAGGTATTGATCAGATCAAGTAGCTTGTCATTGTCCAGCTGGTACTGACCAATGCGATTCAGGATACCTTTAAGCTTTGGATTGGCTTTTTCAATTTCATCTAAAGCATTGTCAATCAGCCATGATACCGAACGCAGTTTGACGTCTGCACCTTGTTCATCCTGCCAAATGATTGAGCCAATTGGTAAAGCGGCTGCATCACGGATATTTGACCAGCGGCCTGCTTTTGGCACCCAAAACACGTTTTTTTCTTGGTAGTAATCCAGTATTTCTAGTTCGTCAGCAATAGCCTGTTGGTATTCTTCATCGCTATCATAGTGATCACGTGCCATGTAGTAGATATTGTTGTCATCATGATGAGCGAATAAAGTCTTGAGCTCAGACTGTCGTTCATCAAAGGCATCAGAAACGTACTTTAAGAAAATCAACCCTAAAACAATATGCTTATAGTTGGCTGCATCTAGACTGCTGCGTAATTTATCGGCGGCTTTCCAAAGCTTGTCATCTAAGTCATTTAGAAATTTTTGTTCCAATGAATGCATTTTATTTCCTCAATCCAAGATCAACCGCTTTGGTTTTATACTTAATGTTAAACAATGTTGCTAAGTTAGCATATCTACGACCTATTAAAAGTCATGCACTTAACAAAAAAAATAGAGATTAATTAAGTCTTGTTATTTTAACGGGATAACTATAGCTAAAATAGTACTTTGACAACTCCCACGACTAATACTGTCGTAAAAAAAAGAGCAACCTAGAAAGCTGCTCTTTTCCAACTAATCGATTAGTTGACGGGTCTGACTGATTGCTGCAACCCCTGCTGAATATCCTGTACAAACTCTTTAGGCGAAGCTTGTTGCTCCACTGCCCGGTTCTGTTCTTGTTCAGGATAGTATTCCTCCAGCACATCCAACCCTTCCTCTATATCTGTTTCAAATCGCGCATTGGCAAAACCCTTCCTTGCCGTAAAGTCCAAAGCTTCCTGATAAAACCCAGCTTGTTTACTCTGTTCATCAATCTGC
>NZ_DCLL01000018.1:60278-94987 GCF_002321025.1 Acinetobacter lwoffii
TTGTGCCAGAGGACATAAATCAGGTGATGGGCATGGATGTTGCTCTACCCCTTGATTGGTTAAACGCTGGCAGGTTTCTCCATTGCCGACACAGACTGGCCGTCCAGTCTGGCGGTCAAATAAGCTGTATTCTGCACGTAGGTTTAAGTCAGGATCATTGAAGATCATTCTGACAGGAATTGAGCGTAGCTTTTGATTGGGAGTATTGGCTCGAAGCTGTTCATCCAGTGGATGTTTTACCCAGCCACTCTCCTTGCTTTGGATCTGGGAAGTAATGGTGAACTGATCATCTTTTTCAGGTAGGCGTTTTCCATTCTTTTCTACTACCCGACCAATACTAATACGTCCTAGAGCTGGTGGTGTAATCGCTAAACCTTTAATCATTCTATTTTCCTCAATTTGATTTTTTTACAGATCATCCAGCTTTATGTAGATCACCTGATTCAATAAATATGTATATAGCTCGCTACAAAAGCCGCGACCGTATTGCCCTCTATTCCTAGCGAATGGAGGGCGGAGAACGTTTTTTGTGCATCGCTATTTGAATGGGCTGAAAC
The DNA here is from genome assembly GCF_002321025.1 of Acinetobacter lwoffii. Taxonomy (GTDB): domain Bacteria; phylum Pseudomonadota; class Gammaproteobacteria; order Pseudomonadales; family Moraxellaceae; genus Acinetobacter; species Acinetobacter lwoffii_Y. The sequence goes on from NZ_DCLL01000018.1 coordinate 60,836, forward strand.
AGACTTAGTCGGTATAGATGTTGAATCGACGACTGCCTTGCTTCTGAAGTGGATAAAGCTCAATGAGTTCAGGCTGATGCTGAAGCAATGCTTTGGTATTCAGACTGATTGAGTCCTTGGCTTTCTTCCAGACCACTGAGCCCTTGGCAAAGGTGGCTCGTTCAGCATCTTTCATCAGCATTTGGATATGGTGCTTCAACTGATCAAAGCGTTCCTGCTTATGCTGAATCTCTTCTTTCATTTTAATGAGCTTATCGAACATCAAATTGGCATTTTCATTTTGTGAGAGATCTTCAACGCTCAGTGGGATATGCGCTGGATACAGCTGCAGGATGGCTTTAGCTGCGGATTCAGAGGCATCAACATCAGGCGGTACGTCCTTTTCCACACATTCCCAGAAGTAACGCTCAGCTTTAATGAGATGTTCAATCACCGATTCACTACGGGTGACTTTGAATATCTTGGTTTCATGCCCACAGAGTAAGACACAGATATGCGCGGCTTGTTTTCCTGTTACAGCCAATTGATGTTGCACCTGACACAGCACATAAAGCGGTACGCCATCTCTCCAGAGTTTAGCGCCATGTTCTCCGGCTGTTTTACACTCCAGAATCTGCACGTCATCACTACCCACAACCGCATAATCCAGATTTGCCAACATAAACGACTTATCCGGATCGGGATGCTGAAGCACGGCATTCACTCGTCTCACTTTATTATTGGTGTGCAGACTGTAGTACTCAGCAACCAATGGCTCTAGCTGTTTGCCCCAATACAACGGTGCAACGCCTGAGCTGTCATCATCTATATCTTGCTGAGTTCGACCGGTCTTGATCATCCACAGTTCCAGCATCGACATGTAGGGATTCAATCCACATGCGGTTGCGGCATCACTACTGCCAATACCTTGCTTACGTACTTCCAGCCATTCTTGGTAATCCATATTTTTAGTATTGGCTAAACGTTTGGCTGTCGCTGTTCGTTTAGCTGCGGTATTTGATTCATTCATCTCATTCGAAATTGGGAAATGAGGGAGTTGAGAGGTATTTATCGGTGCAATCTGATTCATGCTTTGATCCTTATAAATAGTGAGGTCTGTAAAAATTTTTGGCATAAAAAAAGCCACATCTGGAGATGTGGCAAAAGGGGGTTTTCACTGGAGAAGAATCATCTGCATGACCCTTGACCATTATTGTAATAGCACTAGCTTAAATGAAACTTAAACCACTAAGCGAAGCGCCTGTTCTAGTCCACGCTGCTTTAACGCAGCACCTGCACCAAACCAAGCAGAATCGAGACGATGATCGGTACTCATGGCACGACGTTCATGATCGGCAAACTCGGTAATTGAACAAAGTAAGCCATAAGCGGTATCTTTGGCTGAGCTGAGTTCTGCACCACGACCTTGTCCATTGAACATATCCATGACTTTGGCCATGGCACGTCCATTCGGTTCAGGCTTTTCTTTGGCTGGATTTGGAGTGGCGATATTGCGATAGAACTGAATGATGTTCTCCTCCTGATCTGCAACACTCATGCTGGTATTGTTAAACACTGCATCAAAGAAAGCTGCTGCCTCACCTTGGGTGACTTTACGCTGACTGAGCTGCTTCATCTCATACATGTGTTCATCCCAGGCACGGACTGAGATGCCCAATTGTTGTTTGACTTTGTCAGCATCGAACTTAGTACTGTGTGGCACTTTCACCACACCAGCATTGCTACTCTGTCCACGTAGGGCAATGGCTAAGGTGTTATTACAAACCACACGGATATTGGTGAACTGTGCTGTGGTGGCCAACGTACCATCACAGGCTGTTGCCAATAAAATATAACCATTGCTGACATCCTTGCCCTTCAGTGCCGTAGATTGTCCGGTACGTGCCAATGCCCAGAATTTTTTCCCACCTTTAAGTACACCAGCAGTTTCCAGTTCAAAGCCAGATTGCTCGGTCAGATCGCGATAGAATTCCAAGATTTCCATCGGCTGAACCTCCTGATAACGCTGACTGACCACAGACAAGGGCGCATGAGTATCGGAACGATACAGCACACGCTGTTCTTCATACGGCATGATGATGCTCTGCCCGCGTTCATTCTTTGCCATGTAGCTGACATCGGAAGATTCAATTCGCCAATCCATCCCTGCCTGTTTTGCCCAGACTTCAATCGGCTGATTCTGAGTGAGTTGATTCCCTAGACCATGCCAAGGGGTTTCTCCGACATACGCCATTTGTTCAAGTTGATGTGCCATATTTAATATTCCTTAATCTTAAAATTTAAAAATTGAAGATGCTTAGAAGAAAGCATGTGTTGAAAAATGTAAGGTTGTGAGATCAAAGCTAGATCGTATTTAGACCTATGAGGATCTATCGATTAGGCCAATTAAGCAGGCTTTACCCAGGCAAAATGCTGCTGGCAGTCCTGGCAGATAAAATTCATGGCATTACCATAGTGCCGTTCAAAATAGTACTGACTGACCACGACCAACACACCACCAATAACCACCCCAACCATCGCACCGGCTAAAGGTGGAGCGCCGGTCTTCTTCGCCATTTTTATTCCGAACAGCGCCATCTTGGCTGGGGAAAGAAAATACCGTAGCTGTTCAAAATACTGTTCATGAGGGTGTCCTGATTCAGTCTGCTTAATATTGGCTGACTGGCAATAAGGACAATGGATGAAAGACATAGATCAATTCCTATTAAAAAACTGGAAGGTCAGGCATAAAAAAGCCGCACCCCGAAGGATGCGGTTTTGTCTTTAAGTCAATCGTGACTGGTTTTGTGCTTAATCTTTATTGAAAGCTATAACTAGCATTGCCCTTGTCAGTTTCAACATCCACCTGTACTACATTGCTATATCCACATCCTGTTAACTGCAATTTCAACACCTGCCCCATCTTAAAGAATTGTGGATATTGAATTTTTCTTCGATATCCCTCATAGCTGCATTGACCGTTATTGATCGACACATTTTTTGCTTCGATAGGATCAGGAGAGTTTGAGCGAATCGTTAAGACAGTAGCGGTTTGATTTTGAGCGTACCAGTTACTCGTATCCTCAACACTCAGTTCGACGGTAAAAGTGTTCGGGTCTAAACTTGAGCTACATCCCGATAACATCCATCCAGCCGTGACCAAGAGAGTGCTAAGCAGAATAGGTTTAATTAAAATATTCATTATAAATGTGTCCTTTACTCAATATTCAGCTGTACCTGTTAAGCTCTAGCAGTAGTTATAGCTGACCTGATAATCACCGGTATTGGCATCGATATCGACCATATGGACTTCGCAATCACTGCCAGTATGGAACTTATAGACATAGACGCTATGTGAAGGGTCTTCTGTTTCCAGAGCTCCACGCTCTTGCAGGCTAAAATCATTCACAGACTTACCTGTATCTTTAGCAGTCTTCTCAAAAATATAATTTTGATACTGACGAATTTTGGCTTGTTCAAACTCAGGTAAATCCCGATAAGGAATCATGGACTCAATTGTCCCAGTGCTATCCTGATTAAGATCAAATTCAAAACTGAGTAATGCCGGGATCCGTGATTTTTTCTCTGGTGCTACGACCTTCTCTTGAAGATCTGCCTTATCAGTGTTTGTAACCTCATCACCACCCTGAATAATAGTTGATGTTACTGCCTCTTCCCCTTGAGGCATACTGGCTTTAGCAGTGGTTGCAACTGTGTCTGCCTGGCCATTTGACTTGGAATTAAAATAAAAACCAGCCACGACCATGATCGTCATGGCAATAATTGCAGCCAAGCCTAATAAAGTTTTATTATTCATGATCTCACCCGCTTAGTTAGGCACGGTAACTTGGCCATTATTGGCATTGTAGTGAACAAAGCGCGGACAACCACCCTGAAAGTTCACTGTAAAATTTTTCCAGCCACGATTACCAGGATTGGTTTTATAGAGACATTGATAGACTCCATTCCCTGTATGACGCGCTTGAACAAGATAGGATTCACTCGCTTGAGCGAACCAACCTGCTTGCGCGAAAGATGCACCTGCGAGCAATAATGAAATAAGGGCAGTTTTTAGGAAGGTTTTAAACATAATCATTTTCTCTTTTTTATAGGTATCACCAGTTTTTACAAGAACCGGTGTCCCCCATATCATGAATGGTTGAATGAACATCTATGTTTTTTTGAAGTATTTAGACGGTAAAGCACCCGGATCTACGGCCCTCAAAACAGCATGAGAGATTCATCTTCATATCAGTAATATGTATTTGAAAAAGTTTTATTCTTAGAAAGTCATCGACACAGCTATGCCTTGACTGCACAGCCTCAGTTCTAATAGTCCAACGGAACAAATATAAAAAAAGAGAAATATAAAAGACGGTATTGATGTGAGCGCATAGCGTACTCCTTGTGCTAAAAGAGTTCTACCGGATCACTGTCAATTGATGGTGGCAGAACGAGAAAGGGTTGACAGACTGACACACAAGGATCAGCACGCACAAGGCGTCCCTCCCTCGCCCTACCGCAACGAAGGGGGACGAACGGATTCGCCACCAAAAAATTTCTTTTTTGATGTGCTTGTGTGAGGGGTCTGTCAAAACCCACTGACGATGTAGGTCAGCAAATAAAGGATAATCTTCACTTGAAAGAGCGTCAAGTAATCAACTCATAAATTTAATGTGACATTTAACAATCTTTAATATTGAAGTATCAGGCTTTTATCTGCATATTGATCATCTAATTTTTAATCAGAGGAATCGATATGAATAAAGACTTGAATCTCGAACGAGAAGAAGATGACTACAACGAGGCTCGTGAAAAAGAGATTAAAAAAATTGCTGAATCCAAAGGTATTACCGATGAAGCAGCAGAACAAGAATGGGAGAATCTAAAAAATTCTTGTAATTTAAAAGAATCTTTTTAAACCTATTTTTTTAGGCATTATTCTAATACTTTGATAGAAAAAAAGTACTATTTTTGATGCCTAACCCACCACTTATACACATAACCGATTAATAACCTAATTAATTGATTTAAACTATAAAATACTTAAGTATGTACAATATTTTAAGGCCAATTATGCTTTTTAAGAACGAGCAAAAAACAACAACAGCTATGACTGACCAATTTGAAAAAAATAACTTGTCTGCACCAACAGAATTACGTCAGAAAGCTACTAAAAGATTTTTCACAGGATATCTCAAAAGTTTAGCTATTCAAAAAACTTCCAATATTCATGAATTACTTCGAATTAGTCATAATTACAACAACTTAAAAGAACTTAAAATGGATATAGATGTTGAATTTGAGTATTCAGGAAAAATTTATTCATATTCATTTCAAAGGATTGGCGATGAAGTTACCCCTGAATACGTATATAAAGAAATTTATGAGTGTGACTTTCTTGATGCAGAAGTAATGCGCACAGGCATGTTCGACTCTAGGAATAGAGTTGACCAATTATTTACAGCCATTGTTATTATTGTTTCAGCTGTCTGTGAGGTCATACTGGAGAATGTGCATAATCCTAGAATGCCCTTAAAAGAAGCTTTAGAACTTTCTCAAGAAGTTATTAATAAACGTGCAGAAAATAATCTTGTCCACTTTCCTTCCATTTGCTCCTATCTTGAAGAAGCCATTATCTTATGTGAAGGTCTAAAAGAAATAACTGCCTGTTTTAAGTTTGTAGATAATATTAAACATACACACGAAAGTGATGCACCTGAAGCTGTAAGTCATGTAACAAACAGTTATGAAGAAATATTTGAAAAATCATATAATTCGTTAGAAGAAGCTATCAATATATGCATATCACAAGGTCTGTTTAAAAAATATCAACGCACTAACTCTAAGAGTGGAATTTTAGATAAACCTAAGATTTTTTGCCATAACCATAGTTTATTAAATAACAAGTATTTGCTTAAAAAACTTAATGGCTCAACTTTAAGCAATGAAGGAAACTCCAGAAAAAAACAAATTTATGATGACTACGAAAAGAAAATCATTGAGTTAATTTCTGATAATAAATATATGAAAAAGTATAAAAACAAGACAGAGCTGTGCAAAGTTTTGGCAGATGGGATTTACGAACATCTGCATAAATATATGGAAAAACATCGTAAAGAGAATAATCACAAGCACGGGTTGATGCCTGATAACCTAGAAAATAGAATTCGTTTAATTATTAACAAAAATGAAGAGTTAAAAAGAAGAATACTCCATCTAACTGAAAAATAATGATTTTCAATTTTTTTTATTTAGTTGGAATCAACACACATATTTTTTCGTCTCGTTGTAAATTTACTGCCATTAGATAACTTTCTTAAAGCAAAAAGAAAATTATCTAACAAATGGGTTTTACCCGAAAATAATCATTACTTAGGCAGTAACTATGTACACAGCAGCAATCGAAAAAACCTCGAACACTCAACACATTTTGATTCCCTTACCCCAGGAAAGTTGGGTGTTTGAATATAGGATAATATTACTATTAACAAGATGTTACTCAAATAGTTCTTTTACTTATAAATTAGGGAAAGTATATCTCCCTATACTCTTAATTTTATACAGGGCACTGCAAGAAGTTAGACAATTCAATCTGATTTCTAATAAATGCAAGGGGCACAATCATGGCTTGTAAACCTTATAAATCACAAGAACCCGTGATTGTTTATCCTCTCATAAGTAATGGGGCATTTGAACTTGCCCCATCCTCAGAGATTGAGCTAACTATTTTATATCATAACCATCGATTGAAATGCATGCTCAATATAGTGTCATTCGTCAGGGAGTGCTTGAACGCAAAGCGAGCTTGCAGCCACAGTTGAACTTGATGATTTTAATGTATTTAAGGGATTCTTTTACTACTCTCAATGGATGAAACCATTTGTTTCTGTCTTTGATGATATTACAGGCATTGATCTTAGCTACTTGAAAGATTTTACAGTCTGTGAAGAGATATTATGCTTCTTCAAAGCAAAAGAACTTTTGAATACTGAAATAGATCTGATTGGTTTATTTGAGCAACCTAATTCTCAACCTCTTGGGCATATACAACCAAGAGCAGATTTATTGAATCGATTCGTTCAACTCATTCGTGAGCAAATGGCTAGCACTTTAGTAAAAAATGCTATCCGAGATCGTGAAAGGAAGGCTAAAAACAATTTAAAGTCTTGCCGTAAAACGGTGAGTCATTATTTTGACAAATTCAGCAAACTTCTAGTTATACGCGTTGACTTTGCTTTTAAACCACCTTTAGAGCACTTAACTAATTATTGCCCAGATGAACTACAGCATCACTTTCATTCCGAAGATGCATTGCAGTCATTAAAAAGACTTATTGCGCGGTTCCTGCACAATAAAAGGCATAACAAAATATTAAACCAAATTAAGGGTTATATTTTGAAGTTTGAACATGGGTTAAAAAAGGGCTTTCACGTTCATGGGTTGTTCTTTCTAGATGGCAATTTACATCAAAATGATGGGTATTTTGCACATGAAATTACTAAGTATTGGAAAAAACTTACGAATGGTCAAGGCTGTACTTACAACTGCCATATGGCTAAAGACAAATACAAAACACTATGCATAGGAATGATTGAATATACAAATACCGAAAAACGAGAAGCGTTAGATGTTTGTATTCAATATTTCTGTAAAAGAGAACAATACTTCATGTTTGAAAAGATGAAAAGTGTCAGAACAATTCAGACTAGTCTACCACCTCAGCGACGCTCTAATGCAGGCCGTCCAAGAAAAGGGGGTAAGTCTATCAACACCAATTTAGTGAATAGCAGTCATAAAGGAAACTCTAATGCTAACTAAAAAAGATCTTCCAGTAATTAATACTGCTTATTACTGTAGCACTGGCGCACGGCTAGCTCCACCACATCCAAGCCCTGTTAATATTTATCAAGTAGCTTCACTCTTGGCGAGAGCCTCTGCTAAAAACATTGAAAATGCTTTTAATGGATCAAATGCTCTTATTATGCAAGCCATACAGACGTTACCTGGGCTAAATAGTGCACCTTGGATTAATGGCTGTATGTCAAAAATGAGCTTACATCCTCTAATTTTACAGTTTTATCACTTAGCTTATCAACATGGTATGGGATACAAAGCTTTTGATCCTTCCAGTGTAATTCGTATGATTGAGGAATTACAGTTTTGCATGCAAACCTCGCATTATGGCAATAGTTTAGAAAAATGGATGGGGGCTTTTGATTTATCTAAACAAACCTTAAACACAACATTTCGTGCTCTCGATAAAAATGTGTCTGGCTTCGAACTACAAGAATTCAGTATTAATTGTGATGCCACTCAAAATGGATCCTTACAAATTGAGGAATTTAAGACATTAGTCAGTAATGAGATGAAAAAGCTACTTAATCTGGCTGAGCCAGATAAATGTTTAGCCATCTTCTTAAAACAAGAGCCATGCTTAAATCACCGTATGAATATGCGTTACATCGTAATATTACAGAAGGATTTTATTGATGAGCCGGCAGGATTTGCTGATTTAAGTTTTTTTGAAAACCTAAAAAAAACAGTTGAATCAAATAGTTGCTATGTTATTACTTATGATTTTGGATATCTAAACGGATTTCTTGTAAATAACCGATTTAGTAAGAAAAGTCCCAATTACAGGGAACGCATCAGATGTTTAAAAACCTATTTAATAGGTACAGATACGTTATATAGACTAAATGGTTTACAACCCTCATGTGAGGTTGTGTATTCAAAATTTGACTGAATAATGCGAGTTTAATAATGGGAATATTCCAGCTGGCCACTGCTGACTACCTGTTTATGAAATATCGCTCTATGACCGTCGAGCTGATGACAATAGTTTCTGACTATTATCCTCATCTTAGTAAAGCTGAAGCATTAAGAAAGGCGAATAATCAAGAATTCCCTTTCTCTGTGTTTAAGATAGATCAGAGTAAACGTGCACCCTTTCTAGTACACGTAAAAGATCTAGCAGATATTTTAGACAAAAAGTATTCAGAAGCTTCTAAAGACTATGCTACGTTTCATCGATGAGGCGTAGCACCTCTTCAGACTGTATAACATCTCTTCTTGCCTTCACTGATACATATCGCTGTAAACTGCTCCAGGAATCATGCAAACTTACTTTCTGAATTTCGGGAATAGTCATGCTCTGCTCAGCTAATCGAGTACAGCCTTCATGCCTCAAGTCATGAAATCGTAAATCTTCAATACCCAACACTTTACAGGCTTCTCTAAATTCTTTACCCAAACTTTTGGGATTCAAAGGCAATAACAAATTTTCATCATGACCTAGCTTTAGCATCCGATCACGGACTTCTGGATGCTTTAATCTCTTAATCATTTCCTTACAAGAATCAAGAACATCAAATGATTTGTGATTACCTTTAGAGCCATTCGGATTCTTTAGATCATGCACTTTCCATGTTGAGTGATGTAGGTCATAATCTCGAAAATACAATCGTGTTAATTCAGCTTCACGTCTGCATGAGAAAATTGCAAACCACATAATCAAATGCATTGGGTATTTAGAGCCATAACGATTTAGCTTCCATCGTTCTGCAAAATACTTCGTCAATGCAATCAATTCATCTCTCGAAGGCAGTCGGTCTCTTTTTTGACTAGATGATATTTGGCGTGTTTTCCTTAACTGAGCCGTAGCCTTATCAAAGCCATTTAAATCAATATCCATTTCCCACATAACAGCAGCATGAGAAAGTACACCACGAATATGTAAAAGCTCATGTTGTTGCGTACTAGTCGCGATAGGTTCAAGTTCAAGATGAGGGACTCCACCCTTCCTCAAAGCAACATGCTCAGCTAAATGTACTGATTTTATTTTTGTGATAATATTGCGCGCGATTGGCAGCTTCTTGATTAAGAGCAGAGAATAGCGTTTCGTCCTTCCGTACTCGCTCCCGACTTCATCCAAATATTTATCTATGGCATCTGATAAGGTCAGATCAATGAGCTGTTCCTTGCCAAGCAAAATATCAGGATTTTCTTGAATTTCGACTTCTCTTTTCTTAAGCCAGTTTTCAGCCATCTTTTTTGAATGAAATGTTTTACTTTCAGAAAAAGCAGGAAAGCCCTTTCGAGTGATTCGAATCGCAGCACGGTAGTTAACTTTACCATCTGCACCTTTCCTTGCTGTAATCGACCCCATAATTTACACCAAAAGCTATTTTTTCCATTATGGTGTAAAATTTGGTGTAAATGCAAACCGATTTACCCACCTAAACACAGGTTCAAACAGATTCTCGCAGGTTGCGGAATATAGATTAAAGGCATGATTTTTAATGACTATTAACAAAAACATTGAAAACACTCAATCTCCGAGAATCAGTGTCGCCCCGATGATGGATTGGACCACCAAAGACTATCGTTTCTTTGCACGTCTGTTTAACCCGAATGTGATTATGTACACCGAAATGGTCACCACGGGTGCGATCATTTACGGTGATGCCAAACGTCATTTGGACTTTAATACGGAAGAACAGCCAATTGTGCTGCAACTCGGCGGCTCGAATCCAAAAGATCTGGCAATCTGTACCAAGATGGCGCAGGACTGGGGCTATAACGAAGTCAATTTAAATGTAGGTTGCCCAAGTGACCGGGTACAGAATAATAAAATTGGTGCCTGTCTGATGGCGGAACCTGATCTAGTCGCAGAATGTATTGCTGAAATGCGTCATGCGGTGGATATTCCAGTGACCGTAAAACACCGGATCGGAATTGATGATATGCACTCTTATGAAGAGATGATGCATTTTGTCGATACCGTGGCCAAAACCGGCTGCAATAACTTTATCGTGCATGCGCGGATTGCCTTGTTAAAAGGCCTATCACCTAAAGAAAACCGCGACGTGCCACCCCTACGTTATGAAGATGTCTACCGTTTAAAACAGGATCGCCCTGATCTGCTGATCGAGATCAACGGCGGAATTAAAACCTATGCTGAAACCTTGGAACATCTCAAACATGTGGATGGCGTGATGATTGGCCGCGAAGCCTATCATAATCCTTACTTACTGGCTGAGCTGGGCCAGTTATGGAATCTGGATGCACCAGACCGTTTTGAGATTATGCAAAAAATGATGCCGTACATAGCCCAGCGTATGGCAGAAGGTGCACCGTTGTCGATTATTACCCGTCATATTTTGGGACTATTCCAGAACTTGCCGGGTGCACGCAAATGGCGTCAGGCGCTAAGCGGTGGGAATGCCAAAACCTTGAAAGATGTAGAAACTGCACTCTTTAATATTCAGGAAGCCATGCAGCGTACCGAAGATTATGTTCGCGAACATCAACAGGTTGAATCTTAAATACAAAAAGCACCGATGATCGGTGCTTTTTTATAGCGATTGCGCATGAGTTATTGCGTATACGCCGTGATATTGCCGACCGGAATCGGCTCTTCCTGATAAGAAACATCTTGTAATGCGGGTTCAGCCACTGGTGTGATCAGAGAGCCGGAGATAGTCTGGTTTGGTTCATCTACAGGCTCCAGATCATCCAAGGCTGAGGCCAGTTGCTGTAATTCCCGATCCAGTTGCTGACGATAATTTTCAATTTCAATTTCATCAATAAAAGCAAAGGCATCATCTTCAATCGACCAACTATACCCGCCATCCACCTTAAAGACTTTCACATGAATGGGATATTCCTCACCTTGATAATTCAGATAAGAAATGGCCTGAAACTCATTCCCCTGACGCTGGACAATTTTGACCTTTTTCACGGTAAAACGATAGTGTTGATAATCTAGATTGGAATTAAACTCACGTTGCATCTGCGTTTGAATATTTCTGGCCAGTTCATCCATTGAAACAAAATAACTGCATCCAGCCAGACAGGCGACCATCCATAACATCATGATTTTTTTCATAGCGCCCCCTCTTTTTTCTTTCCACTTCCTGCTTATAGCTGATATATGCAGTATTTTTATCTTTGCTTATTCTGTGACCTATTTTATGCTTTTTTGCAAAAACAATAAACAGTCAGTGCTTCGATTAAGACTAAATATTTATGGTTTCTATAGTTTTTTTTGAATTAATGATAAAAAATCAGCCATAAAAAAACCCTGATGGATTCAGGGCTTTTTCGATACAGATCGTTTTAAAAATCATCATCACTGGATGGATCACGATGTAAGGCATCATGAATAGCTTCGATCAATTGCTGGGCAATCTCCTGCTTGGAGGCTTTTTCCAGATCACGTTTATCCAGCTGATAATGCTCGGCAAAGAATACTGTCATGGCATTTTCATCCGAAGCAAATCCGATATCCGCACGTGAAACATCATTGCAGGCAATCATATCCAGCTTTTTCGCGACCAGCTTTCCGGCAGCATATTCTTCAATATTACGGGTTTCAGCAGCAAAACCGACCATAAACGGCCGTTTTTCCTGTTGGGCTATAGTGGCGACAATATCCGGATTTTTCACCAGCGCCACATTCAGTTCATCTCCGGCTTTCTTGATTTTATGCTCGGCCACTTCTGCCACACGATAATCAGCTACTGCAGCTGTCGCAATAAAGATATCGCACCCATTTTCCAGCATTTGCATGCTTTCATTCAGCATTTGCACGGCAGAAGAAACATTCTTACGTTTCACGCCATTTGGGGTGTCCAGACTGACCGGCCCTGCAATCAGGGTCACATTGGCTCCGGCCGCATAACAGGCTGCAGCCAGTGCAAAGCCCATTTTTCCGGTACTATGATTGGAAATATAACGCACCGGATCAATCGCTTCGCGGGTCGGACCTGCAGTAATCGTGACCTGTTTACCTGCAAGCAGGCCAAATTTTTCCGCAATCGCACGTTGAGCTTTATGAAAATATTCAGTCACCTGTCGGGCTAAATCTTCCGGCTCAGGCATCCGGCCCAAACCTACATCACCACAAGCCTGTGAACCAGCATCCGGCATGATCACATGCACACCATCTTCGATCAGTGTCGCAAGATTACGCTGCGTTGCTTTGGCTGCCCACATTTGCTGGTTCATGGCAGGCGCCACCCAGACGGGTGCTTTCGTCGCCAGATATAAAGTGCTGAGTAGATCATCGGCCAGACCTGCGGCAAACTTTGCCAGGGTGTCACAACTGGCCGGTGCTACCAATAACAGATCTGCCCAACGTGCCAGCTCGATATGGCCCATGCCGGCTTCTGCTTCAGTATCCAGCAATTCGGTATGTACGGGATTGCCCGATAAGGCTTGAAAAGTTAAAGGTGTAATAAAAGCCTGTGCGCCGTGAGTCATCACGACCCGCACATCAAATCCGGCATCTTTTAGACGGCGGACCAGAATTGCACTTTTATAGGCAGCAATGCCGCCAGTGACGGCCAAAATGATATTTTTATGAGGAATTACACTTAGATCAAAGCTCACGAACAGATTACCTTGCTGTTGCAGTGGGGCTCACAATAGCATTAAATAATCGCATTCCCAAGAGATCGGCTTGCGGGAAAACTGATAATTCATAATAAATAAGTCTAATAACTATGCAATTTTCTATTAAAAACTGGCCAGAACAAGAACGGCCGCGAGAACGCTTAATTCAATATGGCGCAGAAAGTCTGTCCGATGCCGAGCTACTGGCCATCTTTCTGCGCTCCGGTTCTCAGCAACATTCGGCAGTTGATCTGGCGCGGTTGCTGATTCAGCATTTTGGTCATTTGACTGCGTTGCTCGATGCACCTTTACAGGAAGTCAGCCAGTTTCATGGTATGGGCATCAGTAAATATACCCAACTGATGGCCGTCAAGGAACTCGGACGGCGTTACATTGCCGAGCACCTGAAACAGGATGCGCTGGAACTCACCAATTCCAAACGGCTGAGAGATTACTTACGTTTTGAGCTGCTCGGTGAAACTCAGGAAGTGTTTGCCGTGCTGTGTCTAGATGCCAGTTTAAGAAAAATTGCCTTTAAAAAACTGTTTTATGGCTCAGTGAATGCATGTGATATTTCTATTAATCAATTGCTGCGTTATGCCATTAGCCAGCAGGCGACCTCAATTGTCATTGCACATAATCATCCGCTGGGTCGGCCCTCTCCCTCCAAGGCTGACCTGGTGTTGACCCGCCAGATTCAACAGGCTTGCCAACTGGTAGATATCCATTTAATTGACCATTGCATCATTGCTTTAGAGGGTAGTTTTTCCTTTGCTGAGCAGCAACTCATCAAACCGGAAATGCAGTATTGAATAGCACTTGACAAAGCAGGCACAACTCCACAAGATCATGAAAAAAATTGTGATGATTCCAATAAATGATCGTACGTGACCAGCCGACTGTTTTTAAACTGCTGTTTTCCTGGCGGGGGACGATTTTACCTAAAGTTTTGCCACCTTTAGGCGTGGTGATGCTGATGTCAGCCATCATTGGTGGCTTGTCACATATTGGTTATTTTCATTTTCCAGAATTACCTCTGGTCGGCTTTACCCTGATTGGAGTGGTGCTGTCGATCTTTCTCGGATTTAAGAACTCAGCCTGTTATGACCGCTGGTGGGAAGCGCGCAAACTTTGGGGTATTTTGATTGCCAATTCACGTCATTTTGACCGTGATTGCAGGATGCTGTCTCAAGGTCGCCGTGAACGTGTGATTCAGCACGTGATTGTCTTTGCCAATGTACTCCGCGATCGTTTACGCCACCAGACAGCCAATCCAACTGAACTGGTTGAAACCAGTGGTATGAGCCAGCAGGCTGTGACCCAGCTTTATCAGCAGGCTAATGCGCCGCAATATACCTTAAGCCTGATTCAATGGGAGCTGATGCAGGCGCTCAAAGAAGGTGAAATCTCCGACATCATCTATATGCAGATGAATAATCATGTAGCAGAACTAAGTATTGTCCAGACCGGTTGTGACCGGATTGCGACAACGCCTTTGCCTTTTGCCTATTCGGTTCTGCTCAACCGTACCGTCTATTTTTTCTGTTTTATTTTGCCTTTCAGTCTGGGTTCAACGCTTGGTCTGTTTACGCCTTTGCTGGTTGGAATTTTGGCCTATACCTTTTTGGGACTGGATGCACTAAGCTCAGAAATTGAGGAACCTTTCGGTACCCAGAGTAATGACTTGCCACTAGACTCGATGGTACGTACGATTGAAATTGAACTGTTAGGAACATTGGGCAAACCGACGCCACCGCCGATTCAGGCCAAAGATCATAATTTGCTATAATTTATAATTCTCTCTTCGCCCTTTACTATTAGTAGCGAAGGGAAAATCCTCTCTCAAATGAAAAAAATCGAGGTAAAGGAATGACTAAACAAAACTCTCCCAAATCCCGACCTGCCCCAATTTAAGACTCGGGACATTACCCAGTTTAATCCAGGGCATATGATCGCCATGAAAATCACTGCCAATCGAAACTTTCAGATCATGTTCCGCAATCATCCGATCGACCATCTGCCGGGTTGATGCCGGCTCAATCGTCGGTGGTAGTTCCACCGCATCTCCACCAAACTTGGCAAAAATCTCGATCAGGTAGCGGATATTGGTCGCAGATAAATCATATTTGGTCGGATGTGCCAGCACGGCGAAGCCGCCACTTTCATGAATCACCTGAATCGTGTCTTCAAGACTCAAGCCATCAAATTTGACATAGGCTTTCTTGCCTTCCTTAATGTATTTATCAAAAGCCTGTTGCGGGCGGGTCACAATCCCCTTTTCTACCAGCGTTTTGGCAATATGCGTCCGTGTCACCCGATCAGGGATATTGTCGACTTTGGCCAGTACATCAGCATAAATATCCTCACCAATTAAAGGAAGCAGCAGATCACAAATCTGTTTAGAGCGTTCAGCCCGGATTTTCTTTTGCTGATTGAGGGCTTTTTGTAAAGGCTCAGGATTTTGCATATTTAGGGCAACGATGTGCACGCCATAGTTTTTTTTGGTGGCAGGACGTGACCACTGGCTGGATATTTCCACCCCGGAAATGATCTTAATCTCATGATTTTTAGCGGCTTCCTCAGCCAATGCCAAACCGTCCATGGTGTCATGATCCGTCAGGGCCAAAGTATGGACGAGTTTTTCCACAGCCGCTTCGACCAATTGCTGAGGACTGAAAGTTCCATCAGAAATATTACTATGTGTATGTAAATCTACGCCGTGCATCTCTATACTATGACATTTATTTGATCAGATTTAGATACTCTAACATGAAAGCACTTTTAGACTTTGTGCCACTCATTATTTTCTTTTATTTATATAAAACTGTAGATCCAAAAGACACTGACCATCAATTGCTGCAATTGATCGGTTCTGCGGGGGGTGTCGACAATAATAATATTCTTGTTGCAACCACAGGTCTGATTATTTCCATGTTGGTCGTCTATGGTGCGTTATTTGTCATACAAAAATTCCGTCTGGACAAGCAGCAATGGATTGTCTTGTTTATGACGGTAATTTTTGGTGGCATCACTCTGATCCTCAGCGATGATTTCTATATTCGTCTGAAAGCCGTGTTATTGAATCTGGTCTTTGCAGGTGTATTCTTCCTGTCCCCTTGGTTTAGCAAGGATAAAAAGCCTCTGATCCAGCGGTTATTTGGTCCAGTATTCAATCTAAGTGAAAAAGGCTGGTTCAAGCTGAACTATGCTTGGGTTGCCATGTTCGTACTGATGTCATTTCTGCATACCTTTTTCGCCTATTTGTGGATGGATGGAAAATATTGGGGCGAATTTACCGCATTCGGTGACATGATCGTGATGTTTTCCTTTATCATTATTCAGTTTATTGTATTGCGCAAATACTTTAAGACCGCTGAATAAGTCCAACTACAAACGATTGAGAGTCATCATGCCATTATTCGTCGTTAGCTGTACCGATCGGGAAGGTACAGTTGAAAAACGCCTCGCGATTCGTCCACAACATCTTGCACGTCTGGAACAGTTAAATGCTGAAGGCCGCCTGATTGTTGCAGGTGCCATGCCTAAAGATCCGGCCAATCCACAGGCCGGTTTTTATGGCAGTACCATTATTGTCGATTTTGACAGTCGTGAAGCGCTGGACACATGGCTACAGGATGAACCTTTCTTAAAAGAAGGTGTGTACGAACACATCGATGTCAAACCATTCAATAAAGCATTCCCTCAAGGATAAGGTTCATGCGTGTTGTTACTGCCAGTATCATTGGCCTATGTTTTATGATTTCTCCAGTATGGGCAGTCGAAGTTGCGCCTGCTCCTGTGATTCAGGAAAATCAGACAGCACAACCTCAAGGGACAGCGGCGACTGCCCAAACCCAGTCTACGCCGAAACCTGCCATTATTCCTGCCGTAGCGACTTCTGCCCAGCCAGTGCCACCTGCCGAGAATAAACCTTTAACTGCAGAAGAAATCGCCAAGCTGAAAGCCCAGCAAGAGGCCAAGGTCAAAGCCTTGGTCAAAGATCAGGCCACCCGTTTGCAGCAACTGGAAAAAGCCAATCTGGAAGCACTATCGCAAAATCAGGAATTGCAGCTCAAGAATGACAACCTGGGCGTTCAGGTACAGGTGCTGCAAAGTGAACGCAGTGCGCAGATGTTCCTCTACGGTGCAGCAACATTGGCTGTCGGTGTATTGCTCGGCTTCCTAATTGCGAGCTATGTTTATACCAAACGTCGTCGTCAATGGTAAGCTATAGCCCTTCCCGATATCTTTAAGGTTGTACCCGTTTTGTCGCACGCAATTCAAACTGCCGATCTGGATTGGCAATTGGTGGATGGCATTGATGTGCCTGTGTCCAAGCAATTTGGTGATGTGTATTTTTCCAAAGACAATGGCTTGCTGGAAACCCGGCATGTCTTTTTAAATGGCAATGATCTCACGACGCGTCTGGCAGATTTAAAACCTTTTGAATATTTCTGTGTCGGTGAAACGGGTTTTGGTACTGGTTTAAATATTCTGGCGCTGTGGCAGCTCTGGCAACAGGTGCGTCCGGATAATCACAGTCATCTGCATGCGATTTCAGTTGAAAAATTTCCTCTTTCCAAAGTTGATCTGATTCGGGCCTTAAATGCCTGGCCAGAACTCAAGCCTTTAGCTGATCAACTCATCTCTCAATATCCGATGCCAATTGCCGGCTGTCATCGTCTCAGTTTTCCTAAAGAACGATTCAGTCTGGATCTATGGCTGGGTGATGCACATGATGTTTTCCCGGTGATTGAAAAAACTGCGCCGGTGAACGCTTGGTTTCTGGATGGTTTTGCGCCTTCCTGCAATCCGGACATGTGGGAAGAAAATGTTTTAAATAATATTGTACGTTTATCCGAGATTGGGACAACTTTCGCCTCTTTCAGTGTTGCTGGCGTTTTAAAACGTGGCTTAAAAAATCATGGGATTTCAATTTCCCGTCCACGTGGTTTTAAGCATAAGCGTGAAATGCTGAAAGCGATCTGGAATCCGGCTGAAGAGACTGAAAGTTCATTAATACAAGAAATCACTCAAAAAAAAACTGAGCGAGATACAGAGACCAATATCAGACCTAGCCAAATCGCTGTGATTGGCGCTGGAATCGCCGGTTTAAGTACAGCCTGGGCATTCGCTCAACGTGGTCATCAAGTCACGATTTACGACCAGTCAGCGCCACTCTCAGGAGGTTCTGGCAATCCACTGGCTTTGCTCAATCCCAAACTCTGTCCGGTTGAGCAAAGTGCTGAACATCTGATGACATTGGCCTGGCAACATGCCTTAAATCATTACCAAAAATTTAAAGCTTTCCGCCCGATTCAGGTCAATCAGCTTGCCTTAAAAAATCCTGAACAGCTTTTAGGATTGGCAGATGAATATCCTGAAGAAATTCTTGCTGTACAAGATACAGAGTCGCAAGAGCTTCAAACTGCATTTCCAAGTTTAAAATTACTAGAAGCTGGCGCGGTTTCTCCTCATCAATTGCGTGATGAAATTCTACAGAATGTAAATATCCGATATAAACAGGCCAAAATTAGCCATATTGAAGCGGCTACAAAACCTCAGCTATTTTCAGATGAACAGGATCTAGGTGAATTTGATCATGTCATTGTCTGTACTGCGCGAGAAACAGCACAATTCTTTGCAGATTATCCAGCTCTGAAACCGATTCGCGGACAGGTCAGCTGGATGAATAATCAAGCCCAGCCTTTAAGTCAAAATATTGCCTATAGTTACGGCGGTTATTGTATGCAACTGGATGCTGAACATCTGATCTTGGGCGCTTCTTTCTATCCAGGTCGAGATGATATCGAAGTGTTAGCAGAAGACCATGTACACAACTACGAATTGATCCACAGTGTATTCCCAGAATATGCACAGTCATTAGCTTCTACCGATACCTGGCAAGGCCGTGCATCGGTACGCGCGCAAAGTCAGGATTATTTCCCTTTGCTCGGTAAAATGAAAGCGGATGAGGAAATTTACAGCTTTGCCGGTCTCGGTTCTAAAGGCTTTCTGTTTGCGCCGCTCTGCAGTGAAATTCTGGCAGCCCAGATTCTCGGTGAAGCCTGTCCGGTGCCATCCAGTTTAGTAAAAAAACTCAGTGTGACTCGTTTTCAAAAGAAAGTGAAAATGAAGAAACCGTATTTTAAACTACAAATTTAATTACTATTTTGAATGAATCCCCCTAAATCCCCCTTTAAAAAAGGGGGGACTTTTCTCTACTTTTATGAATAAATAGAATAGATGTAGCTCCTCCCTTTAGAAAAGGGAGGTTGGGAGGCATTAAATCTCACCCATTAAAAAAGCGCCTTGCGGCGCTTTTTTTGACAGAATGCTTATACACCCTGTTCAAGCGGTAAGCCTGCATCACGGGCAGCACGAGTACCACCCATCAGAATGACATATTCACGTGAGCTGTCAAAACCCTCTAGTTTTTCCGCAGCACGTGGAGCTTTACTGCCCCCACCACACAAGATGTAAATGGGTTGATCCGCTGACACCTGAGTTAGGCTTTCTGCTGAAAGATCGTTAATGGGCTGATTCACCGCCCCTTTCACGTGTGCTTCAGCAAAAGCACTTGAATCGCGTACATCCCAGATAATTGCATTTTCTGGGAACTCAAATGTTGTAATTTCTTGTTTACGGATCATTGCGCACTCCTTTGATGTAAACAACACTTGGCAAATGAAGAAAACATCCCTAGCATCTCAGATATTCTTTCCCTTTGTAAAGGTCTAAACTATGCCTTCTTTCGATATTGTTTCTGAATTAGAAATTTTTGAAGTAAATCATGCAGTTCAAAACACCCAAAAAGAAATCGCGACCCGCTTTGATTTCCGTGGTCAGGACGTTTCTATTGAACTGAATGAAAAAAACAAGGAAATCAAAATCTCGACTGAAAGTGATTTCCAGTGTGAACAAGTCTATAGCATGCTGGAAAGTCATTTCTTTAAACGCAAAGTCGATATTCAGGCGCTTGACCCACAAAAAATGACAGCTTCTGGCAAAAATGTGATTCAGGTGATCAAGCTTAAAGATGGTCTTGACTCAGATACCGCAAAAAAAATTAATAAAGCCATTAAAGAAAGTGGGATTAAGGCGCAATCTTCTATTCAGGGCGACAAGATTCGTGTGACTGATAAAAAACGCGATACATTGCAGCAAGTAATGGCATTCTTGAAAGAACAGCAATTTGGTTTGCCTTTACAGTTCAATAACTTTAAAGATTAAGACAGCAACGTCTGTAGAAGGAATTATGGCAAAGAACAACCGATTAGCCAGATTAGTCAAAGCCACTGCACGATTACCGCAAGGCATTCGTACTGCTTTGTTAAGTAAAACTTTTGGCCGGGTGGTCCCGATGGTCGGCTCTGCCAAGATTCGTTATGAGGAAATGAGTGCGTCCAAAGTGGTAGTAAGTATGGCCAATCATAAAGCCATGCAGAACCATATCGGACAAATCCATGCATGTGCAATGGCCCTGCTGGCAGAAACAGCGACCGGCTTTGTGACGGCAATGAATGTTCCGGATACAGCAATTGTACTGATCAAAAGCTTAAAGGTTGATTTTAAGCGCCCGACACGCGGTGCCATGACTGCTGTTGCTACGCTCACGTCGGAGCAGCAAGCCCTGATGCAAAACTCGGATAAAGGTGAAACCCTGGTTCAGGTCACCGTTACGGATGAATCAGGTGAAGCCCCCATTCAATGTGAAATGCTCTGGGCTTGGATTGCCAAGAGCCAGCTCAAGAAATCATAATTTCTTCTTTTAGACAAAAAAATCCCAGACATTAAATCTGGGATTTTTTATTTCAAGTCATCATTGTGCTGTTTGCGATTCTAAAAGCTTCTGTTTCGCTTCTTCTGGAATCAGACGTTTGTTGCCTTTGACATCTACAGCAACAAAGGTAAACACACCTTCAGTTACCCGAATTGGGGGGCGTGAATCATCATGGCTATCCCAAACCTCGATTTCCATCTGGATAGATGTCTTGCCAACTTTGAGAATTTTGGTATAACAACTAATCACGTCTCCGACTTTTACCGGTACCAGAAAAGTCATCTGGTTAATCGAAATCGTGGCACAACGTCCCTTTGAAAATCGTTCTGCGTGAATCGCGCCTGCCAAGTCCATTTGTGAAACGATCCAGCCACCAAAGACATCACCACTCCAGTTGGTATCTGCAGGCATTGCGATCGTCTGTAGGGAAAGAATCCCCTCTGGTCTTACTTGAGAATCTGACACTTTCACTCCAGGCATTTGAATTAGGGTTGGGTATTTAACTGCTGATCAAGCCATTTTTGCAGCTCGCTTGACCGTAATGCACCGCTTATTCTAGCAATTTCGTTGCTTTTATTCATCAACACCAGCGTCGGAATACTGCGAACATTAAATGCCGAACTTAAGCGAGGATTCGCTTCTGTATCAATTTTTGCAAAAACCACATTTGGATATTGCTGGGCGACAGTCGCAAAATGCGGTGCCATCATTTTACAGGGACCACACCATTCTGCCCAGAGATCAATCAGGATTGGCAAGTCACTATGCGTGACAAACTGGCTGAAATTCTGCTCATTCAGCTCAATTGGTACCAGTGGAATCAGGGCTTGATGACATTGACCACAAGCAGGGTTGGCAGTGAGTTTATCTTCAGGGACACGGTTTTTGGCCAGACATTCCGGACATACAATAATCATCTAGCGCACTCCAATATGTTGATGTAAGAATTCTAATTGGGTCGAAACTGCTTTTTCAAACCATTCCCCATGATAAATATCAAAATGCCGGATATTCCACTCATGATATTGCACAAATGGTGCAATATTGGTCGCAGCTTCACGACTGGATTCAATGGGAATCAGACTATCCAGTTTTGCCGCAATAAACAGGACTGGAATGTTAATCTTTCTGACTTCCTGAATCGGTCGATAGCGCATCAGTTTAAAGAATGCCCGTGCAGGAATATGACCACTCCAGTAATAATCCGGATTGACAATCGACAGATAACCTT
The DNA here is from genome assembly GCF_002321025.1 of Acinetobacter lwoffii. Classification (GTDB taxonomy): domain Bacteria; phylum Pseudomonadota; class Gammaproteobacteria; order Pseudomonadales; family Moraxellaceae; genus Acinetobacter; species Acinetobacter lwoffii_Y. The sequence continues at coordinate 83,230 of NZ_DCLL01000018.1, forward strand.
CATAACTGTCCTGTGTCGGCATAAAACATAGCTCATGCGGATCAACTACAGGTAAGGTTTTTGGTGCCATACCAACCTTGGCCCCCATATAATCCTGACTGGAAACTTTAAGCGCCTTGGGGAGTTGCTGTAAAGGATATAGTTGGGCACTTTCAGCCCCATCGACAAAAGGCACCTGTACCATCGCCGCCTGAATATTTTTCAGCTCTGCTGCAAGTGTCAATACATGCCCACCACTTAAGGCCGTACCCCAGAGCACGATCCGTTTACTGTCAATCGATTTGCGTTCCTGAATATGTCTGATCATGGTTCGCCAGTCATCGAGCTGGGCATTGATCGACACCAGTTCACGTGGACGCCCAGTGCTGCCGCCCCAATAGCGATAGTCAAATAAAACCACCGCATAGCCGGCACTGGCAAAACGCTGGGCATATTGCACCAGTTTAAATTGACGTAAGGCAGCCAGACCATGAGCCATCAGGATTACGGCCGGTTTTTCTATATTTTTAGGCCGATAAAAATCTGCAGCAATCACTTCCTGACCGCTTTTGACATACAGTGGTTCAACTGTATAAGCCTGCATACGCGCTCCATTGCGTTATCTTATGGTTATCATCATTTATAAAAATTTCAGAACAGGTTCAGCATGTTTTCAGCTTAATGCTATCATAAAGCATATCGATATAAATGAAATGATGGAGTGGCGTCATGAGCGAAAATGTAGGTTTTGCTGGTCAAATTGGTCCAGAACACGTAACTCAAGTGGTTGAGAAAGGTTTTAAATCGATTATCAACAACCGTCCGGACATGGAAGGTGGTTCCGAGCAGCCAACCAGTGCACAAATCGAGGAAGCTGCACGCAATGCCGGTCTGGATTATGTATTCCAACCAGTAGTAGCCGGTCAGATTACGGAGCTTGATGTACGCACTTTTGCCAATCATTATAATGAGTTACCAAAACCGATCTTGATGTTCTGTCGTACTGGAAACCGCTCGAATAATTTATATCAGCTGGCAAAACAGATGGACCTGCTGGATGACTAAGTCGTTTTGGAAAGGTGTGGTACTGGTAACCTGTTTTAGCTGTATTACACCTGTTTTTGCTGCAAATGATCTTAGCCGTGCGCTGACCTCTATGGTGAGTGTCACGGGTCAAATGACACCAAGCAAGTTTCAGCAATTGATTCAGCAAGGTTTCAAATCTGTGATTGTCAATCGGCCGGATCAGGAAACTGGCAATAATGTCACGGTGAGTCAATTACGCTCTATTGCGGAAAAATCTCAAGTGAGTGTGATTTATCAACCTGTAGTGAGTGGCCAAATTTCTCAAGCCAATATTGAAGAGTTTGCTCGATATTATAATGAGTTGCCAAAGCCGATTTTGATGGTCTGCCGTAGTGGCACTCGTTCAGCCGCTTTGTTCAATCAGGCGAAATCTCAAGGATTGATTCATGAATAAAATTTTGGTCGTGTTATGTCTGAGCTTGAACTTTTTCGGTTGTAGTTCAATGAATTTGAAGCCGACTGTGGGTGTGAGTGTAGGGACGTCGATTTAAGTTTTTAAATTTCAACCCCCATAAAAAACAGCGCCGAAGCGCTGTTTTTTCGTCAGATAAGATTATTAGTTGACACATGTTGTATATGGACTTACGCGGTTAGGTGCATAACTTCCATCAGCAGCATAATCACTACTTAAACTTGGCAATGTTAATGTTGTATAGCCTCTAGTTGGTGTTTGTGCAAGTGTAGTTTTCGCTCCTACTTCTACTGCGATCCAATGAGCATTTGCTTTTGGATATTCAATGATGAAGTCAAACCGACCAGTACTATCTGTACGATAGGTCGTGGTATATGGGTGAGTCGTACTATTATTTGCTGTACCACCTAAGAAACGAACCACACGTAATGCCTGACCATTAGCCATCCAAGTTGTTGTTGTTGGATCCACCGTACATGTCGTTGCTGAGTTTGTATCTTGAACTTGTGCAGGTATTGTACCTACTAATGGATAATAATAATCACCTGGTTTAATCCAACCTTTTAGATTCGTAAATGGATAAACCGCATCTAGTTCTTTAACTTTTAAGGTAATAGGATTGCCATCCACATCGACACCAGGTTGCTCAACTATTTTCCATGCATCTTTCTGAATTTCATATTTCCATTCACCTAAAACATAAGAAGTTGGACGAATATCTAAAACCACATCCTGATTTGCCACTGGCTTCCCATCAACATCAACCAGCTGAACAGAACCTTCTTTTTGATAATAAATACCGTTACCTGTTGATGTAAGCTCTGTTGGATTAAAATTAACCGCAATAGAACCAATCGTTACTGGCACTTCGGAATTTACCACATCAATCACATGCGGTACACGTCGCTCTGTATTCTGCGTATCTTTAACTACAGCTTCTACACGTAAATCAGCAGCAACGAAGTCATAGGTTGGATTACGTAAACTTTCATCAATTACAATTGAAAATTTTGCCCAACCATTCTCATCACTTTCAATAGTAGATGCGCCATGAATATATGCACCATTTTGATTATATTGAGGAATTGTTAATGTAACTGCTTTACCAGCTTGACTTGAACCATCTAAGTCTACTACCAATACTGATACTTCGAAAGAATCACCACGGACATTTAACTTATCTTTAGATACTTTAATTTTTAAGTCCAATTCTGGCGCTAAAACTGTTGGTGAGTGCACTTGAATACTGCCAGGTAGACTTACTGAAGCACCTGTTGCAGTGGTATGGGTTGCCGTTAATTCGATTGGTAGAACTGGTAATACTAATGTACCTTGTAGTGATTTCATCGATACTTCAAATACAGCTTCACCAAATTGATTAGTAATGAGCTGTGAAGCCCCTTTAATACTAGTCGCATTTCGCGGATCAGCAATAGCTAAGCTAACTTTTTCATTCGCAACACCGCCTTGATTCTTATCAAGAAGTTTAACCGTCACAAATGCACTATCACCTGCTGAACTTAATGACACACGACTACTATCAATAGTTAAGTGATAAGGATTACTAATATCTTGAACAGCAAAATTTAGCTTCGTCTGAATTTCATTACCGCGTGGATCACGGATAGTTCCTGTTACTACAATAGATTCTAAAGCAGCAGATGTAATACCTTGTGGAATAATTAAGTCAATTGGCACTGAACCATTTCCTTGTATTACCACTCCGTCAGCACTCAGCTTAATACCTGCAGCTATCGCTTCTGGATTCAGAGTCAATCGCATTGGTGTACCAGCTGCAGTATTAATCCCCATTTCATCTTTAACAGCTGCATACACTTTAACTGTTTGCCCAGCTGTCACTGTTTTTACATCTGATGTTAAACGCGGATTTAAAGCATTTGCTGGAGCGGTGATACTAATTACACTTGTTTGCTGTAAACGATCGCCATTATTTAAGTTCGTACCAACTACGGCAAAGACAATACCATTTTTGATCAAACTAGCATCATAAACGCCCTCGGCTACGGTCACGGTAAATTCAGCTTCACCATCACTATTCGTTTGAGTTGGTATATTGCTTAATGACACACGACTAGAAGTGAGACTAGATAAAGCAATTGCAATTGGTGTATTTGGAATAGGATTACCCTTTTCATCAACTGCTGTAATTTTGACGCGAGTCTCACCACCGAGAACAGAAATTGTATCTAATGGGTCACCATCAACTGTCGTAAAGACAAGATCTGCTAAGTCTGGTAAAACCACAGTGGCTTTCTCTAATTCAACTTTACGAACTAACGTGTATGCAGAACCATCAGCACGTCGTGCAGTCGCAGTAAATTCCAAATCATTTGCAGCTAGATTCTCAATTTCAGCTTGATTTTGAGGATTAATCGTTACTTCAAATATTGCAAGACCATTACTGTCTGTCATGACTTGAGATGGTGAAGCAAAACTTACACCACTTCTTAAAGCAGCTTCATTTAACCCAAGTGAAACGACTTGGTTTGCAAAAGCCTTACCTTGTGTATCTTTCGCATTAATTGTCACCTGAATCGTCTTAGGTGTATTCACACCCAATGTAACAACATAATCAGATGCATCTAAGGTAAAGTAATCTAGAATCTGCCCGGCATTTGGTGATTTAAAGTTCAAGGTTTGAACAGCAGCTTTACCATTGCTGGTTGTCGCCGTGATACGAACACCTGGACTTACCAACTTAATCTGCTCTTGAGTACCTGCAACTTTATATTCAAACTCAAAATAAGCGTAACCATTGGCATCAGTAAGCTTAGTTGCTTCACCTGTTAAAGTGAATTGTGCTGTTTTTAACTGCTCTAGGGTTAAATCCGGTGTATTAATCGTAACTTTTGCACCCTGTAAAGCACCCTTATCAGCAGATAACGCTTTTACTGGTACAATAATTTTTTGATCTTTTGAATAATCAAATGCTTGCAGAATTGGATCAATTAAAACCTCTGCAGGTGTAGATTCAACATCAGGAGCTCTTAAATCAATACGGCGAGAAGCTTCATAATTCGAACCATCAGCACGTTTAGCTGTTAATGTAACCTGTAAATCACCTGACTCAAGGTCGCTAATCAAGTTTTGAACTTCGCCCTTATTACGTGGCAATGCCTTAAAGGTGAAGGTCACATAACCATCAGCATCAGTTTTTTGTGCAAAGGTTTGCGCACCAATGTTCGCACCTGTTGGATCAAGTAAATAAATACCATTCTTATGCGCTTGTTCATTATAGCTGATCGTTACATCTTGATTAGCAAGTGCTGTACCACCCACATTTATTGCACGTACCTTAACTGTAATATCAGTTTGTACGTTTTCTTCGATCGCAGCATAACCATCTGTATCAATAGAGATATAATCTAAAGCTTCTGAAGTCAAAGACTCTCTAAAGTTCAATTTTGCTGTCTGCGTTTTTCCGTTTGCAGTTGCTGTTACAGTCACACCATTTAAGATATCACGCTGTACTGTGGTATTTGCATATTGATATTCAAATACAAACGTTGCATAACCATCATCACCTGTAAACTGTTCAGCGGCACCATTTAAGCTAAAGTTCAACTGTGCTAACTTATTTTGAACATCCGTGGTGATCGCAACTTTTTCATTTTTAAGCGTACCACCATCGACATCTAATGCTTTTACGCGTACTTGAATCTTATGACTTTGAGTATAGTCAAATGAGTTTAATACTGGATCAATGACTAAAGTCTCAACTTTAGATTCAACTTGCTCTTCAGCTTGTACTAATTCAACTTTACGTTGAGCTTGACGAACAGATCCATCAGCAACTGCAGATAAGGCTTTCACTGTTACGCCATTTGCCAATAATGCTTCTAATTCCTGTTGGTTCTTTGGGTGCACACTGAATTCAAATTTTGCATAACCTTCTGCATCAGTTGCTACTGACGAAGCTGTAAGAAGATTAATACCATTTTCATTGGTTAATTCAATCTGAACATTTTGATTCGCCAAAACTGAACCATCAGTACTTTTTGCAAGCACAGACAACGCAACTTTAGTTTCTACATCCGTATCAATGACAGCTTTACCAATCATATCAATGACAAGAAAATCAAGCGTATTAGTTTGAGTTTCCGCAAAGTTAATAACCGTGCGTTGCTCTTTACCATTTGCAGTCGCCAATAACGCTACACCTTTCAATGCAAGGTTTTTTTGCTCTGTAGATTGTGCATCGTAGTTATAGCTAAATTCGAAGACAGCATAGCCTTGATCATCGGTATATTGCTCAGCAGCACCATTTAAACTCAAATTAAGTTTCGCTAATTCTGTACTTGAGATGTTTTCAGGACGCAATGTAATTTTTTCATTACGTAATGCGCTACCATCTTCACCAATCGCCTTCACTCGTACCGCAATGGTGTGATTTTTACTGTAATCATAAACACTAATTGGATCAATGATCAGATAATCGACTTCACTTGGTGCTTCTGCTTCTGACTTATAAAGTTCAACTTTTCTTGATACTTTGTATGCAGAACCATCTACACGCTGTGCAGATAAACGAACATTCAAACCAGATGCAAGCAATGCATCTAATTCAGATGCATTTTCTGGTGCAATGTTGACTTTAAATGTGGCTTGTCCTTGTGCATTGGTCACAACTTCTGTCGCAGAATTAAATGAAATACCACTATTGGTTTCTGTTTCATTCAATTCAATTTTCACAGTCTGGTCTTTTAATGTCTGACCATTTGTTGCCAATGCAGTTGCTGTAATCATCACTTCTGTTGGTTGATCGGTTGAGATAACTGCACGCCCACCTGTAGATACCACTAAATAATCAAGATTGATTTCTTGTTCATTTGCAGGTGCTTTAAAGTTAATAATCGTATTATTCGTCTTTCCATTGGCAGTTGCTGTAATTTCAAAACCATTTAGCAGTTTCTTTTGTGCAGGAGACTGTGCATTGTATTTATAGTCAAATGTGAATGTCACGTAACCATAATCATCAGTCAGTTTCGTCGCATCACCGACTAGACTTATATTTAAGTCCGCTAATTCTTGCGCACTAAAGACCGTTGTTAAGCTGACTTTTTCATTACGCAAAGATTGACCTGCTTGACCAATCGCCTTGACTCGCACTTGAATTGTTTGATCTTGCGTATAGTCATATGCAGCTTGCAACGGATCAATTAATAGTGAAGAGACTTGTGAAGCTTGCTCTTGCTCAATAAGCTTAATTGTTCTTAGCGTTGTATATTCAGAACCATCTTTTGCAGTTGCTTTAACAGCGACTGTTACACCACTCGCAAGCAATGCATTCAGTTCATCTTTATTTTTTGGTTTCGCATTTAAAACGAACTCAGCATTACCTAATGCATCTGTAACTAGGTTGTTAGAGGTTGCATACGTTACGCCATTTGAAACTGCAGTATTATCAATACCAATACTAATACGTTGGTTAGCTAAAACCTTACCATCTGTACCCATTGCCTTGACACGGATCTTGATCGGTGTATCTGTAGTGGTCGAAATTAAGGCTTGTCCATCTGTATCAACAGTAAAGAAACTTAAGTCAATACTATCGCTCGGAGCCTTAAAGTTAAGGCGAATATTGCTGACCTTACCATTCGACAAAGCATTGAAATTAAGACCTTTTTTCGCCAGCTCTTCTTGTTTAGGCGTTTCGTTATACTGGTAACTAAGTTTAAACGTTGCATAACCTAATGCATCAGTGATTTGTTCTGCTTGGGTCGTAAAACTTAAGCCTAACTGCTGCATCTGCTGATTAGTTAGGGCAGATTTTAATTGAATTTTTTCTTTTGCTAATGGGCTTCCATTGACATCTAATGCTTTTACACGAACGGTAATTTCTTGATTTTGCGTATAGTCAAAACGGGTTAAGATTGGATCTACCATAAGGTAATCCACTTGACTCGTTCCAGTGTCAATAATCGAGTTTGAAACTAAATCAATTTTACGAGTAACTGAATGCTTAGAACCATCATTACGATAAGACACTACTGCAACAGTTAGGCCTTTTTCAATTAAGGTATTTAATTCAGTTAAATTACGTGCTGCAACTTTTAATTTAAATTCAACTTTACCTTGTGCATCTGATACAAGCTTAGTTGCTGTGGCATATGAAACACCATTTGAAATCGCAGTTTCATCAATACCAATAGCTAATTCTTGATTTGCAAGAACTGCACCATCAACACCAAAGGCTTGCGTACGCACTACAATTTCAGTTTGTTGATTAAGTGCAATTTGAGCTAAACCATCAGTATCTAAAGTAAAGTAATCAAGGCTGACTTTGTCACTGACACTCTTTGTATTGAAGTTAACTTTAATTGTTTGAGTCTTTTGATTAGATAATGCCGTGGATGTAAAAGTAATCCCTTGCTTAGCCAACGCTTGCTGTTCTGCAGATTTATTATATTGATACTTATAAACAAACGTTGCATAACCATCTACATCTGTTAAAACTTCAGCAGCTGTACTTAAACTTAGACTCAACTTATTCAGCTGATCATCTGAAAGTAAAGATTTAATTGATACTTTTTCATTTTTAAGAGGGCCACCTTTTTCACCAATTGCTTTTACTTTAATCGTAATGTCTTGATTCTTAGTAGGATCAAAGTTTTCATTGATTGGGTCAATTAAGAGATACTTAACTGCTTCAGTTGCAACAGCCTTATCTTCAACAACAATTTTAATATTATTGCTAATACCGTTATCTGTTGTAAACGTCGCTGTGATCCCTGAAGCCTTTAATGCTTCTACAGCTGCTGCTGTTTGCGATGCTGGTGTTTTAATTCTGAAAGTGACATAACCCTCTGCGCCGACAGACTGACTTTCATTTAAATCAAAGTTAACACCATCACTACTGCCTTCTAACTTAACAGCATTCGCTACAGCTTCGCTATTCAAGGTAAGTTTGATTTTACCTTTTTTCGCAGCATGACCATTGTTCGCAATCGCTTTTACCTTAATTTCAACACTATCAGACATTGCATTGATTTTATAAGATGAAGCGATTTCTAAACGTTGAATAGCTTCTTGATCGGTTGCACTATCATCTGCAGTAATAACATCAACAGTAATGGTCGCGAATTTCTCAGGGTTCTCTAAGAAAGTTGCTTTAAGTTCAATTCCTTCATCTTTCAAAGCAAGTGGTGTATCAGAATTACTTTTTAGGATAAATTCCGCATAACCTTGTGCATTTGTAATGGCTTCAGTTTTATCCAAGGTCACACCACGACCTGATTGATTGGTCTCCAGGCGAACTTTTTTACCTGCTAAATCTTGTTTATTGGAATTTTTGGCATATACACGAATACGTGCTTCGCCATTTTTTGCAGCAATCGGTGCATCAGGCTTAATAATTTCAAGTTTATCGACAATTGTTGCAATATCTTTAAATGTTAGAGACGTAGTTGCTTGCTTTTCTGCACGATGCTCATCAATGAGTTTAAAGTTTAGTGTTTTAGAGGTATCTACAAGCTGTTGAATTTGTGCCGCAGTTAAATTTTTATTTGCTACAAGTTTAAAATTTGCTTTACCTTCACTATCTGTCTGTACAGATGATCCGTTGCTAATTACAAGCAACCCTTGTAACTCAGCAGGTAAAGACAATTCAACGGTTTGTCCTGGCTTAGAACCACCTTTTGGATCAGTCACTTGGACAAAAAATTCAGCTGCCCCATTTGGTAAGTCAATCGTAAGGCCTTGTGGCACATCTAGAGTATAATCACTAACAATTACACTAGATTTTTTAATATTAAGGGTATATACCTGTTTAACTTGTGTGCCATCTACAGTTGCAGTTAATTGCACCTTACCTGATTCAATATTAATCGAAGGAATTTTAAGCTCAAAAATAGCGATGCCATCTTCAGCTGTAGCAACTAAGGAACTTTTGCTTGTTACGCCTAACTTATCTGAATCATTAATCGCTAATCGTACATTTTTGCTAGAAATTCCACCTTTATCCGCATTTAATACTTGAACTGCAATTTGGATTGTAGAATTATCTACAACTTGGACGGTACTTTGGCCATTTTGATCTTGTAAAGCAATATTTAAACTTTCAGGAATTTGCGCTGTATTATTTGTGGATTCATTTCCTGTTTCACTAGATCCGCCTGAACCTGACTGATTGTTATTTCCCTGATCATAATATCCATCACTACCGCCCCCCCCACAAGCAACCAAAGAAATTGACGTTGCTAAAACTGTTGTATTTACCCCTAGTTTTTTTAAATTTATAAACAAACTCATGATTATTCCCGCTAGATATAATAGTTAAGCAGCCATAAAAAAATAGCTTTTGGCTTTTAAACAAAATTTACTCAAATTAGCAAAAATAAGCAATCTAGTTACATAATTTACATCAGAAACATTGTAAATCTTACATATAAATATTTAGTTTTTGAGACTTGGGAGGCAGTTTATGCACGACCTCATCATCATTGGCGCAGGCACTGCAGGAATCAGTGCTTATAATAAAGCCATTAAACACACCCAGAATATTTTAATTATTAATGATGGCCCATGGGATACCACCTGTGCACGTGTGGGCTGTATGCCAAGTAAACTGCTGATCTCATCTGCAAATCGTATGCATGACATTCAATCCGCAAACAACCTCGCTTTACAATATGATGCTGTAGTAGATACTTCTGGTGTCATGCAACGTGTGCATATCCTTAGAGAACGTTTCATTCGCGCAACCTTAAAAGGCGTAGATCAATGGGAAACTTCACATAAAGTTTCTGGGCATGCAAAGTTTATTGATGCGCATACAGTTGAAGTCAATGGACAATCTTATCAGGCCAAAAGCTTTATTGTTGCTGTAGGCTCACGCCCCAATATTGATGAAACTCTAAAGCAAAAATTAAAAGACAAATTCATCACTTCCAATGAAATATTTGAATTTTCCCAATTACCTAAGTCTTTAGCAGTGATCGGGAGTGGCATCATTGCAATTGAATTAGCTCAAGCCATGCAACGCCTGGGTGTACAAACCACAATGTTTGCGCGTAGTCAAAAAGTAGGTGCTTTAACTAGCCCAATCTTACAAAAACTGGCGCAAGAGCAATTCAGCAAAGAGCTCAATATCAAATTTAAAACCTTACCAGATGAGATTGAGATCCAAGCTGATAAAATAAAGATTAACTTTACAGAAAATGATCAGACTAAGAGTATTGAAGTTGAATATGTCTTAGGTGCTACAGGTCGGCAAAGCAATATAGATCGTTTAGGTCTAGATCAACTCAATTCAATATTCAAGGACATCAAAAACCTTCCTATCGATAAAGAAACCAAACAACTTGCAAACCTACCTATATTTATAGTCGGTGATGCCGCACCTGATGCGCCGATTCAACATGAAGCCGCGCATGCGGGTAAACAGGCAGTTTATAACTGTTTAAATTATCCGGATGTAAAGCCTATTCCTGCCTTAATCCCATTGGCGATTGTATTTTGTCATCCTGAAATGGCGATTGTCGGAAAAAGTTTTAAACAGCTGGAAGATCAACACATCGAATTTATTCGGGGATTCGTCTCTTATGAAAATCAAGGACGTGCACTGGTTCTGGCAGAAAACTCAGGTGGAATAGAAGTTTATATTGCTAAAAAATCAGGTAAATTACTTGGTGCAGAACTCTTTTGCTCCCAAGCAGAACATCTGGCCCATTTACTGGCCTGGATGATTGATGCTGACCAGGATATTTATCAGATCTTAAAGAAACCTTTTTATCATCCAACTTTGGAAGAAGGACTCAGAACTGCATTTAAACATGCTCGACGTCAATTGGATGCATTGCTATAAAGGAACTATAAACCTATTACGCTTTAAAATTGGTTCTTGCTCTAGTCTAATATTGAGCAATGTTGATGTTAAATTTATATATGACATATATAAGACAATTATTCCGCGCATAAAAAAATCCCCCTCTGCCTTGGCGGAGGGGGATTTCGAATAATGAGCTGGCGATGACTTACTCTCACATGGGTAACCCCACACTACCATCAGCGCTAAGAGGTTTCACTTCTGAGTTCGGGAAGGGATCAGGTGGTTCACTCTTGCTATGGTCGCCAGCACAACTGTTTATGGACTTGTTCGGGTCTTATTTACGCTGTTTATTTCGTATGCCTTACTTCGTACCAAATAGAATTCATTAACAGGTTTTATTTGAGTTGAATATTGTCATACTAACGAGCTTATGAATCAAGCTGTTTTGCTGAATATCGAATCAATCGATTCTCACTTCTTTCGAAGTTCGT
>NZ_DCLL01000028.1 GCF_002321025.1 Acinetobacter lwoffii
TATTTCATCGAACTCAGGTTAGATTAAATTCCAAATCATTTATAGACATTAAAAAATCCCGACAGATATCGGGATTTTTTAATGTCTAGATTTATCTTTTGAGAAGTCCTGAAACCATATTCAATACATTTTGAATATCGTTATTGGCTTCCTGCTTGCTGGTCTGCTCACCTTGCGGGGTAAGCGAATCAATAATCTGCGGCAAGACCTGTGAAATCGCACTATACACATCCTGCTTCGGTGCATGGGTTTGCTGTGCAACTTCTTCAACTTCCTGATCATCAAACAGGTTTTGCACCTGCTGCGGATCGACATTGGCATTTTCACCGGGACCGGTCGACACCCAATCATCGACCTGGCTATTAAGACCCTGTCCTTTGAGCTTGTCGAGCGCACCCTGTAAACCACCCTGTTTTTGAATCCAGGCCAGCACCAAAGGCAGTACTGCAATCAATAAGGTTTTACCGGTAGAGCCACCTAGTCCGGAACGAGGCTGGGCAGTACTTTGAGTACCACCACCACCGAACTGACTTAGTACTGAACCCAAAATTACCCCTAAACCATTTTGTCGGTTCTGCTGGCCGGTTTGATTTTGCTGATTCTGCTGGTTTTGAGTATTTTGATTTTGCTGAGGATTTGACTGGTTTAAATGTCCTAGCACAGACCCTAGGATATCTGCCAAGCCGCCTTGTTGTGAGGATTTCTGCTGCGACTGCCCGCCACCCAATGCCTGCTTTGCTAATATTTCCACAATACTACTCAGGTTTGTCATGTCCTATATCCTATGTGCATCTTAATTACAGAATACGGCCTGCCCACATATTGTCTAGGCAAGATTGTGTTAATATTTGCAATCTTAGTTAAGCAGGTTTTTAGCTTACCAGCGAAATTTATCCCAGTTTTCCGGATTGGCCCAAAACTTGGAGTTAAACCAGTCTGGCACGTGCTTATAGGTTAAAATATTAAACTGCCACAGCGCAAAATCTGCCTCATGGGTGGTCTTGTCAACTAACTGGGTAAATCCCAAAGCTCTCAATAATTTTTCGTCTTGCAGGCGACTGATCACCACCAGTCTTTTGGCAAACAAATCACGTAATTTCACCAGAATTTGACTCATGATCTGTTCAGACAAATGTTCTGTTTCTACAGTATCCAGCATCACCACAGCCAAGTCATAACGTTGCTGAAAAGGCAGATTTAAAAAGTCAGATACGCTAAAATAGGACCATTGAATAGCTGGCTGAAACTGGACTTGGCTCAAGTTCTGCCCAATGCAAATAGCAGTATGAATTGGCTGTTCCTGTGCGAAATCGTCTAGCATCGAAGTAATGACATTCTGCTCAGCCATAACTGCATCCTTATGATTTAAGTGAGTAATTTTTATGGAACTTCAGGGCATTTGTCATAAAATGCACGTCGGCCTCAAGGATCTTAGTGTAACTGATCAACAGATACAGCGGGCAAATGTTGAATATAAATTAATTTTAGATCGTGCAGAAATTGATCTTCCGTTTAATTTAGGTCAGGAAATCGAGATTGAATGGACCGGTAATATTTACTGCGTGTCCTGTGGCAACAAAACCTCCAAGTCATTCTCACAAGGTCACTGTTTTAAATGTTTTAAAACCAATGCTTCATGTGATATGTGCATCATGAAGCCAGAGACTTGTCATTATCATTTAGGCACTTGCCGCGAAGAGGAATTTGCACAGAATGTCTGCTTTCAGCCACATATTGTCTATTTGGCCAATTCTAGCGCATTAAAGGTCGGTATTACCCGTACCAGCCAAATGCCAACTCGCTGGCTGGATCAGGGTGCGACCCAAGCCCTGCCGATTATGAAAGTTGGCTCACGTCGTCTTTCCGGAAAGCTCGAAGTCATGTTTGGTACGCAAGTTGCTGATAAAACTGACTGGCGCAAACTGCTCAAAGGTGAAGCAGAACCATTGAATCTGATTGAAGTGCGTGAACAGCTGCTAGAAGAATTTGCGCCTAAAATTCAAAGCATTCGTGAAGAGTTTAATCAGAATCTTGAATTTAATGAAAATATTGAAGTGCTTGAAGATGAATTCGCACGAGAGTTTATTTATCCGGTAGAACAATATCCGGAAAAGATTAAATCGCATAACCTGGATAAAACTCCTGTGATTCGTGGAAAATTACAAGGCATCAAGGGTCAGTATTTAATTCTGGATACTGGGGTAATCAATATGCGCAAATATACCGGTTATGAACTGATTATTCGTGCTTAAACCATTATTTGCCTAAAGCATAAAAAACCAGCCCGCAGGCTGGTTTTTTTATACAACAATTTTATTTGATTTTTGCTTGAGATTTCAGGTAACGCGTATAGTCATCAAATTCCTGCTGACCACGAAGTTGTTGATATAACTTCACCAACTCACTGCGTTGTTCTGCACTCAATACATCTACCGGGTTCTTCTTCACTTCTGATACAGCAACCACAACCAGCTCATTTGGCATTTTCGCTGTTGTCACTGACCAATGGCCTGCTTTTGGTGTCGGAAGACTAAAAGCCGCACGCTGTACATCACGTTTTAGCAAACCTTCAGCACGTGTGTAAACACCAGCATCTTCAAAGATCAAATCACCTTTCGCCACTGCTGCAGCCGGCTTGGTTTTGAACTCATCCAGAGCTTTCTGAATTTTTGCTTTTGCCAGAGCAGCTGCTTTGTCTTCAATCAACTGAGCCTTAACACGCGGTTTTGCTTCTGCCAGTGTTTGTTCGCCAGCTGCATGATAATTACGCACCTTGATCCAGGCCACATCACCATTGGCTAACTGAATGCTTGTTGAAGCATTACGATCACCATTTTTAACATCATTATTAAACAGTTTAACCTTGAGGTTAGCATCGCTCAGCACTGGATCACGGGTCGAAAGTGTTACCCCTTGGGCTTTCTGGACTTGTACACCTTTCACTTCCTGTGTAACGACATCCAGAGAATCACTTCCTACCACCATATCATTTAGCGTATTGACCGTATCAGAGAAAGCATTGGATTTTTTAGCAGCCAAGGCTTCTTCAGACAAACGTGCTTTTTGTGATTCAAAAGAAGAAACTGCCACATCTTGCATTTGCACAGAAATAATGTGGTAACCATAATCTGTTTTCACCGGTGCAGAGACCTGACCCGATTTTAAAGAACTAACCGTCTGGTCAAATACAGTACCAAATACACCTTCTTCATAGACAGCAAGCGCACCACCTTTAGACTTAGATTCAGGGTCTTCAGAATATTGTGCTGCAGCTTGAGCAAAAGTGGTACCGGCTTTAATTTTGGCTGCAATCTCGGTCGCCAGTTTTTTTGCTTCAGCATCACTACGACTGTCCGCCGTAATTAAAATATGCTTCACATCCGGTTTAACTGCCTGTTTTTGTGTTGCAACAAAGGCAGTATACGCTTCTTGAAGTTCAGCATCGGTAACCGCCAAACTCTGCACCTGAATATCGCTTGGCTTTAACACCACATAGTCGACATCTACACTAGTCGGCTGTTTGAATAGCGTTTTGTGTTTTTCATAATAGGCAGCAATGTCTGCATCCGTCACTTTGACATCTTTTTTATAGCTGTCCAGATTAATGCTGGAAATATGAATATGACGTTGTTCAGTTTGCAAATCAGCAATCTGCTGCATTTCGACTGGGCTTACCAGTGGATAATCCAGGAAAGTCGATGACAGCATCTTCAGCGCATGATCTTTACGTAAACTTTCAATCAAAGCGCGATTGGTCATGCCAATTGATTTCAGATAATTTTCATATAAAGCATTCGAGAACTTGCCATCTTGCTGGAAAGTAGGCTGCTGAGCAATCATCTGTTCAATTTGCTGGTCACTCAGACTGATCCCTAATTCTTCAGCCTGTTGCAGCAATAAAGTACGTGCAACCAGAGTGTCCATGGCTTTCTGGTCAATGAAGCTTTGATTCAGTAAAGTTTCATCCCCATTGGCATAACTGAGATATTGTTCTTTAAATGATTTGGTCAGTGACTCTAATTCTTTTTGAGATATTTCAGTCCCGTTCACTGATTTTGCTGCATCAGAGTTTCCGCTGCTAAAATATCCTTCAATACCTACAAGTGCTAACGGGGTCAAAAACAGAACGAGCAAGACTTTGCCCAACCAACCCTTAATAACTTTACGAAAAGCTTCCATAAGTATTCCAATATTTTATTTGCAAAGGATTTTAACCGAAAATACCCATTGAATGAATGTGTTAATCATCACAATTAAATTTATCAATAAAAAACGCGCCAAAGAAGGCGCGTTTCGTCGCTGGGTAAGCTTAAGCTACAGCGTCTTTTAAGCCTTTACCTGCTTTGAAGCTAGGTACTTTGCTTGCTTTGATCTCAAGAGTAGCACCAGTTTGTGGGTTACGGCCAGTACGTGCAGCGCGTTCTTTCACGCCAAAAGTACCAAAACCCACTAAAGTTACTGTATCACCCGATTTTAAAGCTTCAGTAACAGAAGCAATTGTAGCATCTAAAGCTTTACCTGCGTCAGCCTTAGATAATCCCCCTTTTTCTGCAATTGCATCAATTAATTCTGATTTATTCATGAAGATTACGTCCTCTTAATATCGTTTATTTAAGGTTCAAGAATTGGTTTAACATGCCATAACGCCTTTATAGCAATGCTTTAGGTATAAACGCAATACTTAAGAACCTCTTTTTTTTCAAAAAATATGCGAAAAAAACATTGAATAATGAATAAAGTCATTTTATTTAAGTTTTTTCGACAATTCTTCTTTCATTTTTTCTTGTTCCGCAGTCAACTGATCAACCTTGGCATGCAACTGAAGGATTAAACGTTCCAAATACTGTACATCCTTCAATGTGACTAATCCTATACGATTCAATGAGTGATGAACAGAGTTGTCGATTAATTTTTCCACTTTGTCTTTGGTGTCTGTAACCGACTCTTTGGCCTTTTCCGAAACCTTCTCTACAGTTTGATCGGCAATATCTGCAGTTTTAGATTCAAGCTCTTCCCCGACCTTGACCAGCGAGTCAAACAGTTTGTTACCTTCTTCTTCTGCACGTGAAAATGCCCCTAGCCCAGCCAACCAGATTTGTTTGGTATATTTACGAAAATCAAGAACCGATTTGCGCTCCGAGGCAGATTTAGACTTGGTTTTCAGCGTTTTCTCATTCGAAGCTTCAGTTGAGTCTTGTGCTGTTTTTGACTTGTCCATGTGCACGGCTCCTGTTTGTTTTCTGCGCAATTATTATAAATTATTCTACAAAACCACTGCATAATAGCAAATTTAGTACTTGATAGATTTGATAAACTGTTCTACAAAGCAATTTATTTCAAGTCTAATTTGATTTAACCCTGAAATCTCTTCACAAGCAGGAAGCTTTTTCACTTTATATTTCAGGTAAGGATTGGTTGTATATGAGCGAATCGCAACAAAGTCAAAATCAACCGCATTTGTTGCTTACGATGACGTTAATTGTTTTAGAGACAATATTTACCTTCATTCTCAAGCATGATCGTGTCGTTGCATTACAGGCCAAAAAGTTTGTAGATGAAAACATCTCTATTAAAATTAATAGCTATATTCCGTATTTCGACTTTTATGTGCAATTCACCCCCAATGGACTATTATTTGACCATAAAGCACCGGGCCGCATTATCGACCTGGATGTGCGCACCACACTTCCCGATCTGATTAAAATTTTCATTTTTGGTAATCGTCGTAGCATTCGCAGCATGCGCATTGATGGTCATCAGGTTTTAAAAGATGAATTTCGTGATCTGTTAACCGTATTCAGTTTGCCAAAAGTACTAGCCGACTGGAAACACTGGCTGTCTGATGCGCCGACGGATGATGCGGAAATTATTGCTTCTAAAAAGCGTATTGCGCCGCTTTTAAAGAAAATTGAAGAGCAGCGTTCCAAGATCAATACCCTGCAAGTGGAAGTCAAACAGTATAAAAACCGCCTAAAACGGATCGAACGCCGTCAAAAGCGTATTAATATCATTTTCGGCCTGAGCAGCGTACTTTTGATTACGTTATTAGTATATAATTGGCTGAGCATGTAAATCTTTCATTCTCCAAAAATTAAATCCCACTAAGGTCTACTAAAAATAACTTGACTAATTTAGTCGGGATTCATAAAATCTACACATCTAGTCTAACCATGTGTATCGAATCATGCGCCTAACCACTCGCGGTCGCTACGCTGTGACTGCTCTACTTGATCTAGCTTTGCAGCCTTCTGAAAAAACGATAACGCTCGCTGAAATTGCAGCACGTCAAACTATTTCTGTTGCTTATCTTGAGCAGTTATTTGCGAAGCTCAAGCGTCATGGTTTAGTTTCTAGTGTTCGTGGCGCAAATGGTGGTTACCATTTAGCACGTAATGCAGATGAAATTACTGTGTTAGCAATTATTGAAGCTGTAAACGAAACAGTTGATGCGACTCGCTGTGACCATAAAGGCAATTGCCAGAATGGCGCGATGTGCTTGACTCATGATTTATGGCAGGAACTCTCCCATCACATCGCCGATTATTTAGAAAAAATCTCGCTTGCTGATCTGGTTGCACGTGACAACGTCCAGACTGTGTCATTACGCCAAAAATCAGCACCTTTAGATTCAGCCCTTTTATCGGTTACAGGTATTTGACATGAAACGTCCGATTTATCTTGATTATGCAGCTACAACTCCTGTAGATCCTCAGGTTGCTGAACGTATGATGGAATGCTTAACATTCGATGGTACCTTTGGTAATGCGGCATCTCGTTCACACGCGTATGGTTGGCAAGCAGAAGAAAAAGTTGAATATGCACGTGAACAAGTTGCGAATTTAATTAAAGCTGATCCACGTGAAATCGTATGGACTTCAGGTGCAACCGAGTCAGACAACCTTGCACTTAAAGGTGTGGCTCATTTCTATGCATCTAAAGGTAAACATATCGTTACCTCTAAAATCGAACATAAGGCAGTTTTAGATACCTGTCGTGAGCTTGAGTCTGAAGGTTTTGAAATTACCTATATTGAGCCGCAACCTCAAACCGGTTTAATTACTCCAGAAATGGTACAAGCAGCAATCCGTCCAGATACGATTCTTGTTTCCCTGATGATGGTGAACAATGAAATCGGTACTGTGACTGATGTTGCGGCGATTGGTGAAATCACTCGCGCCAACAAGATTTTCTTCCACGTCGATGCAGCTCAGGCAGCAGGTAAAGTTGAAATTGATCTTTCAACTTTAAAAGTAGACTTGATGAGCTTCTCTGCGCACAAAATCTATGGTCCTAAAGGTATTGGCGCCCTGTTTGTACGTCGTAGCCCACGTGTACGCCTTAAAGCTGAAATGCATGGTGGCGGCCATGAACGTGGTATGCGTTCAGGTACCCTTGCGACTCACCAGATTGTAGGTATGGGTGAAGCGTTTGAACTTGCAGGCAAAAACTTGGAAGCTGAACAGACTCGTTTACGTGTACTTCGCGACAAGCTGTGGAATGGTTTACAAGGTCTTGAACAAGTGTTCCTGAACGGCCATCCAACACAAAACGTAGCGAACTACCTGAATATTAGCTTCAACTTCGTTGAAGGCGAATCATTGATGATGGCATTGAAAGATGCTGCGGTATCTTCAGGTTCGGCATGTACATCTGCAACACTTGAACCATCTTATGTACTTCGTGCATTGGGTCTTTCAGACGAACTTGCACACAGTTCGATCCGCTTCAGCTTCGGTAAATACACCACTGAAGAAGATATCGATCACGTATTGACTATCACTAAAGCTGCTGTTGAGAAGTTACGTGAACTTTCTCCGCTTTGGGATATGTATAAGGAAGGTATCGACCTTTCTAAAGTTGAGTGGGCTGAGCACTAATTTTCATCCTGAGATAGTGACAAATCCGTTGCTATCTCATTGAGAAAAGTTTTTTTACCCCCATATTTAATACTAAGGCTGACCCCGAGGTTTGGAGAAGCAACATGGCTTATAGCGAAAAAGTAATTGATCATTACGAAAACCCTCGTAATGTTGGCGTTTTAGACAAAAATGCTGAAAACGTTGGTACTGGTATGGTTGGTGCGCCAGCATGTGGTGACGTAATGCGTTTACAGATTCAGGTAAACGACGAAGGCGTGATTGAAGAAGCACGTTTCAAAACTTATGGTTGTGGTTCTGCCATTGCATCAAGCTCACTTGTGACTGAATGGCTCAAAGGTAAAACTTTGGATCAAGCTCAAGCGATCAAGAACATTGATATTGCGACTGAACTTGCACTTCCACCAGTAAAAGTACACTGCTCTGTTCTTGCTGAAGATGCAATCAAAGCAGCTGTAGAAGACTACCGTAGCAAGAAAGTTAAAGCTTAATTGTTCCACGTTTTGAAATTTTAACGGAGTTTTCATGATCCATTTAACTGAAAATGCTGCAACTCATATCAGCAATTATTTAAAAAATCGCGGTAAGGGTGAAGGCATTCGCGTTGGTGTGAAAACTTCAGGCTGTTCTGGTCTGGCCTATGTGCTCGAATTCGTTGATGAAGTCGATACACATGACCAAGCCTTTGAGCAGTTTGGGGTTAAAGTATTCGTTGACCCGAAAAGTCTGGTTTATCTTGAAGGTATGGAGATGGACTATGTTAAAAACGGCTTGAACGAAGGCTTCGAATTTAACAACCCCAACAAAAAAGGCGAATGCGGTTGTGGTGAATCCTTCACTGTATAAACCCGGCAGTTATTCTCTTTTGACATTAAAACAGTGTGTTTCACACTGTTTTAATTGCATTTATACAGTTATTTTTGCACATTAATCGCGGATCCCATCTCCCATGAATCATTTTGAGTTGTTCAACCTTCCTGTAGCACTCGATATTGATTTAGCGGCTTTAAAGACTGAATTTTTAAAGTTGCAGCAACAATATCACCCAGATAAAGCTGAAGATAAAGA
Organism: Acinetobacter lwoffii; assembly: GCF_002321025.1. Lineage (GTDB taxonomy): Bacteria > Pseudomonadota > Gammaproteobacteria > Pseudomonadales > Moraxellaceae > Acinetobacter > Acinetobacter lwoffii_Y. Next base: position 8,946 of record NZ_DCLL01000028.1, read on the forward strand.
TCAGGCTCTGATTAAATCAAGTGATATCAATCAGGCATTTAAAGTCTTGTCAGCGGTCGATAGCCGTGCAGCGTATTTACTGTCTCTCAAGAAACAGGACTATCACTTAGATCAGTCGATCAGTGATTTTGAATTCTTGCAGGACGCTCTGGAAATTCGTGAACAACTTGACGATGCAACTTCTGCTGAAGATTTAACTTCACTAAAAGTCGAAGTCCAGCAATGGATTGAAGGCTTGGTTCGCGAATTCAAAATTGATTATGCGGATGAAGACTGGGCCGAAGCACGCGATACAGTGCGCAAACTACGCTTCTTCGTTAAAGTCATGGCCGATATCGACAAAGCGGAAGACCGCTTCCTGGACGATGACAGCTTTGATCTTGATGATGATTTCTAATTTTTAGTATTTAATATTTAACGTGCAAAGGATGTAACACTATGGCTCTCTTGCAAATTGCAGAACCAGGTCAATCAAGTGCACCACATGAACACCGCATTGCGATTGGTATCGATTTAGGCACCACCCACTCTTTGGTTGCCACGGTTCTTTCAGGTAAAGCCAAAGTACTTAATGACGAACAAGGTCGTGTGCTACTTCCTTCTATCGTACATTATGCAGAACAACAGACTCAATACGGCAATGAAGCTGCGCCTTTCATTACTACTGACCCTAAAAACACCATCGTTTCTGTAAAACGTTTTATGGGTCGCTCGAAAGCTGACATCAAATTCCAGCATCCTTATGCCTTGGTCGGTGAAGCCAATGAAATGCCGGCTTTTGAAACTGCACAAGGCCGTAAGACTCCGGTTGAGATTTCTGCAGAAATTTTAAAGCAGTTGAAAGACCGCGCTGAAGCCAGTCTGCAAAATCCGGTCAATGGTGCCGTTATTACTGTTCCGGCGTACTTCGATGAAGCACAGCGTCAGGCAACTCGTGATGCTGCCCAGCTTGCCGGTTTAAATGTTTTACGTTTATTGAACGAACCTACTGCAGCGGCTGTGGCTTATGGTCTTGATCAGGAAAGCAACCTGAGTACAGATCGCAACTATGTAATCTACGACTTAGGTGGCGGTACCTTTGACGTTTCGATTCTGCGTTTCTCTCAAGGTGTATTTGAAGTTCTAGCAACCGGTGGCCACACTGCGCTCGGTGGTGATGACCTGGATCGTTTGATCCTGAAATGGGCCAAGAAACAACTGAATATTGACACTTTGAATGATGCAGAATATGCACATTTTGTGGTTGCGGCACGTAAAGCCAAAGAAGCTTTGTCGGATGCAGATTCAGTTCAACTCAAATTGCTTGATCAGGTATTGACGCTTGACCGTCCGACATTTGAAGAGATCATTAAAGTTGCTTTGGATAAGACCATCAGCGTATGTAAGCGTGTGATGCGTGATGCCAAGCTTGAACTGGATGACATTCAAAATGTCGTTTTGGTCGGTGGCTCAACCCGTTCTTATGCAGTACAAAAAGCCGTGCGTGAAGTATTCAATCAAGAACCACTATGCACTATTAATCCGGATGAAGTGGTTGCGATTGGCGCATCAATTACTGCGAACCAATTGATTGGCAACTCAACTGATGGCTCATTACTATTAGACGTGACGCCTCTGTCTCTTGGTCTTGAAACCATGGGCGGACTGGTTGAACGATTAATTTCGCGTAATACTGCGATTCCAGTCGCTCGTCGTCAGGAATTTACGACTTATCAAGATGGCCAGACTGCCATGTTGATTCATGTGGTTCAAGGTGAACGTGATCTGGTTGAGCATTGCCGTAGTTTAGGGCGTTTTGTCCTGCATGGCATTCCACCAATGACTGCCGGTCAGGCACGTATTGAAGTGACGTTCCAGGTCGATGCAGATGGCTTGCTGACTGTATCTGCCAAAGAAACCACCTCTGGCGTGACGGCTCAAATCGATATCAAACCATCTTATGGTTTATCGGGCGAAGATACTGAACGTCTGTTGCTAGACGGTTATAAGTTCGCTGAAGAAGATAAGAATCTTCGTCATTTGAATGAAACCAAAGTGGAAGCACAGCGTGAGCTGGAAGCACTGGTTCAGGCACTCAAAGCGGATGCCGGTCTGTTGACTGAAGATCAAATTGCAGCACTGCAAACTGCGCAAGCACAACTTGAAACTCAGCTTCAGGGTTCAGATATCAAAGCGATTGAATCTGCCGTTGAACAGCTTAAAATACATAGTGATGCTTTTGCAGCAGCACGTATGAATCAACATATTGATGCAGCTCTTAAGGGCACTAAACTCGACGACTGGTCAAACTCAAACTAATTTAAGGTAACGACTATGCCACGTATTAAAGTTCTTCCACATGCGCAGATTTGCCCCGAAGGTGCTGAGTTTGAAGTCGAACAAAATGCCAATCTTTGCGAAAGCCTACTGAAAAATGGCATTAAAATCGAACATGCTTGCGATATGTCAGCAGCGTGTACCACCTGCCATGTAGTGGTACGCAAAGGTTTTGACAGCCTGGAAGAAATGGATGATGTTGAAGCTGACTTACTCGATCGTGCCTGGGGTTTAGAACCTGATTCACGTCTTTCTTGTCAGGTTAAACTGGACGATGAAGATCTGGAAATTGAAATTCCAAAATACACCATTAACCATGCGTCAGAAAATCACTAAGATTTTCGTTGCAGGCTAAAATAAAAAACCACGCTCAGGCGTGGTTTTTTCTCTTTATAAGAAACAATTAAAGTAAATTTACATGAACTTTAAATGTGTTCAATTACTTCATCCTCAAGCTTCAATTTGACAATACCTTGTGAATTGGTCATTTTCTGCTGAGTTTCAATGCGTTTAATCATTTTTTCTAGTACATGAATCAGCTCAGGATATTCAAAGTTTTGCACTTCATCCAGATTCAGCAATAAATGAAAGCCCTTATATTCATAATCGAACCAGCGCTGATACTCGACTTTCTGAGACGCATATTTTTCCATGACCTGCCAGGTTCTTACAGGTGCTTTAATGCCTTTCAAGAATATCGGCTTTTTCGGTGCACAAAGATAATCATCTTTGATCAGATTATGAGTATCTTCCGAAATCAGGATTTCATCGACTTCCGCTGCACTTTGCAAACGCGCTGCCAGATTGGCATCACGTCCTACAATGGTATAAGCCATACGATGCGTAGCCCCATAATTCCCTACGTGGCAATAACCGGTTGAAATCCCCATGCGGATATGCAGTGGCGGATAACCCATTTTAATCCAGCGTTCCCGCAGCAATTTCATTTGCTGACGCATCGCCAATGCCATTTCCATACAGTTCTTAGCATCCTGTTCCACACCTTCGGAGTTCGGATCACCAAAGAAAATCAGGATGGCATCACCCATGAATTTATCGACAGTCGCTTCATAATTTTTAGCGATTTCGGTCATATGCCGAAGATAGTCATTCAACAGGAATGCTAAATCATCTGGAATCAGAGTTTCAGATAGCTCTGTGAAGCCTTGAATATCAGAGAAAAAGATCGTCAACTTTTTACGTTTATATTCAATTTTGGCTTCAGATTCACCTTTCATAATGGATTGCCATAACTGCACGGGCGCATAGCGACTCAGCTGATTGGCAAATTCCATATAACGGTTCATCTGTTCGAAATAATGGTCTTTTTTCTGGGTCATGTATTGCACACGACCACTTTGATAAAAACTTCCGACACCAAAATAGGTAATCAGACAGATAAAGCCTAAAACGGTCAACTCACTGCTGGTCGGTTCGAAATAATTATTAAACCCAAAGACCAGAATATTGGCCAGATAAAAAAGCGTAATCCCGATCAGGCTGGCTAGAGATGCCATCATCAATGAAATTTTATTGCTGATCGCGGTATAGAGCACTGCGACCAGACCCAGCAAGGACAACACCAAGTCCAGATGCACGGCCGCCAAAACCACCGAGATGACAATGACATCAATCAGGAAAAGAATATTACGCCGAATGTGATAATCATGACGATAGATCAGCCAGCGAGATAGCTTGGGAGTGATCAACAAAACCAGAAACAAAAAAAATGGAACAAAAAGCTGATACTGGGTATCTGGTTCAGTGTAATGAAAGACGACCAGAACCAGAGACAGCATGATATAGCCCATCATGCGATGGAAATATTCAAACTGATGGGGTTCTTTTTGAATCCAGTCGTCTAATTGCACTCACTCACTCCCTGAAGTCCGCAACTGTTCATGGTTCTCGGAATGCCTTGGCTGATTAGTCCATGCGCCAGTCAAATGGCATGTCGCCCTGACCACGTAAAGCCAGCATTAAGGTTTGACGCATATGTGCCAATACTTCACTGCTATAAGGAACAGCAGATGTACCCCAAACAGGCTTCGGCCATGCAACGTCGTTCTGATAACGAACTACATGATGAAAATGCAATTGCGGCACCATATTACCCAGCGCTGCTACATTCATTTTATCTGCACGGAAAACACGTGCCAGCTGGCTTGATAACCAGCTTGACTCTCTTAAAAACTGCTCTTGGTCAGCTTGACTCAATTCATATAATTCAGAGACACCCGGCACACGTGGAATCAGAATCAGCCAGGGAAATTGCATATCATTCATCAAACGACATGTTGACAAAGGAAAGTCGCCTACAAAAAACGTATCTTGAGCAAGTTGTGGATGCAAACTAAACATATCTTTATAAATGATGCAAAATTAGAATGATGGCTAATACTAACATATCCAACTGAAGCTGAATATTGAAAGCAATGTGTTTAAAGACAAATTTTCATGATTTGTTGCGAAGCACATCACAATAATTACTGTAAACAATTCATTAAAAAAATCAAGCCTGTTGTTCCTGCAAACTTCATTGGAAAATGAAATTCAAACTGAATTTTCAGGCTGATTTAATCGAATAAAATCAGTGCAATTCTTTAAGCAGACTGTCCAGTAAATCCTGTATAAACTGAATCCGCTTTTGATAGTCTTCCAGCATGACCATGACTTTTAGACGTTGACCGCCATCCATCCGGAAATAGGTCGGATGTTTCTGCATCATCTGGATAATCGTCATGGCTTGAACCGGAGTATCCGGTGCAAATTCAATATGCCCACCCTGACTGCTGATATCAATTTTAGTAATACCAAGCTGCTCGGCTTTCAATCGAATCTGATGTACAGCAAAGAGCTGTTTGACCGGTTGCGGCGGTATACCAAAACGATCAATCAATTCCATCCGGATATTATCCAGCTTTTCCTGGGTATCGGTATTACTGATGCGTTTATAGAACAACAGACGTTGATGCACATCACCCAGATATTCATCCGGAATCAGTGCTGGCATATGCAGGGTAATTTCGGCAGTCAATGACAATGGTGCGTCGAAGTTTGGCGTTTTACCTTTTTGAATGGCTTTGGTGGCTTTTTCCAGCATTTCCATATACAGGCTATAACCAATCGCCTGCATCGAACCACTCTGCTGTTCACCGAGTAATTCACCTGCGCCGCGAATTTCCAGATCTTCAGTTGCCAGCATAAAACCGGCACCCAAAGTTGAAGCACGCTGAATGGCATCCAGACGTTTTTCTGCATCACCTTTTAAGGCTTTTAATGACGGTACCATCAAATATGCATAAGCCTGATGATGTGAGCGCCCTACACGTCCGCGTAGCTGATGTAATTGCGCCAGGCCCAGTTTGTCGGCACGTTCAATCAGAATGGTGTTGGCATTCGGAACATCAATCCCGGTTTCAATAATGGTCGAACATACCAGAACATTGTATTCCTTGTGATAGAACTGCTGCATCACCTGCTCCAGTTCACGTTCACGCATCTGTCCGTGGGCCACAATCACCCGCGCTTCCGGCACCAGTTTACGGATATGCTCGGCGGCACGATCGATTGTATCAACTTCATTATGCAGAAAATAAACCTGACCACCGCGCAGCAATTCACGCAGAATCGCTTCTTTAATGGTGTCATCGGTATGTTCCTGCACAAAGGTTTTCACCGCAAGACGGCGTGCCGGCGGTGTGGCGATAATCGACAGATCACGCATGCCACTAAAGGCCATATTCAGCGTACGTGGAATTGGAGTCGCAGTCAGTGTCAGCATATCAACATCGGCACGCATGGCCTTGATTCGCTCCTTGTCGCGCACACCGAAACGATGCTCTTCATCGACAATCATCAGACCGAGATTCTTAAACTGGACATTTTCCTGCAAAATCTTATGTGTACCAATCACAATATCGACTTTCCCTTCGATCAGGTCGTCAATGGTCTTGGTATGTGCTTTGGAAGAACCGAAACGTGACAGCACTTCAATTCGGACCGGCCAGTCGGCAAAGCGGTCTTTAAATGAATCATAATGCTGCTGTGCCAGCAAGGTGGTTGGTACCAGAATCGCGACCTGCCGATTATTCTGCACTGCAACAAATGCGGCACGCATCGCGACTTCTGTCTTACCGAAACCCACATCACCACACACCAGACGATCCATCGGCTTGGCCTGCTGCATGTCATGCAACGTCGCTTCAATCGCATTGGCCTGATCCAGTGTTTCTTCATACGCAAAGCCACTAGCAAATTGCATATACAGGCTTTGATCGACTTCAAAACTGATCCCGGGCTTGGAAGCACGACGTGCCTGAATATGCAGCAATTCGGCCGCGACATCGTGAATCTGTTCCAGCGCTTTACGTTTGGCTTTATTCCACGCATCTGTACCCAGTTTATGCAAAGGTGCCAGATCCGGATCACCACCACTATACCGGCTAATTAAGTGCAGATTGGTCACCGGCACGTAGACTTTGGCGGCATCCGCATAATCCAGCTGCAAAAATTCGTGATCCTGATCATCAATACTTAGGGTGACCAGACCGGCATAACGTCCGACCCCATAATCGATATGTACCACAGGCGCGCCCATGGTCAGCTCAGTTAGACTTCGGATCAGAAACTCTTCGGAAACTTCCTGTTGACGTTTGCGACGGCGCTGTACCACGCGATGTTCATACAGCTGATTTTCAGAAATTACGCTGACACGATCGGTCAATACCAGACCACGCTCTAAAGGCGCATTGGTAATGGCAATTGCATACAGAGATTGAATAAAACTATCAAAATTTTCAACCGTGGGGATATCACCCAGACTTGGCCTTAAGGCATCTTTAAGACTTTCCCGGCGTCCAGCACTTTCAGCCACTAGCAATACCGGATGATTAGCCTGATCAATATATTTTTTGACTTCATGAAACGGTTTTTCACGTTTCGGATCTACGGGCAGACGCGGTGGCAACTGGGTATCAAGATTCAATACCCCAGCTTTTTGATCAAAAGATGTTTGTGCGGCAATGATGCGTGCAAACTGGTTCAGCTGCTCCAGCACCTGATTGGTCTGAAAAAACAGGCTTTCAGGCGGCATGATCGGTTGGTCGACATTGTGGCGACGATCTTCATAACGGCGCACTACATCTTGCCAAAACTGGCTCAGACTTTCTTCCAAAGCCTTATCTGTAATGACAATGCCATTCTTAGGTAAGTACGAAATGAGCGAACTTTGACCTTGCATGGCTTCAGCGCTGAAAAACAAGGGCAAATAAAACTCGATTCCCGGTGAGACTATGCCATCCATCACATCCTGGTAGATCGGATTTTTCTTCGGATTCGCGGTCGGGAAAAATTCAGCATAGCGGTCACGGAACGTCGCACGACCTTCCTTAAGCGGAAATTCCTGTGCGGGCAATACGGTAAACTGCTGCAAACTTTGCGTGGTACGCTGAGTTTCGGAATCGAAAAATTTCAGGCTTTCAATTTCATCATCGAACAGGTCAATCCGAATCGGTGCTTCCTGCCCCGATGCGTAGATATCCATGATACTGCCGCGCACTGCGAATTCACCCGGATCATAAACGGTATCGACCAGATGATAACCGGCCTGAATCAGCTTTTTCTTTTGTTGTTCCAGATCAAATTTCTGACCGACATGAATATCGAAATGCTCACCCAGAATCCATGAGGTCGGCGCCACACGTTGTGCCAAAGTTGAGGCGGACAGCAACAGTACGCCAGTTTTGGGCATATTGGATAAGATTGCCAGACGTTCCGAGACAATATCCTGATGTGGTGAGAGACGGTCATAAGGCAAGATTTCCCAATCTGGAAAAATCGTGGGTTTAATCCCATAAAATTCCAGTTCACTTTCCAGTTGACCCAAATGCTGATTATTACGTGCAATCACAATAAACAAGCGCGATTGCTGCTGCACGATTTCTTTAAGCAATAATGCAGTTGAGGAACCTTGCAGATTGCCTAACCAGCGTTTCTCGCCTGCTTTGAGCTGTGGTAAATTGAGTTGGGAAATTTCTTGCTGGAACATGGATATAGCTTTAAAGTCTAAATAACCTGAGGCTTATACTAGCACGATGATCTCAGGATATTTTGTTATTTTTATGCAGTCTTGCTACATCCATATACTTCGATTTTAAGCCACTTTTGCAGCTTATTTTTGATCGCGCAGAAAGTTACGATAATAATCATTTAACTTCTTAAGGATCATTTTAAATTGCAGCAGATTCTCTTCGGTATTGCCTAAAGTCGCATTAAAATGCTGATGGGCAATTTCCAGATCAATTTTTTCATTGATCAGCATTGCGGTATCATATAACGCTTTTAAATCATCAAACTGTTTTAAACGGCGATTCGACAAATACTCTAATCGTGCACCCAATTCCTGATTGAGTTGAATATCATCGACGATATAGCCTGTACCTTCTACGTACTGGATATTCTGCTCTTCTAAATATAGCTGTGCAGCAGTCGGTTTATTACTTTTAAATAATGCACTGATTTTATCAAACATCGCCATTTACCCAGCCAAATATAGTTCAGGCTCTAGTCTAGATGAAAATGCCTCAAATCCACATCCTGAACTTGAGGCAAATTATCAAAATAGCAGCGATTCGCTGTTTCAGACGATTTAATAGATATATGTATGTTAAGAAACCTGTTCGAGCTGATTCTCTGCTGAAGGGATTTCAGACACCAGATTTTCAAATGCAAAAATCTCTTCTAATTGCGCTTCACTCAATAAACCTAACTCTAATACTACTTGCGGCACGGTTTTATTTTCCCGCATACATTGTTTGCCGATTTCATCGCATTTGGCATGTCCCAATATCGGTTCAAGCAAGGTTACGATCCCGACACTGCGCATGACCGAACTTAAACAAATCTGTTCATTGGCCTGAATGCCAGCAATACATTTCTGATTCAGGGTTTGCATGCCTTGGGTCAATAATTGAATCGATTCATTCATCGCCACGGCAATCACAGGCTCCATAACATTCAATTGTAACTGCCCGGCTTCCGCAGCCATAGTAATGGTTAAATCATTACCAATCACCCGAAAGGCAATCTGATTGACCACTTCCGGAATCACCGGATTGATTTTTGCCGGCATGATCGAAGAACCTGCCTGTAATTCAGGTAAACGGATTTCAGCCAGACCTGTACGCGGCCCTGAGCTGAGCAAGCGCAAGTCATTACAGATTTTGGACAGTTTCACTGCCAGACGTTTTAAACTGCTCGACAAAATAATAAAGACGCCACAATCGCTGGTCGCCTCGACATAATCTGCCGCTCCTTTTAAAGGTAGACCTGTCAGGTGTGCAAAGATTTCCACTACCCGATTGGCATAGCCCGGCGGTGTATTCACTCCGGTCCCAATAGCAGTGGCGCCTAAATTGACTTCTAGCAATAACTGTCGCATCTGACCAATCAGCTTCAGGTCTTCTTTTAATAAGGTGGCAAATGCCCGGAATTCCTGTTCCATGGTCATCGGAACTGCATCTTGTAACTGGGTACGTCCCATCTTGATGACATATTCAAATTCGGCAGCTTTATGATCGATACAATCTATCAGCGCCTTGAGCACACTCAATAATTCATCCAGACTGCTATAGGTCGACAGACGCAAAGCCGTTGGATAGACATCATTGGTCGATTGCGAGGTATTGACATGATCATTTGGATGCAGAATGTGATAATCACCTTTCTGATGGCCCGACATTTCAAGGGTAATATTGGCGATCACCTCATTGGCATTCATATTGATGGAGGTTCCGGCACCGCCCTGATAAGGATCGAGTGGAAATGCCGCTTGCCACGCTTCCGGATGCTGAATCAATTCATCACAGGCATTTTGAATGGCATGACTGGTCTGCTCGGACAGTTTTTGAAAATGTAGATTGGCCTGTGCCGAGGCTTTTTTCACTTGGGCCAAAGCACGAATAAAATGCGTTTGTTGCCCCACCGCCAATCCGGAAATCTTAAAATTTTCGATGGCACGTAAGGTATGAATCCCATAATAGCTATGCAACGGGATTTGTTTTTCCCCCAATAAATCACGTTCAATGCGCGTCGGTTCGATTTGAAGCATATTGTCCACTAAAAAATACTCTTGGCGATGCACCGTATTTGGTGTGACATTAATATGAGCAAACAAATACAGGCCTAATAGAAAGACTTTAACCTAGATTTGCTACGATTTATTACCAATACGCTAAAGCTGTGAGTTTTGTAAGATTGTGTAAGTAACTGGCTAAAATTCAAATATTTTAATTATTTATTCAAAATTTCCACTTTCCCCCTGAATCCGACGTCGTATTGCCTTTTATCCGCTCAAGTTATTCCTGATTCAATTTCAGTGGATTACTATTATGTTTACAATAAGCACACATAAAAGCTGTGCAATTGTTACAGAGTGTAATTTTTAAACCATGCTTGAATCACCTCCTTGCAATCTCAGTACAAAAAATCATCTTGGACGATGATTTCCATATTTACAGGATGACCTGCCTATGACTTATTTAAACCCCACCCTGATTACCTTCATGTTTTATATTATCGCCATGATTGCAATCGGTTTATATGCTTATCGTGTCACCTCCAATTTTGACGAATATATTCTAGGTGGACGGAGTCTGGGCAGTGTCGTTACTGCACTTTCGGCGGGCGCATCGGATATGAGTGGCTGGCTGTTGATGGGTCTTCCGGGAGCCATTTACCTGTCTGGCCTGTCAGAAGTCTGGATTGCGATCGGTTTGATTATCGGTGCATGGCTGAACTGGTTACTCGTAGCAGGTCGACTGCGTGCCCATACTGAATATCAAAACAATGCCCTAACCTTACCGGATTATTTCACCAGCCGTTTTTCCGACCGTAAACGCATTTTACGGGTTTTGTCTGCCTTGGTGATTCTGGTGTTCTTTGCGATTTATTGTGCTTCGGGCATGGTCGCAGGTGCACGTCTGTTTGAAAGCCTGTTTGGCTGGGATTACACCACAGCGCTTGTGATTGGTGCGATGGCGACGATTCTCTATGTTTGTATTGGTGGCTTTTTGGCGATCAGCTGGACCGATACATTCCAGGCCGGTTTGATGATTTTTGCCTTATTGCTGACTCCGATCATTACCTTCTTGGCCCTGGGCGACAACAGCCAGCAAGTGAGTGTCATCCTTGAATCGGCTCGCCCACATGCCTCCAGTATGCTTGAAGGTTTAAGCACCGTTGCGATTATTTCCAGTCTGGCCTGGGGCTTGGGTTATTTTGGTCAGCCGCATATTCTGGTGCGTTTTATGGCAGCAGATTCGGTCAAAACCATTCCTGCTGCGCGCCGTATTGGCATGACCTGGATGATTCTATGCCTAGGCGGTGCAGTGGCTGCCGGTTATATCGGTATTGCCTACTTCAGTGTCAATCCCACATTGGCCTCGGTGGTGAATCAAAACCCTGAAACGGTATTTATGGAGTTGACCAAAATCCTGTTTAATCCGTGGATTGCCGGAATCATTCTGGCTGCTATTCTGGCAGCAATCATGAGTACCTTAAGCTGTCAGCTTCTAGTCTGTTCAACGACCTTGACCGAAGATTTATACAAGAGTTTCCTGCGTAAAAATGCTTCACAAAAAGAACTGATCTGGGTCGGTCGCGGCATGGTCTTGGTGATTGCCCTGATTGCCATTTCACTGGCAATTAATCCGAACAGTAAGGTTTTGGGTCTAGTGGCTTATGCCTGGGCCGGTTTTGGTGCCGCATTTGGCCCACTGATTATCTTGTCGCTATTCTGGAAACGAATGACCCTCAACGGCGCGATTGTCGGTATGGTGGTCGGTGCCGTGACTGTAATTGTCTGGAAAAATTACATGGGTGATACCGGTCTGTATGAGATTATTCCGGGCTTTATTCTGGCTACCCTCAGCATTATCATCGTCAGTCTGCTGGATAAAGCACCTAGTGAAGATGTAGTACATCGTTTTGAAATGGCTAAAGCTGAGTATCAAAAAGAAATGGCAGAAATGGAAAAATAAATATTTTCTTCAGCATAAATTAAAGGGACTTTCGAGTCCCTTTTTTGATTTTAATTTACTGCTAATTATTTGGCTTTTCCCGGCATTTTCAGATGGATCCGCTGACTTTCTTTAATCACTTCCATCACCGGATAACTGCGCGTTTCTTTAATTCCGGGCAATTGCCACAAGATCTGACCTGAGATTTTGCGGAATTCATCCATATTGGCACAGCGGATTTTTACCACGAAATCGAAGCCGCCACTGATCATGTGACATTCGATAATTTCAGGAATCTGCCGGACTGCATGGGAAAATTCATCTAAAACATTCGGTGTGGTTTTATCCAGTAAAATTTCAACAAAGACCACAAAACCATTATTCAACATGACTGGATTGAGGCGCGCTTCATAGCCCACAATAAAACCTTCACGGGTCAGCTTTTGTACACGCGCCAAGGCTGCTGTAGGCGACAGATTGACCAGTTCAGCCAGTTTGATATTGGACAGCTTAGCATCGGATTGCAATAAACCCAGTATACGAATATCTATACGGTCAAGGTTCAAATAAGGACTTGTCATTAGAATTATTCTCTAAAAAAAGCGAAAACTATAGTGAGATATTCGTCAAATATTCTGTGATTATAGATTAAAACTCATTCACCTCAAAGAACTGATTGACGCAGTACAGGAAGTCACTATGCCAACCACTCTCCGCCCAGATTCAATTTTAGATGCGGCCCAGCACTCGAATTATATTGCTGAATTTAAATATAAAAACCAATACGAAGAACATATTAATACGGCATGGCGTCGTGCTGAAACTGAATGCGTCGAAGAGTTATTGGCCCATAGTGAAATTTCTTCCGAGATGAGTGACAAGATTCAGGCGCTTGCCTTTGATCTCGCGCATTCCTTGCGTGAGCGCAAAAGCTCCACTGGGAAAGCCGGGATCGTACAAGGCTTATTGCAGGAATTTTCTTTATCTTCTCAGGAAGGTATTGCGCTGATGTGTCTGGCAGAAGCCCTGCTGCGGATTCCGGACAAAGCCACACGTGACCTGCTGATTCGAGACAAAATCAATCAAGGTAACTGGAAAGAGCATTTAGGCCAGAGCCAGCTAATGTTTGTGAACGCGGCAGCTTGGGGGCTGATGCTGACCGGTAAGCTGATGGAAACCCCGCAGCAAAAAAGCCTGTCTAGCTTATTGACGGGTCTTTTGGCACGCAGTGGCCGCGGGATTATCCGTAAGGCCGTCGATGTTGCCATGCGCATGATGGGCGAGCAGTTTGTTACGGGTGAAACCATTGATGAAGCCCTGAAAAATGCCGAACCGCTGGAAGAAAAAGGCTTTCGCTATTCCTATGACATGCTGGGTGAAGCAGCGCTGACCGATCCGGATGCTGAACGTTATTATCAGGATTATCAGCAAGCCATTCATGCCATTGGTCAAGCATCACAGGATAAAGATGTTTATGATGGTCCCGGAATTTCTATCAAGCTCTCTGCGCTGCATCCACGTTATCAGCGCTCGCAAATGGATCGCGTGCATGATGAGCTCTATGCAAAAGTACTGAAACTCGCGGTCTTGGCCAAGCAGTACAATATTGGTTTAAATATCGATGCTGAAGAAAGCGATCGCCTTGAGATTTCGCTAGAATTATTAGAACGCATGTGTTTTGAACCACAATTGCAGGACTGGAAAGGCATTGGCTTTGTGATTCAGGCCTATCAAAAACGCTGTTTTTATGTGGTGGATTACATCATTGATCTGGCGAAGCGTAGTCAGAAACGCTTGATGATTCGTCTGGTCAAAGGCGCGTATTGGGACAGTGAAATCAAGAAAGCCCAAATTGATGGAATGTCGGATTATCCGGTATTTACCCGTAAGGTACACACAGATCTGTCTTATATCGCCTGTGCGCGTAAGCTGTTGGCTGAACCGGATTATATCTACCCGCAATTTGCCACACACAATGCACAAACGGTAGCGACGATCTATCAGCTGGCGCAACCTGAGCAGTATTATGCTGGCCAATACGAGTTTCAATGTCTGCATGGCATGGGCGAACCGCTGTATGAAAATGTCGTGGGTGATCCATCGAAAAATAAACTCGGTATACCCTGCCGGATCTATGCGCCAGTCGGCAATCATGAAACCTTGCTGGCTTATCTGGTGCGTCGTTTACTGGAAAATGGTGCCAATACCTCATTCGTCAATCGTATTGCTGACAAAACCTTGAAAATTGAAGATTTGATTGAAAATCCACAGCAAACCATTTTAAAGGCATCAAAACAAGAAGGCGTGATGGGTGCCAAGCATCCCCAGATTCCCTATCCGCAAGATCTTTATACCGATGCACGATTGAACTCTTCAGGACTCGATTTGGCCAATGATGCTGAACTCAGTATTTTAAATGAAGTCGCATCCAGTCTGGCAAATACGCAATTTCAGTCAGCTGCTATGGGAACGGCATTTAGCAGCGTGGATACGCCCCATGCAGTTCCCGTAATCAATCCGGCACAACATCAGGATGTGGTCGGCACAGTCTATGAAGCAACTTCTGAACAGGCCAAAATTGCACTCACCCAAGCCGTTAATGCACAAAGTTTCTGGGCCAATCTGTCAAAAAATGAGCGTGCTGCCTGCCTGAATAGAGCCGCAGAATTGATGGAAGAACGCCTGCTACCGCTCATGGTTCTTCTTTCTCGTGAAGCAGGTAAAACCTATGCCAATGCGATTGCCGAAGTGCGTGAGGCGGTAGATTTCTTGCGTTACTATGCAGCTCAAGTTTTGGATCTCAATGACAATGTACAGATCCAGCCTTTAGGCACCGTGCTATGTATCAGTCCATGGAATTTCCCGCTGGCGATTTTTACCGGTCAGCTTTCAGCAGCGCTGGTCGCTGGCAATACCGTGATTGCCAAACCGGCTGAACAAACGCCGCTGATTGCAGCACAAGCCGTACAGATTTTATGGGAAGCCGGTATTCCGCAGGATGTATTACAGCTGCTACCTGGGCGCGGTGAAACCATTGGTGCACAGCTCAGTGCAGATTCACGTATTCAGGGCATCATGTTTACCGGTTCCACCGAAGTCGCTCAGATTCTGCAAAAAACCGTTGCAGAACGTCTGAATCAGTTTGGAGAAAGCGTCACCCTGATTGCTGAAACCGGTGGTCAGAATGCCATGATTGTGGATTCATCCGCCCTGACTGAACAGGTGGTTTTGTATGTTGTGAGCTCTGCCTATGACAGTGCCGGTCAACGTTGTTCTGCCCTGCGTGTCCTTTGTGTTCAGGAGGATAATCTGGAGGCTGTTCGCAACATGCTCAAAGGTGCCATGCAACAGTTGCGTGTTGGCAATCCGGTCTTGCTGAAAACCGATATTGGTCCAGTGATTGATGCAGAAGCCCAACAAAATATCCAAAAGCATATTGAGCAGATGCGCAGCAAAGGTCATAAAGTTCATCAGTTGATGTTTAATCAAGACCAGACTGAATTAACTCAAGGAACATTCATTGCGCCGACCCTGATTGAACTGCCAAATCTGAATGATCTAGAACGTGAAGTATTTGGTCCGGTATTGCATCTGATCAGCTATAAATATGGCGAACTGGAACAGTTATTAGAGCAGATCAACAGTAAGGGTTATGGCCTGACCATGGGTTTGCACACGCGTATTGATGAAACCATGCAAACCGTGATTGCGCGAGCAGAAGTCGGCAACCTGTATATTAACCGCAATATCGTCGGTGCGGTCGTGGGCGTCCAGCCTTTTGGTGGCGAAGGTCTGTCCGGCACCGGCCCGAAAGCGGGTGGCCCACTGTATATCTACCGTTTAATGCATCAAGTATCCGAGAAAAAACTGGCGCAGCCTTATGCAGTTCAAGCGGGTCCAGCACTTGTTGAAAATAAATTTATTCAGGAGTTTAAAGTCTGGGTAGCTAAAACTTTCCCAACTTTATCTTTAAAAGCACCTATGCAAATTGCGACTGGTCAAAGCTTTAGCCTGCAAGGTCCAACCGGTGAGGATAATCAGTACATGATCTTGCCACGTGAAAGCGTTTTATCCTTAGCACATACCGAGCAGGATCAGATTCAGCAAATTCTGGCGATTTTATCGGTTGGCAGTCGTCCTGCGGTACTGGCGGACAATACTTTTATTCTGAAATATTTACCAACGATGCCAGCCGCGGTCAGCAAGCAATTTAAAGTAGTCCGGGATATTGAAACAGGTGTATTTGATGCCGTCCTGCATCATGGTGACACTGCTGAATTGATTGATTTGCAGAAACGCATTGCAACCCGAAAAGGTCCAATTATTGGTATCACCCATTTAACTTCGGGCAACTACGATATTCCGGTCGAGCGATTGGTGATTGAACGCGCTATCAGTATCAACACGGCGGCGGCAGGTGGCAATGCCAGCTTGATGACAATGGATAATCTCTAAATCAGTCCAATCATCTCAGCATTTTTAGCTTAAATCTTTCCTCTTGATGGCCAAACCTCTCTCCTCAGAAGGTTTGGTCTTTTTTATGCAGCTTTTAAAGCGGCTCGACTACAATAGGCTTAGGCAGATCGGCAATTTTTTGCTACCATTTGCGCTTTAAAATATTTGCGATTTCTTACTGCATATGACTTCATCTTATCAGCAACAACTTGAAGCCAAAATTGAACGCATCAGCGCTCAGTTTGCCGAATATCAACCACCTGCTTTAGAAGTATTCCAGTCTCCTGAAAAATATTTCCGCATGCGTGCTGAATTCCGGATCTGGCATACTGAAGATGATCTGTTTTATGCCATGTTCGAACGTGACGAGAACAACAATAAAAAAGTCATTCGTATTGATGAATTTCCAATTGCCGACCGCAGCATTAATGACTTGATGCCACAATTACTTGAAGCATTCAAGGCAGATGCCAATCTGGGCCATCGCCTGTTTGAAGTCCATTTTCTGGCGACTTTAAGGGGTCAGGTTCTGGTATCCCTGATTTATCACCGCAAGCTGGATGAAAGCTGGGAACCTGCAGCAAAAGCGCTGGCGGAAAAACTGAATATCAAACTGATTGGCCGCAGCCGTGGCCAGAAATTTGTCCTGACTGATGAATATGTGGTGGAAGAACTGTCGGTCTTTGACTGTCCCTATAAATACAAGCAGATCGAAAGCAGCTTTACCCAACCCAATGCACAAGTTTGCCAAAAAATGCTGGAATGGGCATGTGATGCAGCAGAGCAATCAGATAAAGATTTGCTGGAACTCTACTGTGGCAATGGCAACTTCACCCTACCGCTTTCAACCAAATTCCGCCGTGTTTTAGCCACTGAATTAGCCAAATCTTCAGTCTATGCAGCTGAGTGGAATATTGAGCAAAACCAGATTGAAAATATTCAGGTTGCGCGTCTATCTGCCGAAGAATTCACTCAAGCTTATAATGGCGAGCGTGTTTTCCGTCGCTTGCAGGAAGCACAAATTGATATTTCGACTTATGATTTTGATACGGTATTTGTCGATCCACCGCGTGCCGGTATTGATGATGAAACGCTGAAACTGTTACAGCGTTTCGAACGTATTATTTACATTTCTTGCAATCCAGATACCTTATATGACAATCTGAAACAGTTGTCTCAAACGCATAAAATTAGCAAATTCGCCATGTTTGACCAGTTCCCGTATACGCACCATGTTGAGACGGGTGTATTGTTAGAAAAAGTATAAAGAATTTGTTTCAATTTATTATATTGTTACAAAAATGGAGCTTTTTGAAGCTCCATTTTTTATATTATAAATCATGTATTTAAGAATAAATATTGACTTGTACAGCAAGAAATATCGTTAAACCTTTAGGCCTCCATCGGAAATTTTCAAGATCAACTGCTGCTTTTATCACATAGGTCCTATTGCTTTATTTATTTAATTGGCTATATTTCACTCTATGTTAGGTTGTTGTATGAAGGCTCTATGAGTTTTTGGCAAAAGTTGTTTTCTAATGAACAACACAATGAACACAAGAATCAAATTGCTTGTGTTGAAAATGATTGCTCTTGCAAGACGAATGAACAGCTTCTTGAAGCACTGTCTAAAGCCACTGATGAAGAAATCATCATCGGAATTAAAAAGGTTCTTGTGTCTCGCGGCTATAGCCGCAAAGAACTGAATGAACTTCAGCACTTGCCATTGCAGTAATCGGCCAAGGTTACAGACGTATAAAGAAAGCACTTGCGTAGTCAGGTGCTTTTTTTATTCTTGAAGGTCTAATTGAAGAGTTTGGTCCTCTCTATTTCACTCATATTTTAGTCACTCTAACTTTAAAACCTCAAAAATCAGACAAGAAAACGCTGAAAACTCATTTGATCCCCGCTTGTGATTTTGAAGAAATATTAAGCCTTGCTTAGGCTATTCAAACACTTTCATCAGAAGAATATGTTCTAAATTCTGCTTTCTTTTAATCCCTTTAAACTTGGCTTAATAACGCTTCAATTCTGATCTGAAACTCAGGCAAGGCATCGATTAATTTAGCAAAACACAGTACACTTCTTATTAAACGACAATGCTTTTTAAATGGCTTAATTCTGATATGCAACAGACTAAACGGTTTCCCATAGGCGCACATCTTATGGTTAAACATTTCGGTTATACCCATCACGGGATTTATGCCGGACGTGGTCGTGTCATTCATTATTCCGGCTTTGCGCATTTATTCAAGAAACGCCCCATTGAAATTACCTCGATTGAAAAATTCAGTCATGGCAAACCGATTCATATGCAGCATTATGACTCGGCAAAATATAAAGGTCGTAAAGTGGTACGTCGCATGCGGTCCAGAATGCATGAAAATAACTATCATCTGATTATTAATAATTGCGAACATTTGTGTACCTGGGCCATTACCGGTGTGGAAAGCAGCCCGCAAGTGATTTATATGATGAATCGTCTGACCACGATTGGTTATATCAGCTCGATGATGAGTTTTATGAACAGCATGTTCCTGACCCTGACTACAACCAGTTTCGCATTGGCGCTGTATATCAAGAAGAAGCTCAGAGATAAAGCCAATCTGCGTTTGCAACAATACCGTGAATTACAAGATCAGGCTAAAACCAAAGTGTCAGACCTGACCAATCTTAAACATCGTTAATTTAAAGCTCAGCCTGCTGATGATTTTTTGTTAGCAAGAAATTTTAAGTTCGTGTTTACATTTTGATGATGCAGATAAGGAATCAGGTTAAATAGCCCTTCGTGGCTTGAATCGCTTCAGGCAGCGCTTTACCCAAAGAGCTTAGGGTTTCCCGCTCTACCAGTCGTACAATTGAATCTAGCGGCAGATCGTTGTCCTGCAAGCCAAAGGGTTCTTCCAGCTCTGCACTGAGCTCATCCAGCCCGAGCAGCATATAAGCAATCAATCCGACCAGAATCGGCGTCCACAGGCCTAAATTCGCCTGCAAACTGAAAGGCAGGATAAAGCAAAAAGAATAAACTGCACGATGTAATAGCACTGAATAAGAAAATGGCAATGGTGTTGATAAAATTCGATCACAACCAGCCTGAATATCTCCCAAAGCCACAGTATGCTGATTCAGGTTGTTATAAATAATATCGCTGATCTTGCCCTGCTGATACTGTTGCACCAGCTCTTTTTGCATCTGTTCCAGCACCCATTGTGATGGATTGATTTGCATGGGCAATTGCTCAAATGACTTGGGTTCAAAACCGGCAGCAGCTTCATAAGCCTGAATGCTAGGCGCTTGCTGTCTTAGCCGGTCCCGTAATAGATGAGTAAACAGCATCATGCGATACAATAAGATTTCACGGGTTTGCTCATCCAGCACATGGCTATCCCGGCATAAATGGCGCGTAGTGGCAATCAGCGCGCCCCACAGCTTACGACCTTCCCACCAGCGATCATAGCAGGCTGTATTTCTAAAACTCAGAAAGATCGAGAGAATCACACCAAAGATGGTAAAGCCAATTGCCGGGACAGCAGGAAGGCTCACGAAATGCGCTTGACTCAAATACACCAGCAAGGCAGAAATAAAGACCACCAAAACCAATGCGGGCAGCACCTTGGGCAAAATCGTTCCCTGCCAGGCAACCAGTAAACCCAAACTATTATTCTTATCACGCACAATCATGCAATTTTCCCTGCTGTATTAAAAAAGCCCAACCAAAGTTGGGCTTTTTATTCTGACTTAAACCAGCTTATTTGCCTGGTTTAAAGCTATCCTTAAGATCCAGAATACGGTTGAATACCGGTTTTTCGCTGGAATGATCGTATTGATCAGCCACGAAATAACCTTCACGCTCAAACTGGAAACGATCTTCCGGCTGAGCTTGCGCCAAAGCAGGCTCAATCACGGCCTGAACCACCTTCAATGATTCAGGGTTGAGGTTTTCCAGGAAGTCATCACCCACTTCAGGATCAGACTCAGTAAACAAACGGTCGTAAATACGCACTTCCGCAGGAACGCCTTTTGTCGCAGATACCCAGTGAATCACACCTTTCACCTTACGACCTTCAGGATTTTTACCTAAAGTTTCGGGATCAATCGAACATTTCAGTTCAACCACTTCGCCATTTTCATCTTTAATGACTTCGTCACATTTGATGACATAGGCATGACGTAAACGGACTTCGCCACCTGGAATCAAACGTTTAAAGCCTTTTGGTGGCTCTTCTTCAAAGTCTTTACGGTCAATAAACAGCTCGGTCGTCAATGGAATAACGCGCTCGCCCATATCGACATTCGGATGACGTGAATGGGTCAGGTCCATATCGGCTGGCAAGTTGGTTAACGTCACTTTTAATGGATTTAACACCGCCATACCACGGGCTGCGGTATTTTCCAGAGACTGACGAATACAGTATTCCAGCATGGCGACATCAACGATACTGCCATCAACTTTCGATACACCGACACGTTGACAGAAATCACGCAATCCTTCAGGCGTAAAACCACGACGACGCATACCCACTACAGTCGGCATACGTGGGTCATCCCAACCACTTACATGACCACCTTCAACCAGCTTACGCAATTTGCGTTTTGAGGTGATGGTATAGTCCACATTTAAACGGCTGGATTCATACTGACGTGGCACGGATGGTGATTTAACTTTTGCCACCACCCAGTCATAGAACGGACGGTGATCCTGGAATTCCAAGGTACACAGTGAATGCGTAATGCCTTCAATCGCATCAGACAATGGATGCGCATAGTCATACATTGGATAAATTTTCCATTTATCGCCAGTCTGATGGTGTTCAGAATGCAGGATACGATACAGAATCGGATCACGCATATGTACGTTCGGTGACGTCATATCAATCTTGGCACGTAAAACTGCCTGACCTTCTGCATATTCACCGCTGCGCATTTTCTCAAAACGCTCCAGGTTTTCTGCAACCGTTGCATCGCGTTGTGGCGAGTTTTTACCCGGCTCAACGAAATTACCACGGTTTAAACGGATCTCTTCTGGACTTTGCAAATCCACATAGGCATCGCCCTGCTCAATCAGCTGAACTGCCCAGGTATAAAGTTGATCGAAATAGCTTGATGCATAACGCGGCTCGCCTTCCCACTGGAAGCCCAGCCATTTCACGTCATTGGCAATACCATCCACATATTCCTGCTCTTCGGCATCCGGATTGGTATCATCGAAACGCAGGTTACACACACCTTTAAATTCTTCAGCGATACCGAAGTTCAAGCAAATTGCTTTCACATGGCCAATATGTAAATAGCCATTCGGCTCAGGCGGAAAACGCGTCACCACCTGTTGAGTACGACCAGCGGCTAAATCATCAGTAATGACCTGACGTACAAAGTCCAAGCCTGGTTGTTGTTCTTGCTGCTGCACTGAATCGACTGCATTGTTCTTTTGGGTCGGGTTCTCGGGCAGAGATGTCACAACATCATTTGGCTTCATGATCAATCATTCACTTCTAAAGTTAAAAAGGGATTAACGAATATTTAATCGTACAAGTTGTACGTATATTCATTATCAAAGTTCCTTAGTTTAACTATAGGTGATTAATCTCTCAACCGCTAACTACGGTATTTGATTTCAATTCACTCATTTTAAAAACTGAAAATACAGCAAGCTGCCCAAAACTAAAATATCAACACTTTACGAAACTGGAAAATGATTCAATTTGTGCCTGCCCGGAATATAACGCCCTGTCTGGCAGCATTTGAAATGCCTTGATAAATCAACGTATAAATAAGGTATTATTTTTATGCTTTTAACAAAGAAAATAATGTTTTTACTTGCCTTGTCGAATGTAGTTTGCTTATGCTTCACTCATTCAGAAAAAACCATGGCACTCGTCCATGATCAGGAGATTACACAATGAGTTTTCCTCAAGTCGAATTAAACACCAATAAAGGTCGTATTGTTCTAGAACTCAATGCTGAAAAAGCACCTAAAACCGTAGCTAACTTTTTAGAATACGTACGTGACGGTTTTTATGACGGCGTAATTTTCCACCGTGTTATTGATGGTTTCATGATCCAAGGCGGCGGCATGGATGAAAACTTCAAAGAAAAAGCGACACGTGATGCAATCGAAAACGAAGCAGACAACGGCTTGACCAATGACGAAGGTACGATTGCAATGGCACGTACTCAAGCACCGCACTCAGCTTCTGCTCAATTCTTCATTAACGTGAAAAACAACTCATTCCTTAACCATTCTGGCAAAACTGCTCAAGGTTGGGGTTATGCCGTATTTGGTAAAGTGGTTGAAGGTATGGACGTTGTGAACGAAATCAAAAACGTGCGCACTGGCAACCGTGGCTACCACGCTGACGTTCCTCTAGAAAACGTAGTAATCGAATCTGCAAAAATCATTTCTGAATAAGTTTAAATCCTCCCTAACCCTCCTTTAATAAAGGAGGGAATCACCTTTTATCAAAATAAGGTTTTCCTCCCTTTTTCAAAGGGAGGTCGGAAGGGATTAAATTAAAGAAGGAAAAGATTCGTGACCTATCTGTTTATCTCAGATTTACATTTGTCACCTGATCACCCTCGACTTGTTCGGGGGTTTTTAGATTTATTAACTGAATATCAAGATCAAAATACCCAACTGTATATTTTGGGTGACTGGTTCAATGCCTGGATCGGTGATGACTATAGCTCTCCATGGCTGGACGAGATTGTCACTGCATTAAGACAGTTTACTCAGGCTGGGAATAAAATCTATTTTCAGGCCGGCAACCGGGATTTTGTTCTAGGAAGCAAATTTTTAGCTCAATTTGGCGGACAGCTTCTTTCCGAAATCGCTCAACTGATTATTGCCGGAACACGTTTCCGCCTGGAACATGGCGATGCACTATGTACCGATGATATTTCTTATCAACGTTTTAAAAAGATTATTCGTCATCCTTTGCTACTGGGCTTCTTAAGAAAAACCCCTCTTTCATTTCGAACCAGACTAGCCAACCGCTTTCGTCAGCAAAGCCATCAGGCACAACAGTTTAAAAGCTATGAAGTGATGGACGTCAACCCACATGCAGTTGAGCTGGCATTACAGGACGTAGATGTGCTGATCCATGGTCATACACATCGCGCAGCTATTCATCAACTCGGTCAGAAAAGAAGAATTGTACTGGGCGACTGGAAAGAAGACAGCGCAGAGATTCTGGAAATTCAGGAAGATCAAAGTTTTGATACCCTAAAACTAAAAAAGTGGCGATATTAATCAGCCACTTTTTTTACGATATTGATCTGCTTAACACAGACGATAAAGCTGGTTTACCCCAGTATAGAAACTTTTACCATCAAGATTGAACTGAAATTCCTCACCCGTTGGCAATTGAATCATCTTACCGACTTCAACCCAGATAAAACCGTCCATTGTATTTTGCTTGCGCTTTAATGGAACCAGTTTCACGTTAATTTCATTGCCATCAGCGGCAGTGGCAATATGCCATTCATTGATTTTGATCAAAATATTTACTCACACGATATGAGCTTTTTGTGACTATATGGAGAGAGATTAATAACAACCTAGTTTACATAATAGTTCTATGGCTAGTAGATCTTATTTGAGTTCAAATACTTGAACTAAAAAGTACATCACAATCAGCTTAAAATAATAATAGAAGCAAGAACAGTACTTGCTTGAAGTGCAACCAGTGTAAGCTATTTATCCAGCAAAAGCAAAATTACATTGTAATGACAATAGAATGGGATTTTTAAGAACTTTTTTCATGCTTTGTTAATTATTAGGCTTTTGATTTTTATGATCTAAAATTCATTTTAACGTTACTTCATTTCCGTTGATAAACAAAACCTGTCTTTAGATACTTGAAAATCAATATTAGAGACATGAAACTCAGCCCGAGGTACAGCAAGTTCCATTCTCCTGTTTGTTGATAATTCAGGATAAAGAAAATAGCATTTAAGACTGCAAAAGTACGTGAATCATAAAAAAGCTTGTTGCGCTCTCCTAGTTCTTTGCTGACGTTTATTTTCTAAGATGTTTTTCTGTTTTTGTAAAAACTGTTCCGCTTCCTGAAGATTCATTATGATTTTCTTATAGCTGAATGAATAGCTCATCCCAAACAATTTCTGGTTAAAAATAAACCAAAAATTTAAGCCAGCTATTCATTCAGAATCTCTTGTTGATTAATAACCACCTGCCGGATTATTCACATTGATATCCGTTTTATATTTCCCCAATAGATCACGCAAGGAATTCATCAAAACACTGGTATCTACGCCGACTGCAACAAACTCAGTGCCAAGTTCGATATATTTTTGCGTCACTTCATGCTGGGTCGACAAAATCCCTGCAGCCTTGCCAGCTGCACGAATCCGCTGAATTGCATCAATTACAGCTTTTTGTACTTCAGGATGATTCGGATCACCTTGATAACCCATAGTGGCAGACAGATCAACGGCACCAATAAATACCCCATCAATCCCGTCGATCTGAAGAATAGCATCCAGATTTTCCAGTCCTGTGACCGATTCAATCTGGATTAATAGACAGATTTCTTCATGTGCAGTCTGATAATAATTTGGAATGCTGTTCCAGCGGGTGGCACGTGCCAGTGCAGCACCAACGCCACGAATCCCTTCAGGTGGATAACGGACTGCCTTGACCATGAGTTCGGCCTGTTCCACGGTTTCTACCATCGGAATCAACAGCGTCTGTGCACCGATATCGAGGAGTTGCTTGATCAGTTGCACGCTACCAATGGGCGGTCGTACCACTGCTTGCGAGGGATAAGCAGCAATACTTTGCAGTTGCGACAAAGTCGTTCTCAAATCACTGGGCGCATGCTCACCATCAATCAGCAGCCAGTCATAGCCTGCATTTGCCGCAATCTCGGTGCCATAGGCATCCGCCAGTCCAATCCATAAGCCGATTTGCTGCTGGGTTTTCAGTTTGTGTTTAAAATAATTGGTGACTTGCATCCGCTAACCTATTTTCATGTTGCCGGCGATGTCTCTTATTAAACGCTTCTCACTTAAAAGTGCCAATAGACAAAAACTGGGTTTTAATCTGATTTAACTCTAAGTTTTGCTTGAATCCAACTCAAGATCATTTCAGAACAGGCTTTGCCTGATGCTTTTTTATTGTAATAATCAGGGTATGTGAAAAATGTATATATTTAAAACTTCTACTCGCTGTTTATTTAAAAAGATTGGAGTCCATTGATGGATTTACTCAAGATCACACAAACCCGCTATACCACTAAAGCCTATGATCCTAGCAAGAAAATCCCGGCAGAACAGTTCGAGCGCTTATTAGAAATTTTGCGTCTGGCACCCTCTTCGATCAATATTCAGCCTTGGCATTTTTTTATTGCCGATCATGATGCCGCCAAACAGCGCATTGCCAAAGCCTTGGTCGGTACTTATGCCTACAATGCACCCAAAGTTCTGGATTCATCCCATACCATTTTATTCTGCACCAAAGCTGATATTAATGAGTTGCATCTGGAAAACTTATTGAACCGCGATGATCTTAGTGGCCGTTTTAAAGATGAATCAGCCAAAGAAGGTCAGAAAAACACCCGTGCAGGTTATATTCATTATTATCGCAATGAAAAAGGTGATATTCAGCGTTGGGCTGAAAACCAGACCTTTATTGCACTCGGTCAAATACTCTTGGCTGCCGGAATTGAAGGGGTTGATGCCACACCAATTGGCGGCTTTAATGAAGAAATTATAAGTGAAGAATTACAACTCGCAGAACAGGGCTTGATCCCCTCTGTATTGCTGACTTTAGGCTATCGCAGTGAAAATGATTTCAATGCCAAACTGCCTAAATCACGTCTTACCGCTGAAGATATTTTCACCAAACTGTAAGGAATTTATGCTATAAAAGGGGTTAAGCGCCCCTTTCCATGTCAATTCGGGCCTATTTTTTGCTTTATTTAATTTACATCTAATAGAATAACAATAGAGGTCATCTATGTCGCTCCTTACATCCAAATCCCTGAAATTTGAATGCTATCATTGCGATAAAATTTATCTCCAGCACTATAAAGAGCAACAGCATCGTTATCCGCACTGTCCAGACTGCCAACAGGCCGGTTTATTGCTTGGACTGGCCGAAGCAGGTGACCTGCTCCGACATCCGATTGAATTTGCATCCTCTTATGTCAAGCAGACATTGCATAAGCTAGGCAAATCACACTAGTCAAGCCTAGCAGTAATCCTAGAGTACTTGCAGGTTTGAGCCGTTCTTTAAAGAATACCAGACCTGCTATCACACCAAATACCACCACCAGAATATTCATGCCAGCAAAGACGATCGCAGGTGAATCCTTAAGCAGCATATGGGCTTTGACATAGAAAGCAATATTGGCAAAATTCAGGAAACCCAATAACAGACCAGCGCCGATATTCTGCATCGAGCCCAAGCTTTTATATTTGATTAACAGATAGCCCATCGAAATGATCAGGGCACAAACAAACATTAGATTCAGCGCCACCGCGAATTGGAGGCCCAGACTGGTTGTATATTTCAACAATACATCAATCAGTGCATAACCGACCCAGACCAAGCCCAGATACAACATTCCCTGACTGCCCTGTCCTGTACTTTGTCGATGTGAAAACAGGATGCACAGCACTGCTCCAATACCTAAAGCGATCCCAAGTATTTTCAGCTGATTAAACTGTTCCTGAAAAATGAAATAGGCTGCAGCCAGTGACAAAACTACAGAAAGTCGCTGGGCAATTTCGGTTTTTAAAATTCCAGCCGTTTGCAAAGCCTTGGCCAAAAACAGAAATACGCTCGGAAGCAAAATACCCAGAGCCAGAATAAGCAACCAAGGCGTCTGAGACATTGAAATATGCTGAATATCAGGCTTAAACCAGAAAAAACACAAGAGACTGGCTGTCATATAGTTCCAGCTAATCATGTGTATCGGACTCAAGCCCTTATTTTTGGCGACTTTTAATAATATTGAGACCGCAACGCTGCATAGCGCTGCTGCGAAAATCAGTTCCATATGCTGCTCTTATTCTTGATATTTATGAGTCTACAAAAAAGCCCACATTTGCAGTGGGCTTTTTTTATAAATGATTCACTGGGAATTATTTATAGTGTGACACCATTTTCTCTAAAGAGATTGGGCGAATCTTGTCTGCATTGCCTGCAGTACCAAAAGCTTCGTAACGATCGATACAGATTTGCTTCATTGCATCTACAGTTGCGCTGAAGAATTTACGTGGATCGAATTCGCTTGGTTTTTCTGCCATCATACGACGCATTGCACCGGTAGATGCTAAACGCAAGTCAGTATCGATGTTAATCTTGCGCACGCCGTGTTTGATCGCTTCAACCAGCTGTTCAACCGGAACACCGTAAGTTTCCTTGATGTCGCCGCCATACTGGTTAATCACTGCCAACCATTCTTGTGGCACAGAGCTTGAACCGTGCATGACAAGATGTGTGTTTGGAAGTGCTGCGTGAATTTCTTTAATGCGGTCAATCGCAAGAATATCACCTGTAGGTGGACGCGTGAACTTGTACGCACCGTGTGAAGTACCTACTGCAATTGCAAGCGCATCAACATTGGTATCAGCAACGAAGCTACGCGCTTCTTCAACTGAAGTCAGGAGTTGAGAATGATCCAGTACGCCTTCTGCGCCTACGCCATCTTCTTCACCCGCCATACCTGTTTCAAGGCTACCCAAACAACCGATTTCACCTTCAACAGATACGCCACACGCATGTGCCATTTGAACTGTACGGCGAGTCACATCAACGTTATATTCATATGAAGTTGGTGTTTTACCGTCTTCACCCAGTGAACCGTCCATCATTACTGATGAAAAGCCTAACTGGATTGAACGTTGACAAATGTCAGGGCTGGTACCGTGGTCTTGATGCATTACCACTGGAATATGTGGCCATTCTTCAATTGCAGCCAAAATTAGGTGACGCAAGAACGGAGCGCCTGCATATTTACGCGCACCCGCAGATGCTTGTACGATAACAGGTGAATTGGTTGCATCTGCTGCAAGCATAATTGCACGCATTTGTTCTAAGTTGTTTACGTTAAATGCTGGTACGCCGTAAGCATGTTCGCCGGCGTGATCCAAGAGCTGGCGCAATGAAATAAGAGCCATAATATCCTCCCAGTGAATGCCACATATTCTACATGTTCAAAGGTTTCAATTCAGCAACAAATAACACTATTTAAAAAAAATCCCTGCATTTGCAGGGATTTTGTGTCACATTAACCGGATTAAGGTGCTACAGGCTCTGAAGTCGCAGCAACTGACTCGTCTGCAGTCGCTTCGTCGGCTGGCGCATTGGCAACTTCAGCTGGAATATCGGTATTTTTTTCATCTAAAATTGGCTGGTCAATGGCATCAATGGCAGCTTGCTGTTCTGGAGTTACAGCCTGATCTGCCACGGCTGCCGAGCTTTCTGCTTCAGCTTCTGGTGCACTTTCCTGTTTTGCACACGCAGTCAATGCCAGAGATGCTGCTAATAATACTGCAATAGTTAACTGTTTCTTCATCACGTATTCTCGTCATTTGGTGATTTAATGACTGCATCTTATGACAGATTTATTGCATTTTAATGACGAAGCCATGAAGGGTAAATTTTCACTGTCAAAAAAATGACATAAAAAAAGCTGGCACTGGGCCAGCTTTTTAGCTTAGGACATACAATTAAGCACGTTCTAGAAGTACTGCAACAGCAGGAAGGGTTTTACCTTCAACGAATTCAAGGAATGCACCGCCACCCGTCGAGATATAACCAATTTTGTCAGCCACTTCATATTTATCAATCGCAGCAAGTGTATCCCCACCGCCCGCAATCGAAAAACCTTCAGATTCAGCAATCGCTAAAGATAAAGTTTTAGTACCTTCACCGAATTGATCTACTTCAAATACGCCGACTGGGCCATTCCAAAGAATGGTTTTAGAGGTTTTCAGGATTTCTGCAAATGCTTTCGCAGTTTCCGGGCCTACATCCAGAATCATGTCGTTATCAGCAACATCTGCAACGTTTTTCACCGTTGCTTTTGCAGCAGCCAATGAACCCAGGAAGTCTTCAAAGTTAATTTCAGAGGCATCTGCAACCACAACGTCAGTAGGAAGTGGAACTGCTACTTTTGCAGCAATGGCTTTTGCCGTATCGATCAGATCCTTTTCACACAATGATTTGCCCACGTTATAACCGGCCGCAGCAAGGAAAGTGTTGGCAATACCACCACCGACGATCAATTGATCACAAATGTCAGAAAGTGAGGTTAAAACATCTAGCTTGGTAGAGACTTTAGAACCTGCAACAATCGCCACCATTGGCTTTTCAGGGGTTTGCAGTGCACGACCAAGCGCATCAAGTTCAGCTGCCAGTAAAGGACCTGCAGCTGCAACTTTAGCCAGACGCGCTACGCCTTCAGTAGATGCTTCTGCACGGTGTGCTGTACCAAAGGCATCCATCACGAATACATCACACAATGCTGCATATTTTGCTGCAAGTTCAGGATTGTTTTTCTTCTCGCCGACGTTAAAACGGCAATTTTCCAGTAGAACTACCTGACCTGGCTGAACATCAACGCCATCTAAATAGTCAGTAAACAGTTTCACTTCTTGGCCCAAAGCTTCAGTCAAGTAAGCCGCTACAGGAGCAAGTGACTGTTCAGCTTTAGGCTCACCTTCAACCGGACGACCCAGATGAGAATACACCATGACTGCAGCGCCTTTTTCTAGTGCTGCTTTAATCGTTGGCAATGCTGCACGAAGACGCGCATCGCTGGTGATCACACCATTTTTAACAGGAACGTTTAAATCTTCACGGATCAGAACACGTTTACCTGCTAAATCGAGGTCAGTCATACGCTGAAAGTTCATGTAGAGCTCACTTTATAGATATTAAAACCAGGCGATTTTAAATGATTATGCAGAAAAAGGTTAGCATCTTTTGCATAAAACATTATGAATGCCAAAGTTTTGTTATGATAGAAAAAAGCCTCTTTTAGATTCAGTCCCTATGTCGATACATCCTGATCCAAATCTTAACCGTTTGAACGTGTTAGGTGAGCCTTTGTCCAGCTGTTGCTTCGATCCGATTACCGGATATTTCCGCAATGGCTTTTGCCATACTGCGACCACCGATCTGGGCCAGCATACGGTTTGCGCGCAAATGACCTCAGAATTTCTGAATTTTTCTCAAAAAGTCGGTAATGACCTGATTACGCCTTTGCCCGAACTGGATTTCCCGGGCCTGCAACCTGGCGATTTCTGGTGTATCTGCGTAACGCGCTGGGTCGAAGCCTATGAAGCGGGTCAAGCTCCACCGATCAAGCTACAAGCCTGTCACAAAGCTGTTCTGGCGTATGTACCGTTAAATATTCTTGAGGAATATGCTGTCTAATGAATTCTGCACAGATTATCTTGGCATCGTCCAGTCAAACCCGCAAAGCGCTGATGGATCGTCTGCATATTAATTATATTTCCATGGTACCGGATATTGATGAATCTCCTCGCGGGGAAAATCACGCAGATGATCTGGCACAACGACTGGCTTTTGAGAAAGCCAGATATATTGCTGAACAAAATCCAGAAGCGATTGTGATCGGCTCAGATCAGGTGGCATGGCGTGAAGGTGCGCCGGATATTTTTATTGGTAAACCGTTAACGACTGAAAAGGCCATTCGCCAGCTACAAGCCAACTCGGACAAGATTGTCTATTTTAGTACTGCGATCAGTGTGCAGCAGCTATCGACCGGTTTTGAACAAAGTCTGGTTGAACACTATAAAGTCAAGTTCCGCAAACTGTCTCAGGTCGAAATCGAGCGTTATGTCGAAATTGAACAACCTTTGCATTGTGCAGGCAGTTTCAAATGTGAAAGCCTCGGTATCAGCTTGTTTGAAGAAATGATCGGACAAGATCAGACCACGCTGATGGGCATGCCAATGATCAAGCTCTGTCATATTCTTCGTGAATTAAAAATTTTGGTTCCTTAATCTCTCCCTTTAAATTCAGGCTTTACTCTATGTCTCAACCTTTAGACGTACTAGGCGGTATTACCGCTGAACAATTCCTTAGCGAATACTGGCAAAAGAAACCTTTACTGGTGCGTAATGCAATGCCTGAAATCGCCAGTTTGCTTGAACCCAATGATGTGATGGAACTTGCGCTTGAAGAACATGTCACTGCCCGTCTCATCAAGCAGAAAGATCGTGATCCGAATCAATGGAGCGTGAAATCTTCACCTTTGCTCAAGGCAGATTTTCAGAAAATGCCCAAGCTCTGGACGCTTTTGGTTCAGGCTGTAGATCACTATTCATTTGACCTGTCGGCACTTTGGAAAAAATTCCCATTTATTCCACAATGGCGTCGCGATGACATCATGGTGTCTTATGCACCGCAAGGCGGTTCAGTCGGCAAGCATTTCGATTTCTATGATGTGTTTCTGGTACAAGGCTATGGCCATCGTCGCTGGCAGCTTGGGCAAATGTGTGATGCCGAAACTCCATTTGTTCCGGGTCAACCGCTTAAATTATTGCCTGAAATAGAAGTGAACTTTGATGAAGTGCTGGCACCTGGCGATTTGCTCTATGTGCCGCCTGGCCTGGCTCATTACGGCGTGGCTGAAGATGACTGCCTGACTTATTCATTCGGTTTCCGCATGCCAAATATCAGTGACATGATGGATCGTGTCGGGGATAAATTTTCTGAAAATGAAATGCTACGTAATCCGCTGCTGGATATCATCCGTGATCAAGTGGGTGCTATTGGCGAAGTGAACAGCAATGAGCTGGAATATCTGAAAGAACACATCATGCAGCAACTGCATAATTCCAATGTTCTCGAAGATGCCATCATGAGCTTGATGTCCGAACCTAAATATCCTGAAAACCTGCCTGAAGCAGAAGAAATCGGTACAGGTGATCTGGAAGAAGCACTCGATCAGGGTTATAGCCTGATCCTCGAACCTGCTTCACGCCTACTCTATACTGAAGCGGACGGCGACGTTCTGTTCTGGGCTAATGGCGCAGGCATTGAAATCTCTGAGGCATTTACCACAAAACTCAAACAGCTTGCAGATGGTGAAGCGCTGTTATTCGGTGAAGACTTCGCTGATGAAGATATTCTGGAAGATGTTGCAGCATTATTGAATGAAGCCGTGTTGATGCTGGTTCCACCAGCAGAAGATGAGTAAGCTTTTCACAGGTCTATTTAGGCAATAATTTGAAGAGGATCACATGATCCTCTTTTTATTTTCCACTAAAATTCTAGCCGCTTAAGGCTGATAAAGTTCCAGTACCACCCGAATCAGCGTATTTCCTTGTTCAGATTCAATCTGGAACAATCCCCCCATACGCTCAATCCGCATTTTCATGCTGCGCATTCCAATACTCAAGCCATTTTTTTGCACCATGTCAGCATCGAAACCGATGCCATTATCCTGAATACTCAAAGTAAGCTGATGCGGCTGTGAATATTCCAGACTGACTTTTACCTGACTGGCCTGACTGTGCTTAATGATATTGGTCAGACTTTCTTCAACCACCCGAATCAGGGTCAAACACTGTAATGCAGTCGGTTCACGCTGCCAGACTTTTGGAAATGACCATTCAACTTCAATCTCCATTTCTTCCATCAGCTGGGTAAAACGATAGCGTACCGGTGCAATCCAGAGTACCGGCGTTTGTGGGACTTTATTTTCAATAGATGAACCACTGTCAATGATTTGCCTGAGATCATCTCTAAGCAATTTCAGCATGGATAGAAACTGCTGTTTAGAAACTGTTTCGCTACTTTGATCCACCAGAATCATGGAACGCACAATAGACCCTCCCAACCCGTCATGCAGTTCATGTGACAGATTAATCCGCTCTTGCAGACGAACATTGGTCAGCTCCAATTGATGTTTATCGCTCAGGCTTTTATTCAGGTCAGCACTGACCTGCTGGACTTTACGTTCTAACTGGCTATTAAATTTTTCGATTTTCCTTACATTACGATTCAAGCGTGTACCCATAATGAGCACGACAAACAAGGTAATAATCGGTGAGGTATAGGGAGATAAAGGTGAAAACTCATTGACCGTGGTTTGGTTCAACATGATCAGGTCGATGACTACACACAGCAAAATCCCCCAGAGACACAGCGTCAGGAAAAGATATTCTCCATTTCGGGTTTTGATGGCCTGATAGCTGACATACACAGTACAACTAATAAAGAGCAATACATAGAAGATAAACACTCCACCTAGCACCTGCTCCAGATAATTCAAGGGACTGATCATCACCAGTAGGCTGGACAGAACGCTGACCAGAATAAATCCTCGCTCCAACTGCTTAAATTTCTGTTTTACAAAGCGGATCAGATACAGACAGAAACAATGGATATAAGCAATAAAAAAAAGCATATTGGCTTTAGCTGCCGAAATCGTGGAGCGAAATGGAAAATTTTCTGTAGTCAAGACATTGGAAATAAACAGAATCCACAACAGTGAACTGAGTGCCAACCAGCCAAAAGTGGTTTCTGAACGCCGGAATAACCAGATAATGAAGCAGATCAGCCCAATCGTGGCAGAGAAAATCATATTGATCTGGAATACAGTACGGCGATCCCAGATTTTTTCCAAATACTGCTGGCTATTGACCAGTACATTATTAAATTGAATGTTGCCCAGGCCCGCGCTTTGGAAACTGTAGCCATTTACATAAATCAGGATGTCATTACTGTCTTTACGCAAACCGCTAATCGGGAAAACCCAGTAACGCGGCATATTCCAGCTTTTCGACAAGGGTTCTTGCAAGTTCAGGTCAGACCAAAGCAAGTCACCATTCAGAAATACGGCACCTGCCGAATTAATATAATCAATAGAAAAGGCAACCGGTTCTGCAAGGCGGATGTTGTCTTGGCATGACCAGCGCCAGACGATCTTGTACCAGGCACCCCCATGATAATTCTTCCAGTTGTTCTGCCAGTTATCCGGCAAACGTACGCTTTGCCAGCCCGATGTCGGCATCTCGGTAGGACCCTGAGCCTGAACCTTCTGAATATAGTCGATCTTCACCTGACAAAGATCATTAATCTGAAAATGGCTTTGCGCCTGACTCATCCTACAGAACAGACAGAGCCAGCTGTACAGGATTAAAATAGCAATCCATTTCAGTCGCTGCCTTTTGCTGCTTCTGGAACAGCCAGATGACATTACAGAATTCCCAAGTACCGTGCTGTACTGACCGCCTTGGTACGTTTACTGACAGAGAGTTTGCGGTAAATATGCTTGATATGACTTTCGACGGTATAGCGTGACACACAGAGCTGCTCGGCAATTTCACGATTACTCAGACCTTGCGCAACCAAGGACAGGATTTCCTGCTCCCGGTGTGTGAGCGTTTCCTGATCCGCAGCTGACCTGTTCTGCTCTACTGTTGCTGAAATGGTGGGAGTAGAAATCTGTTTTAAAATTTCACGGGCAACAAAGGGATCAATCGGTGCACCGCCACGCAAAATACTGCGGATGGCCAAGGCGACTTCAACATCATCCCGCTCTTTAAGCACATAACCGGTCGCACCAGCCTGAATTGCGCTAAACAGGCTATCCTGAGTACTCCAGGCAGATACCACCAGAATCAACGCTTGTGCGTCCTGTTCGCGGATTTTTTCAATAATTGAAATCCCACTTCCATCTGGCAACCCCAAATCTACTAAGGCCAGTGCAATCGGTTGTTGCTGAACTATGGAATATGCTTCTTTAACCGTATTGGCAAATAGCAGAACGTCTTCGTTATAACCCAGATTGGTTAATATAATTTTTAAACGGCGCTGAATGACATATTCATCTTCAACGATTAATACAGGTACTGGCAAGACTGCCTCTGGTGCTGTCATAAGCACACCCCTTATATTTATTGTTATATCCCCTTGAAGATTAAAATATAAACAAAAAAGCTCTAAAAATCATGATTTTTTTCATTTATTTATAAGATTGGGTTTTATCCTCCTTAGAGATACATAATATTTCTCACACTAAACACAGATAAAAAAATGCCATCTGTTGATAAGATGGCAGTTCTAGATAGAAAATCTTTGAAGTTACGCAAGTTTCCTACTTTAAGCAGTACCGTATTGCTGTTTTAAATATTTCACAATCTCCACCGATTCAAACATGCTCACCCCTGTATTTGGATCGACCAGATAAGGCAACTGAATCGTATTTCCCATCATCTTAAACAGCTGTTCACGTTTACCACCCGCAAGCGGTTCATATTTCCCCGGCTTTAAACGCAACTTGGCTGGTCCATAATCCTGCCAACGTTCTTTGGCCACATTATGAAAAACAAAGGGAATTTCAAGCTCTGACAGAACACCACGTACTACCCGGACAAAAGGACTGGCTTCAAAACCCCATAACTCTAATAGCTGGTCGGGGGCCGGACGATCAAGCACCTGTTTATTGATCCAGACTCCGCGCGCACCATTAATAATCGTTCCGGCAAAAGCAGCGACTGGAATTTTCGGATAAGTTGCATATTTCTTTGGCGTTTTGCCACTTTGACCATAATGCTTGAATAGATGATGGATAATATCCTGCGATTCATACATCTGATCGCCTGTATTTTCATCCACCAAAAATGGAAAGCGGGTCTTGCCGCCCAACTGTTTTACGACCGGACGATATTTCGTACCGCCCTTAGGGCATGGATAAACTTCATAATCCAGATTGAGTAAGGTCAGCACTTCACGCACCCGACGACAAAAAGGTGAACCTTCAAATTCATAGAGCTTAATTGATTTTTCAGGCTGATTCGGAAATGGCGTTCCGACCATGCCACGTCCCCCTTGGGCGACTGAAGAGGCTAAGGCTTGTGCGACTTTGATCTGATGACTCAACATAGTATTTTCCTATTTTTGTTTTATATGAATGAAAGACAGAATCTAAGCATCCTGTCTTTCAGGGTCCAGATGAGTTTTGTTGTTATTCTTGCATGCAGAAATGCAGATTCCGGCCGATTAAGCCACTAAGGCTGTTTTGGACACCACAATACCATTATTGTCTGCATAGACATACTCGCCTGCATTAAACGTGACACCACCAAAGCAGAGAGAAATATCAACTTCACCTACACCCTTGCGATTGCTCTTCTGTGGAATAGCCGCCAATGCATGCACACCAAGATCAAGTTCAGCAATTGCATCGACATCACGAACGCAACCGTAAATAATCACGCCATTCCAGTGATTTTTTACCGCTGATTCTGCAATCAGGTCACCCATCAAGGCACAGCGCATGGATGCACCGCCATCTACGACCAGGACCTTGCCTGTTCCATCTGTGGCCAACAACTCTTTCACCCGCGAGTTATCTTCAAAACATTTTACTGTCACAATCTGACCGCCAAAGGTTTTGCGCGCCCCATAACTCTTAAAAAATTTACCGTCCAGGCAAGGTGTCACCACCTGAAGCTCTAATTCTGGATGATCATCTAACAAGTCACAGGTAACAAATGCTGCTGTAGACACGGTGTTTTCCCCTCATTTCATTTTTTGTATGCGTAAATTATCATAAATTTCAAATTTTACCGTCTGAGTTAGCGCGGCCTCGACCATAGTATGAGCCACCTGCTCGGCTATCACTGGCTTATACGCAAAACTATCCGGAATAAAACGCGATACTTTGTGGTAAACCTGCTGCGCGATATCTTCCAAAAAACGCTGCTCTGGACGTTCACCAATGAGCAATGAAGGTCGAATCAGGCTGATTCTGTCCAGAGTCAATGTTTGTACATATTCTTCCAGCTCACCTTTGACCCGATTATAGTAAAAATGAGATTGTGGATCGGCACCCATTGCACTCAGCAACAGGTAATGCGCTGAAGTTTGTTGTAACAGCTCTGCAAAGTGAGCATTTATGGTATAGTCAATACTATAAAATGCCTGTTTGGATCCGGCCTTTTTCATGGTGCTGCCCAGGCAGCTAAAACCATGGCTATGCTTGCTGACATCCTGATCATTCAACATCAGGAAATCTTCCAGTACCAGTTGTTGAACTTTATCCAAAGCATCCAGATCATTTTGATGTTTTCTGACCACTGCAGTAATCTGCTGGCAAGTCGGCTCATCTTGCAAACGTTTTATCAGTTGTTTTCCCACCAAGCCGGTGGCACCTATCACGATGGGATGAGTCAGTGATTTAGTCATTTTTTATACGATCTCCTAGGTGGAATACTAATCTAACGTTTTCTTTAGAATTTTTCTGCATCTAAAATGTTGTCAAAGCATGTCAAGACTTGACTTCGGTGCTTAGTTTAATCAAAATATGGCACTTGTTTACGGGCTGGTGATAATTCCTCTGATGTTGGTTTTCAGTTGAGTTTCAGCCCGCCCAGACCAATCTATTTCAAGGAGTGCACGAGTGGCAAACTCTGCTCAAGCTAAAAAACGTGCTCGTCAAAACGTTAAAGCACGCAAACACAACGCAAGCTTGCGTTCTATGGTTCGTACCTATCTTAAACGTACATTAGCTGCTATCAGCACTAATGACTATGCTGTTGCTACTGAAGCGTACAAATCGCTTGTTCCAGTAATCGACCGTATGGCTGACAAAGGCATCATCCATAAAAACAAAGCAGCTCGTCATAAGAGCCGCTTGAACGCGCAAGTTAAAGCATTAGCTTCTAACTAATCGCAAATGAAAAAAGCCCTTTTTAGGGCTTTTTTTGTGCCTGAAATTTAAAGAAATCAGAAAAACAATCCGTTTAGATGCCCCTCATCCTGCCAATACGATGAGATAAAAACATGAATCCGCCTCTTTTAGATTATTGATCTTTATCCATAGAAGATGGTGAAGTGGTTTTATCCTGTTGTGTAGTGTCAGAATCCCGCTTTTGGCATGCGGTTAAACCCAGAATCGCGATCAGGCTAAAAATTGTGATAACTTTCATAATTTTCCTCAAGATGAATATTTCTATATTAGATCTCTTGCGAAGGTTAATTTAAGAGCATCCAATTTACCATTCCAGCAATTAAATTCATTCTTAGACCAATGCGT
>NZ_DCLL01000048.1 GCF_002321025.1 Acinetobacter lwoffii
CTCACCCGTCCGCCGCTAGGTAATGTAGCAAGCTACATTTCCCCGCTCGACTTGCATGTGTTAAGCCTGCCGCCAGCGTTCAATCTGAGCCATGATCAAACTCTTCAGTTTAAAATCAGTAGTACCTTTAAAGGGTACCAATCTTGGCTCATCAATTTTCTGACAAATATTTCTCAAATAAACTTCGAGTAATTTCTACCATCAATCAATGAAAATAATTTCGATCGATCAACCAGTAAAAATCCACACAAGTTGTTCTTCATAATCTCTTAATGATCTTCTTGCTGATTCGTCACCAGCAAGCTAGGTCGGCTATATTACTCTCTATCTCTAGAAAGTCAACCAGTAATTCAGATTATTTTTAATCTTATCAAATAAAACCCAACTCAACCATTTCATGCTAAGTTACTGTTTTATCAGAAGTTTTAATCTTCATCACCGCCGATGGATGTGCATTCTACAGCATTTCAGAGCCCTTGCAACCCCCCTTTTTGAGAAAATCATTTTGTATGTATATTTTTTAAGCTTTTCGTGTGTTTTCATTCATTTTTTATACAAATTTGCTTAAATGATGTCTATTCGTGAATATAACGTTTATTATTTTCATACTAATAAGTAGTGCTACTTACACAGAAAAGGCCTCAGGTTACCTTATGCATCGTTCTATTTACTTATCTATATGCTTATTTTCTTTAGCTTCAAGCGCACATGTTTTCGCTGAGGTGGCCACTGGTGTGGAAAATCTGGAAAACGAGCCTGCAAAAACGCCGCTTAGAACAAAGATATCAACCAAAGCTCAACAATTACAAACGCAACTGAAAGTTGATGCCAGTGCAGCACAGGCAGAAGAAGTTAAAGATCCTTTTCAGCCCTTAAATAGAAAGATCTATCAGTTTAATGATGCGATTGACCGCACCGTGGTACGTCCCATAGCTATACAATATGTGGAAAAGGTTCCTCAAGATGTTCGTGGCAGCTATACCCAGTTCCGCAGTAACCTGGGTGAACCTTGGAATGTGGTGAATCAGCTGATTCAAGGTCGTCCTGCCCGCGCTGCTAAATCCCTAGGTCGTTTTACCATTAATACCTTAACGACTTTAGGACTGGCTGATCCAGCACGTCGCCTTGGCTTGAGCCATGAAGAGGAAAAATTTGGAATTACTTTAGGGTATTATGGCGTGCCTTCTGGCCCTTATATCATGCTGCCATTTTTAGGTCCAAGTTCTGTCCGTGGGGTGATCGGTACTGCTGTAGATAGTCAGGCTCGTCCACAAAAATACATTCTCGAAGATGAAGATGGACTTTACTGGACAGATCAGTTTTGGCGTGCCATTGATACCCGTTCAGAAATACTGGACGTTGAAGGGGTGCTGACTGGTGATCGTTATGCGCAGATTCGCGATATTTATTTACAACGCACCAATTATGCAATTGCAGAAAAGAAAGGTACAGAACAAGATACGCTTTTCCTAGAAGATGATTTTGAAGATGAAAATTCTGATGATGCACCTTCTATTGATAGCAACATTAAATCTTCAAACGAAGATCTTTAAGTTTAAGCCTCATGTATGATTGCTAGTGAAAATCTGTTCGCTAGCAATACTTTGCTTATTATAGTACATCTTATAACCAATCTTGGGATTGAATCACTTTTTTATGTATTTCATTCAACCGACTCGTGATATTCCTTACTTAGATCAAGTACTTGATGCACTTCCGCATGTTCAGATGATCTATCTGGATGATCATGAACTGTATGACTCTACGATTATTGCAATTGCAGATGTACATGATTATCTGAAATATAAGTGGAATCTGCCTACGATTGTACTGGCCTTAGAAAATGAAGGTACTGCTTTGGCTCAGGCCTGGGAACAAGGGGCTTTGGCTGGCTGGATCTGGAATAAACTTCCCGAGAATCCTGATCTGGCATTACAAAAAATTGACGCACAATATAAACGTAATCAGGATAGCCGCGACCTTCCTTCTGCGGCAGAATTACAAAAAAGATTGTTACCAAATCCGATTGAATTGACCAATTACGAGGTCGAAACCTATTTCCAGCCTTCTGCCTATCTTTCAGGAGATTGGTATGATTATTGGAAAATCAGCGACAAAGAAGTGATTTTCTATTTGGCCGATGTCTCTGGACATGGTGTCACCAGTAGTTTACTCACGTCCTGGATGGCAGCTTTCCATGGCCGCTCTAAAACACCGCGCGAGCTGATCAAAAAGCTGAACGGCATGCTGATGCAGGAAAATATTGAAAAGCACATCACCATGATTGCCGGGATTCTTAATCTGGAAACCCATGTATTAAAATGGTCCAGCGCTGGACATTATCCTCCACCGATTATATTTGAACCCAATCAAGAACCTAAAATCCTCTCTTCCAGCAGTTTCCCTTTGGGCTTAACCGAAGATCTTGAAGTTGAGGAAAATGAATGGGTATTAAGTCGCAATGCGCGCTTTATTATCTGTTCGGATGGCGCACTGGAACCTTTTGATGGTGGTTTAAATGAACAATTCTCGCAATTATTACACCATTTGCAGAATCAATCTTTTCAGGCTCCGGAACATGTGGCTGACGATATCGCCTTTTTAAGCTTTATCCGCGTAAATTAGCAGTATATTTACAGGCTTTATAAGCACTTAATTTGATTACTACTTTCAGCCACTTGAGTATCAATACACCCTATGGGATAATTTAATATCCTTCTCTGCAAATGGCATTTATATGTCAACAGGTCATGTTGAATATGCAAGTCTGAATGGAACGCATATTTTTAAGCTTATCGGCGAAGTGCGTGCCCAATCTTGTATTAGTCTAGACAAATTACTGAACAAAATTGAACAGCAAGACAACGTAGTTGGCGCTATCGTTGATCTCACCGAAACCAGTTTCATTGACAGTACCGTACTGGGTGTTTTAGCGAAACTAGGACTCAAACTCAAGCAAGTACACAATATTCAGGCTGTCATGCTTTCTACCAATTCTGACATTACCACTTTGGCCAACAGTATGGGATTGAGCCAAGTGTTTGTGATTCTGAATTATTGTGGTGATCCAAATGTCTGCACACGTGCGCTGATGGAAGAACATGTCACGCATCAAAATATGCTGAATACGGTTCTGGATGCGCATAAAACCTTGATGAAACTGAATCAAAGCAATCAGAACATGTTTGAACCTTTAGTCAAACAGCTACAGAAAGAGCAAGACAATTTAGATAAAATTTCCGAGCAAAAGGTATAACCATCTTATAAGAGGACCCTATGACTTTACTTTCTGTTGTACAAATGAATTCTCAAAATGAAATTGATGCCAATTTCGTGGAGATTGAATCTTTAATTCAACAAAGTAAGGCCAATGGTGCTGAACTGATTGTTTTCCCGGAAAACTTTGTCTGTTTTGCAGCAGGTAAACAGCGTGAAACTGCTGCACAATTTGAAGTGATTCAGCAACGTCTAGAACAACTTGCCCATGAATATGACACCTGGATCGTTGCCGGTACATTACCCTGCCCTTATCGTCCGGATGGTTCAATCATTGAGGATGGCCGGGTGCGTACCGTTAGCCTGTGTATCAGTCCGGAACGGACCGAAGCGCGTTATGACAAAATTCACCTGTTTGATGTGCAAGTCGGTGATGCTGTCGGTGGCTATCAGGAATCCAAATTCTTTGAACCCGGCACAGATGTTGTCGTAGCCAAAACACCTTTTGGTAATATTGGTTTAATGGTCTGTTATGACCTGCGTTTTCCGGAACTGGCGTTAAATCTACGAGCCAAAGGTGCAAACCTCTTGACCGCACCTTCTGCTTTTACCTATACCACAGGTGAAATGCATTGGCAGCTTCTTCTGCAAACACGTGCTCTGGATAGCCAATGCTCGGTGCTTGGTGCAGCTCAACAAGGCTGGCATGGTGAAAAACGACAAACTTGGGGACATGCAGCCGCCACCAATAGTCGTGGACAACTTCTCAATATGATCCATGCAGAAGGTGCTCAGCTCATTACAGTCGAATTTGATTTAAATGAACAGCAAAAAGTGCGTGAATCCATGCCTTTAATGCAACACCGTAGACTTCTGCAACTTTCTTAAATCGTGTCATTTGCTTGCATAAAATAACAAAATCCCTGCTTATTCTTCCGGTGAAATCACTGAGCATAGAAGCTTCATGAAAAATAAACAGGGATTCAACTCATGTCATTAGAAAAAGCCGTCTATACCGCACATGCCAAAGCCACAGGGGGCCGTGATGGCCGCGCCATTTCTGACGATCAGATTCTGGACGTTCAATTGGCTGTACCCAAAGAAATGGGGGGCCCAGGCGGTGGAACCAATCCTGAACAGCTCTTTGCCGCAGGATATTCTGCCTGTTTCTTAGGTGCGATGAAATTTGTCGCCAATCGCGACAAGCTTAATATCAGCAAGGATGCCTATATTGAAGGTGATGTTGGGATTGGTCCGATTCCTACCGGGTTCGGGATCGAAGTGACCTTAAATATCCATCTTGAAGGCATGGATCAGGAAGAAGCAAAAAAACTGGTCGATGCTGCGCATATCGTCTGTCCATACTCGAATGCGACCCGTAATAATATTGATGTGAACTTAAACGTAATTACTTAATTTTTTATTTAACAGCTATCCTGAAAAAAGTTTCAGGATAGCTAGGCTTCAATTATAAATTTCAACTTTTAGTCACTTCACTTTCCCTCAACATCCAACTTCGTTTTCAAAATAGCAGCAAAAACTCAAGAACTTATATATAATGATTCTTATTTACATTTATTCGATTTATATTGATGTTGAAGCCTATTCTGTTAAGTTCTCTCTTACTCACTGTTGCTACTGCCTCTTTTGCAGATCTTTATCTCTCAGAAAAAATCCGTCCGAAAATAAAATCTCTGCTCAATACTGAAATTGAGCGCCTGCCCATTCCTGCAACACCCAACAATATGATTCTGCCTGAATTTGGTAAAGGGATTATTGGCTGGGGCGCTGGCCCCAAAGATGCTGAAGCCCGTTTCCAGACTATAAACAAAGTCGACGTTGAAAAAATAAAACAGCATGGTGTCACTTTAGCAATGGCGCAAGCCTGGCGGAACTTTTATGAAAATGAAACTCTGCGCAATCCGGGCAATCCGACTGCACCTTTTCGTGCACAACTCATGAAAAAAATCGTCAGTCTCTGGTAAATATCCAAAAGTCCTGACGATCATTATGATAAAGCGAGCAGATTAAAAAATTATTCTACTGCTTCGTTGGTTACTCGCAATACTTCTTCAATCGTGGTTTTTCCAGCCAATACTTTACGCAGACCATCATCACGAATGGAACCTGACTGCTGACGTACATAGCTTTCGATTTCATATTCAGCCGCATTGCCATGAATCAAACGGCGCATATG
Source organism: Acinetobacter lwoffii (assembly GCF_002321025.1). Classification (GTDB taxonomy): domain Bacteria; phylum Pseudomonadota; class Gammaproteobacteria; order Pseudomonadales; family Moraxellaceae; genus Acinetobacter; species Acinetobacter lwoffii_Y. The sequence continues at coordinate 5,414 of NZ_DCLL01000048.1, forward strand.
ATCATCGACTGGGACAATTTCATAAATTGCAGTACGGCCACTAAAGCCAGTATTGCCACAACGTTCACAGCCTTGAGGTTGCGGTAATCTTAAATCTTGGGGATGCTCAATATTGCCAAATAGATTCTTCTCGAAAGCATCTGCCTCATGCCAGGTCGCGCAATGTGGACACAAGGTACGCACCAGACGTTGGGCAATTACCCCGATTAAAGAACTGGACAGCAGAAATGGTTCAATTCCCATATCTTTCAGGCGCGTAACCGCACCAATCGCGGTATTGGTGTGTAAGGTGGATAACACCAGATGTCCTGTCAGGGATGCCTGCACCGCAATTTCTGCGGTTTCCAGATCACGAATCTCACCAACCATGACCACATCCGGGTCCTGACGCAACATGGCTTTTAACGCACGGGCAAAAGTCATATCCACTTTGGTATTGACCTGCGTTTGTCCAATGCCTTCCAGTTGATATTCAATCGGATCTTCAGCCGTGAGGATGTTTTTAGAACCGTCATTCAGGTCAGAAAGTGCCGCATATAAGGTGGTGGTTTTACCCGAACCGGTCGGGCCAGTCACCAGAATAATCCCGTGCGGGCGATGCACTAAGGTCTTGAGTCGACCATAGTCATTATTCACCAAGCCCAAATGGGTCATGTTCAAACGGCCGGCCTGCTTGTCCAGCAAACGCATCACCACCCGCTCCCCATAAGAAGATGGCAAGGTGGATACACGGACATCGACTTCACGTCCGGCCAAGCGTAATGAAATACGGCCATCTTGAGGAATACGCTTTTCGGCAATATCCAGTTTGGCCATGACTTTAATCCGTGAAACCAGAAGCGGTGCCAGTTCACGACGTGGCTGGACAATTTCGCGTAACTGGCCATCGACCCGTAAACGCACCGACAGTTTTTTCTCAAAAGATTCAATATGAATATCGGAAGCCCCGACACGAATCGCCTCTGAGAGCAATGCATTGATCAGCCGCACAATCGGCGCATCATCTTCCTGATCCATCAGGTCTTCAGCTTCAGGTACGGAATCAGCCAGGCTGAGTAAATCCGGATGATCTTCCAGACCGGCAGCGACCTGTTGCGATTCGCCGCTATCGCCGGCAAAACTGGAACTGAGTAACTGGTTAAATTCCTGTTCGCTACAGAGTTGAAAATGAGCCGGATAACCGAGCAGACGGCGAGCTTCCTGCAATGCAAGCATCGAGGTATTGTCACGACGCAGAATAAAGGCCTGATCTCCCTCATAACGCAACAGCACACCATGGCGCTTGGCGAAGCTATATGGGATTTGTAATTGTTTAAGTACTTGCATCGCGGATTATAATAATGATGAAAAAATTTAAATTGAGTGTACTCTAAGCATATGACAGCGTGAAGTATGTTTTCAAAGATTTAGCAAGAAAGGGTGCCAAGATTGCCGCGAGATAAAGATGAATTAATCCCGAATACAGCGAAAATGCGCTGGTGGGGAGAACAGAATTTTGAAATAAATCAGTCTAAAGCCTGGCAGTTTGGCTCCTTGCTGTTTCGGCTGACCCGAGGGATTCAGGAATGGCGACTGGAATATTTCCGCCCTTCTGTGCAATACGATTATGAACAGCAATGGCATCAGATTGATGATCCGAATTTTGCCTTTCCCCCACCTGTGAAAATTGAACGCTATATGTTCAAATCCACGCAAAACAAATTGCAACTGATGCCACGCCTTGCAGACCGTTCTGTGGTGATTAAACCAGTCGATCCGATTTATATTCCTGCCGGACAGCGCGGTACGCTTTATATCAGCACGCCCTTATGGATTGCCGGTTTTGTCGAGGGGCAGCGCGAACCGATTTTCGATTTGCCGGTAATCTTGCCAAAAGACACTTGGTTTGGACCCAATCACCGTTCGGGGGAAATCTGTTATGCCACCGCAGTCGATGGCAGAACCGAACTGAAACAGTTACATCCGCGAGCCTTTCGTGCAGTCACGCCGATTGAGTTTCACAATACCAGTAACCAGCAATTGCGCTTTGACCGAATGAATGTGCCAGTGCCTGCCCTGCCGCTTTTTTACAGTGAAAGTACCGGCCGCTTATGGACCTCACAAATCCGCGTTTTGCATGAAAGTTCGGATCGTCCACCACGGATTCGGGTCGAAAACCGCACACCACCAAATGCTGGTGAAGTGGCCTATCTGCATCCACCGCGCGATCCGGCAGGTGCGTTATTTAATATGTTTGATTCATTTTTCTAAGGGCGTCTGATGCCAAGTTCAAATATTCCGACCGAAGTCACCAACAGCCTGAAGGGAGTATTTACCAATATCAATACCGACCGTTTGACCGAAGTTCTGGTGGCGGTGGTGTTGTGCTTTATTGGTTTCCTGATCGCACGCTTTATTTCCAATACCTTTATTCGCACCATTGGTGTCCGTTTTAATGCCCATCAGAAACTGGTCTGGCGCCGCGGAATTTTCTATTTTATCTTCCTGCTGTTTGTGATGGCTAGTCTGAAAGAAGCCGGTTTTAAACTCAGTGTCTTCCTTGGCGCTGCAGGGATTTTAACGGTCGCACTGGGTTTTGCTTCGCAAACCTCAGCATCCAACCTGATCAGTGGTCTGTTCCTGATTGGTGAAGGTTCTTTTGAAGTCGGTGATACCATCCAGATTACCTTGATTCGTGGGCATACCATTGAAGGCGAAGTGATTTCGATTGATCTGCTCTCGGTTAAACTTTTGACCCAAGATAATATCTATGTGCGTTTACCGAATGAACAGCTAATTCGGGCACCGGTGCAGAACTTGTCGAAATTTCCGATACGGCGGATTCCGATTACGTTGGCGATCAATTTCCATGAAAATATTATCAAGGTACGCGAAGTTCTGCTGGACGTTGCCAATAAATATCCACTGGTACTGGCCGACCCGAAACCTGCAGTCACCGTTACCGCTTTCCGTGAATCTTCGATTGAACTGCTGTTTGCAGTGTGGTGCCAACAGGAAAACTACCTGAAAGTTCGTGATGAAATGCAGGAACGGATTCGCAACGGCTTTGTCGATAACCAGATTGAAATTCCGGTGCCAAAAATGGGCTTTGTCGATCATCCACTTTCCCGTCCTTTGGAAAATGAAGAAATCGATCAATATGCCAATGAAAAGGCCCTCAAAAGAGAGCCTGATCTGAAATAACCCTTAGATTCCCTCTTCTTTTTAAAGGAGAGGGTTAGGGAGAGGATTCAAAGCTCCCTCTCCGGCATCGGCGCAATATAAGCAATCAGTAGCATCACCCCGCCCGCCAGCAAGAAGGAAATCACCCGGGTCAGGGTGCCAATATGTGACAGGTCAAATAGTACGAGCTTCAAGGTCACAATCACCAGAATACTGCCGCCTAAAATCCACATCGGTTTCAGTTTTTTGAGTGTTGCTGTCCACATAGTAATCCAGGCCAGCAATACCCAAAGTATGGTCAGACTGAGCTGAACTGTTGCATTGTTCCATAATGCCAGCTCATTAAACGGTGTCTGCAGGTACACATGTAAAGCTCTTAAAACAATATAACTGGAAAGCCATAACAGGCTTAGTACCATTAAAACCGCCATCATGCCTTTATCACGTCCCACCTTAATTTGCTGTAACAGCATCCAGATAAAACTGGCAAACATGGCGATACTGATCAGGTCAAAAGGATTCAGGATCGGCAGCCAGTAATATTGAAAGGCTTGCTGACTAAATAACTGTGAACAAACCAGCCAAGTTGCCATCAGCAATAAACAGCTCTTGGTTTGCCAAAGCTGCTGCCAGCCTGACTGCGGATCCTGTCGATAACACCACAGGCAGAAGAATAAAGGTAAAATCATCATGCTCAGATAAGGCATGTTCGGGATCAGACATAAACTTGCCAGAGTCAGACTGCTAAAAACACCAAAACTCATCCATTCCTTGGAGAGCTGCAAGCCAGCCAACGGTCTAAGCCACAGAATGGCCAATAATATCGTAGAAAGGGCAAAAACTCCACGTTCAAAACTACTATTCCAGACAATCACCGTATTTTGACTACGATCCAGGGTCAGAATCGCCGCAATGACCAGCAAGGGTGAGATGCCGCTCCACTTCGGCAGTAACCAGGACCACTCCTGATTTTTGCGCAGGATCATTTCATTGAACAGTACATATCCCAGTATGATGATAAATAAACTCAGCACATAGGCATGCTGACTCGGAAATTCATCTTCCAGCAAGGCAAATAACATCAGGCTGGCCGCAACACTTAAACTGCTTAAAAAGCTGACACTCAGACTATCCATCTGCTGCTGGTACTGCTTTTTAAGCTGGCTGATGACTACGACTGCCACATAGCACAGACTCAAAATCCAGAAAATGATTCGCGGTGTTGGATTAATCTCGACCAGATAATACAGGCTGCTGAATCCGGCCATCAGCAATAAGCCCATGCTCAGATAGTGTGCTACCCGGACATTTTTTTCCAAGGCCCACAAATAAATCAGAACACCTTCAACGGCCCAGCCGACCACACTCCATTGCTCTGTCAATAAGATCGGTGGCACCAAGGCGAGAAAAATCAGCATCAGGCTCAGATAGCTCTGCGAAATGAGCTGGATAGTTTGCTTACGGTGCAGCAGTGTCCAGCAAGCGGCAAAGACCAGTGCAAAGAACAGGCTTAACCCAGCTTGCCAGAGTTTTTGATTGGGCTGATTAAAATGAATCAGATACAGAAAAATATAAGCGGTAATAGGGGCAGCAAAAATCAGCGCTAAGTCCAATACCGGTTTTAACTGAAAACGTGAGAGATCCTGTCGTGCCAGCAACTGGCTAAAGCGGAAACCTAGCCAGATAAACAGTGCACTATGTGCCAGAATCAGCGCAGTCATGGCATAACGCTCATATGTATAACCATGAATCAGGCTATATATCCCGCCAACGACCCCAGTGACTAAAAAAGCAATCTGATTGAGAATCTTCCATGGCCGGAAACTGCTCAGCACTGCTACCCCGATATTGATCAGCAGATAATAGCTGATCAGCTCAACAGCCGAAGCATCGCGGGTCGGCAAGGTAAACGGCGCCAGATAAGCAATCAGCAAAGCCATCAAGGCCAGTTCGATGCTTTCCTGTTTCAGACTTAAATATAGAGTGATGGCCAGAATGATGAGGAATAGCAAAGTCGCCAACGGCAGCGTGGGAATCACCAGATTGTAATAGGCAAAAAATAAGGTCAGGAACAGACTGCCCAAACCCAGTCCTTCTAGTGCCAGAGCAAAACTCCGATTTTTCTGCATCAGGCGATAACCCAGACCTGTTACACAGCCACTTGCCAGTGCAACCAGGCCCAATTTTGCAGCCAGACTGAGTTGCCAGTGCTCAGTGGCAAAGCGCAGCAGTAAAATAATACCGATCACTAAAATACTGATTGCGACTTTTAAGACTGGATTCCCTTGAAAAAGCCAGCGCTGCAGTTGATCTACCAGATGAGGAGTGTCGTTTACCTCTTGGGCAGACTCAGTTTTCACGAATGGAACAGAATCGGACCAATCCGGTGATCGCTGTAAGGGATCGGCAGAATGAGATTGTGATTGCAACTGTATCAAACGTCCTTCCAGACGTTGCAGCCACTTGAGCAAAAAGAATACCCAGGCCGTAATCCCAATTCCCATCAGCCAATCCAGTTCAGCCAGTCCACCAACAATGGCAGTAATTGAAGAAATATATAAAGGAACTTTAGAATTGCGTTCTAGGGACATCTGCTGCTGTCCGGCCAATTGATTCAGCGGTGCTTCTACCGCAGTGACATATTGCATCACGCTAAAGATAAACCCCAAACCACACAGATAAGTCACAATCTGATAACCCAGATACCAGGCGCTGATCCCGGTAATCAGCAAGGTAATCAGCCAGATCATGCGCAACTCATTCCGTCCTGCAGCCATTCTTATATTTCTCTTTCCTGAATCGTTCCATCATACAACAGCTTGTGCTGCTTATTTCATCTTCGACCGATATTCGCTAAGCTGTAAACTCAGACTCGTCTCAGCGAGCGCGGTAAAAATCACGTACAATAGCGCTGTATTTTGAATAAGGAATTGATTACATGCCACCATTTGTCTTGGTCGATGGCTCCTACTTTTTATTTCGTGCCTTTCACGCACTGCCACCATTAACCACGTCAACCGGTTTACATACCAATGCAATTCGTGGTGCGATTTCTGCTATTCAAAAACTGATGCGCCGGACCCAACCGACCCATATGGCGGTGATTTTCGATACACCAGAACCCACCTTCCGGCATGAGCTTTCACCGATTTATAAAGGTGACCGTCCGAGCATGCCAACGGAATTAGCTGAACAGATTCCTTATCTACATGCCTTGATCCGTGCCTTGGGCATTCCCTTGCATACCTTGCCAGGTGCCGAAGCAGATGACATTATCGGTACATTGGCCAAACGTGCCGAAGCCATGGGACATCAGGTGCTGATTTCGACCGGCGATAAAGATATGGCGCAACTGGTGACCGAAAAAGTCACCCTGGAAGACAGCTTTAAAGAAAAACCGCTGGATGTCGATGGGGTTTTTGAAAAGTTTGGCGTCTGGCCGAATCAGATTATTGACTATCTGACCCTGATGGGCGATGCATCAGATGGCATCATGGGCGTGCCAGGTGTAGGTGCCAAAACTGCAGCAAAACTGCTCACTGAATATGGCTCGATTGGCGGCATTTTAGAAAATGTCGACAAGATCAAAGGCAAAGTCGGTCAAAATATTAAAGAACATGTCGATGGCATTGCACTGGACCACCAGCTGGCCAGTATTGTCATCGATCTGGATCTTAATTTTGGTTATGACGATTTAAAACTGGGTGAGCCAAATATCGAGACCTTGCGTCATTTGTACACCGAGCTGGAATTCCGTAACCAGCTGCAGTCCTTAGATCACCCGAACAACCCGAATAATTCAAACTACCAGCAGGCGGCAAAATCTATTAACGCCAAAGCGGTTACAGCACCAGAACCTCTGGAAGACCATGCGTCTGTGACCAGCAGTGATGACCAGCTAGGTCAAGCGACCTACCACACAGTATTAAGCCAGCAGGACTGGGACACACTGTTTGAGCGCCTAAGTACCGAAAAACGTTTTGCCTTTGATACCGAAACCACCAGTTTGGATTATCGTATTGCACAGATTGTCGGTTTCTCGGTCGCCTTCGATGCCCAGGATGCCTATTATGTTCCCTTGGCACATGATTATGAAGGCGCACCGGAGCAGCTGAATCGTGAAGTAATTTTGGCGCAGATCAAACCAATTCTGGAAGATGAGTCTGTAAAGAAAATTGGTCATCATCTGAAATATGATACACATGTCCTGGAAAATCATGGCATTCATCTGGCAGGCTGGTATTTCGACACCATGCTGGCTTCCTATGTCCTGAATTCTGTCGCAACCCGTCATGGCATGGATGATGTGGCCCGTCTGTATTTGAGTCATCTGACCACGACTTATGAACAGGTGGCCGGTAAAGGCGCCAAACAGAAGACCTTCAACCAGATTCCACTTGAAACTGCAGCGCATTATGCTGCAGAAGATGCACATGTTACTTATCGTCTTTATGAAGTCTTGAGCGGGAAATTACAGGCACATCCTGAACTGGTGAATATTCTGCACAATATCGAAGTTCCGGTCGCACGGGTGCTGACCGAAATGGAAGAAAATGGCATCGAACTGGATCTGGCTTTTCTGGATCAGCTTGGGGGCGAATTTTCCAACACCATGCAAAATCTGGAAAACCAGATTATGGAAATTGCCGGTGAAAGCTTTAATGTCAGCTCACCTAAACAGGTCGGTGAAGTGTTATTTGAAAAACTGGGTCTAAAAGGCGGTAAAAAAACCACCACTGGACAATACAGTACAAGTGAAAGTGTACTGGAAAAAATTGAACATCCGATTGCCCAGCTGATTCTGGAATATCGTGGTTTGTCCAAGCTGAAAAGTACCTATACCGATGGTTTATGCAAACAGGCCAATCCTGATACTCACCGTGTGCATACCAGTTATCATCAGGCACTGACTGCAACTGGCCGTTTATCATCGACTGATCCAAACCTGCAGAACATTCCGATTCGTGCCGAAATTGGCCGTCAAATCCGCAAGGCGTTTGTGGCACCGGAAGGTCGTGTCTTGCTGGCAGCCGATTACTCACAAATTGAATTGCGTCTCATGGCCCACTTATCTCAGGATGAAGCCCTGCTGGATGCATTCATTCACGGTCAGGATGTACACCGCCGTACTGCGGCTGAAGTTTTGGGCATTCCGTTGGAAGAAGTGACCAATGACCAGCGCCGTCAGGCCAAGGCCGTCAACTTCGGCCTACTTTACGGCATGTCCGAGTTTGGTCTGATCCGACAGTTAGGTTTTACCCGTCAGGAATCACAGGATTATATCAAGCAGTATTTCCACCGTTATCCGGGCATTTATGACTATATGCAGCGTACCCGTCAGGTCGCATTAGAACAGGGTTTTGTTGAAACCTTGCTCGGACGCCGTTTATATACCCCAGATATCGATGCCCGTAATATGATGGTGCGTAAAGCGGCAGAACGTGCTGCGATTAATGCCCCGCTACAAGGTTCGGCCGCAGACATTATTAAAATGGCAATGATTGAAGTCGACAAGATGTTGCCGAAAGATCAGGCCAAAATGCTGCTGCAAGTTCACGATGAACTGGTGTTTGAAGTCGATGAAGACATTGCCGATGAACTGGCACCTAAACTGGCTGAAGTGATGCAATCGGTATTGCAGATTTCTGTACCATTGGTGGTAGAAGTGGGTAAAGGCAAAAACTGGGATGAAGCGCATTAATGCGCCTTTAACCCCGTCTTCCTTATAGGAGGTGAGGAATATATTCCGCAAGGGGATGGAGGGGATTTTAATTTATAATCCTCATCTACAGGCAGCGATATTAAAATCTTTTCTGCTATCAAGTTTCGAACGCATATTTTTCTATTTTTAGGAAATCAGCAGCATTACTGGTTCAGAGTATCCAAGTTCCCTCTCCTTCCAGGAGAGGGTTAGGGAGAGGTTAAAATCCCATCTTCTTCTTGCACTTCGAATAAAACTTGTCAAGGTTTGGCAAGTTTAACAAATCCCTCCCAACCTCCCTTTTCTAAAGAGAGGAGCAAATAAAAAGGACGCTGAGGCGTCCTTTTTATTTGGATCCGATTAAAGACCAGTAAGCAATACGATCGCCACTTGGTTCATAATCATTTCGATAATAATTAAAGTTAAAATGGCAAAGATTGGAGAAAGGTCAATCATCCCCATATTTGGCATAATCCGGCGGAATGGCGCCAGTAAAGGCTCAGCCAGCTCTTGCACGACTTCAATATAAGGCGAACGAGACTGAGTAAACATCACCACCCAACTTAATATAATCGTAGCGAAAATCAAATAACGACAGAAACGGATCAAATCCTGCATCATGGTGACAAAAGTCAGAATAATCAGATGGACAGGCCCATTCGGCATCCCTCCTGACAGATACATCATGCCAAAAATTTTAAGCAGATAGAGCACGACCAGTAATGCCAAAGCAGCAGTACTGACTCGGCCTTTGGCCAAAGTTGGGAAAATTCGACCAAATACATCTACAATTTTAGTGGCTTTCACAGTAGAAAGAACCACAGGATTGTAGGGACTGACCGCTGCCAGTTGCATTAAAAATCGGAAGAATACGAGCAAAATCGCGACGTTAATGATAATGCCAAAAATTAGCGCAGAATTTGCACCCATACTTGAACGTTCCTAAAAATTAAACTGAAGATTTGCTGCTTTCACTGAGCTCTTGTGCCAGTTCTTGACTGCGTTTTTGTGCAGCGGCAAGTGCCGCCTGAATATTTTGAGAAATCTGGGCGCGATCAAAGACTTCAAGTGCCGCCTGTGTAGTCCCATTTGGAGAAGTCACATTTTTACGTAATTCAGCCGGCGTATTCGAGCTGGTAATCGCCATCTGCGCCGCCCCTAAAGCCGTCTGCAAAGTCAGTGCGGTTGCAACTTTTTCATCCAAACCTAAATTTTTACCCGCACGAATCATACTTTCCATCATATAGAAAAAGTAAGCCGGACCCGAACCCGAGACTGCAGTGACTGCATCAATTTGTGCTTCTGATTCGACCCAAATGGTCAGCCCGGTCGACGCCAGAACCTGACTGGCCAGCTCACGATCACTGGTTTCCACAAATGCATTGGCATATAAACCATGTGCACCGGTCTGTACCAATGCAGGTGTATTCGGCATGACCCGGACAATACGCTCTGTCCCCAACAATGCTGATAATGTGGCAATTTCTGCACCGGCAACAATGGAAATAATCAGTTTGTTATTAACCAGACCTTTTAAAGGTTGCAGTACTTGAGCCAAAACCTGAGGTTTTACCGCCAATACGACGATATCTGCATCCTGAATTGCAGCGCTATTATCCCCGGTCACATTAATTTCTTTTTCCGCCAATAAAGCACGGACTTTTTCGACCGGATCAGAAACTGTAATACGTGTTGCTGGCAAACCACGTGAAATCAGACCGCCAATTAAGGCTTGGGCCATATTACCGCCACCAATAAAACAGATATTACAATTTAAAGCTGCACTCATGTTCAATGCTCATCGTTGAGTTCTAAAGTTGAAGAAACCGAAATCGGCAGCCATCCGCCTGCTTCACAATATGCAGATTGGGCCAACCAAAATCCTTTAGGGGTAAACACGCCTAGCATAACATTATCTGTGCTTAATATTTGAATAGTATGCCGAGTCCAGGGAAATATTTGCGCTTCCTGAATGGCTTTTTTCAGCGGCCAGGCACCGACACGGCCATATAAATGAATTTTTTCGCCACCCTGCCTCTGTTGTAAATGCAAAGGTTGCTGCAATAATGCAGGAGATAAACCGAGCTGTGCAGGAGCGATGATAAATTTTCCTGACAAAACCTGCACGCTGTCTTTTAAAGCAAATTTTATAGTTTTCGGGCTCGTTTGAACCTGCTGCTGCTCGGCTAAATAAGTCTCTGCAGTCAGACGATGTATCTGCTGCTGATAGCGCACATAGTAAAAGCTTTGCCAATGTAGTGCCGCCTGAGCATCTTGCTTGGCATAAATCACTTCGCGTTGCAAACGCTCCACCATATCTAAGGATGGACGATACTGTTGTTTACCTTTCATCCAGGCAGAGAGTAATTGACGTTGTCGTGATTTTGAAAGCTGTAAAAATTTACCAAGATCGAGCTGCGTTTCAGTTCCACAATATGCTAAATCCTGTTGCAGCACTTCTTGTAAAATGTCTTGAGCATCCTGCATTAACTCACTGGTTCGCACCAAGGCAGCTTGCATTTTAGGATAGCGTTCGCTTAATACTGGCCACAGGGTCTGGCGTGCCCAGGCTCGGTCATAATGGGTATCAGCATTGGTCGGATCTTCAATATTCTGAACATTCAGGTCTGATGCCCATTGGCAAATCTGCTCACGGGAAATATCCAGCAATGGCCGCCAAATCGTGAGATTTTCACGTACATCGATCTGTTTCATGGCTGCTAAACCGTCAACGCCGGCACCAGACAATAAACGCAACATCAGGGTTTCCGCCTGATCCTGCTGATGATGCGCTAACACCAACATTTCATCCGCTTGCAAATGTTGCAGATAGGCCTGATAACGTGAATTGCGCGCTTGCTGTTCCAAATTGCCACTGGCGACATTGACTGGCTGAATGATGCAGGGAATATTCAATTGCTGACATTGATGTGCAACGAACTTACCCCAATCTGCGCTGAGTGCTTGTAACTGATGATCGACATAAATCGCCCGAACTTTTTCCGGGCATAAAAAAAACATCAGATGCAGCAACAGCATAGAATCTACGCCGCCACTGCATCCGATGAGAAATTTTGTCTCTGCAGGAAAATCCTGCAGCTGTTTTAAGAAACCAGACCTAAATTGTCGCTGCCAAACTTCATCAAACGTTGGTAACGTGCTTCGCATCGTGCTTGCGCTTCCATTGGTTGCAGTTCATTCAAAGCTTCTTTCAGCACTGCTTTCAAGCTGTTCATGACCTGATCCGAGTTTAAATGAGCACCCTCACCTTCATCCACCACATATTCTACAATACCCATTTTCTGCAATTTTTCTGCAGTCAGGGCCAAAGCTTCACTGGCCTGTTCAGCTTTTTCAGCAGTTTTCCAGAGAATTGAGGCACAGCCTTCCGGTGAAATCACCGAATAAATACTGTGAGAGAGCATCACCACACGGTCTGCTACCCCAATACCGAGTGCACCACCTGAACCGCCTTCACCCAATACAGTTGCAATCACAGGTACTTTCAAATTAGAAAGCTGAGCCAGACTGGTGGCAATTGCTTCAGCCTGACCACGTTCTTCTGCACCGACACCCGGATAAGCACCCATGGTATCAATAAAGGTGAATACTGGAAGATTGAAACGCTCTGCCATGTCTAGCAGACGCTGTGCCTTACGATAACCTTCTGGGTTACTCATGCCGAAATTATGCTGTAATTTTTCACGGGTACTACGACCACGATGCTGACCGACGATCATCACCGGTTGACCATCAAAACGAGCCAGACCACCGATCATCGCGCCATCATCACCATATAGGCGGTCACCATGTAAAGCATCAAATTCAGTGAATATTTCACCCACATAGTCCAGGAATTGTGGACGTTCTGGATGACGTGCAATCTGCACTGTCGCCCATGCTTTTGATGGAGTTGCTTTATTTTTCATAGGTTAACCGTTTTCATCCCTATAAAGGTATTAATTAACAAACTGTTCGGATTGAATCGAGAGTTCAATCTCCCAATTTTTAAATTGCTGCTGTTCATCGTGCAGTTCAGCGACCAGCAATGGCCATTGCTTGGCATCACCAGACACGCTGAGTTGCCATTGTTGCGCATTTTCAACCTTGAGTTCAATGGCAGGAAGCATCTCATCGCTACGACTGTGATTGACCAAAACCGACAGACGAAGCAGCAAACATAACCATAAAAGTTTAGATCCACCGACTTTCATCACATCAATCTTGGCATCAGCGCGCAATTTACGCCGATGGTGCGCGACCAAATGTGACAAATGATTTTGATCAACTTGCGAGAAACCGGCAATATCCGAGTGTTGTAATAAATATGCGCCATGACGATGATAGCCACTGTGACTGATGGCCAAACCAATCTCATGCAGATAGGCGGCACGACGTAACAGGTCACTATCTTCAATACTCAAACCGAGTTCACTGGCCACGTCATTAAACAGTTTTTGTGCGGTCTGAACCACACGCTCAGCCTGCTTGGCATCGGCATTATAACGGCCGATCAAGGCATGTACGGAACGATCACGGATATCTTCGTGCTTGAAACGGCCAAGCAAGTCATACATCACGCCTTCACGTAGCGCACCATCAGAATAGACCAAATGATCAATTCCCAATACATCAAAGACGGCATAGAGAATGGCAATACCAGCAGGTAAGACGGCACGACGGTCATCTTTCAGACCTTCGAATTCCATGTCCGAGACATATTTATATTTAAGCAGCTTGTCTTTGAGCTTTTCCAGGCCTTCACGCGTCAACTGTTCGCGATCATTGCTCCAGCCCATATTAACGCAAATCTGGCGGCAGGCTTTAATAGTACCACTCGAGCCGACGACAGCATCCCAACCGGCTTCTTTATAAGTATTGGCAATTCCGGAAATTTCTTTACGTGCCGCAGTAACTGCTTTATCAAAAGCTTTGGCGCTAATTTCACCATCCTGAAAATAAGCTTTGGTAAATGCTACACAGCCCATTTGTACTGATTCGGTATGAATCGGCTCGAATTCTTCACCGATAATCAGCTCAGTTGAACCGCCACCGATGTCAACCACCAAACGACGACCGCTGTTGGCCATGGTATGCGATACACCCAGATAAATCAGACGGGCTTCTTCACGACCGGCAATAATTTCGATCGGTTTCGGTAAAATTTCTGCGGCTTTCTGGATAAATTCATGGCCGTTTTTGGCTTGACGTAAGGCATTCGTCGCTACGATCCGCAAGCGGTTCGGCTGAACGGCACCTAAACGCCCTACAAAACGGGCCAGACAGGCCAAACCACGTTGCTGTGCAGCTTCAGTTAAATTTTTATTTTCGTCTAGTCCTGCGGCAAGCTGAACTTTTTCTGACATTGATGCCACTTTCTTCACTTCACCATGATCTACACGGGCGATGGCCAAATGAAAGCTGTTTGATCCCATATCGATGGCGGCAAGTAATTCTTCATCAATCAAAAAGTCAGACATTCCAGAAATAAACCTTTAACGAATTGTGCTTAGAGTAATTCACATGCATGCAATTTAAAAGCCATTTGTAGCGACAATTTAATGCCTTATTCTTTTTTTTATCGGGAATAATAGTGAGACACGATCATCACTATCGTGATCATCCATTAGACAAAATAACATTAAGCATTGAAAATTTACAGATTCCCCTACATTGTTAAAGATGGCTATGTAATACTAATAATTAGTTATCTTTAAAATATTAATCTGGAGCACATTCCATGTCTGGCAACATCGTAAACACTACTGACGCAAACTTCGAAGCAGACGTTCTTCAATCAGACGTTCCTGTACTGGTGGACTTTTGGGCAGGCTGGTGTGCACCATGTAAAGCAATCGCACCTGTACTTGAAGTGCTTGCTGATGAATACCAAGGCAAAGTTAAAATCGTGAAAGTTGACGTAACTTCTTGCGAACAAACTGCTGTGAATTTCAACATCCGTAACATCCCGGCTTTGTTGATGTTCAAAAATGGTGAAGTTGTTGCGACTCAAGTCGGTGCTGCACCAAAATCTAAACTGACTGCATTTATTGATGACAATATCTAAGCACAGCATTTTTAGTAAAAAATACGCGACTCATGCTCGCGTATTTTTTTCGGCTATAAATTGACAAACCTGGCATTTTCTCTTATATTCGCTACTCAAGAGATAAAGGATCCTAAATCCTGTCAATTTCTTACAAGACACATTACATAAGATGCCGCTCGGCAATAGAAATTGTTTTCCACATTTTTCTTTGAAACACTCAAACAGATCTCTGAATTGTTCTTTTGCAAATTCAATTGCTTTCGTTTGAATGCTGGTATGCGGCCGAATGTTACTCCCTTTCTAACCTGTACCTCAGAACTTTGATTCTATCTGACCACCTATGAATTTAACCGAACTCAAGAAAAAACCGATTGGCGAACTCATCAAGATTGCCGAGTTTATGGGCCTCGAAGGTATGGCTCGTAACCGTAAGCAAGACATTATTTTTGCCATCTTAAAACGTCATGCAATGAATGGCGAAGAGATTTTTGGTGATGGCGTTCTAGAAATTTTGTCAGATGGTTTTGGCTTTTTACGCTCAGCCGCAGGTTCTTATTTAGCAGGTCCTGACGATATTTATGTCAGCCCTTCTCAAATTCGTCGTTTTAACCTCCGTACTGGCGACACCATTACTGGCACCATTCGTCCGCCGAAAGAAGGCGAACGTTATTTTGCTTTACTTAAAGTCAATCAAATTAACTACGACACACCTGAAAATTCACGTAACAAGATTCTGTTTGAAAACTTGACGCCATTATTCCCGACTGAACAGTTGGTGATGGAGTTGGGCAATGGCACCACTGAAGATTTAACCACCCGTGTGATCGACTTAGTTGCACCGATTGGTAAAGGCCAGCGTTCAATTATTGTGGCTCCGCCGAAAGCGGGTAAAACCATGCTGCTGCAAAGCATTGCACAGTCCATCGTTCGCAATAATCCTGAAGTTATTCTGATCGTTCTCCTAATTGATGAGCGTCCAGAAGAAGTGACTGAGATGGAGCGTACGGTTCGCGGTGAAGTCGTGGCTTCTACCTTTGATGAATCTCCTGCACGTCACGTTCAAGTTGCTGAAATGGTGATTGAAAAAGCAAAACGTCTGGTTGAACATAAGAAAGACGTGGTGATTCTGCTTGACTCGATTACCCGTTTGGCGCGTGCCTATAACACCGTGATTCCTTCATCAGGCAAAGTACTGACTGGTGGTGTGGATGCGCATGCCTTAGAACGTCCTAAACGCTTCTTCGGTGCTGCACGTAATATCGAAGAAGGCGGTTCACTGACCATCATTTCTACTGCCCTGATTGAAACCGGTAGTAAAATGGATGAAGTGATTTACGAAGAATTCAAAGGTACAGGTAACCAGGAAATTACCCTTGATCGTCGCATTGCTGAAAAACGCGTATTCCCTGCGATGAACATCAAGAAATCTGGTACTCGCCGTGAAGAACGCCTGATGTCGGAAGACAATCTGCGTAAAGTCTGGATTCTGCGCAAGCTGTTGCATACTCAAGATGAGTTGGCGGCAATGGAATTCTTACTGGATCGTATGAAAGAAACCAAGACCAATGATGATTTCTTTGATCAGATGAAACGCAAAGCTTCAAATTAAAATTTCAAATGAAAGGTCATCTAAACGGTGGCCTTTTTTAGGTTGACATAAATTACAGAATGAAACAATCAAGCTTGATTTATGTAAACTTATTTTTAAGTTTTTGATTAATAAAATGTTCAGATTAAAAATTGTATAACTTTTAAGTGTTTAATAAGCCTTTCTCCAATCTAAATGTTTCATTCCATTGTTATTTTCTGTTAAAAACTTCTTATTTTTTATCGTTTTTCCGTACTTTTTTGATCATTGCCAGTAGCAATTAAAAATGCGCAGTGATAGCATATTTGCAGACCAGTTAGACTGCTCCTGCGTTGTTAGTCCCTAACACAATTAGGAACAATAAAAGCACTTAACAGACTAACTTTGGTTTTTTTTAATCTCAATTTTTAGAGAGTGATGCCATGTTATTCAAAAAAATCGCTATTGCTGCTGCAGTTGCTACTACTCTAGCTTTCGTTGGTTGTGCTAAAAAAGCTGACGACGCTGCTGCTGACGCTAACCAAGCTGCATCTGAAGCTGTAGAAGCTGCTTCTGAAGCTGAAGCTGCTGCTGATGCTGCTGCTGTAGAAGCTACTTCTGAAGTTGCTGCTTCTGAAACTGCTGCTGCTGCTGAAGCTGACGCTGCTGCTGCTGTTGCTGTTGACGCTGCTGCTGACGCTACTGCTGCTTCTGAAGCTGCTGCTCAATAATCTTTTAGATTATTCAGTACAAAAAAAAGAGAGCCTTTGGCTCTCTTTTTTTATTTTAAAAATCGAAATTTAAAAATATTAGATTTCAGTTTTTAAAAAAGCAGATCAGTTGACCTGCTCATTTCCCACACGTTGACGGAACTTCTGTCCCGCACGGAAGGTGACCACGCGGCGTGCAGAAATCGGAATCTCTTCACCCGTTTTCGGGTTACGGCCCGGACGTTGACGCTTATCACGCAACTCGAAATTACCAAAACCCGAAAGTTTTACTTGCTCGCCTGAGATGAGCGCCTGGCTAATCTCATCGAAGAACAACTCAACCATTTGTTTTGCTTCACGACGGTTTAAACTCGTGAGCTCACTTAAATGATCAGCCATTTCTGCTTTAGTTAGTGCTGTCATGAAGCCCTCAATGTCGCTTGGTAAGTGTTTTCTAACACTTGAAGGATATTATCCATACCTGATTTAATTTCAGCATCTTCCAGTGTACGGCTTGGATGCTGCCAGAGAAGTGCAAATGCCAGTGAGCGTTTCCCTTCTTCTACTCCTTGTCCAGTGTACACATCGAACAACCAAGTTGAGTCTAAAAGCTCTCCGCCTGTTTTTTCGATAAGTCCCTGAATTTCGCTAACATTAATCTTATCATTAATTAAAAGCGCAATATCACGTCGAACCGATGGAAAACGTGATAATTCTGTAAAATTAGATACATAAGTTTGCAAAATAGCCGCTTGATCCAATTCTGCTACCCATGTGGTTGCCAGATCAAGTTCGTCTTCAAGTGAGGGATGTAAACGCCCCAAGTAACCAATTGATTGACCATTCACGAGAATTTCTGCGGATTGTCCTGGATGCAACCAGCTACGCTCTGAACGCACATATTCTACTTTGACACGACCAGCAGCCAGAATTTCTTCTACATCGCCTTTAAAGTCAAAGAAGTCCATTGCAGCGGGTTTTGCATGCCAAGATTCAGCATGACGTGAACCAGTTGCAATCAATGCAAAAGTTGGAATCTGTTTTAAATCATGAATACTGCTGGCTTCCTGATAGTCAAAACGCAGACCGAGCTCAAAGAAACGTACACGACTTTGCTGGCGGTTGACATTGTACTGAACACAAGGAATCAGACTAGACAGCAAGGTTGAACGCATCACCGCCAAATCACTTGAAATTGGATTGGCTAATGCTAATGGATTCACACTGGAATTAAGTTGCTTTTCAAGTTTTAGGTCTGCGAAGCTAAAGCTGATCGCTTCCTGATAACCTAAAGTTACGGCAGTTTGACGGAGTTGGCCCAACTCAAATTGATCTTGGTATTTCGCCAATTTCACATCAATCACAGGCAGACTGATTTGAATATTGTCATAACCGTGAATACGTGCCACTTCTTCAATCAAATCTTGGTAAATCACCATATCATAACGATGTGATGGCGGTACCACTGACCACTCGCCTTCTGCTTTTACTGTAACTTCACAACCTAAACGGCTTAAAGCATCAGTAATGAACGCTGAGTCAACACTATAGCCTAGCAGTTGATCGACTTGTGCTTGATTCAACTCAATTGCGTCGCGTGTTGGCAATAACGCTGCATTTTCGGCAACTGTAATTGGTCCAAACTCACCGCCCGCAAGTTCCGCAATCAATTGTGATGCGCGGTGCATAGCGATCAATGGCAATTCAAAATCGACACCACGTTCATAACGCTGAGAAGCATCAGTATGCATGCCAAAGCTACGTGCACGACCGGCAATATGCAATGGCGCGAAGAATGCTGATTCCAGGAAAATTTCAGTGGTTGCATCGCTGACTGCTGAAGACAAGCCACCCATAATACCAGCAATGGCCAATGCTTTTTCATCATCTGCAATCACCATCACTTTTTCGTTGAGTTCAACTTCTTGTTCATTGAGCAAAACCAACTTTTCAGCTTCCGCCGCTTGACGTACATGTACCGCGCCTTGAACTTTACCACCGTCAAATGCATGTAGCGGTTGACCAAGCTCGATTAATACATAGTTGGTAATATCGACCAGAATGCTGTGCTGACGAATACCTGAACGCGCCAATGCTCTCTCCATCCATACAGGAGTCACAGCCTTGGTATTGACGTTCTTGATGACACGACCCAAGTAACGTGGGCAGCCTTCAGTCGACACAACGACTTTCTTTTCGTCGCTAATAGTCGCAGCTACTTCTTTAATTTCAGGGGCAGTCACTGGCAATTGGTTGATCACACCAATTTCACGCGCGATCCCGCGAATACTGAAGCAGTCCCCACGGTTAGGCGTAATGCTGATGTCAATCACATTGTCATCAAGATCCAGATATTCACGAATGTTCATACCTACTGGTGCATCTGCAGGCAGCTCTAAAAGACCGTCGATTTTATCTTCCAGATCGATTTCTGAAGCGCCGCACAGCATACCTTGTGACTCGATACCACGTAGCTTGCCTTTCTTGATTTTGAAATCGCCTGGAAGTACTGCACCAATGGTCGCAACCGGTGCTTTCATGCCGGCACGTACATTTGGCGCACCACATACAATTTGTAGTGGCTCACCAGAACCGATATTGACAGTGGTCACACGCAAGCGATCTGCATCAGGATGTTGTTCTACTGTCAGGACTTCCCCCACCACCACACCAGTAAAGGGTTTGGCTGCAGGTGCAAGCTCATCCACTTCCAGACCCAACATGGTCAATTGATCAGAAAGTTTTTCGCTATCGATGGCTGGGTTGACCCATGTGCGTAGCCAATTTTCGCTAATTTTCATTGATATAAAACCTGTAATTCAAATCTCTAGAATCCCCCTCTGCTCCCCATTTTCCAAAGGGGAGAACTCCATCTATTTCACGGAGTCCCTCTTCTTTTTAAAAGAAGAGGTTAGGAGAGGATTATTAAAAAGTTTTAAGCAAACTGGCGTAAGAAACGCACATCATTTTGAAAGAACATACGTAAGTCATTCACGCCATAACGCAGCATTGCAAAACGTTCAACACCCAGACCAAAAGCAAAGCCTTTGTATTTTTCAGGATCAATGCCTGCAGCTTGCAGCACATTCGGATGTACCATACCGCAGCCCAATACTTCTAACCAGCGACCGCGTTCATCCATAATATCCACTTCCGCACTTGGCTCGGTGAACGGGAAATAAGATGGACGGAAACGTACTTTCAAATCTTTTTCAAAGAATTCGTTCAGCAGGTTAATCAGCAAACCTTTCAGTTCCGCAAAGCTGGTATTTTCAGCCACGTATAAACCTTCGATCTGATGGAACATCGGTGAGTGGGTTTGATCCGAATCACAACGGTAAACACGGCCCGGACATACGATCTGGATTGGTGGCTGCTGAGTTTCCATGGTACGAATCTGCACACCAGACGTATGCGTACGCAGCAAATGGTTCACATCAAAATAGAAAGTATCGTGCATGGCACGCGCCGGGTGATGACCCGGAATATTCAGTGCTTCAAAGTTGTGATAGTCATCTTCAACTTCAGGACCTGTTGCAACCGTAAAACCTGCCTTGGTAAAGAACTGGCAAATACGCTCTTGCACCTGGGTCACTGGATGGATACTGCCCACCTGTTGGCCACGACCTGGTAAAGTAATATCAATGGTTTCGCTTGCCAGTTTTTGTTCTAAGGCAGCTTTATGCAATTCTGCCTGACGTGAGGTCAATGCAGCGGTAATAGTTTCACGTACAGCATGGATTTGTGCGCCGAAGACTTTACGTTCTTCAGGATCCATTTTACCAAGCGACTTAGATTGTTCCGCGAGCTGGCTTTTTTTCCCCGTAAATTGCACTCGTACTTGATCAAGTGCAGCAAGGTCTTGAGCTGCTGCAATCGCAGCGAGCGCTTCAGTGGTCAGGGCTTCCAGTGACATAGTAACTCTCAAAGCAACAGGTTAAAAAATATTTTAAAAACCCCACATTCTAACAGTTTTTAGACACTTTGATGAAGATGCGTTTTAAGGAAAATTAGATTGGCATGATTAAATATAAAAAGTATAAGATAAACACAATATCAATCAGATCAAATCACTATGGCACTCGATCAAATTTGGAAACAGCAACTGACCCTGGTCACTTACGGCAATGAGTATTTGACTCAGGACCTGAGTTTCAATCGTTGGATTCAACATTCCATTTTTAATCAGCATCAGTTTGCCTTTCGGGATCTGATGTCACAACATCTGTTGGCTCAGCATTTTCAGATCTGGCTGGAAGGTCTGAAAAAACAAGGCGTGCGTCGCCTCAGCTTGCATCGCTCTGATTTACTGGTTGATGAAAAAAATCCGAATGCCAATGTCGAGCTACTGCCACTGGCACATTTTATTGTCAGTCATGGTGCCAAAGCCAAAACCGCCTGGATCATTGGCAAAGAACTCCCTGAATGGTACAGCGCAGACAATGATTACGAAGCGCCTAAATCACAGCAATCTCCTTTACGCCATGAAACATTCTGGTGTTATGAATTAAATCCTAAACTGGCCAAGCGCATTGATGTCGATCTGGAAGCCCCAAACTGGGATGATATTCAGGCCTATACCGATCATGAACTGTTTGAAAGTAGCCTTGCCCAAGATTTTACCGAACCTGCATATACCAATTTGCCTTATTACGGCACCATGCCTGCCATTCAAGCCGATAGCGAAAGTCATTTGGCCTTAATTCCCACTGACTATTCAGCGGATTATGCTCACCAGACTTTGTACCGCCTAGACGCCTTAAATGACTTTATTCAAACGAAAATCCAGCATCCCTATCGTGCAGATGGCGAAGTACTCAGCCCGGAGCAGCAACTTAACCTGCGACATTTTTCGCAAAAAATTGATGATTTAAGTGCTAAATTCATCAGCAAAGTCGCCAATCACTATAAAACTGCACAGCTAACACCAAAAGTTGCACCTGACCCATTTGTCGGTATGAGTACCGAAGACCGCTCACCAAAAATTTCTAAAGCAGAAAAACCTCAGGACCCAGGCAAATCCAGTTCATCTGCAAATGTGCTGACCTTAATTGTGATCACTGTGATTATCTGTCTGATTGGCTACTATTTCGGCCTTTAACATTTTGCCAGAAAAGCTTGAACATCACGGGCAGAATTCAATGGATATTTTGATATTCATGAGCAGGCATCAACTTGAAATAATGCTGACGATTTTGTGATAGGTTTTCATCATCCATCAGATGATGGAATCACGACTGAGTATCTGTCTTAAAATTTCAGCATTATTTGAATGAGCCGAAGCTGTCATTTGCTGATCGCCCGGAAATGCTCTCTTAATTGACCGGTGGAGATATTGAGATAAAAAGATAAATCAGCCATACACTTCTAAGGGCTGATTTATTTTCTATCGTCTTTTCCCAGGTTTTAGATTTTTCTACGTTGAGCCAGCTGGGCCAGAGTATTCAAAAATTAAATGTCCCACTGATAACATAAGTCTTTAAGATTCTCGCCCAGATCGCTGGCATCTCCTTCACTGACAAAATAGGCGCCGGTCTTTTCATAAAAATAACGACTGGAATTCAGGTTCAATACGCTGCACTGCATATACTGGTAGGATTTTTCTCGACTTAAACCCAGACCCAATTGAACCAAATCACGTCCAATGCCGCGACCTTGAATATTTTGAAGCAAATAAAGTGCTCTCAATTCACTAATTGGTGCATCCACTGGAAAATTAAAGGCAGCAAATCCGAGCACCTGAGCATTTTCTTCATAGACAAATACCTGTCGATTTTCCTGTTCAAGCACAGAACGCTACAAGGCGGCTCTTTGTTCTACACACAATGCATCTAAAATTTATTGTTTGATGATGTTTTTATAGCTTTCACGCCAGCTTTGTACGTGCACTTGGGCAATCGGCAGGACATCCTGTTGAGTGGCAAGTCGAATCATTATTTTTAAGCCTTATTTTTGATTATGCAGTTTAACAATGACTAAAAAATATAGGATTTACAATATTGATTTTTAAATAATATTTAAAATGACTACTTTTATTTAAGCATAAAAAAGACCGCTAAAAGCGGTCTTTTCAAGTCATAAAGACTTATGCAGCCAATGCATCTTTAGCTTTAGAAGCTAAAGCAGCAAACGCAACTGCGTCATGCATAGCGATGTCAGCAAGTACGCGACGGTCGATAATCACTTGAGCTTTTTTCAAGCCAGCGATCATACGGCTGTACGACAAACCATTTTGACGAGCACCAGCATTGATACGTGCAATCCACAAAGCGCGGAATTGACGTTTCTTCTGACGACGGTCACGGTAAGCATATTGACCAGCTTTGATTACCGCCTGGAACGCTACGCGGTAAACGCGTGAACGAGCACCATAGTAACCTTTAGCGCGAGCAAGAATTTTTTTGTGACGGCGATGAGCCTGTACACCACGTTTTACACGAGCCATTTATAATCTCCTTAGATGTACGGGCACATACGACGAACTGAAGCAACGTCACTTACGTGAACCATTACACAGCCGCGCAATTGACGAATACGCTTAGCAGATTTTTTGGTCAAAATGTGGCGTTTGAACGCTTGTTTACGCTTAAAACCGTTAGCAGTCGCTTTAAAGCGTTTAGCTGCACCACGGCGAGTTTTCATCTTAGGCATAACAACCTCTTTTGAACACCTGTTCGGCTCGTTTGCACCATTACAAAACGACCTGCAGGTAAGGGAGCGAGTATTCTAAAGCATCTTTGTTTAAAACAAAAGCATCTTCACCCAATAAGCGAATTTAAAGAATGATTTTAGGATTTCAGTCTGAAAAAATATCCAAGACTGAATCAGGAAAATTATTTTCAAGTTTAGAACATGGCAAAGGCCGCATAGACAAACAGATAACGTCCAATTTTAGCGATGCTGACCATCAGCAGAAAACGGACGAGGTTTTCTTTTAATAGTCCCGCAATCAGGGTAATCGGATCACCAATGATAGGCACCCAGCTCAGCAGTAAAGACCAGTAACCATATTTCTGATAGGTCTTTTGCGCCTTGAGCATCTTATCTGCTGAAACCGGAAACCACTTTTTATTTTTATAATGCTCAATCTTGAGTCCCAGATACCAGTTCACACAAGAACCCAGTATATTCCCCAAACTGGCCACCGCAATTAACAGTACCGCACTCTGCTCACCCTGCACTAAAAGCCCCAGTAGCACAGCTTCAGACTGTAAAGGCAGTAAGGTCGCTGCACCAAAGGCAGATAGAAACAGTAAAAACAGGCTCATTACAGCATTAACGGCTCAAGCCCATTTTTTTCTTGGCTTTACTATATTCCCAACTGGACCAAACGACTGCAGTCACCATCGCCATGATCCGCGCCCATTTATACTGCTCATTGAGCGGTGCAATTGCAGCACGTAAAATCTGCTGATCTTTGGTATTTAGGGCAGCAATCACCTGATCGATATGCACAATTTCAGCAACATACAGCACTAAACATGCAGCAATTCCGAAAAGAATGCTCCAGTAAATTCGGGTATTACTTTCAACAATCTTGGTAAAGTTCAGAAGAAAATCGTTCATATATCCATCCAATAAAAAACCACCGTAAGGGTGGCTTTATTTGCTTAAGGCTATTTTAGCATAAAGGCAGACGCTTAACTGACCTGTATCGCCAGCGCTTTCTGAACTGCAGGACGAGCATTCAAGCGATCAATATATTTAGAGACTTCTGGATAGTCTTCCAGATTAATCTGCTGCCAGTCATGCCGTAATAACCAAGGGAAAATGGCCATATCGGCAATCGAGTATTCGCCAGCCACATACTCCTGCCCGACCAGCTGCTTATTCAACACCCCATATAAACGCTTGCTTTCATTGACATAGCGCTCTGTGGCATAAGCAATCCGCTCAGGTGCAAAACGGCTAAAGTGATGATTTTGCCCGAGCATCGGCCCCAAACCGCCCATTTGCCACATCAGCCACTGTTCGACCTGAATACGCTTCACTTCATCGGCTGGATAAAACAGACCTGTTTTGCGACCCAGATATTGCAAGATCGCACCTGACTCAAAAATTGAAATGGCGCGGCCATGTGGCCCATCCTGATCAACAATTGCCGGGATTTTATTATTGGGAGAAATAGCCAGAAAATCGGACTGGAACTGGTCATTTTCCAGAATATTGATGGGAATAATTTGATATTCCAGCCCCATTTCTTCTAGAGCAATACTAATTTTATGGCCGTTGGGGGTGCCCCAATAATATAAATCGATCATTTTCTTCTAATACTCCCTGCACTTTTACTATGCGACGATGTACTCAACATAGAGGATTTAGAAAGAAACAACAAGTCTGCATTTTAAAATTATTTTTCAATAAATATCAAAATCTTATTAAAAATTTATATATTTTTTTCTTTTTGATCTTGAAAATTTCAGCTCCAAACACATATTTATTTCTGCATAAGGATTGCGTCAATCTTATGCGCTGTTGATGTCTGACATGACAGATCTTATTTTCTTGTTTTTATAACTTTGCTTTAGTGAGAAGGTTCTAATCATGAGTAACTTAAATCTTCATCCATTATTTCGTCGTAGTATTGGCTTTGATCGCTTGAATGACTTTATTGACTATGCCATGCAAAGCGATGCACCTAATTACCCACCGTATAATATCGAAAAGCGTGGTGAGAATAATTACCGCATCGTGGTGGCAACTGCGGGTTTTCGTCAGGAAGAACTCGACATTCGTCTGGAAAATAAGTTGCTGACCATCCTAGGCAAGCCTGAAAACCAGAGCAATGACAGTATTGAATTCCTGTACAAAGGCATTGCGCGACGTGCATTTAAATTGTCTTTACGTCTGGATGAATATATTGAGGTACAACAGGCAGACTATGAAAATGGTTTATTGATCATCGACTTGCAGCGCATTATTCCAGAAGAAAAATTGCCACGTCAAATCCCGATTGGCAATAAACTGCTCATTGCAAACGATGAAAAATCAGTGGAATAAGCTTGATTAAGTACGCAAAGGAAGGTCCGAAAGGGCCTTTCTTTTTGGCTACAGATTACCTAAGCTCATTAAGGCAATACGCTTTCTGATCATAAAAATAAACCATGAATCTGCCAGAAAACATCCTGTTTCATCAAGCTAGCCCGATCATGCGCACTACGGGATATTTGCTGTTTTGTTATCCGGTCGGAATATTCAGCATTTTTTATTTCAGCAGTGTGCGTAGCAATTCCAGTTTTTTCCAAGGACTATTATTTTTATGGCAGGAGTCTCCTGACTTTTATATTTATATTGGCGGCTTTCTTGGTCTTTCGCTGCTTATGCAGGGAACCAAACTCAAAATAACCTCACAAGCCATTTATTATACTTTGGCCGGTTTCCGCATCAGCCTGTGCTTAAAACGACATTCCGTACAGTATAGTTTTCTGAATCCGCGCTATGATTCTCTCAAAGCGCACCTCAAACGCTGGCTCTATAACATGCCAGCGCATGTGATTAGTCAACGCGATGGCACTTTGGATTTTAAATTGTGCCAGCCCGGTCTGATGAATCAAATTTGTCTTGGATTTTTCCGGATTCAGCTGTCGATGTTTTCCCGCCAGCAAACTCAACAGATTATGTACGCCATACAAAGCGCCTGGAATTTTAAAGAATAAAAAAAGCCCTGCATATGCAGTAATGCCAGTCAGTTAAG
>NZ_DCLL01000015.1 GCF_002321025.1 Acinetobacter lwoffii
GGAACATCATCGACTCAAATCTCTATTTGCAACAGTGCCGTAAATTTGAGAATGAATCTGTACGTACAGACTCATTCCCTATCTATAAAGATATTAGAAATAGCTACATAGAGTTTATTTCTAGTTTATTCAAATTAGTCGTTCAAATTAGGCGTTACTACGGATGAACAATAATTTTTACAGCAGACTCATTATTATGAATCAATGTTTCAAAGCCTTTAGAAACAAGATCATCTAATGCAATCCGTTGGGTAATAAAAGGTTCTAGATTAATCTTACCTTGCTCAACCAAACGGATAGTTTCCTGATGATCATTTACATAAGCAATCGTGCCACGAATATCTAGCTCTTTCATCACCACACTATGCACATTAATTGTGGCAGGATGGCTCCAAATAGAAACGATAACGACTACACCAGTTGGTTTCATTGCTGCAACGAGTGTATCCATGACTTTATTGACACTACTACATTCAAAAGCGACATCTACACCGCGGTCTTCTGTAATTTTCATTACCTCAGCAACTACATCAACCTTAGATGGGTCTAGTACATAATCGGCAACACCCGCTTCTATCGCTTTTTCTTTACGTTTTGCACTCAGTTCAGTAATGATGACCGTGAGACCTTTAGCCTTTAAAATAGCAGATAAAAGTAAGCCTATTGGGCCTGCTCCACCAACCAGTGCGATATCGCCAGCTTTTGCGCCACTTCTGACATAGGCATGATGACCGACAGATAAAGGTTCTATCAATGCTGCTTGGTCTAAAGGAATATCATTTGAAATAGGATGTACCCAACGCCGCTGAACTGCAATTTTTTCAGAAAGACCACCACCGCGTCCGCCTAAACCAATAAAGTTCATATTTTTTGATAAATGATACTTATCATTGGGGCCAGTCGGCACATCGTCAGCAATGATGTAGGGTTCAACTACGACATGTTGCCCAATTTGGATATCATCTACACCCTCTCCAACTGCATAAACCACGCCTGAAAATTCATGTCCCATTGTTACAGGTGCAGATTCTCCCGAAATTGGGTGTGGGTGACCACAAGGTGGAATAAAAATAGGACCTTCCATGAATTCATGTAAATCTGTACCGCAAATACCACACCACGCAACTTGAATTCCAACTGTGCCTGGAAGTACTTTCGGTTCAGGGATATCTTCAATTCGAATATCCCCTCGGTCATAAAAACGAGCTGCTTTCATTTTATATTCCTTATATTGATGTTAACGGTAAACCAGTGCGTACACGGCCTCAACTTTCAATAAAGTATAAAAGGTGTTTGTGTAGGCAATACCCTTACTTTTGATAAGCCAAAAGAAAGCAAAAGCCTTTGTTACCCATACATAACATCCCTATTATGATGGATAACGTGTGGCATCCCTGCCACACTCGTGTATCCAAACGTTGCTTAAATTAAACTATGTAATAGTGGCGACATAAAGGTGCTCTTATCGCTATATATTAAAAACTTAGTGGAACACTGTTTCTAAAGCTTTTAAACCCACTTTGGGATCAAGTAGACCGTTGTAAATTTCAGGGATTTCACGTTCCACCCCAAAAAATTCATAAATGGCAAGCATCGCCCCACGAACTGAATATTCCACAGTAAAGACCACGTCATCTTCAATTTCCACAAACTGTCCAAGGAAAGCAAAGTTTTGTGAGCCTTGTGGAATTACCTGTGGACGATCCCCCGGTTTACGGCAGGCGAATAGGGCAGAGGCGTATGGCATCATGGCGGTAGTAACATCAGTCGTTGCCAAAACATGATCTAAAATGTCGTCAAAACCGAGCTGTTTAATCAGTTCTGTTAGGATTTCTTGCCCCGTGGCTTCGGACATTGGTTTTTTGATGTAATCGCCTATATGGTCAATTTGGAAACCGTAGCCCCATAAGGTATATAAACCTTCAGGTAAGTCGGCAAAGTGTGGCTGTGCAGGAACCACGATGGATAAATGCCAACCCGACTCATACCAAGTCATGAGTGCGCCTGTGCCTGGTTCATTGCCTGTATAGTCAATAATACGTTTAAGTAGCACGTCATCTTTCATGGTCAGAGTGAAAGACTCCCACTTATGTTCATCGACATTGCCATAAAAAGTCATTGGACGGCCAAAGTCTGGGGCTTTTTGTGCCAGCGTTTCCCAAAGCGTCCAGCCATGATCTTCTCGATGACGAATAAGGGCAGGCACGTCATGATTACCGCCATAACGTGAGTCTGCTGTAATAGAGCCTAAAGTGAAAATAGCTAAATCATTGGCTTTCAGATTAATTTGCTCTGAGCCTTCAGGCAATTGTACATATAGGCGTGAAGCGTAGCGTTCTTGAGTTTCAGCATTGGTAATGAAGTCTGCATCTGTGACATAGTGTCCAAAACGCACATCGACGCCTTGTGCGACTAACCAACGCTGTAGGGGCAGAATCATCGAGTCATATTGGTTGTACTTGGTACGTTTCACACCCGCTAAGGTATGAATGCGTGGCAATTCTTGAATAAAACGCAAGAAATAGCGTCTTAACTCTGCTGCACTGTGCCATTTTTGAAAAGCGAAAGTCGTGCGCCACATGCGCCAGAAATTGGTTTCAAAAAAGGTTTCATCAAAAAACTCATCAATGCGGCGACTGCCAATTTTTTCTTCTTTTGAAGCTAATAGGCGCAGCATCTGTGCACGATGTAGCGTATTCAGACCAAGCTTTGCTGCATCCGCAATGACATGTTCGGCATCAATCAACCGTGCATTGGCGTGGGTTTTCACTTTTTCATTAAACTCACGACATTCTTCACGCACCGAAATGTCTGGATTTTCCAAAGATGGAATACTGGAAAATAAGTCCCATAGGCACAAATAAGTTTCATCGGTCAGCATTCGCCCACCACGTGTTACCCAAGCTTGCGCGGCATGCGGTGTATGTCCACCATCCATCGAACCACCTGAAATATCGAGTTCTTCTAAAATATGGATATTTTTGGCAGGGACTTTGGCATCACGGATTGCAAATGCAGCAGCAGCCATACCTGCGATACCACCACCAATAATCCAAAGATGGGACTGTTGTGCGTCTAATGGGGTGCGCTTCTTCTTTTGCATGGTTCACCTTTAATAATGATGTTAAAAACTATGAAGTATAAAATGTGATTTAGAAAAACCTTAAAAATAGTATGACTTTTTATATATGAAAAATGTATGAAATGGGAAGCAATTTACTCATTATATTTTGTAATCAAAAAAATGTAAGTAATGATTATTTTTAATACACATTTGTATTTTTTTTAAAATAAAATATAATTTAAGCAATTGATTTTATTATTTTATTGAGTAATCACTCTATTTTGATCATATTTGTTTGTGTCTGAAGAATGTGTTTGAAACTAGGCTTTCTATTGATCATTAAAAGATATAATTGAATAATAGATCTCTTTCATAAATCAAAAAACGAGCACCTTTTTGATTGATATTTGTACTCTAATTTTCTTAGCATTCGTGCATAATCTGCGGATGAAATACATTGATTCAAAGAAGCTTTCTGAAACACAGTTTAAGCGATATACAGGCATCTCATGGTCAACCTTTTATTTAAATGGTTGAGCAATTGCAGAAGCATGTTCCAGCTAAAGGCAGACCACCCAAGTTAAGTGTGGAGGATCAGGTTCTGCTCTGTCTGAACTATTGGCGGGAATACCGAACTTTATTTCACATTGCTACGAGTTATGGGGTTTCAGAGCCTACAGCCTCAAGAATTGTACGTCATGTTGAAGATTGCCTGATTCAGTCCAAGCTGTTTAATTTACCGAAGAATTTGCCCGAAAGCGAAGGCATAGACTGGAATGTGGTGATCCTGGATGCCACAGAAATTCCAATTCAAAGGCCTAAAAAAACAGAAGAAAAACTATAGTGGCAAGAAAAAGACCCATACCTTTAAAGTACAGGCCATCATCCATTATAAAACTCAGCAAATTCTGAGTTTATGCACTGATCGCGGTACGGTGCATGATTTCGAGCTATTCAAACGCAATTTAAAGCAGATTCCTTCAGGAGCTTTTATCCTTGCAGATAAAGGCTACCTGGGAATTTATGCTGTGTATCCTAATAGCCTGTTGCCGTTAAAAGCCAAAAGACGCTGTAAACTGGATCCTGAACTCAAAATCTATAATCAGGAAATCAACAAAAGAAGAATCGGGATCGAGCATGTATTTGGGCACTGTTGCAAATAACCACGAATGGTAAGCTGAAGACTGTTTTAGCTAAAGATGCAGCATATGAATCCTTTCCATGGTCGGCATTTTCAGGGCGAAATCATTCTTTGGGCTGTGCGCTGGTATTGTAAACATGGCATTAGCTATCGTGAAC
>NZ_DCLL01000013.1 GCF_002321025.1 Acinetobacter lwoffii
TAACTGACTGGCATTACTCATTAGAGGGCTTTTTTCATTCTAGAACAATGACAGTTTATTCAACTTCCAGATTAAACGTCACCGGCCCATCATTGACCAGATGCACTTTCATGTCGGCGGCAAAAATACCGGTTTGCACATGTTCAAACTGGCTTTGGGCATATTCTACCAGCTGCTCATAAAGTGCTTTAGCCTCGGCAGGCGGCATAGCTGGGCCAAAGTCTGGACGTAAACCCTTCTGGGTCTGTGCCATCAAGGTAAATTGTGAAACCAGCAATAAACCACCGTCGGCCTGGGCAACGTTCCAGCCCATTTTACCCTGTTCATCATCAAAGAAGCGGTATTTCAATATTTTATCAATCAGCTTTTTGCCTTTTTCCAGATTATCGTCTTTGCCTAAACCTAGAAAAACCAGAATTCCTTTTTCAATTTCCCCAGTGGTTTCACCCTCGACCACGACTTTAGCTTCTAAAACTCTTTGTAATAAGGCACGCATTTTACATATGGACTGCTAATGATAGATGGACGTGATTGTAGCAAGAATAAAATCTGGAGCAGTATGAGATGCTGTTTTTATGAGCTTTAAATATATGAAAATCAATTGATTAATTTTTTTAAATCCATTAAAGCGATTGAATTAATAAAAATAATCTGTTTTATCTATTTATTGTGTTGGCGTATCTTAGCCCATGCAGGAAAGGTAATAAATTGAGAGATTTAGAAATGTTTAAGCGTTCATTACTGGTTGCAATGATTGCAACTGTCACAGCTGCACAAGCTGCTCCTTTAACTAAAGACAATGGCGCGCCAGTCGGTGATAACCAGAACTCGATCACTGCGGGTCCAAATGGTTCAGTACTCCTTCAGGATGTTCAACTGGTACAAAAATTACAACGTTTTGGTCGTGAGCGTATTCCTGAGCGTGTCGTACATGCGCGTGGTACAGGGGCATATGGTGAATTCGTTGCGACCAAAGATCTATCTGATCTTACCCTCGCTTCATTGTTCAAAGCGGGGACTAAAACTCCAGTTTTCCTGCGTTTTTCTACCGTAATTCACGGTAAGGGTTCACCAGAAACTCTACGTGACCCACACGGTTTTGCATTGAAATTCTACACTCAAGAAGGTAACTGGGACTTGGTCGGTAACCAGACACCGGTATTCTTTATCCGTGATGCAATCAAGTTCCCGGACTTCATTCATGCCATGAAGCCAAGCCCAGTAACGAATGTCCAAGATGCTAACCGTGTGTTTGACTTCCTGTCGAGCCAGCCATGGGCAACCAACATGCTGACTTATGTGTATGGCAAGCAAGGTGTTCCAACTAGCTATCGTGAACAGGACGGTTTTGGTGTTCACGCTTACAAACTGTATAACGACAAAGGCGAATACAAGTACGTGAAATTCAACTTCCGCTCTAAACAGGGCGTGAAAGGCCTGAACGTGAAAGAAGCGGCTGAACAGCAGGGTAAAGATTTCAACCACTTGACCAATGATCTATATAACAACATCTATGCGGGTAATTTCCCGAAATGGGATCTATATATTCAGGTGATTGATCCTAAAGATCTAAACAGCTTTGATTTTGATCCGTTAGATCCAACCAAAATCTGGCCAACTGAGCTGGTACCAGAAACCAAAGTCGGTACTTTGACCCTGAACCGTATGCCGAAGAACTTCTTCAATGAGACTGAACAGTCTGCATTTGCGCCAGGTAACCTGGTTCCGGGCATCGAGCCATCAGAAGACCGTCTGCTACAAGGCCGTATCTTCTCTTACTCAGATACCCAAATGTACCGTTTAGGCGCGAATCACCAGCAAATTCCGGTGAACCGTCCAGTGGTAAATGTGAACAACAATAATCAGGATGGCTACATGAATATCTCTGAGCGTGACTCGGATGTGAACTATGAGCCAAGCCGTAAAGAGCCAAAAGCTGCCACTGAAAAAGCACGTGCGGTACAAACACCATTATCTGGTCATGTACAGCAAATTGGCGTGAAAGAGCAGAACTTCAAGCAGGCAGGTGAGCTGTACCGTTCATACTCGGCTAAAGAAAAAGATGACCTGATCATGAACCTTGCTGCTGATTTAGGCGCAGTGAAAGATTCAGAAACCAAGCACATCATGTTGTCTTACTTCTATAAGGCAGATGCGGACTACGGTACACGTATGACCAAGGCGGTAAACGGTAACCTGGCGACTGTTAAAGCCAAAGCTGCAAAATTAAAAGACTAATCCCGATTGGTCTTGAGGAACTGGTGACTAGGGCATAGCGCATCACCTCCAAAAAGTCCTGTAATACTCCAAACCTTTCCTGCACCCTAGGGGGAGTTTTACAGGCACTCCGTTTTTTATCTCATCTCAGGGTAATTCAGTCTTTCAAGACTTAAATTCCCCTTCGATTTCTGCTGGAGTTCATCATGAAAGTTATGTCATCTATGTTTTTAGCCAGTATTCTCACGATAGGTTCCGCATTCGCAAACGTGACTGTCGCGAAGGAGATCTCCCCCGCTAAAAGCGTGGACAATATTCAGATGAACTCACAACAGGAACTGGTCGACCTGTTCTTTGCTGCCGCCAAAATTGGCAATAGCGAAGTTATCAACGAATTTTTAAAACATGGCTTTCCGGTCGATGTACGCAATAAAGACGGTTATACGCCACTGATGATGGCAACGTATTATGGCCATCAAGCGATAGTCAGCAGTTTGCTTAAACATGGTGCCGACCGCTGTGCTCGAGACAATCGAGGCAATACGGCCTTGATGGGGGCTTTATTCAAGATGGAATTTGCGATTGCCAAGCAGTTGCGTCAGGTGGACTGTGATGTCCAGGCGCAAAAAACCGGACAAAAGACCACAGCCGAATTTGCCAAGGTCATTGGCCAGGAAAAACAGCTACATAAACTGATTCAGGAACAGGAAAAAGCTCAGACCAACACCCAGAAATAAACCGGGTTATGCTTCTGATACTTTTGTCGCAAATACAGCCAGCTGTACGTAAATCCTGCATTATTGCATGACTTTTTATGCTTTAATGCAGAGATAAGCACAGCGATATTCCCTTAGTTATGGCCCCAATTATCCATTCTCTGTTAGATACTGACTTGTACAAATTCACTATGTTACAAGTGGTCTTACACAAGTTTCCGCAAACGCATAGTGTCTACCATTTCCGTTGTCGTAATCTGGAAGATACAGTCTATCCACTGACGGATATTCTGGATGACCTGAATCATCAACTGGACCTGCTGTGTCAGCTAAAATTCAAAGAAGATGAACTGCAATATTTAAGAAGCTTACGTTTTATCAAAAGCGATTTTGTGGATTATCTGGAACTGTTCCAGCTCAAGCGCCGTTTCATCAAGGCCAGTATCGACAGTCAAGGCCGTCTGGATATTGTGGTGGAAGGCCCGATGGTTCAGGCGATGATGTTCGAGATCTTCGTACTGGCGATTGTCAATGAACTGTATTTCAGCCGCATTCGCACGCCTGAAGTGTTGGCTGAAGGCGAACACCGTTTAAAAGCCAAAATCGAGCTATTAAAACAGTATGATGCTGCGCAAAACCCCAATGATCCACCATTCTTGGTGTCAGATTTTGGTACGCGTCGCCGTTACAGTTTCGATTGGCAAAAGCATGTGGTCGAAGAATTTCACAAAGCCGCACCGCATGTGTTCCGTGGGACCAGTAATGTACTGTTAGCCAAAGAGCTGGGCATTACCCCGATTGGTACCATGGCGCATGAATTCCTGCAAGCTTTTCAGGCGCTGGACGTACGTTTACGTAATTTCCAGAAATCTGCACTGGAAAGCTGGGTACAGGAATATCGTGGTGACTTGGGTATTGCCTTGACCGATGTGGTGGGGATGGATGCATTCCTGCGCGACTTTGATCTGTACTTTGCCAAGCTGTTTGATGGCTTGCGTCATGATAGTGGCGACCCTTATGAATGGGGTGACAAGGCCTATGCGCATTATAAAAAGCTGAAAATAGACAGCAAAACCAAGATGCTGACTTTTAGTGATGGCCTGAATCTGGAAAAAGCCTGGAAATTGCATCAGTACTTTAAAGACCGTTTTCAGGTCAGTTTCGGCATTGGCACCAATCTGACCAATGATATGGGGCAAACCCCACTCAATATTGTGCTGAAACTGGTGGAATGTAACCGTCAGTCAGTAGCCAAAATCTCGGATAGTCCGGGCAAAACCATGACCGATAATGATACGTTCTTGGCCTATTTGCGTCAGGTTTTTGAGATCAATGAACCTGCTTAAGTCAGTTTGAAAAATTCATAATTTTTAAGAACCGTTTCTATATAGAGGCGGTTTTTTTATGCAAGCTTATTTAACACCAGGGTTTAGCTAAAATCTTGCTAATCATCTGCAAAGAAAGCACATCAGTGTAAAAACCAGCTGTGCTAAGATCAACAGGATTTGACCAATAATAGCCATGATAACGATGACCGCTGCAGCTTTTAATTTTGGCCTGCTGATTGAGGCAGAAGATTTAGTTCCCTATTTGGGCCATGAAAAACTTCGTATTGTCGACCTGAGCCGTGCCTCTGTGTATGAGCAGCTGCATATTCCGCATGCCTTGCATTTAAAGCCTAAACTTCTGGTGCGTCAGGAAGAAACGGCGATGGGACTGTTACCGGATACCGAAGGCTTGCAGGCTCTCATTGATTATCTGAATATTTCTCCTGAGCATCATGTGGTGGCTTATGATGATGAGGGCGGGGCATGGGCAGGGCGTTTGCTCTGGAACCTACATTGTCTGGGTTTTGAAAATACCAGTCTGTTGAATGGCGGGATTCATGCCTGGCTCGGTGCTGGTTTGCCGACTTCTTCCAGTCAGGAGCAGTTTGCACCAGTGAAGAACGTATTGCAGGTTAATCTCGAGCATCAGGCGAATTTTCAGATTGGCTATGATGAACTGCGCCAACAGGTTGAAAATCAACAGGTTCAAATTTGGGATTGCCGCACGCAAGATGAATATACTGGCCTACGTTTAGCGGCTCGACGCGGCGGTCACATTCCGGGAGCACGTCATTTTGAATGGAGTACTGCCCTTAATCGCGAAAATCATTTAAAATTACAGCCTTTACCACGTACTCAGCAGCGTCTGGAACAACTGGGCTTTGATTTGAATCAACCCGTTGTGGTGTACTGCCAGTCCCATCACCGCTCAGGTTTGGCCTATATTCTGGGTCGTTTACTGGGCTGGAAAATTCGAGCCTATGATGGTGCGTGGAGTGAATGGGGCAACCGCCTCGATAGTCCAATCGCTACAGGGGAGCTGCCATCTTGAGCATCACATCACGTTTAAAACAACAGTTTTTTATTAAAGCTCAACGATTAGTACCGCAACATCGCTTGTCTCGGGTGGTGGGTAAAATTGCCGCCAGCGAAAACCCGATTATCAAAACTGCTGCAATTACTGCCTTTAAGGCGCAGTATGGCATTGATATGTCGATTGCTGAACAGGCCAATGCCCTGAAATTCAAGTCATTTAATGAATTTTTTACCCGCGCCCTAAAAGAAGGTATCCGTGCGGTTGATCCAGATGCTACGAGCATTGTTTCGCCTGCAGATGGTGCGATTTCCCAGCTAGGTAAAATTGAAAATGGCGATGTGTTTCAGGCCAAAGGCCAGAAATTTACCGTTGAAGCACTGATTGCTGATCCGCAACTGGCCGAGCCATTCAAAAACGGTGAATTTGCGACCGTATATTTGTCGCCACGTGATTATCATCGGGTGCATATGCCATTTGCTGGCACCTTGACTGAAACGTTATATGTACCGGGCGAGCTATTCTCGGTCAATCAGGTGACCGCAGAAAATATTCCGGGCCTGTTTGCACGCAATGAACGTATGGTCTGTCTGTTTGATACTGAAATCGGCCGTATGGCGGTGGTATTGGTCGGTGCGATGATTGTGGCGGGTATTGAAACCGTGGCAACCGGCAAAGTGAAGCCTTCAGGCCGGATCGAACTTAATCAGCATGATCTGTTCCTGGAAAAAGGGGCAGAACTGGGTCGTTTCTACCTCGGTTCAACAGCAGTGATTTTATTCGAAGAAAATAAAATGCAGTGGGATGCCGTATTCAAGGCCAATTCTTTGGTGAATATGGGTGAAGCGCTGGGGCATACAGTTTAAAGATTTTACCCTCCCTTTATTAAAGGGAGGTTGGAGGGATTAAATA
Organism: Acinetobacter lwoffii; assembly: GCF_002321025.1. Classification (GTDB taxonomy): domain Bacteria; phylum Pseudomonadota; class Gammaproteobacteria; order Pseudomonadales; family Moraxellaceae; genus Acinetobacter; species Acinetobacter lwoffii_Y. The sequence goes on from NZ_DCLL01000013.1 coordinate 6,207, forward strand.
TTTTCTCGTTTAGAATAAATAAAAATCCCCCTCAGTCCCCCTTTAAAAAAGGGGGATTTCCTCTCCTATTAAGGACACGGTTAGAGAGAGATCCAAATAAAAAAAAAGCACCCTCAGGCGCTTTTTTTTATTTCTAGAAATTTATCGTTTCACGACGATGGAATCGATCCCGCTATTCTGCAAGGTTTGCTGTGCGATAATCGCGGCTTCTGCAGAATCATAAGGGCCTGAAACCACGCGATACCAGACTTTGCCATTTTCTACACTGCGTACCACATCGGCAGATAAACCATTGAGAATAATTTCAGCACGGCGGGCATCGGCCTGATCCGGGTCATCAAAGCTGCGGACTTGCAGAATATAACTGGCCGGAGCGGCAACAGGCGCTTCACTGGCTTCTAAGCCAGGCTCAGTTGTGGTCGCCTCAGGTGGAGCTACTTCAGGTCGAGGCGCTTCTACAATTACTACCGTATCCTGATTTTTGTTTTCAGGGACGGCCTGTTCAGGAATAGGCGTCACTTGTTGCTGTGGTAACAGGTCATAAAAACGGTAATCTTTATTGGTATCTTCTTCTTGGACAGATTCAGCACTTGTTTGAGTTTTCGGTTTGACCGGTTCCCATGGCTTCCAGAGCATCAGTGCCATTAAAAAACTTAACACGATTAAAATGATCACGAGTGTGCCGAGCCAGGTTGGAATAAGTGGCTTTTTAGGCTTATTCGGTCTTTCAGATACACCGCGCTGCGTTTTTCCAAACACTTGGGATTTTCCTCTTATTAATCGGGACATATAGAAAAGGCATAACAGCAGTTATGCCCCTACTATCACTTCATCCTATGTGATCAGGATACAAAAGTCATCCTCTAGATCACAAATCACACAGAATTTTAATTTATCTGTATCTTCAAGCACATAGCTGAAGTTACAAAATGTCTGCTCAGCAGATAAACGGCAATGTTTTGCTTACATGCTCACTTCGAGCCTAGCTCTCGCCTTGCGAGCATGCAAAGCAGTGCTTTGACTATTTACCTTCTTGCATCAATGTAAAAGCAGTGCTTTACATTGATTCAGGAGCTGACACACCTAAAAGTTCTAAACCGTTACGCAGTACCTGACGCACGTTCACAGATAACAGTAAACGTGCCTGAGTCAATTCAGCATCATCACCGAGTACTTTATTGTCGTTGTACCAGCCGTGGAACAAGGCTGCCAGCTCTTTCAGGTAATTACCGATTTGATGTGGTTCATAGCTGTTTGCAGCACGGACCAGAATTTCCGGATAGGCCGCTAGTTTGGCCAGGATTTCAGTTTCAGCATCAAGCTCCAGCTTAGCCGCCAAATTACGTGCTGCTGTAGCATCAAAGTTGACATTGGTAGACGCTGCTTTTTCTAACATACGACAGATACGGGCGTGTGCATACTGGATGTAATACACGGCATTGTCCTTGCTTTGTGACACAGCAAGATCCAGGTCAAAATCAATGTGCTGTTCAGACTTACGCATTACGTAGTAAAAACGTGCAGCATCATTGCCAACTTCTTTACGCAGATCACGCAAGGTCACAAACTGGCCTGAACGGGATGACATTTGTACCATCTCGCCGCCACGCCATAGGCTCACGAACTGAACCAGAAGAACCGTTAATTTTTTCGAGTCATAGCCCAACGCATCAATGGCCGCTTTTACACGTGCGATATAACCGTGGTGATCCGAACCCCAGATATCGATGATATCGGTATAGCCACGTTGTAACTTGTTCAGGTGGTAAGCGATGTCAGACGCGAAGTAAGTAGTCTGGCCATTACGGCGTTTCACCACACGGTCTTTTTCATCGCCGAATGCAGTGGATTTAAACCAGATGTTGCCATCCAGTTCATACAGGAAACCACGCTGATCTAAGGTCTGTAAGGCTTCTTCAATTTTGTCTGTCAATGATTCTTCGCTGAACCATTGATTGAAGGTTACACCAAACTCGCCCAGGTCATCTTTAATATCATCCAGAATCGCTTTAAGCGCGGCTTGCAAGAATACGCGGTAGCCTGTGCCAATTAACGCTTGTGAGTTAAAGATCAAACCATCGATGTGTTTTTCTTTATCGCCAGACAATACGACTTTATTGCCATCAGCATCTAATTCGGCTGCAAACTGTACATCTTCAGGCACATCTTTATACACGTCGGCCACAGGACGGACATAAGCATCGCCATCCTGGTCAATAATGCTTTGTGCAATTTCTTTTACGTAGTCACCCTGGTAGGCATTTTTCGGGAATACCAGTTCCTGACCCGTTAATTCTAAGTAGCGCAGATAAGTCGAAGTCGCCAGAATGTCCATTTGACGGCCAGCATCATTGACATAGTATTCGCGATCGACTTTTGCACCGGTCGCTTCAAGCAAGTTCGCAACCGTCATGCCATACGCAGCACCACGACCATGACCTACGTGCAGGCTAGAGGTTGGGTTGGCAGAAACGAATTCAACCTGAATACGTTTATCCGCATTGACCTGGGTACGACCATAAGTCGCCTGTTGTGCCTGAATTTGATCAAGGACTGCAAAGCGCTGGTCAGCATTCAGGAAGAAGTTAATAAAACCAGGACCGGCAATTTCTGCCTTGCTGATATCCGCCACTTCAGGCAGGGCAGCAAGAATTTTTTCCGCTAAATCACGTGGCTTCATACCTGCAGCTTTCGACGCGATCATGGCAATATTCGACGCAAAGTCACCATGGCTTCGGTCTTTGGTACGCGTCAAATTACTTGTATTGTTCCAGTCAGATGGGAGTACGCCTTGTGCCTGTAAAGTGTGCACTGCATGATCGAGAGCTGCTTGTATTGCCGTATTCATAATCAGTCGAAAATAGAGATCGCAGAAAAACAGCAAATATAGCAAATTTCAGGCTGTTTAGGTAAAAGCATTTCTCGGGAATAAAAAGTGGAGGATCACTTCGTCAGAAGTTTTTGACTAAAGAAAGGGAAAATCAACGGATTAATCCCGTGAAAATAAAACCAGTTTTTAGCTCAACATTTCAGATGAAAAAAACAATGCTTCACCGTACAGAATTTGGCTTATATTAGTCATCTGAAAACAGTAAAAAGAGCATGTCGTGGCTGCATCACAACGTCCGACCATTATCGGTCATATTCCTAAACTCCCTGCAAAATGGGCATTGATTATTGTGCCTTTTATCCTGTCCTGCCTGATGAGTGGCATCATTTCCATGATTAATATGCTGCGTAATCTCGGATGGATTGATGGCTTTATAGCACTCTGGTTTCATAACTGGATGATTTCCTGGGCGATTGCCTTTCCGATTGTGGTAACCTTATTGCCGTTCGTACGCAAATTCACTGGGCTATTGGTCGATATGTCCGGACCTCAGCCACCCAAATGATCATTTTTAAATCTTAAATTTGATCTGGCTGGAGTCAATTCTTGGGCATTTTAAAAGTCGGGCTGTGAAAAACAGTTTATCTTCAAATTAAATGCTCTACCGCCGCCCGGATGATCCCGAGCACCAGACCGATACAGGCACCGACCACGACCCCATTGACCCGGATCATATGCAGGTCACCGCCGACCTCATTTTCAATCTTGTCGATCATCTCGCTTGAATCCCATTCGTGAATGCGCTCGCTGATAAAACGAATCACTTTTTCACTGTACTGGTCACTCAGGTCAACCGCGATAGAGCTCAGACGTTTATTCAGCAGCTCACGTACCGAGGCATTTAAGGTAATATTTTCTCCGACCTGTTGAATGGCAATTCTGAGATTTTCCGCAATACCCGAATCAGGTTTTTGCAAGTCTGCTTTGATCGCATCACATAAAATCACCACCGCACCACTGATAAAATTCAGCACTTGTGGACTATCCAGTAAGGCATCTTTGGTTTCATTCAGACGCTGGCTGGCTTCACTGTCATTATCCGCCAGCTGCAACATCCAGCTATGTCCCATGTTCTCAATTTTGAGTCGCCATGGATGATCTGGATCGGCCAGCATGGCTTCAACGCGCCCGATCACGGAATCAATACTGCGTTGCTGCACATCAATCCCGATCCAGCTGGCGCCTTTGGCCAGTTTCCACACCCCCATTTCCTTAAACAGGTTACGGGTCAGCTCACGGGTTTGTTCAGGATGCGAGGTCATCCAGGCATGTACCACATCCAGTCCGCGCTGTAGCACATCCTGATGGAAATCATTGTCCAGAACGGCATGCAGCATTTCGCTGGCTAGGGTATTGATCTGGGTATTTTTGACCCATTGCACGCTGTTGCTCTGGATAAATCCGGCAATCTGTTCCTGTCCGACAAATTCAAAAATTTTAGGCACCGTCTGTTGAATGACCTGAGTCACTTGGGCATTGTTTTGTGGATTGGCCAGCCAGCGTCCTGCAGCCAGACTCAGGTCGGTACTGTCCAGACTGCGCTGTACAATTTGCGGAGAAAGAAAATTTTCCTGCACAAAACGGCCCATCGACTCTGCAATACGGGCCTTGTTACGTGGAATGATTTCGGTATGGTCGCGTAAAAACTTGGGAATGGGCAATCTGCCAAAAGGGTTACGAAACAGCACCGTAATCGCATACCAGTCCGCCAGGCCACCGACCACACCCGCTTCTGCCGAGAGCATCAGAATATGAATGAGCCAGACATATTCGGGTAGCAGTTTGGCTGCAACCATCAATGCCAACCAGATCAGTACGGCGACTATTAGGGCGACGGTCGCGAAACGTTTACTGCGTTGTAAGCTCGGGGAGATACTCTCTGTCTGCATAGATCATCCTGTCAGGAGGGATTGGCCGGTTGCGGTTGCAGCACTGCACCGGATGGACTTAAACCATATTTAGCCCCAAGTGACTGTAAAATCAAGCGGGCATCAAAGGCATCTTGAGGCGCCTGATTGGCCTTGAAGCATTCAATGGTATACGCCACCTGGGCAGGATCTAGAGTCACGGTATAAGGACGGTCATAGAATGGGTCTGGCCAGAATCCCGGATATCGGCGGTAATAACCGTACGGATAAAAGCTTGGTGCCGGATAGACGATGGCCTGACGTGGAGGTTGCTGGGAGCGGTTACTTGGATCATTCAGTACTCTGAAGAATTGAAAACCATTTTGTACGGTAGTCTGTGCGGCTTTGAGCAGGGTAATTTCTTCAGCTGTGCCAAAGCTCATATTGGGACGGGCCTGAAAGCTGATACGGTAAGTGTTGTTATTGAGGGGAGTGGTACTGTAGCGACCTAACTGATCAAATGTTAAGGGCTTTGAAGGTGTCGTTGCACAGCCGGTCAGGCTGATGGCAGCAATCATACTCAATCCCAGTAGCATGTTTTTCATGTTCGATCTCCTGATGCAATGATCCAGTCCGGACAGCGGTCTTAAAAAATCTTAAAAACTGCTATCGGGTTGGGTCAGGAAAGTAAGTTCTTCATCGGTTGATTCACGACCCAGGATTTGGTTCCGATGCGGATAACGTCCAAAGCGGTCAATAATGACCTTGTGCTTTTTCTCGAATTCCAGATTGGTCGGATTGCCCAGACGCTGAAACAGTTTTAAGGCGAATTCATGAATCAGTTTGGATTCGCTGTGCATAAATGGCATATACAGAAAGGCACGCTGTTCCGGACTGAGCTGTTGATCCAGGTTCAGGCTGATGGCTTCCTGAGCCAAGGCCAGTGCCAGACTGTCTTGGGCGAAAGCTTGGGGAGAATCACGGAATAAATTTCGTGAAAATTGATCTAGCACAATAATTTCGGCCAGCCGGCCTTCTGCGGTTTTACGCCAGCCCCAAAGTTCAGCCCGGGCTGCCTGCTGATGGGTGCTCATGAACTGCTGCGCAATACTTTGGTCGAATTCATGACTTTGGCTAAACCATAGAGGCTGGCTGTCCGCATGAAACCAAAAGTTTAAAATATCTTGATAATTCATAATATTTACAATTCATTAGCATCTATTTGTTAATAAAATCACAAATTATCCATGTCTTATAGAGGAAGTTTGTGTTAAAAATTTGCCAAATCAAAAATCAATGGTTTGCCTGAAAACTAGGCAGCCTGTCATGTGCCGGCATGAAATCACGTTATACTGATTAAACCGATGATTTTAATTTAATAATTTAGCCCCCTTAAGCGAGATTGTAATGAGTCAACCTGAATCGACTTCCCAAAATGTATTACCGACCTGGGTCGAGTCGTCACTCATCAAAGGCATGTTGCGTGGTATCGAGCGTGAAAGCTTGCGTATGCAAAGTGATGGTTTCCTGTCACAGGCAGCGCATCCTCGTGCCTTGGGTTCAGCTTTGACTCATCCACATATCACCACGGACTATTCTGAAGCGTTGATGGAGTTTATTACTCCGCCACAAGACAGTATTAAAAAAGCGCTGGACTATCTCAGCGATATTCATGCGATTGTGCATCGTCATCTGGAAAATGATGAAAAGCTCTGGCCTTTATCGATGCCGTGTATGCTGGACAGCCGTGATGACAGCATCCCACTGGCACAGTATGGTAGCTCAAATATCGGCCTGTTTAAAACCTTGTATCGTCATGGTTTGGGCGTGCGTTATGGTCGCCGCATGCAGACGATTTCAGGGGTGCACTACAACCTGTCTTTCCCGGACCATCTGTTCGAGGCCTTACAACAGCAGGAACAGGACGAGGCACTGAAAGCGCTGAGCTTGCAGGATTATCGTAGCCATCGTTATATGGGCCTGATCCGCAACTTTATTCGTCTGACTCCACTGGTGATGTTCCTGGTGGGGGCCAGCCCGGCAGTCTGCCAGTGCTTTATGACCGGTCGTGATCATCATTTGTTGCCTTTGGTAAAGGGCACCCTGTATACCCCTTATGCGACAGCATTGCGTATGGGACGCTTTGGCTATCAAAACTCTGCGCAGAAACAGCTCGGTATTCACTACAATAATTTGCAGGACTATCTGGACGGACTGCAAAAAGCCGTTAAAACGCCGTATAAACCGTTTAGTCGTCTGGGCCTGGATGATGCCAATGGCCAGCCGATCCAGATCAATGATCATGTGCTGCAAATCGAAAATGAATATTACAGCCTGGTGCGTCCGAAACAGGTGCCGCTGGCGGGTGAAACTCCTTCACAGGCACTGGAAAATCGTGGGATTGCTTATGTCGAGCTGCGTGCAGTCGATGTCAATCCATACAGCCCGATTGGCATTAATGAAGATACGGCCGGCTTCCTCGAAGTCGTAGCCTTGTACTGTTTATTGCAGGACAGTCCGGCGCTTCTGAGTGATGAACAGGATATTATTGAACAGAATCAGGCCGAAGTGGTGAACCGTGGCCGTGCGCCAAATGCCGCAATTATGGAAAATGGCCAGTCTTATCCGATTGAAGACTGGTGTGCCATGCATTTGCAACGCATGCACCCCTTGGCCAAGCTGTTAAATTCGGCCTATGACAGTACTCTCTATACTGATGCATTAAAAACCATGATGATCCGGGTCGATGAAGTCGATGCCACCTTGTCTGCCCTGATGGTCGGGGATACGCGTGAACAGGGCAGTATGTGGCATTTTGGCCAACATCTGGCCCAGCAACATAGCAGTGTCTATGAAACGCATCAGCTCAGCCCGGAAACCCTGGCTTATTTTGAAGAAATGTCACAAAAGTCATTGCAGCAGCAACAGCAACTCGAGCAAGATAGCAGCATCAGTTTTGCTGATTATTTAGCCCAATATCGATAAAAAATAAGGGGATTCACCATGCAATGGGGTTATCGCTTCGTGAGTGGTATGTTGTTTCTGGCTGCTGTCATCGGCATGGCATTTGCCTTATATCTTGAGCATGTACAAGGTCTGGCGCCTTGTCCGCTCTGTGTGTTTCAGCGTGTTGGATTAATCGGACTCGGGATCATCTCACTGATCGCATTCCTGCATAATCCCGCATCTAATCTCATGAAGCGGCTATATGCCTTGCTGGGTTCGCTCAGTATTTTGTGGTCTGTGGGCGTGGCTGCGCGTCATGTCTGGTTACAGAACCTACCCCCGGATCAGGTGCCGAGCTGTGGTCCCGGTCTGGAATACTGGCTGGAAACCCTGCCGATGCAGTCTGTACTGCAACAGGTCTTAAATGGTTCAGGGGAATGTGCCGCGATTGACTGGACCTTCTTGGGTCAATCCTTGCCTGTCTGGTCTTTGATCTTTTTCAGTATTTTATTGCTGATTAGCCTGTGGCAACTACTGCGTAAATATAAAAAGGCACCGGTTAAACGACTCAGAGATAAATATTAATTCCGTATTTAATAAAAAAGCCCTCAATCGAGGGCTTTTTTATTTGCTTCAGTTTAGGTCAGGGCTATGCCTTCCAGACTGTCCAGATCCATCACATATTCATGAATCTGATCAAAGGCTTCATCTTCTATACTTGGATAGAACCAGCGCGCCACCTGCTCGGCCACCAGCGGATGATACTGAATTTCAAAATGGTTCAGGCCGTAGAAAATCGCCTTGTTTGCATCCGGGACTTTGAGCTGGAAACGCGGATTGGGGTGCTCGCCCAAAGCACTTTTAATACTGACCAGATAATCACCAATCACATGCAAGGTCTTGTTCTTGCGGTTTTCAAATTCGATGGTGCCGGCGACCAGATAGGTGTCGATATGAGAGGGAATCGGGGCAGGTTTACGGTGATCATCCATAAAGCCGATCCGAAGTGGATTATGCTCCCAGTCATCATCCCGGACGCTGCCATGGCGCAAATCCAGAATACCGTTACTGCGAATATTGACCAGATGGCCAAGCAGCCGGATCAGTGGAAAATGTCCAAGTTTGTCCTGCAAGCTAAAGCCAAAACGTTCCAGTACTGCACCATGATGCGGTGAACCCAGACAGACCAGATTTTCCACCATATTGACCCAGCTATAGACATTCTGCTTGCCATAAAACAGCGCACTACGAGAGACCAGACCACCCATGCTATGCCCGATCAGGTCAATACTGGTAATTCTCGGATTGCGAGCAATCAGATCCTGTAAGGTATTCGCCAGGCTGTGGCCATTGGCAGAAATCCGGCGTCCGGTATTGTAATTCAGATAGAGCATGGTATTGCGGTCGCGCTGCGCCAGTAATTTTGCCCCAATGCCTTCATATTTGCGATTCGACCAGTCTAAATGGTTCATGCATAAGCCATGCACAAACAGGGTAATACGACCGCTCAGCTCACCTTTTTGCAGCGAGCCATAATGGTCATAGATCACCATCGGCAGGGCTAGAGGGTTCTGATATTTCAGCAGATAATCCCCGATAATGCCATTTAAGACACTGACCAGAAAATGCAAGGAAGGTGTCAGCGGTTTATTGTGCAGTTTAGGAAAGCGTTCAATAATCTGGCGCAAAGCAGGGGCAATCAGGGTATTGCCATAATGAAACAGCATGTCATAGGACATCTGATAGAGCCGCACGATTGAAGGAATATTCTGAATCTTTTCTGAATTATTTTCACTTAAACCGAAAATACTCATTAAGATTTCGCGTTGAATACTCTTGACCAGCTCCTGGATCACATCGTTAAAGCGCATCGTCACCAGCTGCGCCAGACCTTCCAGTACATCGGCCTGACTCGGCGGGGTCCGATCCCATCGACAATAGGTTTCATGTAACGGTGTCAAACTTGGCATCTGATCCTGTCCTTTCAATGAGCCGTATGTGGTGCCATCTTTCTTTTTAAAGAACTTCGCGGTATAAATTCTTTTTCTTGTTGAGTTTCCTGATTTTGAGGGCCTCAGCTTAAAATAACGAGAATGAGAAAAGATTTTGGGCTTTTTTGTCAGACAATTTAAGCAATTAACTGGTCTTATAACGTAGTGTACTTCACATTATTTAAATTAAATTTTGATGATTGATGGGTTTTTTGTTGGTAGTTCATGAATATCATTTATTTGCATGGTTTTAAGAGTAATTCAAACTCGATCAAGGGGAAATTGCTGCAACATTACTGTGCAAAGTATCCTGAAATTCAGGTACATTTACCCGATTTAAACATGTCACCGAACGCTGCCATTGCGCATGTTTCTGAACTGATTGAATCGATGCATAATGTGGCATTACTGGGCAGCAGTCTCGGCGGATTTTATGCGACACATCTGGTCGCACAGCATGCTGTGCCTGCTGTACTGATCAATCCGGCAATGCGACCATGGCAACTGTTTCGTGAACTGTTTGACGAGCAACTGCCTTATCAAGTCCATCCGAACTGGTGTCTGGATGAGGCAGATCTGTTACAACTGCAGCAATTGGCCCTGCCTGTTGCACAAGATGCAGACAAAATACTGGTTCTGCTGCAACAAGGCGATGAAGTTTTGGATTATCGTGAAGCACATCGTTATTATAGTGCTGCGCATCCCCCTGCAATGCTGATGACTGAAGCGCATGGCAGTCACGGGATGGATGATTTTGCGGAAAAAATTCCGTTCGTCTTACAGTTTTTATTGGACTGCATAAAAAAGGAAACCGAATAACGTGTCTCAATATACGGCTCAATCTCTTGAAGTTTTATCTGGTCTGGATCCGGTCCGTCGTCGTCCGGGCATGTATACCGATACTTCTCGTCCCAACCATTTGGCACAGGAAGTGATTGATAATGCTGTCGATGAGGCACTGGCAGGGCATGCCAACAAGATTACCGTCACGGTCTATAAAGATGGTTCTTTATCAGTCGAAGACAATGGCCGTGGTATGCCGGTGGATATTCACCCTGAATATGGCCAGAGCGGTATTGAAATTATCATGACCAAACTGCATGCCGGCGGTAAGTTCAGCACCGATAATTACCAGTTTTCCGGTGGTTTGCATGGCGTCGGGATTTCAGTGGTCAATGCGCTTTCGACCCGTGTAGAGGTCGAAGTTCAGCGTCAGGGTAACCTGTACAGAATGGCCTTTGAAAATGGCGAACCGGTTGCACCGCTTGAAGTACTGGCAGGTAAGGCACCGAAACGGGTATCAGGAACTACGGTACAATTCTGGCCTGAAGCCAAATATTTTGATTCTCCTAAATTTGCCCTCAAAGCTTTAAAACATAATCTCAAAGCCAAAGCTGTTTTGGCGGCGGGCTTACAGATCAACTATGTTGATCAGATCAATGATGAAAAGATCACCTGGCAGTTTGAAAATGGTCTGGTTGATTATTTGATGGACGAGCTGGAAGACCGTGAAATTATTCCGGCACCGGCGTTTGTTGCCACAGGCGATGCGGAACGTGCCAGCGCAGAATTTGCAATTTGCTGGAATGTCGAAGGGGGTGAAAGCGTCCAGGAATCTTATGTCAACCTGATTCCGACCGCACAAGGCGGAACGCATGTGAATGGTCTGCGTTCAGGCGTCACCGATGCGATGCGTGAATTCTGTGAACTGCGTAATTTGCTGCCGCGGAATATGAAACTCTCTGCCGAAGATGTCTGGGACGGCGTCAATTATATCCTGTCGCTGAAATTTCAGGAGCCGCAATTCTCAGGTCAGACTAAAGAACGTCTATCGAGCCGTGAAGCAGCTGGAATTGTGCAGAATATTGCCAAAGATGCCTTTGCATTATGGTTGAACCAGAATTCTGACATCGCCATGCAACTGGCAGAAATGGCCATTTCCAAAGCCGGTCGCCGTCTCAAAGCAGCGAAAAAAGTAGAACGTAAGAAAATTGTCGCGGGTCCAACCTTGCCGGGGAAACTGTCGGACTGTGTAGGCCATGATCTGGATCAGTCAGAACTGTTTATTGTGGAAGGGGATTCTGCGGGTGGTTCGGCCAAGCAGGCGCGTGATAAGAACTTCCAGGCGATTATGCCAATTCGTGGAAAAATCCTGAATACTTGGGAAGTCTCTTCGGATGAAGTATTAGCATCTCAGGAAGTACACAACATCGCGATTGCGATTGGCGTTGATCCGGGTTCGGATGATTTATCGGAGCTGCGTTATGGCAAGATCTGTATTCTGGCCGATGCCGACTCGGATGGTTTGCATATCGCGACTTTGCTGTGTGCCTTGTTTGTGAAGCATTTCCCGACTCTGGTAGAAGAGGGGCATTTGTATGTCGCAATGCCGCCATTATTCCGAATCGATGACAATAAAGATGTGCACTACGCTTTAGATGAAGACGAACTGAATAGCATTCTGAAAAAATGCAAAACCAAGAATCCGCAAATTACCCGATTCAAGGGTCTGGGCGAGATGAATGCCAGCCAGTTACGTGAAACCACACTTGATCCAAACACGCGCCGTTTGGTGCAACTGGATTTAGATGATGCGCATTTTACCGCAGGTTTATTGGATAAACTCTTGGCAAAAAAACGTGCCAGTGACCGTAAAGACTGGTTAGAGCAAAAAGGTAATCTGGCTGATTTGGTGGTTTAAACTATCGAATTTAAGCAACAAAAAATCCCGCAAGTGCGGGATTTTTTGTTTTAAAACAGTGCAAAAATTATTCAAAATGCTGCACTTTATTTGTACATCATCTTCTATCTCACTTCTGCCATGTTTTCATTGCTCTTTGCGCGACCTACTTAGAGTTAAGCTCGGATACAGCATTTAAATACAGGTTTAATTCTTTTTAGTATTACTAAATCAATGATTCATAATATAAATGTGAAATCTGTTAAATTAAAAATTTGTATTTTTTGAAGCCTTGGCACAGAAATTGAATCACTCCATCCAGATGTACAACAAGACAAGCATGAAAAATGCACCATTATAAAGTTTGGAGAAAAATCTGATGTTCCAACGCAATTTATTTTCAAAAAGTATTTTAGCCGCAACCATGGCAGGGGCTGTTGCATTAACGGGATGTTCAAAATCTGCTGAAAAAGCAGAAGCCCCGGCCGCAGAAAGCAAAGTCGCAGACAGCGGCGACACGATTAAAGTCGGGATCCTGCATTCATTGTCAGGCACGATGGCAATTTCTGAGACCTCACTGAAAGATACGGCCTTAATGGCGATTAAGGAAATCAATGATAATGGTGGGGTACTGGGTAAAAAACTGGAACCTGTGGTGGTCGATCCAGCATCTGACTGGCCACTGTTTGCAGAGCAAGCACGTCAGCTGATTACCCAAGACAAAGTCGCGGTAATTTTCGGTGCATGGACGTCGGTGTCACGTAAATCTGTCTTACCAGTGGTTGAAGAGCTGAATGGCTTATTGTTCTATCCCGTACAGTACGAAGGCCAGGAACAATCCAAAAATATTTTTTATACCGGTGCTGCGCCTAACCAGCAAGCCATTCCAGCCGTGGAATACTTGATGAGTGAAGAGGGCGGTAAAGCGGAGCGTTTTGTTCTGCTCGGTACAGACTATGTTTACCCACGTACCACCAACCAGATTTTACGTGCTTTTTTAAAGTCTAAAGGCGTGGCTGATGCGGACATCATGGAAGAGTACACGCCATTTGGTCATAGCAACTATCAAACCATTGTAGGCAATGTGAAAAAATTCGCAGCTGGTAAAAAGACTGCGGTGATCTCGACCATCAATGGCGACTCGAATGTGCCGTTCTATCGTGAATTGGGTAATCAGGGCATTAAAGCCTCTGATATTCCCGTCATGGCGTTCTCGGTGGGTGAGGAAGAACTGCGTGGTATTGACACCAAGCCATTGGTCGGTCATTTGGCGTCATGGAACTATTTCATGTCAGTGAAGAATCCGGTCAATACAGAATTTACCAACAAAATGAAGCAGTATGCAGTGGAATTCAAACTGCCGAATGCAGACAAGCTCGTGACCAATGACCCAATGGAAGCAACTTATGTCGGGATTAACATGTGGAAGCAAGCCGTTGAAAAAGCAGGTTCTACAGAGGTCGATAAAGTCCGTGAAGCGATGGCAGGTCAGGAATTCAAAGCACCATCGGGCTATACCCTAAAAATGGATGCAAGCAATCATCACTTACACAAGCCGGTCATGATTGGTCAGATTCGTGGCGATGGTCAGTTTGATGTGGTCTATAAGACGCCACAAGCCATCCAGGCACAGCCTTGGAGCCCGTACATTCCGAAATAACAGCTATCTTTTGCCTGCCACAGCCGTGGCAGGTGTCCTCTGATTTTTTTCTTACTCTCCACGGAAAATTTCCAATGGAATAGGGGTGAATATAATGAATATTCGCGTGAATATCGCCGCTATTTTTCTGGTATTTGTACAGGTTATTTGTGTGCAACTGGTATCAGCAGAACAATCCTCAAATAGCACTGCATTGACTGCAGCAATACAACAAGATGCAATCCAGCAATTTGTGCAAGGTGATTTTGCCCAGCGCCGTGCTTTACTGAAGCAATGGCCGGGCAGTATCGAACAGTTAGATCAGCTTGCAGAATATGTTGAAAACGAGCAGCTTTATAGTGGGGCTAATGGTCAAACCTATATTTTAGAATCGGACGAAAAATTACTCAGCTATCCGAGTCTAGGCATCGTTGCAGATTGGCCGAGTGACTTATCACAAGTGACTTTGGTGAATACCTTGCGTAAAGCGCTCAACTTTGGTTTGGCACAAAGAAAACTCAAATCTGAAGATGCTTCCGAGCGTTTAGAAGCGATTGATATTTATGAAAGCAACTTGGCAGAGCTGAATGTTGCTCACATCAATGCCCTGTATTTGAACGAACAAAATAACAAAGTCAAAGCCCGTTTGGCCCAGCTTAAAGCGCGTCTGGATTATCAAGATGCAGATGTCTTAGTTAAAATTCAAGCGGCGAAAGCCTTGCAAGACTCCAATCGTCCCGATGTCTTGGCGATGATCGACAATGAGCTGACACAGCCGAATATCCATTCTGAGCTGAAAGCGGCTTTGCTTGAAGCGAAAAGCAGTATTAAAACCCGGATTCAAGCCAGTGAATGGACTGGGCATTTATTTTCAGGGCTGAGTACTGCGAGTATTTTACTGCTTGCAGCACTCGGTTTAGCCATTACTTATGGTTTGCTCGGTGTCATCAATATGGCGCATGGTGAGCTCATTATGATTGGCGCCTATACTACTTATGTGGTGCAAAGTCTGTTTAAAAGCTATTTGGGTAGCTATGTCGAGTGGTACTTAATCGCCGCGATTCCTGCGGCATTCTTGGTGAGTGGACTGATCGGTATGTTGATTGAACGTACCGTGATTCGTCCATTATACGGTCGTCAACTTGAAACCTTGCTTGCAACCTTTGGGGTCAGCCTGATTTTGATGCAATTGGTACGCATGACTTTTGGTGCGCAAAATGTCGAAGTGTCGAATATTTCGTGGCTATCAGGCGGGATCTCCATTACCCCAAGTTTAATGCTGCCGTATAACCGTATTGCGATTATTGTCTTCACCATTGCAGTGCTTTTGTTGTTGGTTTACCTACTGAATAAAACCCGTTTTGGTCTCTTCGTTCGTGCGGTGACGCAAAACCGTCAAATGGCACAAGCCGTTGGTATTCGTTCAAGCCGTATCGACATGATGGCCTTTGGTTTAGGTTCAGGTCTTGCAGGACTCGCCGGATGTGCTTTGGCACAAGTGGGTAATGTCGGGCCTGATCTGGGTCAAAACTACATTATTGATGCCTTCCTTGTGGTAGTGGTTGGTGGTGTTGGTCAGGTATGGGGTGCAGTTCTTGCAGCACTTGGTCTGGGTATTAGCGGTACCGCCTTGGAAATTGGCATTGGTGCAGTACTGGCAAAAATTGTTCTCTTGGTGCTTGTGATTTTGTTTATTCAAAAACGTCCACAAGGTTTGTTTGCCATCAAAGGCCGTTTTGTGGAGTAAGCACATGAAGATTACACAATTATTATCCGACAAACCGCATAGTGGCATTGCGATTGCCGTATGCTTTGCCATTTTATTGGCATTGCCATGGTTACACCTGTTACCTGCCGATTCAACCCTGCATTTATCTGCGTATTGGGTCACCTTGATTGGCAAAATCATGTGTTTGGCTCTGGTCGCTTTGGCACTGGATTTAGTTTGGGGCTATGCCGGAATTTTAAGTTTAGGACATGGTTTGTACTTTGCCCTTGGCGGTTATGCCTTTGGGATGTACTTAATGCGCCAGTCTGCAGGGGATGGCATTCCTGACTTTATGCGCTTCCTTAGTTGGACGGAAGTGCCATGGTTTTGGGTCGGTACGGAATACTTCCTTTGGTCATTGGTATTGGTGGTATTAGTGCCGGGCATCATCGCCTTTATTTTCGGCTTCTTTGCCTTCCGTTCCAAAATTAAAGGCGTGTATTTCTCGATTATTACCCAAGCTATGACTTTTGCCGCTGCATTACTTTTCTTCCGTAATGAAACCGGCTTTGGTGGCAACAACGGCTTTACCGGTTTTAAAACCATTTTAGGCCTGGACATTACCTCGGCATCGATGCGGGCAAGTTTGTGCTTTATCACCGCTTTGGTATTGTTGCTGTGCTTTATTGGTTTACGTCATTTAATGAATAAACCTTATGGCCGTGTACTCGGTGCAATTCGTGACAGCGAAAACCGTCTGCAATATTTGGGCTACCGTACCTTGTGGTACAAGCTCTCGGCATGGGTGCTATCTGCGGTGATTGCAGGCATTGCAGGGGCACTGTATGTGCCACAAGCCGGCATTATTAACCCAAGTGAAATGAACCCGGTGAACTCGATTGAAATGGCAGTCTGGGTGGCAGCGGGTGGACGTGGCACGCTGATTGGTCCATTGATTGGGGCAGGCTTAATCAATGGAGTAAAAACCTATTTTACTTCGGCTTATCCTGAAGCATGGCTGTTGATTTTGGGTACGTTATTTATTGTAGTGACCATCTTCCTGCCAAAAGGCATTATTGGTCTGTTTGACCGTTTTAAAAAGGAGCGTAGCGAATGAGCGAGATCCTGCAACCGCATGGTGGTCATGCTTCTGAAGGCTATGGTCGCCCAAAAGAACAAGGCGCGGACTTTACCCATGGCATTGCATTGTATCTGGAAAAAGTCAGTGTCTGGTTTGATGCCTTTCGTGCCCTAAATGATTTATCGCTGTATATCGAAGAAGGGGAATTACGCTGCATCATTGGACCGAACGGGGCGGGGAAAACCACCCTCATGGATGTGATTACCGGAAAAACCCGTCCAACTGAAGGCGCTGCATTTTTCGGGCAAAACTATGACCTAGCCAAAATGAGTACCGAGCAAATTGCTGAAGCAGGCATTGGACGTAAATTCCAAAAACCGACGGTGTTTGAAAATTTCAGCGTCATGGAAAATCTGCTTCTAGCAGCACCCAAAGACAAGCGCGTGAAAAAGAGTTTCTTTAGCAAACTCGATCCCGATGCCCAAAATGCCCTGGATGAATCACTTGCGCAAATTCGTCTGCAAGAGTTCATTAATAAACCTGCTGGCTTGCTGTCGCATGGTCAAAAGCAATGGTTAGAAATCGGCATGTTGTTGATGCAACGTCCAAAACTGATTTTACTGGATGAACCTGTAGCAGGCATGACCGATGCCGAAACCGAGCGCACGGCGGAGCTGTGTTTAGAACTCAAGAAAAATCACACCCTCGTTGTGGTTGAGCATGACATGAGCTTTATCGATACGATTAGTGAAAAAGTCACGGTATTGGCACAAGGCGCAATTTTAGCAGAAGGCACATTGGCAGAAGTACAAGCCAATGAAGATGTCATTGAAAAGTATTTAGGACGTTAAGGAGACCGTGATGTTAGAAGTCAAAGACGTCAATCAATTTTATGGTGGCAGTCATATTTTACGTGATGTGTCGTTGACTGCACCTGTGGGTGAGTGTTCGGTGGTGCTTGGGCGCAATGGTGTAGGGAAAACCACGCTCCTTAAATGTCTGATGGGTATTTTACCGATTAAATCCGGACAGATTTTGCTGGATGGCAAGGACATTTCGAAACTCAGTCCTGAACAGCGTGTCCGTGCAGGTCTGGCTTATGTGCCCCAAGGTCGAGATATTTTTTCAACTTTAACTGTGGAGGAAAACATCCTCATTGGTATGGCGAAATTTAAAGGCGCAAAGACACGCAAAGTGCCTGAGCATCTCTATGAAATTTTCCCTGTGTTGGATGAAATGAAGCACCGCCGTGGCGGAGATTTGTCTGGTGGTCAGCAGCAGCAGCTTGCCATTGCACGAGCACTTGCTTCTGAACCGCGTGTGCTGATTTTGGATGAACCGACTGAAGGTATTCAGCCGTCAATCATTAAAGATATTGGTCGGGTCATTCGTAAACTGGCAGATGGGGGTGAGATGGCGATTGTGTTGGTAGAGCAATTCTATGATTTTGCTGAAGAACTTGCTGATGCTTATACCGTGATGGCACGTGGGCAGGTTGTAGCGCAAGGTGTGGGCAGTGAAATGCCTGAGAAAGGTATTCGGGAGTTGGTGGCGATTTAAGGCTTTTAGCTCCTTCTCCTATGGGAGAAGGCGGGGGATGAGGGTTTATCTTTATTTACCTCTCCCTAATCCTCTCCTAGAAGGAGAGGGAAAAAGCCTCCCTAAGCAAGATATAAGCACTGCTTTATATCGAAGCGTAAGAAAGGGAGGTTTGGAGGGATTAAATTTTAAATCTCTTCTTACGAAGCAGAGCTTCTCATCTCTTAAAGAGAGGGGAATTTTCTTTTTTGAATAATGGAGGGATTAGATCTCCGTATTTTCATTCCATAAAAAATAGCCGCCGTACTGACTTGGACGGTATTCACCACCGATGGATTTGCCTTGGTCAGTTAAAAAATGTTTACCCGTGTCATTCAGCTTTAAAAAGCCTTTATCCACTAACTTTTCAAGTAAATCTGCTGTTTTAATTTTATATTTGGCAGCCAGTTTGGAGGTGGTCAATTTACTAAAGGCATTAGCTTCTTCATCAGTTTGACCTAAATCCTCAGTGTTCGGATTAGCTTTGACTTCATCTAAGCTGATCCGGACTTCTTCGCTAATCCGAATAATACGCTGCGCTTCTTCATACGCATCTTTAAAAACCTCATCATCTTCATACTTACGAACTGAAATGCCCATTTCATTGTTATTGACCTGGCTAAATTCATATAAATTCAAACTCGAAATAATACATTCCGATTCATTGAGATAGCACTTTGCATGCAGGTTTTTGCAGAAACTCAAACGCACATAGTCCAGTTTTTGAATCCATTTGATTTCTTCAGGATGCAAATCACTTTTGCCATAGACAATGCGAACATCAATTTTTAGCCGGTCTTTGTCTTCTAATAATTCTTTGATGCGGTCATTGAGACGTAAATACGGACTGATTAAAATTAGACGTTCTTTGGCATTTTTAATGAGTTCTTCTAAGAAAAAATTAGTTGCACTGGTATTTAGAAATTTAGCCATATTTTCCCTGTAATATTTTGAATATTATGTTTGTTATAGGGCAATAAGATATCGCTGAATCAGCAATCACTCAACCTTTAAATACATGCCATCCGCCGAGACATTATGTCCAAAACTACAAGACATCGGATTGCTGCTATTCACCGCAATCTGTTGTCCAATTTGAGCGTTAAACTGAAATTTCAAATCAATTTTGCAATCTTCTACGCTGTAATTGGTCTGAGCTTTATTCAATGGCATCCGGGTTGAAAATTCTCCTATATTTGGTCCATAAATCAGACTGCGCAAACCCATATAGAGTCCATTAAACTCAATTTGGTAGGCATTCGAAGCCCGTTTAACTTCCATCGTATTCCACTGGCCAAAACCTGCATAGCGGACATATTTGCCTGCAAGATTCTTCGGTTTTTCTGGTGCAGGCAACTGTTTTAGATTGAACTGGCTGGCTTTAGCATTCGGAAAAACGGAAAACCAGGCGCGTGCCCATTGCGGCTTTCCAAGCTTGGCATAACTTAAGCCAACATTATTAAATGCCGTGGTGATATCACGCTCAGAAAAAGCTGTACCACCGTCTTCTACATTCATCGCACAAAAAGATGACCAGGCGGCTTGTTGTTTGAATTGCGCTATGGCCTTTTGATATTGTTTTTGGTCGTAGAATTTCTTGCCATTATTTGCATAGCTTTGCACTTGGCTACAGCCTGAACACAATTCTTTTTCAAAGTCTGAATCAGCAAAAGTGAGCATACTTAAACTTAAAAGACCAATAGACAATAGAGATTTATACATGGTGTTATTCAGTATGATTTTGAGCTGAATAAAACATAGCCGCTCGTATAAGTAAATAGAACTTGTGCTTATTAAACTGGATAACAACCAAATATCGTGATGGCCAAGTATTAAAAAGCTAAAGAGGAGTGTCCAGAAAGCAGTTCTGGAATAGCTTTAAACTAAGAATGAATCAAGCTTGATCCAGATTCAGTTGTAAGAGGACCAAATCACGCCATTGCCCAAACTTCTGTCCGACTTGCGGCATATAGGCAGTTTGAACGAAACCCAGTTTTTCATGCAGACGAATCGATGAGGTGTTTTCTGAATCAATCGCTGCGACCATGATATGCAATTTCTGTACTTGAGCCTGTTCAATTAAATACTGTAATAATTTAGAACCCAAACCTTGCCCTGCATAATCTGGATTTAAAAAGATGGAATGTTCTACCGTCTGTTGAAAGCCCTGAATACTACGAAACTGATCATAACAGGCATAGCCAGCAATGACTTGATTTTGAATATCTTCAACCACAAAAACCGGGAAATTCTGATTTTTAAGCTGTTTAAACCAGATTTTGAAATAGTTCAGATCAAAGGCTGTTCTGTTCCAGGTCGCAGTACCATAAAGTACTTCCTGATTATAAATCTTGAGGATGGTTTCAAGATCATGTTCGGTCGCAGGTCGAATGTCAAAATCAGGCATATTCTTGTTCTGGTAAGGTTGATCTGAAATCACAGTTTAAAAAAAAGCAGAACCGGAGTTCTGCTTTTGATCATACATCAATTAGAAATGGTATTTAACCAATGCACTAACATCATTTTGATCTAGGCCTTTAATGGCATATTTGTTATTCCAAACTGAATGTTCAATACCCACATACAATTTTGTTTCTGGAGAAATGTGTTTGCCTACATTCCATTTGTACTGAGATGTCCAGTTTAACTCACTTGCGTGACCATTCTTTTCAGCTGTTGACCAGTCTAAGAATGCATCAGCCAAGAACTCTTCACCGCCAATTTTAAATGGGACTGCGTAAGTGATCGTCATTTGATAATCATCTTCACTGCCATCATTTTCAGCTTTGTAGAAGTTCACATTTGCATAATTTGTATATGGAACATTTAAAGCAAAACCAACACCATACAAGTAGTTGTTAAAGCCTTGACCGCCTTCCCAAGTTGTTGCGATCAATACATCTTTGATAGGGCCCAGTTCAAGTTTTTGGCCAGTTACCGCACCAAGGCTTAAACGTGGTGCAACTTCGAAATAAGTGTCATTACCAGCATCTGTGTTGCTACGGTCAGCAAAAGCAAAGAAGTCACCATATTTAAGACCAGCAGCATATTCAGCAGTCACAGTACGTTGCTCTATTTCATCACCAACGACAGGGTAAGCATAGTTTTCACCATAAAGACCTGTAACGCTAAAGTCCTGCCAAACTGGTTTTGCTTGAGCAAATGCTGCAGTTGAAGCCAATGCACAAAGTGCCGCAAGTTGTGTAAATTTCATTTAAATCTATCCCCCCGAGAAAGCAGAATAAGCATACAGATTAATAAGTAAAAATAAAGTTAAAAGTGATCGCTGACCTAAATATATTTCAGTCCTCATGAGTTGAATGCAGACGATCATCTTCCTCAGTTTTCATTGCCTTTCGCTGATACTTCTCTAAATTATTATTTTTTAAATAAAGTTGAATATGTAGTGCCTTAAAAGACTGAATGTATAACTAAAAATATAAAATCACTTCAATTTACGATGATTAACTTACAAAATCAGTAAAAAATAGGGGGGGATATACAGATTGTTTAGTAATTAATTTGGGCCTGAGGCTGAACAGCTTTGTTCTGTTTGTGTAATGAGGTTAGTTTGAAAATCTCAAATGACCGTCGTTTTATAAGCCTGTTCTCAGCCTCTTCAAGTGAGATTGAACGGTCTTATATTTCAATAAAAAATTATTTTGCAGGTTGTTATTTTAAAATGACGAAAGAGTATTTTTCCCGGTTATGCAAAAGCAACTAAATAATGATAAAGCAAATGATCTATTCAGGACTGTAAGGCTGACTAGGCGCTGATCTTATAAGATAAATTATTAGGTAAAAGTGAGCTAATTTCGATAAAAAATACTTTTAATTCCTCCTTTTTTAGGTTTCCTGGTCGAGTGTTATTTAAGCGATTTATCGGTCTGGCTAAAAAATTATTTCAAATTAAATCATGTGAAAGGTTGTGAAATTTCCGTTTGAAAAATCCTGTATTTTTGAGCTGAGTAAGCAGTTGTCACAATGGATTATTCTTTTGCTAAAAAACCAAAATATCACTTGCATATTTCCAAGATACAGCCGATATTCAAGATATAAGGACACGATTCTGCAGACTCAAAAATGTGTTCATCATTCAAAATGGAGGGTGTGATTCCAATCATTTGAAGAAGTGAAATGCGATGCGAAACAGCAAGCTACAAACGTGCCAAGATAAAAATTTTGCACTCAAAAGTTACAAAGATTGAGGATGGTAATATATGAATATTGAACTTCGTACCGATAACCACATTCAGAATAGTGATCGTTTAATTACTTATGTACGGGAAGAATTAAATCAAGAATTCCAGCGCCACAGCGAACGTATTACCCATTTTTCAGTCCATCTCAGTGATGAAAATGGCGCCAAAGGCGGCGATGACGATATTCGCTGTATGATTGAAGCGCGCCCTGCAGGCTTGAAACCTGTCGTAGTCAATCACCGTGGCCATAATGTCGATACCGCGATCCATGGTGCAATTGACCGACTAAAACGTAGTCTGGAACATGTGATCGAGAAAAAAGACAATGTTCGTCCTGGTGCTCTCGAACTAGCAGACACAGATACTGCGGATATCGAAGACTAAGCCGAACTGATTTGAAAAAGCCCTGCGGGGCTTTTTTCGTATTAAACAAAAATATAGTTATGAGAAGCACAACAAATCCTGCTTTATTCGGCATAATAGTCGAAAACGAATCAAAGTGAGCTCCATCATGTTAACTGCGCAACAACAGCTTTTTGTGCAAGCACTCGAAGAATTAAATCTGGACCAGGTCAAACAGCTGCTGGCAGATGGACTCAACCCGAATTTTATTGATCATGACAAAGGCCCGGTGATTTCGGTCTGGTCAGATGGCCTGTTTAAATGGTGGGAAGAGGTGTGTGAGCTGTATGAAGCCGGTACACCACTTTCAGAAGATGAGAAACAGGCACGTTTGGCCGTACATTTACAGATTCTGGAAGAACTGATCCAGGCCAAAGTGAATCTGCATTTGTGGGATGCAGAAGAAATTTATGGCCCGCTCTGGGATGCCGCAAGTGCCGCATGCGCGCCTGCCGTACAGCGTTTACTGGATGAAAAAGTCGATCCAAATAGCAAAGATGAAGATGGCATGACTATTTTATCTTCAATTAGTGATCTATTCTTTGATTGTGATTTTGATGAAATCAACTGGTCAGAAGCTTTAGACGAAGAAAAACAGACGCTAGAACTGCTTCGCAAGCATGGCGCAAAAATGACCAAAGAACTCAGTTAAATTTTAATAAAGAGCTCCAACATGACAACATTAAAAACCTTGGGTTTGATTGCACTGGCCGGTTGTAGTGCACAGCTTTTCGCAGCAGATTTTGAATTTGATCGACCAGGTGAGGGTCTGAGTACTGGAATTACGCCAGTCGGAAATGTCGCTTGGGAGCAAGGCTTGCCTACAGCGCGTTATAGCAAGTCGGGCGATCAGACCGAGACCACCCTCAGTGCAGATATGTTGTTACGTACCGGACTCAGTGATGATCTGGAATTGCGTTTAGGTTGGGCTGGCCCGACCTGGACACAAGTGAAATCCAATGGCCAGACTGAAGAAGATGATGGTCTGGGCGATGTTAGTATTGGTCTGAAAAAGGCCATTGATTTGGATGATGACAAACTCAGTATGGCTTTGCTGGCCGAAGCTATCATTGCAACAGGCAATGCCGGTTTCACTAATGAAGAAGATATTTACAGCTTGGGTTCTGTCGTGTCGTATCAATATAATGACTTGGTCAGTACCGCATTGACCATGCGTTATGAATGGCAGGACAGCAACTGGGCAGTGTCTGCGATTCCTTCTCTAGGCTACCGCATTACTGATCGCTGGTCAGGTTATTCTGAACTGATTTACCGTAAAGCTGAAAGTGTCGATAATCAATACGCGCTCGGTACCGGGGTCATGTATGCCTTAAATGATCGTGTCCAATTAGATGCGAATGTCGGTGTGGATCTGGATGGTGCAGATCGAAGTTACTTCTCAGGCCTAGGTTTCTCTGTGCTGTTCTAAGTTATTCAACTCACAGATGATGAAATACTCGCAGTTCCCGACCTGGGGGAAAATGCTTGCGCCGGTTATTTTGGGAAGCACCTTGTTCAGCAGTCCTGTTCAGGCAGAAACTGCATTGTTGTCTGCCGAGCAGGCCTTTCCTGTGAGCGTGATCTCTACCAGTCAGCAGCAGGCTGAACTGAGCTGGCAGATTCCGGACAACTATTATCTGTATCAGCATAAAATTGAAGTCCGGCAGGGCAATCAGCCGGTGTCGTTTGAGTTGCCACCCGCTGAAGATTTATATGATGATAACTATGGACATACCCAGGTTTATTATCAGCAGTTAAAGTTTCAGATTCCGACTCAGGCGGGGCAATCCTATCAGGTCAGCTGGCAGGGTTGTGCCAAAGACCGGATCTGTTATCCGCCACAAACCATTCAGTTCAAGACCGATTTGTCCGGTCTGGTGCAATTTGAAGCTGCCGGATCAGGAGCAAAGCGTTTACTTGATCTGAATACGTCATCACTGCAACACAATACCCTGTTTAATACAGCGGATTCCTCAGAGTCTGCAGCAGATGGACTCTCTGCATCAGCCCACACACAAACCGAACCCTATGCAGCACAAGACCAGAAATGGTCAGCCCAACTGCTTGAACGCTCTTTGGGCTATGGGCTTTTACTGTTCTTTGGCTTGGGAATTTTACTGGCTTTTACGCCGTGTTCCTTGCCGATGCTGCCGATTCTGACCTCGCTGATCGTACGTGACAGTAAAGGCCTGAAAGCCTGGATGATTGCACTGACTTTTGTCAGCAGTATGGCCGCTGTCTATGCGGTACTCGGCCTAATTGCGTCTTCGGCCGGCCTGAATTTTCAGCGCTGGTTGCAGCAACCGGGAACCCTGATCGCTTTTAGTGTGCTATTTGTTCTGTTTGCTCTGAATCTGTTTGGCCTGTTTGAAATCAAATTGCCGCAACGTCTGGTTCATCGTCTGGATCGGGCACAGGCCATGCAGCAGGGAGGCAGTCTGGTCAGTGCCGGCGTTATGGGCATGATTTCGGCGCTTCTGGTGGGGCCATGTATGACCGCACCGCTGGCAGGTGCATTATTGTTTATTTCCCAGACACAAAGTCAGTGGCAGGGGGCTTTACTGCTGTTTACCCTGGGTTTTGGGATGGGCACGCCTTTATTGCTGGCCAGTATTCTGGGGGCGCGGATTCTACCTAAAGCCGGGCACTGGATGAATCAGATCAAAGTGCTCTTTGCCTTTATCATGCTGGCGCTGGCGCTATATTTTATTCGCCCGTTGATTTCAGAAGCTGCGTTACAGTGGTTATCCTTAGCTTTGGGCATGGTCTTCGTGGCTTACGTACTGTTCCGGATTTTCTGGCATCGCACTGGTCTAAGATGGCTGTATATCCTATGTCTGGTACTGGCCGTGCCTTATATTGCTTATAGCCAATATCAGCACAGTCAGCGTTTTTTTGTGGAGCAGGCGAGCACAGAAGCCAAGTGGCATGTAGCACGCAGTGCAGCAGAATTTCAGCAGATTTTGGACAAGGCTCCACAAGGGCAAAAGATCATTATTGATATCTACGCCGATTGGTGTGTTGCCTGTCAGCCGATTGAACATCGTATTTTAAAATCTGTAGCGGTGCAGCAGGCGCTTGCGCCATATTTCCTGATCAAGCTGGATTTAAGCCAATATAATGCCTCTCATCAAGCGCTGTTAAACCAATGGGAAATTCTAGGACCGCCAACGTATTTATTCTTGAATGCACAGCAGCAGGAAATTCGTGGCTTGCGTTTGACCGGTGCCTTTAGCGAGGCAGAATTGCTAGCACAGCTGCAAGCACTAGCTCAAAGTGAAAATCCATAATCAAGTCTTAAAAAGCTGAACCCGTTTAAGAGACCTGTATCTGTACTGGAACCGGTTCAGCATAGGCTTTGACCAGATTACGCCCACCGGCTTTGGCTTGATAAAGCGCCTGATCGGCCTGACTCAATAATTGTTGTGGGCGTAATTCCGCGCTAGAAATAGCAATCCCGAAACTGGCGGTCACCGGAATCAGCTCACCCTCATCACTGAAAATCTGCAATTGCTGAATGGCGATACGGCAGCGTTCAGCCACTTGTTCGGCTTTTTCCAGACTGGTATTTTTAAGCACCAAAATAAATTCTTCCCCACCAAAACGGCCGACCACATCACTTTCGCGCAATTGCTGGTTCAGCACAGCACTCACTTCAACTAAGGTTTGATCGCCCTTATGATGGCCATAGTGATCATTAATTTTCTTGAAATGATCCAGATCCAGTAAGACCAAGGCGTAATTCGGAGTTGCTGCGGCATTCAGTTTATCCAGACATTGGTTGATGCTACGGCGGTTAAACAGATTGGTAAGCGGATCAATCTGACTCAGTTGTTTGATCAGCTGCTCACGATGCCGCCATTGACTGAGCAGAATCTCGAATAAGACCATACAGACGGCCAGAATTGGCAAAATGAAATACAGCATCGATAACAGCCAGAAACCATTATAGAAAAGCTTGTCATCGATATTAAATAGCGGTGAATAAGGCAATTGATGACTGAAACTTAAATAGGCACATCCGCCTAGGAAAATTGACGCTGGAATCAGCATGCTATAAACCAGCGTGCGATGGAACAGCACCAGTCCCACCATAATTAAACAGACATAGGAGGTCGTGGCCACAGGGCTGATCACCCCGACGAGATAGGCGTCACGACACAATGAGATAACAAAAGTACCCACTGCCATATAAGGCAGATAACGTTCAATCAGCTGATTCCCCTGAAATTTATAACAGGGAAAAATCAGGAGAAATAGAATTACCAGAAAGCTGCTGTTCAGAGTAATTTGTGTATAGACCCGTTCTAGATGAACATATTGCCAATATTCGGGATTTAATAACACGAAAATATCCCAGCCGAGCCAGGTCAGATGTACTCCGCATCCCAAGGTCAGCATCAGGATGCATTTCTTCAGGATGCGCCAGTTCATCACGACTTCATCTTCGACCAGATATTTCTTGATTCTGTGTCTTAGCACTTTTTCTAATACAGGCGATATTCGCTTCATGGTCCCGGTCTGACTTTAATTGTTATGGCAGATTTTTTTTAAGACTTATTGGATATTTATAACTTTATTTACACAAGATAACATAAGTTTGAATGCTTGATAAACAACAATATTTAAAACATTTTTGTGATTTAGTTGATATCTGATCTGCTCAGTCTTTGCCGATAGCGCAAGTGATCCAGGCTATGTCAAAGGGTCTTAATCAAAATTAAAGAGGTTAAGAGGTATACAGTTTCGTTCTAAATTCAGGATGATGTGTTTTATTTGTACTAATTATTTCAATATAGTCAATCGTTAAAATGGCTGCATTGTTAGAAACAACCAAAGATAAAGAGCGAAGCCATGAAAGTTTTACAGATTGATTCCAGTATTTTAGGAGATGCTTCTATTTCGCGTCAGTTGACTCAGGCCGTGGTGGAACAATTGCAGCAAAAATATGCTGAGGCCATTGAAGTTGAATATCTGGATCTGGCTGCACAGCCTATTCCCCATCTTACCGCCGAAATTTTAATGGGTCAGAACGCAGAACAGACGGCATTGGGCGAGGAAATTTTAGAGCAATATTTGCAGGCGGATATCGTGGTGATTGGTGCAGCGATGTATAACTTTGGTTTGCCATCGACCCTAAAAGCCTGGATTGACCGGATCTGTGTCGCGGGACGTACCTTTAAATATACTGAACAAGGTCCTGTAGGTTTGGCGGGTAATAAAAAAGTGTATATCGCCAGCAGCCGTGGTGGTGTGTATGGCGAGCAAAGCCCGGCTGATTTTCAGGAGGCTTTCCTGAAAACCGTGTTTAACTTTACCGGTGTGAATGATATCGAAGTGATTCGTGCTGAAGGGGTCAATATGGGCGAAGCGGTTAAAGCCCAAGCATTGCAAACTGCATTACAGCAGGTTCAGGCCATTTAAAATCTAAAACCTCTCTTTAAAGGGTCAGCTACGGCTGACCTTTTTTATGCATTGAATTATGTTTAATCCCGGTCCAGACGATGGGCAAATTCTGCAAGATCGGTCAGGGCCTGCTTGGCTTCATCGAACCAGGCACTGAACATCTGGAAGTTGTGCCACATGCCGGTATACAGTTTAAATTCGACCTCGACACCCGCCTGTTCCGCTTTTTCTTTAAAACGGCTAGCATCATCCAGCAGAATTTCCTTGGAACCTACCTGAATATGAATCGGTGGCAAACCGGTTAAATCGGCAAAAAAAGGAGAAACTTCCGGATCACCCCGATCAATTGAACGCGGTACATAATATTCAATCCCGGTTTGAACTGTTTCCAGAGACAGCAGGGCATCATGCTTCTGGTTATAACGTAAAGATTCACTGGTCAACGTTAAATCTAGCAGTGGAGACAGCAGAATCAGACCGCTGACCTGTGGAAGACTTTCCTGCTGTATTTTGAGTGCCAGCGCCAAGGCCAGATTGGCACCGCAAGAATCGCCGGACAGAATAATATCTTTGGCCTGAACACCTTGATCCAGCAGCAGATTATAGACATCAAACAAGGCTTCTAATGCTTCTGGATAGGCAGATTCAGGTGATAGCGGATAATCGACATGCAGTACCTGCATCTGGGTTCGAGCCGCAATTTGAGTCATAAAGGCGCGATGGGTATTTAAAGAACCTAAGTAAAATGCGCCGCCATGAATATGAAAAATCAGCTGGGTCGATTCCTGCTGCGGCTTAATTTCTTCCGCGCGCAGTCCGGCCAGTCGGAGCGAGCGAATCTGTACCGTTTTATCCTGAGGGAAAAGTTTGCACATCTGTTCCAGAGCAATGCGCATTGAACTCGGTGGAAGACTGAATCTGCTCGGGGCACGAATGGCCGTTTTTAAAAAGCTTTCTGTAATTAATTGTTTCGTTAGCGGGCTTATCTTCATCTTCCTTCCATCTTTTTGTGCTTTTATTGATCGTGTAGATTATTTACCAACCATATTTACAAGGTTACACTAAATAGTCACAGCTAAAAATTGAAAAATTGTTGTGACTTTTTAATACTACATGGGTCTATTTTCAGACTAAGGAAATGAAGAAAAATGAAAAAAATAGCGCTTACGTTAGGACTACTAGGCTTATCTGCATTGGCGAATGCCGCGGATCCTTTAAATGGCACGGTATGGAAAACCATTGATGATAAAACCAAGCAGCCTAAGGCCATGGTTAAATTCACTGAACAAAAGAACGGCACTTTGTCAGCCAGTATTCAGTCTGTGTTAACTCCAGGTGAAGAAAATGCCTGCAAGAAATGTGAAGGTCCATATCACAACAAATCTCTGAAAGGCTTGACCATTGTTAAAGGTCTGAAAAATGCTGGCGGGACCAGTTATGACAGCGGTTCGATTCTTGATCCACAATCCGGTAAAACCTATAAGTTGAAAGGCCAGCTGGCAGACGGCGGTAAGAAACTTGAGCTACGTGGTTTCATCGGCGTAGCGGCATTGGGTCGTAATCAGACCTGGATTCGTGCCAACTAATTTATTTTAAGCAGATATACAAAAGCCTGACCGATGTCAGGCTTTTTTTATGAGTGTTATTCAATACATGATATTAGCAGGCTAAGCCACGATAAGCTGTTTCATCAAAACCGGCAATAAATCCTGTAGATGTTGCCAGTATTGGACGTTTGATTAAACTGGTATGGGTGGTTAATGCATTAATTAAGGCATCTTCACTCGACAGGGCGGTCTGTTGCTCTTCTTCACTGAGTTTACGCCAGGTAGTGCCTTTCTTGTTCAAAACCACGTCCTGACCCAAGGCATCCAGCCAGGTTTTGATGGTTTCAGCATCGATGCCCTGTTTTTTATAGTCATGAAATTCATAACTCAGACCTTGCTCCGTCAGCAGATCAAAGGCTTTTTTCATCGAACTACAATTTTTAATTCCGTAAATTTTGAACATAGCTGCCATCTAAAAAATTTAAATCATGAACTAGCTTAACCAAATTGGCAGCAGCAGACCATGTAAAAGCAAATGAAAAAAAGGAAAAAGCTTTAAATAGCAGAAAAGTCATGTCATCAAAATGACATCAAGCAGCTTTAACACGAGCGCTAAGAAAAAGAATAACTTACTTAATAAGAAAAATAGAAATTTGGGAATGATAGAAATAGAAAACCCGCATTTAATCATCCTGATCATGCGGGTCTCAATCCAACGTCCAATGTCACATCCATGCAAAACAAGCTAAATCTATAGTCTGTTTTATTTTCGTCCTACGGCGTCCTGTCCTTATGTTGTCGTCCTGACATGTCCTTGTGCCGTAGCGCTATAATGCTATGTTATTACATTGAGATAAACCCAAAAAATACGTCATGTCATGTAAGAGATAAGCCTTAATTGAGTGAACGTGTGTTCACTCAATTAAATAATGTAGATTATAGTTTGTAGTCGATGATCACGGGGGCATGGTCGCTAAACCATTGTTCTTTATAGACCCAGGCATTAACGGTGCGCTCTTTCCAGTCTGGAGAGCAGGCCTGATAATCAATCCGCCAACCAACGTTCTTGGCGCGTGCTTGTCCACGGTTTGACCACCAGGAATACAGCTCGGCTTCTTTGCGGACTTCACGGAAAGTATCGACATAACCAAGCTCATCGTAGATATGATCTAGCCAGGCACGTTCATGCGGCAAGCAACCCGAGGCTTTCTGATTGCCTGACCAGTTTTTAATATCAATACGTTTATGCACGATATTATAGTCACCGCAGACAATTACCGATTTATTTTCATCGCGCCACTGTTTCAGAATTTTTGCGTATTCTTCCAGAAAGTGATCTTTACGTGCTTGCGCTTCATCACCCGATGAACCGGAAGGCAGATACAGGGAACAGATCTGTACAGTTTGTTCTAGACCCAAGTCAAATTCAGCAGCAATAAAACGGCCTTGTGAATCGGCCAGTTCAAAACCCAGGCCATCGGTTAAAGACACAAAAGGCAGACGGCTATAAATGGCAGTACCGGCATAACCCGGACGCTCGGCAGGAAACAGGTGCGTGTACCAGCCTTCAGGCTTGAATTTATCGGTCCACTGCGCATGCGTGATCCGGCTTTCCTGCATGCAAATCACGTCGGCATCCGACTGTTCCATCCATTCCAATAGGCCTTTGGTGACAGATGAACGTAAGCCGTTGACATTAATTGAAACGACGCGAAGAATTTTTTGATCACCTGGATAGCTACTCTTTGGTATCATGCGCAAGTCTTACCTTAATTAATGGATTTAGGAGCACCTCATGTCAACGCCAGCTCAGTTTAACCCGCAAGCTTTTATCGAACTCGCATTATCACGCGGTGTGCTTAAATTTGGTGAGTTTACTTTAAAATCGGGACGTGTGAGTCCCTATTTTTTTAATGCGGGTCTGTTGAATGATGGTGAAGCCTTGACACTGCTGGCTTCTGGCTATGCTGCAAAACTGACTGAATGTGACCATGTTGAAGTGATCTTCGGCCCTGCCTATAAAGGCATTCCCTTTGTGGCAGCAACTGCTGTGGCTTTGTCACAAAATCATGGGGTAAGTGTGCCGTGGGGTTTTAATCGCAAAGAAGCCAAAGACCATGGTGAGGGTGGCGTATTGGTGGGTGCTTCTGTAGAAGGTAAAAAAGTCTGGATCATTGATGACGTAATTACCGCAGGAACGGCGATTCGTGAAGTCGTCACCATCCTGAAAAATGCCGGTGCCCAAATTGCCGGTGTACTCGTGGCGCTTGATCGTCAGGAAAAAGGTCAGGGTGATTTATCTGCGATTCAGGAAGTGCAGCAAGAGCTTGAGATTCCTGTACATGCCTTAGTTACCATGAAAGATTTAATGGACTATCTGGAAGCGAAAGGCGACCTAGAAGCTTTGGCGAAAATGGAAGATTACCGTGTTAAATATGGGATCTAAGCCTGGATTGGCATAGAAAAGGAAGCTTAAGCTCACTGCTGTCCCATAGTTTGCTTTAAATAAAAAAACCTGAGTCCTAACAGTTAAAATATGAGTGCAAACAAACACTTTAACGACCAGGATTCAGGTTTTGTCACAT
>NZ_DCLL01000022.1 GCF_002321025.1 Acinetobacter lwoffii
GAAAATTATATCGCTGAAAAACCCTTTACAGATAGGTTTGTGCAACAAAGCCTATTGGATTAACCTAAATTTTTTCGATACTGAATGAAGCCAGCGTTATCCGCTAGTTGCGGCATCAAATTATCCATCGGGGTCGATTGAGCAGTGAATGTAATATTTTCTTTATAATTTATAAGCTCAAGACACAACTTTGGTGGGATGGTCTACTAATTCAGAAAATTTATTAATAAAAGTGCTATCAGAAAATATAAGAGCGATCCCGAAGCTAGCTAGAAAAATATTATCTAAATCCATCTAAAATCGCTCGAACATTCAATAGAAATACTTTCAAAAAGTTAAGAATTCCAGTTTATCGACGTAACAGTCTTAACCCATTGCCAATCACCAGTAAACTCGCCCCCATATCAGCAAATACCGCCATCCACATAGAGGCATTACCAAAAATAGCTAACAACAAAAATACAAGTTTGATGCCTAGTGCAAGTGTAATGTTTTGCCACAATATAGTATGGGTGCGTTTTGAGAGACGGATTGTTTCAGGCAAGCGACGTAGATCGTCATTCATGACTACCACATCCGCGGCCTCCATTGCGATATGCGTTCCTGCACCACCCATTGCAAAGCCAATATCCGCCTTAGCCAAGGCGGGCGCATCATTAATACCATCACCTGTCATTGCGGTCACGCCAAATCGCTGTTGTAATTCAGCAATCGCTTGCAATTTATCTTCGGGCAATAGATTACCTTTGACTTCCGTAATGCCCGCCTCTGCTGCGACTGTTCGTGCTGTCGCAACGTTATCACCACTCAACATCACCGGTGTAATTCCCAATGATTTCAGTTCACTCACGGCTTGGGCTGATGAAGGCTTGATTGTGTCAGCGACAGCACACAATGCGATCACCCGATGCGCATTCGCAATAATTGTAACTGTACGACCTGCTTCCTCATGAATCTTGAGACGTGCTTCAAGTTCAGCAGAGCATTGTCCACGTTCTTCGATCCAGCGATGGTTAGCCAACACATAAGGATGATCCTCAATTACACCCTGAACACCACGACCAGCAACAGCATGAAACTCATTCACCTCGCGCACCTCTGCCGTCAGTCCTTCTGCGATTGCTTTGGATACAGGGTGATCCGATCTCGCTGCCAGACTTTTGGCAAGGCGTTCTATTTCTGCTTGTGGGGTATTCAAATCCAATTGCTCGAAGGCGACTAGTTTTGGTTTTCCCTCAGTAATGGTTCCTGTCTTATCTAAAGCCACAACCTTGATCTTGCGTGCGTCCTCAATGTACACACCACCTTTAATTAAAATCCCTCGACGTGCTCCCGCTGCCAAACCACTCACAACAGTCACAGGTGTGGATATGACCAAGGCACACGGGCAGGCGATCACCAATAATACCAGTGCCTTGTAGAGTGACTGCATCCAACTCAAATCTGTGAACAAAGGCATTGACAGAAACACAAGAATGGCGAGAACAAATACAGCAGGGGTATAAATAGCTGCAAAACGATCGACAAATCTCTGAGTGGGAGCACGAGAAGCTTGCGCTTGCTCAATCGCATGAATAATACGGGTTAATGTACTGTCAGAAGCGGGTGCAGTGACCTGTATTTCCAGACTAGCCGTTTGATTAATCGTACCTGCATACACTTCATCACCTGGAGTTTTATCTATAGGCAGGCTTTCGCCTGTGACCGATGACTGGTCAACTGCACTGTGTCCAGCAATAATGCTACCATCGAGCGGAATACGTTCTCCTGGACGGATTCGAGCAATAGCCCCGACTGCTACAGCCTTCACTGGTGTACTCAGCCATGTACCATCAGGCTGTAATATTTCTGCTTGTTCTGGAGCAAGAGACAGCAGACTTTTAATCGCATTCCGAGCACGATCTACTGCCCGTGCCTCAATGACCTCTGCAATAGCGAACAAAGCCATCACCATTGCTGCTTCCGGCCATTGCCCAATCAGAAATGCCCCTGTAATAGCGACCGTCATCAGCGCATTGATGTTTAAACGCCCCTGACGAAGCGCAGATAAACCTTTACCGTAGACTGAAAAACCTGACAATCCGATGGCTAAAACAGCTAAGGTCATACCAACAACCTTAACAGCCAAACTTTCTGGCAACATAAAAGCTAATGCTTCAGCACACAACGCTAGAACTAAAGCAGTAAACAATTTACCCCATGTCGTCCAGAAATTCTGGGCAGGATGATGGGTTTCTCCTG
Organism: Acinetobacter lwoffii; assembly: GCF_002321025.1. Lineage (GTDB taxonomy): Bacteria > Pseudomonadota > Gammaproteobacteria > Pseudomonadales > Moraxellaceae > Acinetobacter > Acinetobacter lwoffii_Y. The sequence continues at coordinate 2,242 of NZ_DCLL01000022.1, forward strand.
AAATTTCGTTATCGATATGAATAGCTTCAGGCTTAAAACCGGCTTTTCGTATTTCCGAGAGAACCACGGGTAACACTTCAGAATCAGCGGCAATCGCTAACTCTCGTTCTCCAAGATTAAATTGCAGGTTATGAATCCCTTCAATGTTTTTCAGTGCATGCCTGATTTCAGATTCTTCCGATGCACAATCCATGTTGGCGATCCGGAATCTATGGGATGTGCTAGCTGTAGAATCAGGTGATGGTTTAACCTCATCTAAAGATATTGAATCATTGCTGCCACAACTATAGCAGCCTGTAGTATTAGATTTTTTTTTCGCCAGTAGAGTTCATAATATTCTCCTTGTCAGATACATTAAAAACCCTGTAGCCACTACAGTGTCAAGTATCTACAATTGAAAGAGATCAATATCTTTTTTATGTTTTATTCAAAATGAAGTTGATATTTATCCGTCGTAATCTTGATCTTGAGGTTCTTATATTTTCGTTTTGTGGCACTCAGGGCTGAATCTGTCACTTCTGCATAAAATTTAGGGTCATTCATTAGATCATTAAATAGTTTATATCCAATCAATAACTTACTAGATTTTTTCTTTTCCTTTAGATCATTTTCAATCAACTGATCCAATTCTTTTACAGAAAAACTATGCATATTACCCTCTATAGTATCTTTCTGATAAAACAGCATACAGACTTAGCAAGAGGATTTAAAGCTTAAGCTGTCATTAAAAAGT
>NZ_DCLL01000031.1:0-119123 GCF_002321025.1 Acinetobacter lwoffii
ATAGCGAATAGTAAAATTTGGTTTGGCGATTTGATTTTACTACTTCGGTATTTTTTTAAGTTAAACGTATCAACACACCCTAAAAACAGAAATTTTATTTTTTTTACTTTTAACTAGGGATCTATTCTTCCGCCATAAGATGCACTTCTAGTTTTTATGTTTCTACTTTAGAGAATTTTACAAAAGATTTTCAGTCTCTTTTTGATTACAATCATAAAAAATATTAAAGATAAGAGCGAATTATGTTTCAAGAGGGGAAAATCAAAACCTATAATGAAGATCGTGGTTTTGGTTTTATTCAGATCGAAGGGCAATCCAAAGATTTATTTTTCCATGTCAAAGACTTTCCCAATAAAAATATTCCGCCAAAAATGGGGGAAAAATTAAAGTTTTTGATTGTGGAAGATAATGGAAAGTTTAAGGCAAACCATATTGTTCGCTTGGATATTAAGCAAGAAGTTCCTGTTACACAAAAAAATGATCCACATAGAGATATTGAAACCAGAGCTTCTCTACGTTATGAAAAGAAAAAATCATCAACTACATCAAAAATAATCACACTATCAGGACTGGTGATTATTGTGATTCTTGCTGGTCTTGTTTATAACAAATATCAAAGCTACCAAATTCAAAAACAGCAAAAGCTGGAAAGACTGATGGTAGAGCAGCAACGAATTGTCGCTGAGCAACGAGCAGCGCAAGGTGATCTACCTATGCAAGGATTATCTGAGCAGGGCAGGAAGAACCTGGAAAATCGCGGCACTGAGTTAAGAAGCCAAAGTAACCCCGTTAATCCGAAAACTTCAGAAACGGCTGCACCATCTGTATCTCAATTTAAATGCGATGGTCGAGAACACTGTGGTCAGATGGGTTCTTATGAGGAAGCATTATTTTTTATTCGTAACTGTCCGAATACTAAAATGGATGGTGACGGCGATGGGATACCATGTGAAAGTCAGTTTTGATGAATCATAAAAAAGCACCTTAAGGTGCTTTTAATATTTTAGCTTTCACAAAAATTCATAAAGGCTCTTAGACCTGGACCCTGATATTTCTGGCGATGTACCAGCATAAACAGAGGACGAGTCAGTGACCAGAATGGTGTATCTAGAATCACCAGTTGACCTTTTTCACGTAAAGGCTCAATTGCAAGTTTGGAAATACAGGACATGCCAATTCCGCCCGCTACAATTTTTAAAATCGCTTCATTATGACCGAGTGTCAGACGGATATTGGCATCTGGCACATCTTTCAAGATGGCATTGTCAAACACCTCACGGGTACCTGAACCTTCTTCACGCAAAATCCATTCAACAGATTTGAAATCTTCAGCGGTTAGTTCACGGTTCAATTGCGCAAGGGGATGGTCTGGTGCACAGCACACGGCCAGCTCATCATCACGCCAATGGATACATTGGAGCTGTGGCAAATGACATGAACCTTCAATTAAGGCAAGATCCAGCTGGAACTGATTCACCGCTTCAATCATTTGACGGGTATTACCGACTTGAAGCTGTAAATGTGCTTGCGGCTTGATTTTCAAGAAATCGGCCATCAGGTCAGGAATCAGGTAATCTGAAATCGTCAGGGTTGCACCCAAACGTAAATCGATACTTTGAAGCTCACCTTTAGCGACTTGTTCAAAAGATTCACAACGACCTAAAATTTCCAGGGCTTGAGGGAGAAGAAAGCGCCCTAGGTCATTTAGCTGTAAACGTTTGCCTAGACGGTCAAATAGTGGAGCACCCAGACCATCTTCCAGATCTGCTAAAGCCATACTAGCCGCACTTTGTGTAAGCTTGACGGCATCGCTAGCCTTCGTTACGGTACCCTCTTGTGCCACTGCTACAAAAACAGCCAATTGGCGTAAAGTCATGCGCATGAGTAGAGCCTTAACATTTAAAAAATATTAATAAATTATGTTGCCATGCTACCATGAGCATAGTCTTTCATGCCACGTTGAAATCATGTCAATTGAAAAATTTACCCGAGAAAAAGTTTTATCTGTACACCGTTGGACCAATACATTATTTAGTTTTACGATGACACGCCCAGCACATTTCAAATTCACGGCAGGGCAGTTTGCGCGTATTGGTTTACAAGTGGGGGATGAACTGGTGGTTCGTGCCTATTCGGTAGTGTCATCTCCTTTTGATGAAACTCTGGAGTTTTTCTCGATTGTCGTTCCAGAAGGTAAATTTACCTCCAATTTACAGCACCTCAAAGTCGGGGATGAGCTGCATCTGGAAAAAATTCCTTATGGTTATCTGACTCTGGCACGTTATCAATTGCCTTTGCCTAAAGATCTATGGTTACTGGGTACCGGCACAGGGCTGGCACCGTTTATTTGCATGTTGCAAGACTTTGAAACCTGGAGCAAATACGAAAAAATTAATCTGGTTTATAGTGTACGCACCCGGGCAGAACTCGCTTATGTAGACCGGATTCAAGAAATCGCTGAAACCTTTGGCGAAGGACATACTGGTTTTAAATTTATCCCGATTATTACCCGTGAGCCTGATGCACCTTTGCACGACCGTTTACCGATTTTGATTGCCAATGGTGAGCTGGAAAAGGCAGCAGGTATCGCGTTTAATCCGGAAACGACGCATGTCATGCTTTGTGGTAACCCGGAGATGGTCGATGATACTAAAGAGGCCTTAAAAGCCCGTGGCTTGACCATGAACCGTCGTGGTGAAGGCAATATTGCAGTCGAGAATTATTGGTAAGGCTGAAGAATTTATGAGCAAAAGCTCCTACTTGAAGGCAATGCGGTTCACTGGAGAGGAGTCGCATGGTGATCTAGGGGATAAAGGGTTTTTGAGATATTAACTGTTCGAGATATTGTAGGCCTCGAACGCCTCTCCAAAACAAACTATCTATCCCTGATCTGCAGGCAATCGCCGCCTGGAAATAGTTGCGGAACTGCTCAACCTGAGTGTGGACTTGACCCACTTAACGGTGATATTGTGAATAAAAGTACTCAGATTCGAGAGCTTAAACAGATTTTTAAGATCTAAAATATCCTGCTGAAATACCATAAAAAATCCGATGCCAAACCTGACATCGGATTCCCTAATAAATTCCAAAATGATTCAAATGCTTAAGTAAAAAGCATTGCCCATTACGGAGGTTTTTTCGATTCAAGCTTAATGCACAAACATATCCATGGATTCACGGATTTCCTGAATAGCTGTTTCGACATCGGGGCTGAGCCAGGTCGGTTCAAAGAATCCGGCATAGTGCTCAATACGGTCTGCAGGCACCACCAGGCGAACCGGACAGTCTTCTTCCAATAATCGCCACGGAATAATCGGCACTTCATTATCCAACCATGCCGTTACATCTCGAATATCGATAATCATCGCATTGACACAGTCCGGAAAAGGCATCACGGAAAATTCTTCGGTACGACGGCGGAAATATTCCAGATCCTGCCAGCGCAGCAGGAAGCTTGGCTTGCTGAATTCAATAATTCCAATCAGATGCTGATCACGGCTGTAGTGCAGCATGCATTGATGTGTGACGTCAGTATCAAGATCAAGCGATACACTTTGTTGACGATACGCCATATAACTCGGGTGTATAAATGAGAAGGTGGATAATTATAACGCATTTCATCGCTGAAAGGCAGCGTCTCAACTGTCTTCACTAAAGCCTGCGGAACCGGTATGGCTTATGCATATCTTCAGGGAACAACGATAAAAACAACGAGGTTGCTATGTCAGAGTCAAAAAGTGTGATTGATACCAGTGTGACTGAAACAGCAGTACAAGAAGATTATTTTGCCTTGCGCCAGCTCAAGAAAGGCGCCGTAGGTTGGCTGCTTCTCGTCGGTCTGGGGGGCGCGTATGTGATTTCCGGTGACTTCGCTGGCTGGAATTTTGGTTTGGCACAGGGGGGGGGGAGGCATGTTTATTGCGACCATTGTGGTGGCATTCATGTATCTGTGTATGTGTCTGGCCATGTCCGAAATGTCGACCATGCTGCCGACTGCAGGTGGGGGTTACAGTTTTGCTCGTACTGCTTTTGGTCCCTTTGGCGGCTATCTGACCGGGAGTGCCATCCTGATTGAATATGCCATTGCTCCGGCAGCAATTGCCTGTTTCATTGGTGCCTATTGCGAAGCCTTGTTTGGTATTGGCGGCTGGATCATTTATCTGGTGAGCTATCTGGTTTTTATGGGCTTGCATCTGAAAGGTGCAGGTGAAGCACTCAAGATCATGTTTGTGATTACCGCAATTGCTGCGGTTGCCTTGATGGTGTTTATCTTTGGCATGTTGCCTCATTTTAATAGTGCAAACCTGTTTGATATTGCGGTCAGTACGGAAGCGGCGGGTGCAAGCAGTTTCCTGCCATTGGGCTATCTGGGCATCTAGGCAGCAGTGCCTTATGCGATCTGGTTTTTTCTGGCAGTTGAAGGTGTCCCGCTGGCAGCAGAGGAGGCCAAAGAGCCAGCTAAATCCTTGCCGCGTGGCCTGATTGGTTCCATGCTGATTCTGGCATTCTTTGCGCTAAGTATTTTGTTACTCGGTCCTGGCGCAGCAGGTGCAGATACGCTGAAAAATTCCGGTGCACCGCTGGTGGATGCCTTGGTGGCGGTCTATGGTGCCAATACCTGGATGGCAAGTTTCGTGAATTTTGTCGGTCTCGCTGGTCTGATTGCCAGTTTCTTCTCGATTATCTATGCCTATTCCCGTCAAATTTTTGCGCTCTCACGTGCCGGTTATTTACCGAAAAAATTGTCCTTAACCAACAGCAATCATGCACCTTATTTGGCCATCATTATTCCAGGGATTATTGGCTTCCTGTTATCCCTTTCGAGTGAAGGTGATTTGCTGATTCTGATGGCGGTCTTTGGTGCCACTATTTCCTATGTCTTGATGATGATGTCCTACATCAAGCTTAAACTGTCTCGACCAAATCTGGCACGTCCGTATAAAGCACCGGGCGGTATTGTGACTGCGTCCATTGCGCTGGTACTTGCTGCGATTGCAGTGGTTGGAGGCTTTCTGGTCGATCCAAAAGTCTGGTTAATGGCAGCCGCTATTTACGTGGCACTGATTCTCTATTTCCTACTGTATAGCCGTCATCATCTGGTGGCCGGTACACCGGAAGAAGAATTTGTCCGTATCGAGGCAGCAGAAAAGGAATTGAAATAAACCATCTTGCAGGGAGAATACGCTTATGCTGTATCAGATCAATGTGGCCAGTCAGCATTATGTCTTTGAGGATTTAAAAACCTTATTGGCCAAGGCTACGCCTGAACGTTCTGGTGATCAGCTGGCAGAGATTGCGGCCGTGGATGCAACCGAGCGTGTCGCTGCACAAATGTGTCTGGCAGAGGTACTGTTACAGCAGTTTTTGCAAGAAGCAGTGGTTCCTTATGAAGATGATGAAATCACCCGCCTGATTCTGGATGAACATGATGCTGATGCCTTTTATCCGATCTCGCATTTTACTGTCGGAGATTTCCGTAACTGGCTGCTGAGTGCAGATGCCACCACAGAAAAACTTGCTGCTTTAAAAATGGGCCTGATTCCGGAAATGGTGGCGGCAGTGAGCAAGATTATGCGTAATCAGGATCTGATTCTGGTGGCAAAAAAAAGTCGTGTAGTTACGCGGTTTAGAAATACCATTGGTCTGGAAGGGCATCTTTCCACCCGCTTGCAGCCGAACCACCCGACTGATGATGTGATGGGAATTTCAGCTTCGATTCTGGATGGGCTGATGTACGGCAATGGTGATGCAGTCATCGGAATCAACCCAGCTACAGATAATCTGCAGAATTTGACTGAGCTGCTCAAACTACTCGATCACGTTATTCAGGAATATGATATTCCGACTCAATCTTGTGTTTTGACCCATATCACTTCCGGCATTCAGCTCGCCAATAAAAATGTTCCGATTGATTTAATGTTTCAGTCTATTGCGGGAACCGAAAAAGCCAATACCGGTTTCGGCATCAATCTGGCGCTGTTACAGGAAGGTTATGAAGCCGCTCTAAGCCTGCAACGCGGCACCGTGTACCAATGGGCTGTGATATTTGCTACACCAACCATGCCGACGCCGATCAGGACGATATGGATGTATTGCTGACCTTGCTTGCCAATGCCGGACTGAATTTTATCATGGGTATTCCGGGTTCAGATGATGTGATGCTGAATTATCAGACGACATCCTTTCATGATGCGCTCTACATCCGGCAGTTACTAGGATTAAAACCGGCTCCTGAATTTGACCACTGGCTGGAGCAGCAGGGAATTTTGGCGCAACAGTCCAATCAGTTGCACTGGCCAACCGAGTTGCCGAAGCAATTTTCACGTCTAATCCTGTCTTGAGGAAGTACTATGAAACTGATTGCCGATGTGAAATTTGAGTCCCAATTACAGGATAACCCCTAGCAGAAACTGAAAGCTTTTACTGATGCACGGATTGCCTTAGGCCGAACAGGGGGCAGCTTGCCGACTCGACCAAGTCTGGAATTTCAACTGGCGCATGCTCAGGCCAAAGATGCGGTACTGAAGCCACTTGATGTCAAAGCCTTAAAATCAAATTTGAGTAAAACCGGACTGCCCGTTCTGGAAATTGAAAGCCAAGCTGTGGAAAAGGATCTTTATCTGAAGCGTCCTGATCTGGGGCGTGTTCTTTCAGAGCAGTCCAAAACCATGTTGCAGCAATACCGAGCCGAACATCAGCAACATTGGGATGTGGTCAGTATTTTAGGAGATGGACTCTCGGCACGTGCCATTGAGGAAAATACGCCACATTTTATTCCGGCTTTAATTGAGGCGTACAAGCAACAAGGCTGGCAAGTTGCTCCTTTAGTAATTGCCCGTGGCAGTCGTGTGGCACTAGGCGATGAAGTGGCAGAAATTTTACAGGCGAAAATGCTGGTCATGCTGATTGGCGAACGGCCGGGTTTGAGCTCACCGGACAGTATGGGAATTTACTACACTTATAATGCTTTTAAAGGTTGTCATGATGCCTTGCGCAACTGTATTTCCAATGTCCGTCCTGCGGGCTTGGCCTATCCACTTGCCATCCAGCGACTGATGGCATTGATGCATAAATCCTGTGAGTTACAGCTTTCAGGGGTGCAGTTGAAAGATGAACACCAAACCCCAGTCGACATGCAATATAGCCCGGCCAAACGGCTATTTTAAAGCAGCATCCAGCAGAGAATTCTCATGGATTAGTGACTTACATCCCGTCACCATCTCACCATGTTTTGTCACAGAAGCCCTATTCACAGCTTGTTATTCTAAAAATCTACTTATGAATAACAAAGAGTGAGGATGGTTATGGTCGATGATTTCAATAAAAAGCCACCTTTAAATCATCAGGCAGACGTGACGCAAAAAAAGCGTATCCCTGTTTATATCTTGATTTTGGTCGGTATTTTTTTACTCGCACTACTGTTCTATATGTTTGCTGACATGAATCCAGATGCGAATGATGCTCCTGCAGGACATCCAAATCCGAATGTACAGCCTGCTACCCCAAATAATTCAACTCCAGTCGGTGAGCCTACACAAGGCACCGCCACCATGAATGATGCAACGGAAGCCACAGCAACCGTAGGTGATAGCACAGAAGCAACAGCAACTGCGACTGATGGACAGGCGACTCAATAGGTGAAAATACCTGAAAAGCTCTAGTGAACCACTGGGGCTTTTTTGCAATGGATGGTGATGTTTTAAGGTAGTGCCATCTACCTGGCTTGAGTCCGAAAACATCAAATCTAATATGAATTCGGAAGAAGAAGGGGCTGATTGTTTCAGGGAGATGCCCCCGATTTCAGATAAATAGCTTAATAACAAAGAGGGTAGAACAACATGAATGATTATATGAGAAGCCCGCGTGGAGGCTTCGATGCCATGTACTACTGGGATCAGTTTCATCCCATTCTTAGTGCAATTGCCATATTAGTAATTGGCTGGATCATTGCGTTACTGGTCTCGGCAGGCGTTAAAAAGCTCTTGCAGAAACTGGGGGCCAATACACGTTTAAATACGGCGACAGGTCATCGCTCCAATGTGGAGAGTATTATCGCCCGCGTCGTGTTCTGGATTATTCTGATTATTGCCGTGATTGGTGCGCTGAACGTGCTCAATCTTACCAGTGTCAGCGGTCCATTCAGTAATATGATCCAGCAGTTCCTGTTATTTATCCCGCAGTTACTAGGTGCAATTGCAGTCGGATTCATAGGTTGGATTGTGGCCAATCTGGTGAAGATAGGGCTACAAAAACTGCTAGACCGAACGCAACTCGATGAAAAACTCAGTGCTGAAGTCGGTGTCAGTCCGATTAGTAAAAACATCAGTGAAATTGCTTACTGGTTAATTTTATTACTGTTCTTGCCAATCGTGCTGTCTATTCTGGGTCTCAACGGTCTGCTGTTACCAGTTCAGAATATGCTGACCGATGTTGTTAGTTACTTACCAAACATCTTCATTGCTGCAGTCATCATTTTTGTCGGTTATATCCTGGCGAAAATTGTGCGCGGTATTGTTGAAGGACTATTAAACAGTCTGAACGTACAGCAACATGCTGAAAAAGTAGGCATCTTCAAAAACTCGAATGTTTCTCAGGTGATTGGTTCATTTATCTTCGCCGTGGTGATCATTACGGCACTGATCATTGCATTTGAAGCATTGGGTATCGAGGCCATTTCTCAGCCTGCTACAGCCATGCTATATGAAATCATGAATGCCATTCCGAATATTATCGCTGCTGCGTTGATTCTGATTCTGGCGTATGTGGTGTCTAAACTGGTAGCACGTCTGGTAGTTGAAGTAGTTGCCGGTACAGGTGTTGATGAAATTCCTGCCAAACTGGATATCCAGCGTTTTTTAGGCACGACTAAACTTTCCAGTGTAGTCGGTTTCCTGATCGTTTTATTCACCATGCTATTTGCGGTATCTGAAGCAGCGAACCGTCTGGGCTTTGAACAGATCAGTGGTCTTATTGCAATGTTCATCTACTTCGGTGCCAATATCCTGCTCGGTGCGGTGATTCTGGTAATCGGTTTCTGGCTGGCAAATATTGTTGCGAATATCGTACAACGTGGTGAATATAACAGCTCACGCTGGTTAGCCAATCTGGTTCGTGTTCTGATCATGGGTCTGGTTGTGGCAATGGGTCTGCGTGCCATGGGTATTGCCGATTCGATCGTGAACCTGGCGTTTGGCCTAACTTTGGGTGCTGTAGCAGTGGCATTTGCCTTGGCATTTGGTTTGGGTGGTCGTCAACCTGCAGAACGTGTACTCACAGATTTGATCGATAAAGCCAAACGTGAGGCCAAAGACCCCAATCCAGTCAAAGAACAAGCTGAGAACAGCATATTTTCTGGATTAGGTGGCAAGACCACAGGTACAAGTGCAGCTGATATGTCAGGCACTACAGGTGCGGCGATGGGTATGAGTTCTACCGATAGCTCAATGAGCCAGTCCTTTAGCGGTTCGCAAACGGCTACAGGTACTAGTGATTCCTCAATCTCAACTCCAGGAGCAGGCATCATGCCAAATCAGGATTCAGACAAGAGTACGCCTATGAGTACGGATTTATCCCATACTACCCCGGCAATCCTTACCACTGCACCGCAGGATGATGAATCATTGGGTATTGATCCGGTCAATCCGGATGCGGATCAAGCCGTACCGGATTCACTAAAAGTCGATCCGACTCATCCGCCAGTCAATAATCCATTTGGTTCAACTGGAGAAAAAGAGCCGAATGTCGATATTGATCGTTCTACCCAGAAAAAAGATGACCTGAAATAACCTGTTATCTTTAAGCAAAATCGACCACGCTCATGTGGTCGATTTTGTTCAGTCATAAGGAAAAATGAATGAATACCAAGAAACCTAATAAAGTTCTGGCTCCTTTAGTCATTGCAGGAATTACGCTTGGCTTTTTTACCGCTGCCTATCGATTTATTTTTGTGAAGAGTAAACAGGAAGAGCAGTCTGAGCGAGAGCTGGAGAAGAAAATACCAGAGACAGACGAATTTAACTGAGAATAAAATTCTGCTCAGTCACTAGGAATAGAATTTTCTTTTTAAAAAATATAGAATATTCAAATGAATACCAAAATGATTTTGGTATTTTTCTTGCATTAAAAATATAAAGAAAAGGAGATCAACAATATGTGGAAAGCACTCCAACATAAATTCATGGCATCTTCAGCAGATGACGTACCACTATTTCTGCGAGAAGCTCAAAAAATGCAGCTGACGATTGACCGTTTAACAAATACGGCCAATCTCAACCTGTTTAAAACAGACTATCTGGAATGAGTTAAGTAGCAAACCAGATTATCTATTGATTAAATATATTCCGATGCGGCATGTGCCGATGACCATGCCCATTGGAAATTATAACCGCCCAAATGTCCAGTAACATCCAGCACTTCACCAATAAAATACAAGCCTTTCTGCTTTTTACTTTCCATGGTTTTTGAGGATATTTCTGTAGTGTCTACACCACCCAAAGTCACCTCCGCTGTACGGTAGCCTTCAGTTCCTGAAGGTTTCACTTCAAAGCCATGCAGACGTGCCGCAATCTGTTCCAGCTTGTCATCGCTGATATTACCAATGGCAGTTTCAGCGCTTTCAGTCCAGATCAGATTTTGTAATTCAGCCACCACACTTTTCGGTAAATATTCATTCAGTAGTGTACGTAACAAGACTTTGGGCTGGCCTTGTTTTTTGGATTTGAAGAAATCCAACAGATCAACACTTGGAAGAAAATCTACCTTAAAGCTTTGACCGACATTCCAGTAGTTAGAAAGTTGCAGGGAACTCGGCCCACTCAAACCGCGATGGGTAAATAAGAGGGCTTCGGTAAAGCTGTTAAGTTCATTAGAGAGTGTTGCTTCTACGGCATTACCACTTAAGCGCGTGGTCACTTCTTTAAATCCGTCAGAGAAGGTAAATGGAACCAGTCCGGCACGAGTCGGATAGAGGTGATGTCCAAACTGTTTTGCAATCTCATAGCCAATGCCTGAACCGCCAAGCGTAGGAATAGATAAACCGCCAGATGCCACGACGACAGATTCAACTTCAAAATATCCCAGTGAGGTCGCCACCTGAAAGCCTTGATCATCGACTGGATTCACTGCTTTCACTTCGCAACTGGTCTTAATATCGACCAGACCGGTTTTATCACATTCTGCCAGCAGCATCGACAAGATATCTTTTGCACCATTTAAGGTAAACAGCTGTCCATGTTTGCGCTCTTCATAAGCAATGCCATATTCACAAACCAAGCCGATAAAGTCCCAGTTGGTATAACGCGTTAAAGCTGAAATCACAAAATGTGGATTGTGTGAAATATAATTGCTCGGTTCGACTTCCAGATTGGTGAAATTACATTTACCACCGCCAGACATCAGGATTTTTTTGCCAACCTTGTTGGCTTTTTCTACCACCACGACTTTACGCCCACGTTGCGCAGCCATATACGCCGTCATTAAACCTGAAGCACCGGCACCTATGACTAGAACATCGTATTGCTTGGAAGACATCACACACTCAAGGGAGAAGAAAAGGGAAGCATTATAGACAATTTTATTTCAGCTTTCTCTATTCCAGAAAAATCAGTTCCGTGATTGCAGATTTGCAGCGCATTTTAAACATAAAATATTTGAAAGCTGCTTAAAACTCATGCATAGTTTTTGTACAAACTAAAAACATAATAACAAGGAAAAGCGAATGGCAAGTGCGGAAGATTTAAAACAATATAATCTGATTACATATATTCTTTATATTTTAGGATTTTTTCTTGGTCTTACCCCATTTATTGCGATTGTGATGAATTATATCAAGCGTGATGAAATGCGCGGTACCTGGCTGGAAAGTCATGTCGATTGGCAAATTAAAACCTTCTGGATCAGTTTGCTGGGTTATATCGTCGGTGGCTTATTGACTGTGATCTTGATTGGCTTCCTGATCGTGTTTCTGGTCTTTATCTGGCATATCTACCGCTTGGTCAAAGGGTTAATTGCCTTAAATAACAATCAACCAATTCAAGCTTAGGTTGCTGTAAAACCAAAGGGAATATTACGACCTTGCAGACCACCACTATGAATGACCAGCAGTTTTGATCCAGCCGGAAAATAATTTTTCTCGATCAAATCAAAAATTCCCATCAGCATTTTAGCCGTGTAGATCTGCTCCAGTGGAATTGAAAATTCGGCCTCAAAATCCCGGATAAACTGTACCAAGGCTGCACTAGTTTTGGCATAGCCACCACAGCAATAATCATCGAGAATGTTCCAGTTGGTTTTATTCATTAGTTGGGCGACTTCATCTTTTAAAAATGAACCTTTCAGTGCGGAAAATCCTAAGATCTGTTGATGCGCGTGACTGGCTTCGATCAATCCGCTGATGGTGCCACCGGTGCCTACTGCACAACAAATCACATCAAATTGCGCATCGCTATCTTTTAATATTTCCTGACACCCTTGAATCGCCAAAGCATTGGTTCCACCTTCAGGAATCACATAATGTTCAGGAAATTGTCGAGCGAGTTCGGCCAAATACTCAGGCTGTTGCTTGCGCCGATATTCATCACGACTGACGAAATGCAACTGCATCCCGAATTCTTGGGCGGTGGCTAATGTTGGATTCAATGGTCGATCAGCCAGTTCTTCACCCCGAATCACTCCAACACTCTGAAAACTAAACTGCTGTGCGGCAAATGCAGTAGCAGCAATATGATTGGAATAAGCACCTCCAAAACTCAGAATATGCTGATAACCCTGTCTTTTGGCTTCAAGAAAATTATATTTCAGTTTAAAAAACTTGTTGCCCGAGATTTGTGGATGCACCAGATCCAGACGACGTATTATTAAAGTAATATCGTGAAAATTAATCTGTTGATCTGGAATATTTTGGGCAATGGTTTCAAACATAAAAGTTCGCAAAGTTCATGATAGAGGCATTATAGCGGAAGTGCTAAAAATCAAAGTTTTTCAATAAGCCATTATTCGCTGAAAGCTATGGAATTGGTTGTAGATTGTCACAAATATTCCGCTGATTATTTAAACAACAATGCTAATCTAAACAGAGGAAACCCTGAGGAGGGTAGAATAATGAAAATATTATCCTGTGCTGTGTGGGTCGGCATGCTGCTCAGTCTGTCGGGCTGTGATGATGCGTTGAATAAACCTAAAACAGAAACCCGTCCCATGATTATTGGTGGCGTACCTGTATATGAGCAGGATTATCAACTGCTAGACAAGCATTTGAGTGCTCAGGATCAGTTGAAACCTTAAGTAATTGCTATAGTTGAAATTCATGACAAATCCAGAAATTTTTACAGCAAATTGTCAGGTTTTTGCTTAAAATAGTCCTTCAATTTTTAAGTCAGGTTATCTCGTGGAATCATTCTGGATTTTAGGTTCGATTGCTTTTGCCCTGATGTTAGGCGCAATGAGTCCCGGGCCAACTTCTATTTATGTGGCAAAAAATTCAATTGCCATTTCACGTAAACATGGTTTATTTACTGCATTGGGTACTGGTCTCGGTGCAGCGATTTTTGGTCTGCTGGCGGTTCTCGGTTTGCAGGCATTTTTACTGGCTGTACCCTCAGCGTACCTGGCCTTAAAAATTTGTGGTGGTTTATATTTACTTTGGTTGGCGTTTAAAATCATTAAACATGCCAAAGATCCGATCGAAGCGGATACAACCATTAGCAAACAGATGTCTTTACGCCGTGCTTTTACCACTGGTTTAATCACACAGTTGTCCAATCCCAAAATTGCGATTGTGCTGGCCAGTATTTTTACCGCGTTATTGCCCAAAGAAATTCCAACGTATTTTTATTTTGTTTTGCCTGTCTTATGTTTCTTTATTGATGCAGGCTGGTGTTCACTAGTCGCAGTTGCATTATCTGCGGAAAAGCCACGTCGTGTTTATTTGAAGTTTAAGGCTTTGTTTGACCGCGCAGCAGGCGCAGTTATGACGGTACTTGGCTTAAAATTAATTTTTGGTATGAAGTAATTACTTCATCTAGATGCTCTGCTTATAAATAAAAAAAGCCCCTAGTCGTAGAGGCTTTTTTTATGCCTATTAAAAAGTATTTTCTTCCGAATTAGCCGAAATACGATGAATCGACAAGTCTGCACCATTGAACTCTTCTTCCTCAGTCAGGCGAATACCCATCAAAACCTTAAGCAGGCCATACACCAAAAAACCACCCGCCAAAGCAATGACAATCGCCAGCACTGTACCTATGAGTTGTGAAATTAAAGACACTCCTCCCATTCCTCCAAGCCATTGCTGACCGAAGATACCCACAGCTAATCCGCCAAAAGCACCACAAACGCCATGCAAAGGCCAAACCCCCAATACATCATCCACTTTGAGTTTATTTTGGGTATAGGTAAAGAGTTTCACAAAAATAATGCCGGCGCTGATCCCGATAAAAAAAGCACCCAACGGATGAACGACGTCTGATCCTGCACAAATCGCCACCAGACCTGCTAAGGGACCATTATGCAGGAAGCCGGGGTCATCTTTCCCCGCAACTTTGGCTGCTATTGTTCCACCGACCATGGCCATCAAAGAGTTAATAGCGACCAGTCCAGAAATGGCATCCAGCCGCTGCGCGCTCATGACATTGAAGCCGAACCATCCCACAATCAGAATCCATGAACCCAAAGCCAAAAAAGGAATTGATGAAGGAGGATGCGCGGTGATCCGGCCATCATTTTTGTAACGGCCATGACGCGCACCAAGTAGGATTATTGCGGCAAGTGCCATCCAGCCGCCCATTGCATGAACGACAACTGAGCCGGCAAAATCATGAAAACTTGCACCAAATGCATGGGTCAGCCAATCCTGAAAACCAAGGTTGCCATTCCAGATCATACCCTCAAAAAACGGATAGATCAGCGCAACCAGAAATAATGTCGCTAAAGCCTGTGAACGCATTTTGGCACGCTCTGCAATCCCTCCAGAGATAATCGCTGGAATTGCTGCAGCAAAAGTCAACAGGAAAAAACAGCGCATCAGATTGTAGCCATGATCGGCAGACAAGGTTGCAGCATCATGGAAAAAGTGCTGACCGTAGGCAATATAGTAGCCCACTAAAAAATAGGCGATGGCGGAGATGGCAAAGTCGGTTAGAATTTTACTTAGGGCATTGACCTGGTTTTTATGTCGAACTGTTCCAAGCTCTAAAAAAGCAAATCCAGCATGCATGGCAAGCACTAGAACTGCACCGAGAAGAAGAAATAATAAGTCTATATTTTGCATGGTGCGTTCCAATTTAGTGCGCGGGATCACAAAAGAAAATCAGTATATAGAGGCAAATTGATTGTAGAAGAGGGCTAAGCAAGGGAAATTTTGATGAAGAATTTCTTGAAATTGATAAGACTCGATATAAAGCACGTTACTATTTTTTTGCACCAAACTAAGACATGGCGAGAGTTCATAAAATTCAGATTTATATTATATTTTTAGGTGTTTATATTTATCGTAAGAAAAACGGTGCTAAAAAAGCATGCTAAAGGTGCACGTAAAAAGTAAAAGATTTTTAAGAAAAAATTTAAAAATAAACGAAACTATTGCTTTTAAATTTCAAAGCGTCATTCAAGTTTTAAATTTACCAAGTCATAGGGAATCTGGCTGAAGGATATTTAAAATAAATGAAACCCTAAAAAATTAGGGTTTCATGCTTAGATAAAATTATTGAAGTATTCAATTAATCTTTAAAATGTACCGGAATCCATTGATAGCTTTTATTGTCTTTAGAATAAATATGTCCAATCCCCGGAAATGGCAAATGTGGTGCTGCTACCGTCTGACCATTTTTCGCATATTCAGCAAAATATTTTAAGCGGGTTTCGATCGCCTTTTTCGGATCGACATCAAAGTCAACGCCGGTCTGTGGGCGATCAAACTGCAGCGTATGTGAGTGCACAATATCTCCAATAAACACCATCTGCTGACCTTTAGATTTTAAGCTAAAACCAAAATGCCCCGGTGTATGTCCAGCCGAACTGATAACATCGAAAGCATGGATTTTATCGCCAGTTTTAAAGGTTTTGAGCTGATTCTTGGCCTGATAGGGTGCAATGGCTTTCTTGATTTTATCGACTGTGCCCAAAAAACCTGCCTGCTTGGCTTTTGGTAATTTTTCTACCGTTGTGGGATTTATCCAGAAATCCAGTTCAGCTTGAGACACATAAATGTTGGCATTGGGAAAATTGGCAACACTATTATTACTTATACCGCATACATGGTCTGGATGTAAATGCGTGAGCAGGATGGCATTGACCTGTTCAGGTTTATGCCCTGAAGCCTTTAAATTGGAATACACTGAACCTAGGTGTGGACCATTACAGCTTGAAGTCCCGCTATCGACCAGAACCATTTCCTTGGCTGTATTGACCAGAAAGGCATTCACGGAGGTTTGGATGCCTTTAGCTTGATCGACGTAGTATTTTTTCAATATCTGGTCGGCTTGAGCTGCTGGAATATCTTTAAATAAGGCTTTGGACAGATAATTGGTGCCATCTAGCAGGGCAGTAATTTGGTAATCCCCGAAGTTATGTTGATAATAACCGGGAACCTGTTTTTGTTGTTGGATGCTAGAAACGGATTGTGCATGTGTTTGAGAGATACCCGCCATTGAACCTAAAGCAAGCAATGACACGACGAGAGAAGAAGTGAAGTATTTCATAGCTATTCTTATGTAATTAAAGTCGATTCTATGTATTAGCACGGATGCCAGCAAAAAAGAATATGAATATATTTACCATTTTTTAAAATGGAAGTGCTGATTTGGCATCTGTACTAAAAAATCAGTCTGAATCTGTATATTGATTTTTTGAAAGTAAAGAATTTATTTTTAATGAAAATATTATTATAAATAAAATGCTTAGATACATTTCACTTTTTATGAAAAGCTCGTTAACATGGGGTATTACGAACAAGCTTTGGGTGTCGCGATGAGTTTTTGGAAAAGAAAAAACAATGCCAGCTTTGTATTTTTCATTATTACCTTATATTCATTACTGGGTTTTGGACTGGGCTATGTGATTTGGGAATTTGTGTTGCAAGGCTAAGTGACCCAGCTATAAAAAAGCCTCTAGAGATAGAGGCTTTTTTGATATTTGGATTTTATGAGGGGGTTAGCCAGCGACTTGTTTTTAGGTGATGGTGGTGGGTTCAGCTGCTTAAGTTGTGATGGCTGTGGTGCTTAGAGCTAGGGCTAGGAAAAGTGGTTTTAAATTTTTCATAGGTTTCTTATAAGTTTTAAAAGGATAAATCTTTTTAGCATGCCTTTATGATTTTTTCACTATTAAAATATTTGGTGTTATCTTAACCAAATAATTCCACTAAATTAGATGCTTAGACTGAATTTAGTAATGCATAATGAGATAAGTAGGACAAGCAAAATGAGTATTTTAAAAAATGCAATTGATTCTATTCAATTAGGGATTGAAGACTATGAGTTGATTGCTAAGAATCCTAAGAGATTAACCTCTTGTACTAGAAACTTATTTTCTGGCATTTTACTTCTATTTAAATATCATCTGGCAGAGTTAAGTGATGAAGTCCTGATAAAGCAAAAAATTACCCCAAAATTTATAAATGGAGAAATTACTTTTGTAGGGGACGGGAAAAAAACAGTGGATGTACAAGGCATTCAGGATCGTTTTAAAAGTCTGGATATAATTGTTGATTGGAAACAACTAGATAAAATTCAGGCATATAGAAATAACATTGAACATTATTTTAGTAATGAAAACCCTAAAACTATTGAGTCTATTCTTGCTCATAGTTTTAATATTATTAACGCGTTTACCCGTAATTATTTAGAAAAAGAGCCATCTGATTTATTTGGAACAGAATATTGGAACAAACTATTGGATGTACGGGAAGTTTATACTGCTGAAAAACAAGATTGTGCAGTCCAGTTAGGGAGAAATATATATATGAGTGCTAAGCAAGAAGAGCTGCTTAATAACTCAGTTTGTTTGAATTGTGGATCTGATTTAATAAAACCAGTTGAGACCGGCGTAGATATTAAAGAGACAGATTACATTTGTTTATCCTGTCAAAATATTATGTCTTATACAACAGTTATCAATTCAGCTGTGTCTGAAGATCAAAATAGAAATTATGGATATCATCATTATAAAGATGGTGGAGAAGACCCTTATACAGTTTGCCCAGAGTGTTGCGAAGCTACTTATTCAATGGAAGAAGGTTTCTGTTTACACTGTGAAGAAAAAGCCCATCATGTATGTTCACGGTGTGAAACAGCTCTAAGCCCTGAGGAGGTTACATGGAGTGAAGGTTTATGTGGATACTGTCAGTATCAATGGGAAAAAATAATGGAAGAATAAAAAATTCCCTCTTTAAAGAGGGAATTTTTTATTTATGACTTAAATCTTAAGACACTTTATCACCCGGTTTAGCACCAGATTCAGGTGAAATCACCCAAACGCCGTCGCCATTACCCGCAGCTAGCACCATACCGTTAGAGATCCCAAAACGCATTTTACGTGGCGCAAGGTTTGCCACCATCACCACCAGTTTACCTTTTAAGTCTTCAGGTTGGTAAAACTCACGAATACCACTGAACACATTACGTGGCTCAGCTTCACCAACGTTTAAAGTGAGTTGAAGCAGTTTGTCAGAACCTTCAACCGTAGCCGCTTCCAAAACTTCAGCCACACGCAGGTCAACTTTCATAAAATCATCAATATTAATGATTTCAGCTTCACCGACTTTAGGTTCAGCTTTCTTTTCAATCTTCTTCTCTTTTTTCTTCTCAGCTTTTGCTGGTTCAGCAGCAGGAGCAGCTAAAGAATCTTTAGATGCATCCACCATGGCAGCAACCGCTTTTGGATCTACACGTTGCATTAAGGATTGGAACAATGCAATTTCATGACCCACTAGAATGGTTTTGCGAGAAGCAAAATCGAAGCTTTCAAGTTGCAAGAAATCTTGAACCTGTTGAGCTAGTGTCGGCAATACAGGAGCCAAGTAAACTGCCAATTGACGGAACAGGTTGATCCCCACAGAACATACATCATGAACCTGTTGTTCCTGACCTTCTTGCTTAGCAAGTGCCCAAGGCTTTTTCTCGTCGATGTACTGGTTGGCCTTGTCTGCCAATGCCATGATTTCACGAATCGCCGCAGAGAATTCACGTGCTTCATAAGCTTGAGCAATTGAACTACCGGCATCAATAAAGCTTTGTACCAATTCAGGTTCAGCACATGTCGTGCTTAACTTGTTATCAAATTTGGTGTTAATGAATTTTGCACAACGGCTGGCAATATTCACGACTTTACCGACCAAATCTGAATTTACTTTCTGAACGAAATCATCAAGGTTCAGGTCAGAATCTTCAACTTTGTCAGAAAGTTTCGACGCGAAGTAATAGCGTAGATATTCAGGATTTAAATGCTCTAAATAGGTTTCCGCTTTAATAAATGTGCCGCGAGATTTTGACATCTTTTGGCCATTGACAGTCAAGAAACCATTCACGAATAAGCCTGATGGCGTGCGGTAGTTTGCACCTTCAAGCATTGCCGGCCAGAACAGGGCATGGAAATACACGATGTCTTTACCAATGAAGTGATACACCTCATTTTCAGAATCTTTTTTCCAGTAGTCATCAAAATTCAATTCAGGACGTTTGGTTTTGATGTAGTTTTCAAAGCTCGACATATAACCAATCGGCGCATCCACCCAAACATAGAAATATTTGTTTGGCGCATCTGGAATTTCAAAACCGAAGTATGGCGCATCACGTGAGATGTCCCAGTCGTTCAAGCCATTTTCAAACCATTCGTCCAGCTTGTTGGCAATCGATACCGGCAAGCGACCTTCATCACGAGTCCATTTTTGCAGGTATTCACCAAAATTTGGCAATTTAAAGAAGTAATGATCAGATGATTTTTCGACTGGAGTTGCGCCACTTAAAGTGGAATGCGGATTCAACAACTCTGTCGCATTATAAGTTGCACCGCAGACTTCACATGAGTCGCCGTACTGATCTTCCGCCTTACATTTAGGACAGGTGCCTTTAATGAAACGGTCTGACAGGAACATGCCTTTTTCAGGATCAAAAAGCTGGGTCACCGGACGAACTGCAATATTGCCCGCATCACGGTTTTTCACATAGATTTCTGACGCACGAGCACGGTTGGTATCGCTATGTGTAGAATCATAATGATCGAAATGCACACCGAAACCGTCAAAGTCACGAATGTGTTCTTTTTGCACATTGGCAATTTGCGCTTCAGGTGAAATGCCATTCGCTTCGGCACGTAGCATGATCGCGGTTCCGTGAGCATCATCCGCACAGACATAAGTCACATCATGACCCATCGCACGCATGGCACGTACCCAAATATCTGCTTGGATATAGCCAAGTAAGTGACCCATATGAATCGGGCCATTGGCGTAAGGAAGGGCATTGGTGACTAAAATTTTACGCACGGATTCACTCTCTCATTCGTATTCATTATGCAATGGGCCATAATTTTACATGATGCCGAGGGGATTACAAAGAAATGCTTTGCTGAAACCCTGCGAATAGATGGACTTGGACAGCCCGAATACAAAAGCCCGCATCATCTTTAGCATAGAGCTTTTCAATACGGATTTAACTCAGCTCATGCTACATCCTGCAAACAATAGCAACAACATGTACAGGCTTTGTTGCAGTTTGCTTACTTCGCCCGATTCGCGTTATGCTTTGTGCTAAAAAATGGCTGATTGTTTATATGATATGCCTAAGGAGGGTACCTCATGACTCAGCAGAACCAAAACAATACGTCGAAGCAAAATCAAGATAAAGAACAACATGCACGCGAATTGAATGATCAGCTTGCAAAAGAGCAAAAGCAAAATGAGATAGATAAACAGCATAATCAGGAACATAAGAATGGGCAAAGTGCCCAGACCCATGCTGATCAGAAATCTGATACTCAGCACAACGGCAAAGATACAAATGCTGAGCAATCAGCACAAAAAGACAATTCTCAAGAGAACCAGTCCGATAAAAAAACTGAAAGCTTTAAGATGGATGACTTAAAAGCCAAGGCGATTGCGATCGGTGAAGAGCTATTGCAAAAAGGTGAAAAGCTTCTGAATGAGCTGAAACATGGCAAATCTGACAACCAGCAAAATGCTGAGCAAGGTTCGGATGATGCGAAAAAGGCCAAAGCGGATCATGCCTCTCAAGATAAATCATCTAACAAGTCAGATAAACACAATGCTAAAGATGGTCAGACCGATCAGCAGGCAAGTATGGCAAATTTAAAAGATGAAGCCATGCATAAGTTTGAAGATACCAGACAGAAAATCACAGACTTATTCAGTGAAGCCTCGGTTAAGTTCGCTGAGCTGAAACAGATGGCAACTGATACGATGAATAAAATGAAGGATAATCAATCGAAGGAAGGTGATTCTGATCAGCAGCAAGATGCCAAAGATACAGATTCAGAAAGCAGCTCTCAGTCCAAAAAGGATGAATCGAAACAAGATCAGGATAAAAATACCAAGGATCAACAGGACAAATCTGAAAACAATAAAAATCATAAATAGTCTGTGATCGTTAAGCCACTTTAATTACAGAGGGTTAAAGTGGCTTGATCGTCTAAGATCAGTAAAAAAAATTATTACATCAAAATAATTTATCTCTCTTTTCTTTCATTATTTCTATTTACCAAGATTTCATAAAATATTTCACAAAACCGAGTAAAATGGTTGGAAATTGAAGATATCTCTTTCATCTTCTCCAAGACAGTGCTTAACCTTAGCCTAAAACCCCGTTAAACTAAGCGATTCAGATGTCGATCTACATTTTTGGAGTAACCTATGTCTTGGCTTTCTTCGCTTAAATCGGTTTTTTCGCCTTCCAAGGAGGTGAACGAAGAAGCTGTGCAAAACGTACTGCAAAACTATATCTTGCCAAATTCCAGCAATGCCTTGAAAGATCGTATTACGCAGGTCAATGTACAGGGTGAGATTCTGCAAATCACTTTGAATACCTATCCAGAAGAAAAAGCGCAGCTGCAACAGATTCATGATGAACTGGCGGAAGCTTTGCAAAAATGTGGTATTCAAGAACTGAATATGCATGTGATTCAGCAGAAAACTGGACATAAGAAAGAAGGGGGTTGCGGGCATAACCATGCTGAAGGTGAAAACTGTTCAAGCGAGCCTAAAGCGGAAGCAAAACCTAATCTTCCGTCTGTGGTTGATGCGTCACAGCCTGCAAAAACAGAAGAAGCTGATCCAAATAATCCACCGATTCAAAAAGCTGCGCCGCAACAGCGTGATGTTCCAAAACACCCACGCATTCAAAATGTGATTCTGGTGTCATCTGGAAAAGGTGGCGTAGGTAAATCGACCACGACTGTAAATCTGGCTTTGGCTTTACAAAAATTAGGCCTGCGCGTAGGCGTACTGGATGCCGACATTTATGGTCCAAGTATTCCGACCATGCTTGGCAATGCCGGCAAAACGCCAATGATCGAAGCAGAGCAGTTTGTCCCTATCGAAGCCTATGGAATGGCAGTATTATCAATTGGCCATTTAACTGGAGACCACAATACTCCAGTCGCCTGGCGTGGTCCAAAAGCCACGGGTGCATTAATGCAGTTATTCAATCAGACCCTATGGCCAGACCTCGATGTGCTGATGATTGATATGCCACCTGGCACAGGCGATATCCAGTTAACTCTTGCGCAGCGTATTCCGGTGACGGGTGCAGTGATTGTAACGACACCACAAAACGTGGCCTTGCTGGATGCGACTAAAGGCATTGAATTGTTTAACCGGGTGCAGATTCCGATCATGGGTGTGATTGAAAACATGTCGACCCATATCTGCTCAAATTGTGGTTTTGAGGAACAGATTTTTGGTACAGGCGGTGGCGATAAACTGTCTGAGCAATACCAAATTCCGTTATTGGGCCGCTTACCTTTGGATGCTAAAATTCGTGAAAATGCGGATGCCGGTACACCTTCTGTCATTGCCGAAGATGCTGCTGCAGAAAGCTATATGCTCATTGCAGAGAAAATTGCAGCGCAGTTACCTAAAGCAGAGAAAGACCATAGTAGAATTTTCTAATTCTATAGACAATTCAGATATTTAAGCCTTAGCTAAAAGCTAGGGCTTTTTATTTCTTATTTTTAAAATTAGCTCGATTTAAATGATCGAAATTGACTGAAATGACTATCGGGTGTTTATCCTGAAAGCTTATATAAACATTTGAATTAATTAAAATAAATAAATTTAAATTTTAGATCATATGTTCTCTTACAATTATTTTTTTGCAGCACTGACCGAATTCTTCTATGCTACTCGGATTAGAGCGAGGTCAAACTATGATTTCATGGTTTTTTATTGGTTTAGTGGCAACCATTCTTTTAACACCAGGCCCAACCAATACCTTATTGGCATCTTCAGGCATTCAGGTCGGATTTAAAAAAACATTTCGTTTAATTCCTGCGGAAGCCTTTGGTTATCTGATTGCCATTAGCTTATGGGGCATTCTGATCGGAAAAATTTCCGTTCATCTTCCGCTTTTACCGACCATTCTCAAACTTTTTAGTGCTGGCTATATTCTATTTCTCGCTGTGAAATTATGGCGGACTGCAGAAATAAGCGAAAATCTTGAAAATGTCTCGATTCGCGCACGAGAATTATTTTTGGCAACCTTGCTTAATCCTAAAGCACTTTTATTTGCCTCAGCGATCTTTCCTGTCATTGTCTGGAAAAGCGGCCAACATTATGTGACTCATATGCTGGTTTTCTTGCTTCTGTTGATCCCGATTGCATTCTTCTGGACTTTTCTGGGTTCAATCCTGGCCAGAAAAAACAGTCGCTGGCTCAATCAGAAAAACCTGCAGAAAACGGCTTCGCTGGTATTAATGAGCTTTTCCATTCCTTTAAGCTATTCTGCACTTTTAAGTTTATAAGCTGATCTCAATCAGCAATTTTTTGGCAACTTTAGCTCTAAGCCTTTCACTTATTTTCATTAGTGTCAATTTCAGTTAAAGTACGTCGCAATAACTTGTTCTTAAGATTTTTGGATTATATCAATGGCAATTAAGTCTGATCGTTGGATTCGCGAAATGAGCGAAAAACACGGCATGATTGAACCGTATGCAGAAAACCAGGTACGTTTGGATGAAAATGGTCAAAAGCTGATTTCGTATGGCGTATCCAGCTATGGTTATGACGTGCGTTGTGCACGTGAATTTAAAGTATTCACCAATGTGCATTCTGCAATTGTTGATCCAAAGAACTTTGATGAACGCAGCTTTATTGATATCGAGTCGGATGTTTGTATCATTCCGCCGAACTCGTTTGCTTTGGCGCGTACCATCGAATATTTCCGCATTCCACGTAATGTCTTGACCGTGTGCTTGGGTAAGTCGACTTATGCGCGTTGTGGAATCATTGTCAACGTGACGCCGCTTGAGCCAGAGTGGGAAGGACATGTCACTTTAGAGTTTTCAAATACTACCAATCTTCCTGCGCGTATTTATGCAGGTGAAGGTGTAGCGCAAATGCTATTTTTTGAATCTGATGAAGTCTGTGAAACCTCATATAAAGATCGTGGCGGTAAATATCAAGGTCAGACAGGCGTTACTTTGCCGAAGACCTAATTGTTTTAAGATATTGAATGACGGGACTTTATGTCCCGTTTATTTTTTTGAGATTTTCATTCATCGGAAACTACTATTTTTCGCCTAATTGGCTTTGGCATCTGTATTAAAAATCAGCATAATAGATTTCGCATAACCATAAAAAAGATGCAATACATCATAAAAAATCAAAGATTGGCGGCTGGGAAGCTGAAGCATAAAGGTGCGGAGCATCGAATAAAAAGGAAAGAGTGAGATGACTCAAATCAAAGATATATTTAAATTTCGCAAAAGTTATTTGGCGATGACAATCGGTTTCAGCCTGTTGCCTTCTGCACATGCGATGCAGGAATTATCAGATTCTTCTCTTTCTGACACCACAGGTGAGGGTGTTGCGCTCGTCCTTGATGATTTTAAAATGGTGTTTCAAGGTCCTAAAGATCTTTCTGCTGATTCTAGTTATGCTCCCGAGGTTGAAAATCCTGGGCAGGCAGACACAGGCTTTATCCGGATCATTCCAACAGGGGAAAACTATGAGAAGTTAGGGGAGAATGTATATGATAAAATTTATAAAACATCTTATGATAATAATGTTCTTCAAGGAAAAATCGATAGCGGCTATAACATTTTATATACATCTACCTACAATTCCACTTATGACACGAGTTATACGAGTTTATACAGCACCTATACCCAGCCTATTCCGGATAAACTGACTGCTGAAAGGACCAAATTAGAGTCTGAAATTCCTGATCGTTATTTTAATTCAGATGCAATTATTCAACGCTATTTTAATGAACGGCATAATTACTATCGAAATGGAACAAATAGAGGATTGTTTGACCCGGATGGTAGGGCTGTCAATGATGGTACGACTGTTTATACGACGAGACCAGTCAGTGAAGATCCCACAGGGCTTTTGAATTATGCTGAAAAAGCATTGGAACATGCCACTACAAATACCTATGAAATGATTCAGCTGTTATATGGTGGTCGTGCGAGTGAAGCGAATGCGAATTTAGCCAATTCTACTTTTTACAAAAGTTTGACTGGTTTCACGCGTAACAATGTTATTGGATCAGAAATTAATAGCTTAGTGCAGCGACTAAGTGATGCCTCATATGCGGCAGCAGATATTCGAGCTAAATTTCAAGCAGGGCAAATTGCAGAAGCAGAAGCGAAAAAACAGACAGAAGAACTGTATGCAGGCATTCTTAGTGATGCGAAAACTGACGCTTTGTTAGAAGCAAAAAATACCACAGTCGGTTCTTTAAGAACCAAAGCCGATGTATTTATTTATGGTCTGGCATTGTCAAAAAGCGATGGCTCTCTAAGCACGCGATACAGTAATCAGGGTTTTAGCTGGGGATCAGCCGAGAATCCCTGGTTGTTTCGTGCGGGAACTGAAAATGTTAAACAGTTCAAGGATGCTGCTAAAGATGTAGGCTATATTGCTTTGGAGGCTCCATTAAGCCCGATTGCAGGTGTGGAAAGTGATAATAATATCAAGTTGGGTTTCTGGAGTGATATTTTTGCGCGTGAGCTTAATTCTTCTAATGTGGTAGATCCTATAACAGGTGGGCCGACTTCGGGGCTTGATAAAGAACACCGTTTGAGAACCCAATTTGTTGCCAATGGTCTTAGCCTTAATGGCTCACAAATTCGGCTGTTTCAAACTTTAGAATCTGACAATAAGGATTATAATCAAACATTAGGTTTGGCAAGTATTATTCGTTTAAATACTGATGATAATCCTTCGGCAACTGGTTATTTTGATACTCGATTGTTATCAAGGCTTGATAAAGTAAAAAATAAAACTGATGCAGAAATTGCGGTATTACGAACCCTTACAGATAAGCAATTAGAAGCAGAAGGTTTTGATCGGGAGATGATCTCGGCTGAAAGTGTAACTTTAGCCAGAACATATGCTGGAAATACAGATTCAATCAATACTCGTAATAATGCTCTAAACAGGAAAGGTATTCGTTTAAGTACTGCAGCAAAAACAGAGGGGCTTGATGGTGATGGCCCAACCCCAGCCTTGAATGGGAGTATTGCTCCAGTCTTTCATGATTTTGAGGGTCTATATTTATATAGCCCCAATATTAACTTGGTGCTCGGAAATATGTACCAGCCTTTCGTGGTGGGTTCGGAAGGCAATAACATTATTTTAGAAGTGACACGTATTCCCAATATTGCTTCTATTTATAATCAAATCTATCAAAATTACGGTGGTGGACTCGGAACAACCGATTTAAAGGGTTCTACCTGTAATGTCTATAGTTGTGGCACACCAATTAAAAATAATGTTTCAGATATTACTGCACTTTATCAAGGCCGTAATGCAACTCACAGTAGTATTGCTATAGGCACCACAGAACGGATTCCAGAGACAAATATGCTGCGAGCGAAGGATGGTGTTGATTCAACCGGCATCGTATTTAAAAGCATTGATGGCTCAAGTAAAAACTTTGGTTCGGCAGTCATTGATGGTGTGCTGATTCAACATTTAAAAATAAAAACTACAGGTCTATAAGGGAGTACGAACATGTCCAAATTATTGACTCTTTGTACACTGTTATGTACTTCGATGTTCAGCTATGCCGGATTAGAGATTCTGGATCAGCAAGCATTAACTGATACCGTAGGACAGGGTGGAGCAGATCTTAACTGGACTTTATCTTTAAACCATGTTTATGCGACAGATTTAAGTAAAGATAAAATTTCTCGGCTTGATGGAAATGGTAACCCACTAGAAGTATTTTATGTTCTAGATCCCACCGCTTGTGGAGCAACAAAACAATTTTGCCGTCTGGCAATAGCGCCGAATAACCATGTCGATGCCAATGGAAATAAAAAGTGGTTAGTCTTTAAAGGCATTCAAGGCACGATTCAGATTGATAAGTTTTCAATTGATGGTACAACCATCATTAATCATCGTAATGAACCACAAACGGCGATGCAAATTACCTTTTATGATCACCAGCCTTTAAAGATCCGTAATTTAGGCTTTAATACAGTTTCCATTGAAACGGGTACAGGTGCTGGCGCCTTGGAAGGTTATGCCAATACAGGTGTTTATAGTACGTATACAGGGCGTACCTATAATGCCGATGGAACTTATACAACCGCGCCCCAAGATGTTCCTTCATTTGATAAAGGTGCTGAAAAAGGATTTATGGGGTTGAACGTTCATGGAAATCTGCATACGTCAGGCAATTTGAAAATATTTGGTTATAACTGTACAGGTGGAGCACAAAGTCGTTGTTAGTAATAACGTCAAGTACAGCATAAGGATATATAAATGAAAAAAACAACAATAAAGTTGAAATTGCTAACAGTATGCATGTGTCTTATACAACAAAGTTATGCACTTGAAACTATTGAAGAGCAAGAATTGAGTGAAGTCACTGGACAAGATGGTATGGTGATTACTCATGAAATTTCTAAAGCCAGTATTGCTCAAGCCAATTGGTATGATCCAAATCCAACTGCCAACACTAAAATGGGTTTAGGTCTACATAATGTTGAGATTATTGGAAAAGATAATAAACCAATCATTAGTCAACTTGAAATAGATGTAGGTGCCACTTCACAAGGGGCAGGACTTCGGCTAGCTGCAAGTGTTTCACCGTTTCAAGCCACTGCAGATTTAAAATTGGTAAAGATCGCCTGTACGACCAATCCATGTAGTCAATCTGCGAATAGTATTCGGACTACGGGTACTCAATCTAATCAAACTTTGGGTGCATTAGGGATTAGTACCTCTACACCGCTTAGTGTGCTATTACAAACCAGTGCAGGTCTATTTAATAAAGATTCAATTGCCAGTATCGATTTTCAACTTAAAAATGCCACGATTAGTCATAAATTAGGCGAAAATAGTCTGATTTTGAATGACTTTAACTTTAACTTCGCGGGTCAAGGATATATGTACATTGACCCGGATGAAGGCGTGGTACTCACCACACGAAATGGCAGTCAAGATCATTATGTGGATCTAAAGCGTGCTGAAGATATTACTGATATCGCGGCTGGCCGGGTTAATCCGACCAATCCAGGGGTTAATATTGACCTGCGTTATAATACGCCAAATAATGAACGCAAAAATATTATGCGTTTAGGAGCTTCGGGTGCAGTCACTAACGCAAGATTATCCATGAGTGCAGATCAAACCCAGATAGGTACTTTTGATGTTAGTAACAAGGTGAATGGTGTACTAGAACGTCAGGACAAAGCTGCAACAGGTTACAGTGGCCTGGTCGGAGAAGGTGGGTTGAATCTAGGCTTGTCTGCAGATTTTACAGGTACTAATAGTACCGGGCTTCCAGCAACTATGGCACCTACAACACTTGAGATTGGTCATACCGGTAAGGGAAGCCATGCTGTGCAATTCTCCAAGCTCAGACCCTTGACTACACGTAATGCTGCCGGTGCTTTACACGGTAAAAATGCTTATATCGACTTTGGAAATATCTATATAAATACCATTACTGCAAAAAGTCTCGATTTCATAATCAATGAAAATATGCAAAAGACTTTAGGTAGTAGTAGCACTGTACTTAAACAGACACTCAGTACCACCACGAATGGAGAGGATTTTGCCTATATCGCCGTACGTGGAATGGATTTTCAGTCCATTGCTGCTAAAGCACGTTTCATATCCGATAACTCTTTAGCGGAAATTGGTGGAGATGGTGGTTCTTGGGGAATTGGTATTCCTATTTATAATTTAAATGCCAATGTTGCGTTGTCTGGAACGACTTATGGAACAGACAATAAGCAAGCAATTGCTTATAACATTATGGCATCTACAGAAGGCTATGGAATTGACAAGAAAACCGGTTTACCAAGCACAACCTCGATTATATTGATTGATGGTAAAAATGGCGATCATGGTGAGGCAGTTAACTATTATGCTGGTTTTAGGAATATCGATGCTTTGATCAAGTCAGAAGGGATTATTAGTTATAAAGATGAAGGTATTTATATTCGCGCTGATAAGCTGCTGATTGGAGCCAAAGCTGAGCTTGCGATTGGTCAATTACCAGGATCTAAATATAATTGTACCAATGCATCGGTCACTAAATGCGGAAGCTATGTGCCTCATGATAATTTTTCTAAACGTGATGATGTCCTGACTAATATTGCTTTTAAACTTGATGGAAACGGCGAGCTCCTCATCATTCCAGGAGTGGATCCGACCAGCGATTCACCAGATACCAACTTCCTGTCATTTGATGCAAATTTTAAGTTTAGACCCCTTACTGCAGAAGAAACTGCAAATAAAGATAATCTGGGCAGCTATTTTAGTATCACCAATGAAGATATTGATTCAACCGGGGTATTAAAAACTTCGTCAATTAACTTTAACCGGATGGAAGGTCATTTGGGTGTTAAAGCAAAAGTTCGTGTCAGTGCAGATACAGTGACTTTGGATAATCAGGTAAAACTCAATTATGAAAATAATATTGCAACACCATTTAAGACCAATTTTGCCATGGCGACCAATGGCAATATGCAAAACATGGCAAGTATTGCACTGACTGGTGGAACTATTCGTAGCACGATAGGAATCACACCACGCTAAAAATCAGGATGAGAAAAATGAAAAAAATATTTTTGAATAGTCTGGCTTTGGCAATGTGTGTGATTACACAGCAAAGTTTTGCAATGACAGCTTTAGATGATGACGCTTTATCTGCAGTTGATGCGCAAGCATTATTAAATCTAGAAAATGCTTATGATTCATCTCAAGGGATTAACTTTCATAAGCTGAGCGTTGAGGCTTTGATGGAGTTGAACGTTAATATTAAAACTTTACAGCTCGGTTGTGGTGGAAGTAACGGTGGAACAGGCTGTGATATTGATATTTCCAACTTAGCATTAAGTGGATTGAATCCCAGCTTTGATGCTGAAGGGAATCCTGTCTTTTCCGGTGATCGGGCTAATACTAGTGCCAGTATAAATAATCCTTTTATTGAATTTGCGATTAAAAATGGCGGAAGTGCCTCTACCCGAGAAGTAGTGGGTTTTCGCTTAGGTGCAGATAAAATTGTCGGGCTTTTGACCATGGGAACTGATAACGTTGAGAATCCGAATGATGGTCTCAAAAGTTTTAGTGGCTATATGAAAATGGCGCAGACTACGGGCGAGTCTGTAACAAAGGCCGGAACTTTCGGTAATGCAAGTGATCAAAAAATTCAAGGGAATTTAAAGGCCTTGGGGCAAACACGTGAATTTATTAGTAAGCCTGGTGCTGAGGGCCATACTGGAATTACTGTGCCTTCCATGCGGGTGGACTTTACCATGCCTGAGACTATTGTAACCGGACAACGACTAAAGTCGGCAACTGTGACGAATATTCGTTCCAGTATTACCTCGATTCCTTTGGCAGCGCCTATATCTGGCGCAACTTTGCCAAACGATGTAATTGGTACACCAAATTTCTCAAATGATAAACTATACGTGGAGTTTGACCCATTAATTGACTTTCTTAATTTGGGAACTCATTCTTTCTTTCAAATGGGGGCCGGTTCAAGTCTGGATAATCTGAATATGGACATTACCTTTGTCCAGGCTTTGAACATGATTCATAATATTCCTTTAAATGGTACAGGCGGCTATTTATCTTTACAAAGTCAAAATGTACATTGGCAAGGAGCAGATGCAGCTGATATTGCCAAACCAGGTTGGTGGATGTCTTTTAAAGATCCGATCCAACTAGGGGTATTAAAAACCACAGATGAAGTGGATATTTCATTTGTATTACCTCAAGTTGCCACAGCTATTTCAGAATTCCTGTTACGTCCTGAAAATTTGATTAATGTAAATGTAGGTGAAGCTGTAGGTTCGCTTGCAAATGTGCCAGTCGTACGTAAATTAAATATTGATGTCGGTCAATTTACTAACTACAATGGTGGAACTCCCGCAACCTTAACCTTAATGGATAAGTTGCTACAAAACCAGAATGTGACTTCAAACTGCTTTGGTGGGCATAAGTTCTGCTAGTTTATAGCCATA
Source organism: Acinetobacter lwoffii (assembly GCF_002321025.1). Lineage (GTDB taxonomy): Bacteria > Pseudomonadota > Gammaproteobacteria > Pseudomonadales > Moraxellaceae > Acinetobacter > Acinetobacter lwoffii_Y. The sequence continues at coordinate 31,660 of NZ_DCLL01000031.1, forward strand.
AAAAATCCCGCATTACGCGGGATTTTTTATAAGAGAGCGAAATTATTTAGCAATCTTCGCCAATAATTCTTCTTTCGAGATATTTACTGATTCAGCATCACGGCGGCCTTTATATTCAAACGTCCCCGCATCTAAACCTTTTTCACCAATCACAATACGATGTGGAATACCTGTAAGCTCAAGATCAGAGAATTTCACGCCCGGACGTTCGTTACGGTCATCGAGTAACACGTCAAAACCTGCAGCTTGTAATTCAGCATAGAGTGCTTCCGCAGCTTCCATAGTTCGTGGAGATTTGTGTGCATTCATCGGCACAATGGCAACTTCAAACGGTGCAATGGCAGTTGGCCAGATAATGCCCTTCTCATCAAAGTTCTGCTCGATTGCAGAAGCTACTACACGCGTCACGCCAATACCATAACAACCCATGGTTACAGTGAATGGTTTGCCATCTTCCCCCAAAACTTTACAACCCAACGCTTCAGAGTATTTTTGACCTAACTGGAAGATATGACCCACTTCGATACCACGTTTGATTTGAAGCGTACCTTTACCATCTGGAGATGGATCGCCTTCAACCACGTTACGTAGGTCATAAACTTCAGTGAACTGCGCATCACGTTCCCAGTTTACACCTGTTGCGTGTTGATCTGCTGCATTTGCACCTGCAACAAAGTCAGACAATACAGATGCTGCACGATCAACAATGACGGTGATACCTTTTTCGACCAGACCTTGAGGACCGACAAAGCCAGCAGTTAAGCCAAGGGCTTGCAGTTGTTCTTCAGTAGCAAATGTTAAAGGTGCAGCAATTAAAGGATTTTTTTCAGCTTTAATTTCATTCAGTTCGTGATCGCCACGAAGGAATAAAGCAACCACAGGTGCATCTTGACCTTCTTCAGTCGCAACACCTTGAACCAATAAGGCTTTTACTGAATGAGCAGGGTTCGTACCCAAGAATGCTGATACATCTGCAATGGTTTTTTGATTTGGTGTATCTACCAGTTTGAGTTCTTGTGTAGGTGCCGCACGTTCACCGACAAGTACTGCTTCTGCCATTTCAATATTGGCTGCATAGTCAGATTCAGTCGAAAATGCGATATCATCTTCACCGCTTGAAGCCAGTACGTGGAATTCGTGAGAACCTGAACCACCGATTGAACCGGTATCTGCTTGTACTGGACGGAAATCTAAACCAAGACGGGTGAAGATTTTGCAGTAGGCTGCATACATGTCGTCGTAGGTTTGTTGCAGTGATTCCTGGTTGGCATGGAAAGAGTAGGCATCTTTCATAATGAATTCACGTGAACGCATTACGCCAAAACGTGGCCGAATTTCGTCACGGAATTTGGTTTGTACCTGGTAGAAGTTTGCAGGCAATTGCTTGTAGCTTTTTAATTCGTTACGTGCAAGGTCAGTGATCACTTCTTCATGCGTCGGACCGAGAACAAATGGGTTGCCATGGCGGTCGTTGAAGCGTAAAAGCTCAGGACCGTATTGTACATAACGACCTGATTCTTCCCATAAAGATGCAGGTTGAGTCACCGGCATATAGACTTGAAGTGAACCGACTTTGTCCATTTCTTCGCGAACGATCGCTTCAACTTTGTTTAATACGCGAACGCCCATCGGCAACCAGGTGTATAGACCTGAAGCCAACTTACGAATCATACCGGCACGAAGCATGAGCTGATGTGAAATAACCTCAGCATCGTTCGGGGTTTCTCTTAACGTTGCAAATAAAAAGCGACTCGCGCGCATGGAAACTGTCCTAAAAAATTAAGCGTTAAAGCAGGGATTATACAATAAAAAATGAGGTGAGCTTTTGGGAATGTCACCTCATTGTGTTGCATTAAATTATGCCATGATTTTACGTGCCTGACGCAGCATAAAATTCTTAAAGTCATCCAGGTAAGTAAAGATCACCGGCACCACCACCAGGGTCAGCAGGGTAGAGGTAATTACCCCACCAATCACCGCATGCGCCATCGGTGCACTTTGTTCACCACCTTCACCTAGCCCTAGGGAAAGTGGCACCATGCCCATGACCATCGCGCTGGTAGTCATCAGAATAGGACGCAAACGGGTTTTACCAGCGGCAATAATCGCATCATAACGGTCTTCGCCGCGGTCCATGGCCTTCTTGATGAAGTCGATCAGCAGAATCGCATTCTTGGTCACCAGTCCCATCAGCATGATAATGCCGATAATCGAGAACAGGTTCATGGTTGAGTTAAACAGGAACAAGGCCAGAAATACGCCAATCAGCGACAATGGTAGTGAGGCCATAATTGCCGCAGGATGGATAAAACTGTTGAACTGCGAACCGAGCACAATATAGATAAAGACAATCGACAGGGTAATCGCAGTCAGGGCATAACCTGCGGATTCTGCCATGTCGGCATTGGAGCCTTGAGTATCGAAACTATAACCCGGTGGCATATCAAAATTTTCTTGCAAGCGGCTGATATCCGTACCAATGTCGCCTGCAGGACGTCCTGAGGTATTGGCCTCGACTAGCACTTCACGTGCCAGATCACGTCGATTAATCTGCGAGGCACCGAGTTTTTCTTCAAATTTGGCCACGCTCGAAAGCGGAACCAGAATTGGTTGATTATTGGCATCGGTTTTATTTGAGGTGATATACATATTCTGTAAATCGCTAGGCAAGCTGCGCTGGTCTTCGGTCAGGCGCAGATTCACATCATAGGTTTCACCTTTTTCATCCTGCCAGGTCGTGACATCATCACCGGCAATCAGCGGACGCACTACATTGGCAATCTGATTGACTGATAAACCTAAATCACTGGCCAAGACGCGATTAATCTGTACATCAAGAGTTGGCTTGGGTTCTTTTAATGAAGTTTCCAGATCGACAATGCCATTAATTTTCGCCATTTCCGTCATAAAGCGATCAGAAATTTTTTGCAGTTCATCCAGATCCGGGCCTTTGATCGAAATCATGATTGGCTTCTGGCCACCAGAAACGGTTTCATCGGCGGATGCCACCGAGGTAATGCTGATTCCTGCAACCGATTGCAGGCGCTGGCGAAATTCATTATTTAAGTCATTCAGGGTCTTTTCACGTTCGGTACGCGGCGTCACGGTCACCCGTAAACTGACATGGTTTTTACCGCGGTCGGTTGCGCCATTAATCACCCCATAGGTGGCTTTGACATCCGGATGCTGACGAATAATCTGATCAACCTGCTGGAGTTTGGCCTGAGAATATTCAAGCGATGAATCGACCGGTGTTTCAAACTTGATCCGGATTTCACCTTTATCGGGAACCGGTACAAATTCGGTGCCGATCAGTTTGGATAAACCCAGAGCACCAAATAATGAAGCCACAGCAATCATTAAGGTAATCAATCTGAAGCGCAATGCCAGTTTTAATAATTTTTCATAGACATGGCTTAAGTTGTCCAGCTTGCCGGAGATCCAGCTAAAGAAACGTTTCACCCGACCTGGTTTTTTATTCGGATCTTTTTTCTTTTCTGCCCAATGTGCTGAGAGCATCGGGTCCAGGGTAAAGCTGACAAACATCGAGATCAGAACGGCCATACTTACCGTGACCCCGAACTGGTAGAAGAAACGGCCAATAATTCCGCCCATAAAGGCAACAGGCAGGAATACGGCAACAATGGTCAATGTCGTGGCCAGTACGGCTAAGCCAATTTCTTTGGTGCCATCGAGCGCGGCAGTGACATGATCTTTGCCCATATCGGCATGCCGGACAATATTTTCACGCACCACAATCGCATCATCGATCAACAGACCAATACTCAAGGACAGCGCCAGCAAAGTCATCATATTGATGCTAAAGCCAAAGGCCCAGATAAAGGTTAAGGTGCCCAAAAGAGCAATCGGCAGGGTTAAGCCGGTAATCACGGTTGAACGGAAAGAACCCAGGAATAGCAGGACAATCAGTACAGCCAGTACCGCACCTTCAATAATGGTGCGGGCTACATCGCGAATGGTGCCGCGGATACTTTTGGAGGAGTCCACCACCACTTGTAAAGTGGTACCTTGCGGAAGCTGCGCCTTGATGCTTTCTAAAGCTGCGTAGCTCTTGTCGACTACTTCAATGACGTTTGCGTCTGAACTGCGCAGAATATCAATTGCGACTGCGGTTTTGCCATTTAGAAAAGCAGCGGATTCCAGCTCTGCCTGACTGTCTTGAATATTGGCCACTTGTCTCAGGAAAATCGGTACGCCGTTTTTATTGGCAATGACCAGATCGCCGAAGGCGAGGGGATGCAAGACTTTGGAATTGATTTCAATGACCAGTTCCGAATTACCCGATTTAAGTGTCCCCCCCGGGACTTCGATATTCTCGGCCTTTAAGGTATTGATGACACTGTCCACACCGATACCAAAGGCTTGCAGTTTTTGCGGTTGCACCTGAATCCGAATCTGGCGCTGTGCATCACCCAGCAGATTAACCGTTCCGACCCCAGGGACTGTGCGCAGTTGTGGCACAATCCGCTGATCCAGATAAGAACTGAGCGCTTTTACATCCATATTGTCGGATTCAAATACGATCGACATCACCGCATTCGCCGTCGGGTCATAACGTTCGACAATCGGCTCCTGAATTTCATCACGGAATTCAGCAGTCACAGAGGCGATTTTATCCCGCACATCTTGAGCTGCAGTGGTCGACGTGACATCCAGATTAAATTCGGTGGTGATGATGGACAGGCCTTCACTGGATTGGGAAATCACCTGTTTTAAACCGGAAATGGTATTGATCTGATCTTCAAGTTTTTTGGTAATTTCCGATTCAACCGTTTCCGGAGAAGCGCCCGGATAGTTGGTATAGATCACCACAAAAGGGAAATCGACATCAGGAAATTCTTCAACGCCCATCCGCTGCCAGGAAGCCAGTCCCAGTACCATCAAACAGAACATCATCATGATGGTGAAAACCGGATACTTCACACTAATTCGGGTAAACCACATGTCAATGATCCTGTATGAATGGTTTTAGTTGGCGCGAAGGGTGACAGTTTTTTGCAGATCGGATTCGCTAAACTTAACCCGGCTGACCTGATCGCCATTTTCCAGTCCTTGAACCACGGCAATGTTGTCGCTATAACGCTGTTCTAGAACCTGAACATTGACCTTGATAATTTTATTCTGGCGAATCACCCAGACATAGGGTTTGCTCTGGATATCCTGGACAGTATCTAATGGAATCAGCTGGCCAGAGATCTGTTGTGAACTCAGAATGTTGCCTTCGACAAAGGAGCCAATGCTAAGTGAGGGAATTGTTTCATTTGGCGTGGCAAAGAATTCGATCTGGCGACTGGCCTGATCTGCGATCGGGGAAATCCGGCTAATTACGGCAGTGAGCCGATTTGGGTTCCCTTGAATAGTGTATTCGACCTGACTGCCCAGTTTTAAACCTGATTGCAGATCACTGGGTACGCGTGCCTGAATTTCCAGTCGTTTTGGATCAACGATTTCAAACAGGGTTTGTCCAATCGCCACGGTTTGGCCGGGTTCAACCTGACGCTGGGTAATCACGCCACTGATCGGGCTGGTCATGGTGCCATCGCGATCTGCTTTCTGGGCAATATCGACATTGGCTTGCTGGGCGCGGACATTTTCAAGCTGGGCCTGATAATCGACCTGACTTTGTTCATATTCTACTTTTGAAATAAACCCCTGATCGAGCAGACGCTTTTTACGCTGCATCATGTTGTGCGCCTGATTGGCTTGCGCTTGAGTTGAGGCCAGATTCGCACGCGCCTGTGCCAGACGAGCTGCATTGTCCTGATTATTCAGGCGTACCAGCACTTGTCCCTTGGCAACTGTTTGACCTACCTGTGCGTTTACGCTGGTGGCAGTAGCAGAGACCTGTGACTGTATGCTGCTTTGATTGACTGCACGAATGGTGCCGGTGAATGCGGTTTTTTGAACTGAATTGCCAGATTGAACTGCAACTAGATCTTGAGGAATGACTTCAATGGATTTGGCTGTTTCGGTTTGCTGTACGGGTTCATTTTTATCACAAGCCACTAAAAACATATTTAAGCAAAGTGCACTCATGATCAGGATAGAGCGCGGGGAAGGCATATTTAAATCATGAGAATGCGGTGCAGTTTGCATATGAGTCCTTTTAGCTGGCTATGGATCAAAACCACGGCTAGCTATTTGTATTTATTCAAGTGCTTTTAAACGGGCGATAATTTTGTCGTATTCTGCTTCCAGATTTCGATAGCGACTTTGTAAAGATTGAATATTTTCTTTCTGGGAAGCGAGATTTTTCTGGTTATTGTCTAATGTTGTTTTCAGCTGTGCCGGTGGGGTTTTACCTTTACGTAAATATTCACGTTCCTGACGCACAAACATGACCCGATCTTTTTGCAGTTGCTTCATTTGTTCTTGCTGAAAATCAATCTGTTTTTTTAACTGGACCAGGCTGTCATTCTTTTTCTGTAAAGCGGTCTGGCTATTGTTATAAGCACGCTTGAGTTTATGATCTTCGGCAATTCGCTGCGCCTGTTGGGCACGTTGTGGCGCTTGCCTGATATCCGCTTCGGCATTATAAGGACGGGCACGCTTAATCACCTGCATATTCTGGTCAAGTGCTTCATAACCATAACGGATATGATTTGGCGTGACATTAGTACTGATATTGGCCACACCCTTGCTGTCATAATAACGATACCAAGTGGCTTTTTGCGGGAGTTGGTTACTACTCGCACACGTTAAGCTCACCTGTAACAGTAGCAGCACAACAACAATGAATTGACCAGTCATTTTATTTTTATCAATGACAGCAAGTTTTCTTAAAAACTGACTCATCATTGGCTCCCCGAATTTAAAGTTGACTAAATTACTTATTTTAAAGTAATAATCTTGTTATATTAGACTTAAATTTATCAATAAAAAACTACCGTTAGTCAAAAAAAAACCAATAACGATAAGAAAATGCGAAGCTGTTATTAAAAATAAATGATTTTGTCTACTTATGTAGAAAATGTTCATTGATAATACAAGTGACTTTATGTTAAAAATGTTTATCGATCGTAATAAAATAATCCTATGAGCCTTATGGCATATAGTTTCTAAAATGGGAAGGGTTAAACAAATGGACGATAAATTCCAAAATCTAAAAATTATGGTTATTGATGACTCAAAGACCATTCGTCGTACTGCGGAAACTCTTCTTCAACGCGAAGGTTATGAGGTCATTACTGCAGTAGACGGTTTTGAGGCTTTGTCAAAAATTGCCGAAGCAAATCCAGATATCGTTTTTGTAGATATTATGATGCCGCGCCTGGATGGTTATCAAACCTGCGCCTTAATCAAAAACTCTCAGAATTACCAGAATATTCCTGTGATTATGCTATCGAGTAAAGATGGCTTATTTGATCAGGCCAAAGGTCGTGTCGTGGGTTCAGATGAATACCTGACTAAACCTTTTAGTAAAGATGAATTGCTCAATGCAATCCGTAACCATATTAGTGCTTAATATTTGATTTTTTTGGGGAATTGGCATGGCACGTATCCTAATTGTGGATGACTCACCGACAGAAACTTTTCGCTTTAGAGAGATTCTTTCTAAACACGGCTTTGAGGTGATTGAAGCAGCCAATGGCGCAGATGGCGTCACCATGGCACAGGCAGAATTGCCGGACCTAGTCCTGATGGATGTGGTTATGCCGGGCGTGAATGGTTTTCAGGCGACCCGCCAGATTGCACGTGGTGCAACGACCAAACACATTCCAATCGTGATTGTCAGTACCAAGGATCAGGCTACTGACCGTGTATGGGGCAAGCGTCAAGGCGCAGCGGATTATCTAACAAAACCAGTCGATGAAAAACAATTAATAGATGTAATTAAGCAGCACCTCAATGCAGGATAAGCTCTATGGCAGCAAATGGATTTATCGAATTGCTTCGCATTGCGAAACGGGGGAATAAAAACTACGTTTCCAATGGCAATGAAGTTAACCGATGGTCGGGCATTGCTTTTGAGATGATGGGGCAATATTTTGTTGCCCCGCTGGGGGAAGTATCAGAAGTGATTTATCCCCCAAAATATACGCCGGTACCCAAGACGCAAGCATGGGTGTTGGGTCTGGCGAATATCCGGGGAAGACTGTTATCGGTTTCTGATCTGACGCAGTACGTATCAGGGCAGAGCAGTCAATTTTCACCGACTCAAAAAGTATTATGCATCAACCATAATGACCAGTATGTGGGTTTGGTCGTAGATCAAGTTTTGGGTATACAACATTTCAATAAGAAAAGTTTCTTTTCGAAGAAATCTGAATTGGATAAAAACTTACAAGAATATTGTCAGGGGTTTTTCCATCAGCACAACCAGCAGTGGCATGTGTTTTTATTCAGTCGTCTGTTGCAAAATCCAAAATTTATGAACGCATCTATAAAATTTATAAATTAAATGTCGCGCTCGAAAGTAAGCAAGGCGTCAACCGGGGAGAGGCTGCATGGGCTTTAAACTTAAAAAGAAAAATACAGGTGAGAGCACTGGCCGCAAAGGCGGTAATGCTTTTTTAGCTAAGATTCAAACGCAAGTAGATCAGTTATCACGTGTATTTGGTGATAGTGAAAAATCAAAACCGCTGATCTATGGAGCAGCAGGCTGTCTTTTAGCCGCACTGATCACTTTATTGTATCTTTTTTATAGTGTTCCACGTACCAACGAACTCACTCAAAGTCTGGGTGATTTGCGTCTCCTCTCGCAAACGATTTCGCGCCAAGCGACTGAAGCGACAGCTTCGGGTACGCCTGAGGCCATGAAGAACCTCACTGACTCGCAAAAAGCTTTTGCTGAAAATCTTGAGACAGTTAAAAGTATTCACTCTAACAATGATGCGTTGCAAGCTGTTGATAAACAGTGGACAGAAGTGTCGAGCAGTATTGATCTGATTACCTCGCAACAAAAGATTATTAACCAGTTATACGACACCAACATCGCGATTGGTGAAGCGATTCCGGGGATTCAGGCGGAATATAACTTGATGGTCGATCAGATGGCACGTCAAGATATGCCATCGAACCAGGTGGTTATTGCCAAAAACCAGGTATTCATTGCAGAACGTATCTTACGTTCAATCAGTTTGGTACTGACAGGTAATGATGGTTCACGTGAATCTGCGGATGACTTCAGTGCCGATACCGAAACTTTTGGTTCTTATCTGAATGCACAGTTAAATGGTTCTGCTGAACTGGGTGTACAGCGTATTGCTGATCCAACCCTGCGTGAATCTCTGGAAGGCATCAAGGCTGAATATGATGACGTACTGGAATCTGCATCAGCGATTATTCTGAAAAACTCTACACAGATCGTAAAAGTTCGTCAGGCAGCCGCATCTATTTTTTCTCAATCTGATGTGCTTTTGGACAACCTGAATAAATTATCGGGTAACTCAGGTCTTAAAACGGTTGTTCCGGCAGTCCTTCTGATCGCATTATTAGTCGGTTTCTTACTGTGTGTATTCAAGTTACTTTCTCTGCGTGGCTTGTCGGATAAGCAGCGTGTAGGCCGTTTACAAGAAGAATATGACCGTAACCAGAATGCGATTTTACGTTTACTGGATGAGATCGCCGATCTTGCAGACGGTGACTTGCGTTCATATGCAACAGTATCTGAAGACTTTACTGGTGCAATTGCCGACTCGATTAACTTTGCGATTGACCAGTTACGTGACCTGGTATCGCGTATTACTGAAACTTCACAAGAAGTTGCGCAATATACTGCAACTACACAAAGCATTACCAACCAGTTAGCTGAAGCATCTGAACATCAGGCACAAGAAATTGCCGGTGCTTCTGCAGCGATTAACGAAATGGCACTATCGATTGACCAGGTATCTGCCAACGCCGATGAATCAGCGGTGGTAGCAGAACGTTCAGTACAAATTGCTGCAAATGGTGCGGATGTTGTACATCGCTCGATTGAGGGTATGGACACGATTCGTGAACAGATTCAGGAAACTTCAAAACGTATTAAACGTTTGGGTGAATCTTCTCAGGAAATTGGTAACATCGTAGCCTTGATTAACGATATTGCTGACCAGACGAACATCCTGGCATTAAACGCAGCAATTCAGGCATCGATGGCCGGTGAAGCAGGTCGTGGTTTCGCGGTCGTAGCCGATGAAGTACAGCGTCTTGCGGAACGTTCAGCTTCTGCAACGAAGCAGATTGAAGGCCTGGTAAAAACCATTCAAACGGATACGAACGAAGCCGTTATTTCGATGGAACAAACTACATCGGAAGTTGTACGTGGTGCGAACTTGTCTAAAGATGCCGGTGTAGCACTAGATGAGATTCAAACAGTATCGAACAACCTTGCGAAACTGATTGCGAACATTTCTGATGCTGCGAAACTGCAGTCAGCATCTGCAGGTCATATTGCGACCACGATGAATGTCGTACAGGAAATTACCTCGCAAACCACCAGTGCAACCTTCGATACAGCACGTTCAGTATCTGAACTGGCAAACATGGCCGATGCATTACGTGAATCTGTATCTGACTTTAAACTACCAGAATAAAGTCAGACATGATGGGGAAATGTGTCTTGACCGCGGTTGAGACACATTCAGAAAATACAGATAAAGCCTCGACAAGATGTACTTAACTTCATACGTTAGGTATCGCGTGACGGTCACAATTAAGTTTGAGCGCCCTTCTTGGCGGCATAACGTAAGAAGCATGAGCTATGAAAGAAATATTAAAAAATTTAGTTGAAACGACAACGCTTCCTGAAGATAGTTATCTTGACCAAGATGCAGAAATTCTTGAAATTTTTGTTGAGGAAATCGAAGAGATCTTCGTTGAGTTAAATGCTTTATTTCCAGAATGGTTGACTAATCCAGATCATCAAGAAAATCTGAAGACCATTCGCCGCCATTTTCACACCCTGAAAGGTTCAGGCCGCATGGTCGGGGCAAAATCGGCAGGGGAAATGGCTTGGGCGGTTGAAGATACCTTAAACCGGGTTTTGTCCGGTTCGATTCAGCTAACACCGACGGTACAGAAATTTGCCCAAGCGGTACTGAATGTCTATCAATATGCTTTATATCCAAAATTCAAACATGTACAGCAATTGGATCTCGACCTGCGTCCAATGGTGCTCTTGGGACAACAATTACAACAACAAATTTCGCCTGAGCCTGCATTGGAAGAATTACTGGCATTGGCAGTTCATTTGACTGCTGAAGGTCAGATGACAGGTCTTGAGCTTGCAGACAATGAGCCAAGTGAAGCTGAGCTAACAGTAGCGCCAGTAGAAGTACCGGTTCGCAGTGATATCGAAGAAACTGTGGCGATCTTTATTGAAGAAGCAGAAGAGCATCTGGAAACGATTGCCACCTTCCTTCGCACTGAAGATGAAAAATCACAAGATTATAATGCGCTAATTCGTGCGATTCATACCTTGCGCGGCAGTTCATCCATGGCGCAGATTGACCAGATTTTTGAGGCCAGCTCTAAAGTGGAGCATCTGTTCAAAACCTTGCTACAAGATGAAATTGTCTCAACCTCAAAAGAAACCGCTTTACTGATTCAGTATGCTGAGTTTGTCAGTGACTATCTGCATTTGCTACGTCAGGGCAATACTGCAAAACTGGATGCGGTATATGCCACCTTTGAGCGTGTCTGGAATGATTATGGCTTTGCAGTTACTGAAACCAATAGCATTCAGACGCAAGGTTTGGTGTCTAAACTGGTTGAGCTGGATATTGATCTGTTATTGGATGCCGAGTTTGAATTTGATAAACGCGCCCAAGTCGATTATCCGGAATATATTCAGGCACTCAGCCAGCAGGCTGCAGAATTGCTGGCACATACAGAAAGCCGGGCAGCGCAAGGCATTCATGAATTCACTGCCGACCTGAAATTGGCTTATGATGCGCTGCTTGAAAAGCCAGTGCTGCTAAACAGCGATTATGCTTATGAACTGTTCGCACAGGCGCATCAGGAATTTATTCATTTATTTGATACCTTGGCCGCAGGACAGCGCGTCATTCTGAATGATGAGATTCAAAAAATACTCAGCGAACTGTCTGCATTTGTGCAGCAGGATCTCGGGATATTTGCTGAAGATACTACCAATCAGAATGTTGCGCTAAGCTCAGAGGCCACACAGGTGGCTGAAACTGTCGCGACTGGCAGTGTCGATTTTGCTGGTTTGAGTCAACGCATCGCTGCGGATCGTCAACAGCAGCAAAGTGCTGAAACCAACCGTTATTTTGATGAAGAATTATTAAGTATCTTCCTGGAAGAAGCGGATGAATTGCTCGCAGGCATTGATGAAGATCTGAATACCTGGAGCAAAAAACAGGATGATACGACTTCACTGAACAATCTGATGCGTCATTTGCATACCTTAAAAGGTGGTGCAAACATGATTGCAGCTTCGCATATCGGTTTGATTGCGCATGAACTGGAAAGTATTTATGAGCGGGTGATCCGTCAGCAAATTGCCGTGACACCTGCTTTAATCCAGATTATTCGTCTGGTTCAGGACAACATTTCCGATCGTATTCAATCTATTCGGGAAGACGGCATTGATTATCCTGCACCAGAAGCGATTGCGATTCTGCAAAATATTCAGGTGCTGGTGTCTGGACAAGCTGTTGCTGCTGTGGAGAGCGCGAATACTGTAGTTGAAGTTGCAGAGGTCGAAGCGACATCAATTCGTGAACCGCAACTTGAAGAGTTAGCAACGACTGAACAGCCTGCAACTGATTTGGCAGAAGCTGAAGAATTACTGGAAATCTCTGAGTCTTCTGAGGCTATTGAAGACACACCAGTAGAACGTTCTGAAGAAGACGAACTGAAATCCATTGTTGAAGAGTCTTTCCTGGAAGAATCCGAAGAGATTCTGGCGAATGCTGAGAAGCTCCTCAATCAATGGTTTGATCAGCGTAGTGACCGTAGTTTATTGCTGCAATTACAGCGTGCTGCCCATAGTATCAAGGGTGGCGCACGTATGATTGATGTTGAAGAAGTGGCCAGTATTGCCTATGAGCTGGAAACGACTTTCGAACAGTTTGCGGTCTACCAATTTAACTCGAATGCTTATGATGGCTTATTGCAGAAAACGCTGGTTTGGTTAAGACAGGCGATTTTCCAGCGTGACTATAACGGTTTTGATCAGCTGTACAGCAGTCTGAAAAAGATTGCTTATGTGGACGTTACTGCGCAATTGCCTGAGCGTCTGGCGAAAACAGATAATCTGGTGGTCAGCACCGACTTCGGCTTTGTTGAAGGTGATGGTACTGAACCGCCACAGATGATGGGTGAGTGGGCGAATAGCGGCACCAGCGATAGCAATAACGAGATGATCCGTATCTCTGCTGATCTGGTCGAGAAGATGATTGACCTGTCCGGTGAGAACTCGATTAACCGTTCGCGTATCGAGATGGACCTAGGGCAGCTTGGCAATACCTTGAACGAGATGGAATTGGCGATCAAGCGTCTTGCTGATCAGTTACGTCGAATGGAAGGCGAGCTGGAATCACAGATTATTGCCAAACATGGTTCAGAGAACTCGCGCTATGCCGACTTTGACCCGCTGGAAATGGACCAATATTCCTCTCTAAACCAGCTGTCCAAATCACTGGCAGAATCTGCATCAGATTTGGTCGACTTCAAGAGTACCTTAGCCGACAAGATTCGCGAAACCGAAGGACTGTTATTGCAACAATCCCGTATTCAGGCCGAGATTCAGGAAAGCCTGATGCGTACCCGTCTGGTTCCATTTGATCGGATGTTGCCGCGTTTACAGCGTATCGTGCGTCAAACCTCGACCACCTTGAACCGTCCTGCAGAACTGATCGTACAGAATACCGAAGGTGAACTGGATCGTAACATTCTCGAGCGTTTGGTCACCCCATTTGAGCATATGCTGCGTAACGCGATTGACCATGGTCTGGAAGATACTGCAGATCGTATCGCACTGAACAAGCCGGAAGTCGGTTCTATTGTCTTGAACATCAGCCGTCAGGGAACCGATGTAATCGTGTCCTTTAGTGATGATGGTAAGGGGGTCGATGCGGAGAAGATTCGTGAAAAAGCGCTGAGTCTGGATCTAATCAAAGCGGATCAAGTCATTGATCAGGAAGAAATCCTGCAATTTATCTTCCATCCTGGTTTCAGTACCGCGAAAGCAGTGACCCAGATTTCTGGTCGTGGTGTCGGTCTGGATGTGGTACAAAGCGAGATCAAATCACTGGGCGGCCATGTGTCAGTGAGCTCGGAACTGGGCAAGGGTACGGTCTTTACGATTCGCGTACCGACGACCGTAGCGGTCAGCGATGCCTTGATGGTGAAAGTGGGTGATCAGCAATATGCGATTTCTCTGGCGCAGATTGACCGAATTGTGCGTATTGCACCGACCACATTGGAAAGCTATTTCAACAGTAAAGATGACTATTTCAAGATCGATGGCGCAAACTATAAGCTGCGTTATCTGTCTGAGTTTGTTGGCAACCAGCCGATTCCACGTCTGAATAATGTTGGTCATTCATTGCCGGTGCTGTTGATTAAAGGTAATAGTGGTCAAACCATTGCCTTGCTGGTCGATCAGTTGGTCGGTTCACGAGCGCAGATTGTAGTAAAACCGATTGGACAGCAGTTTGCCAACGTCGGGGTAGTGGCCGGTGCCACGATTCTGGGTGATGGTCAGGTCTGTCTGATTCTCGATGGACAGAATGTTGCCCGCCAGATTCAGGCGACACAGCGTGTCAAACAGCTGAATGATCAGCGTGATGGTTCGCGTAATTCAAATGCACGTCGTCTGGTGATGATTGTCGATGACTCGGTGACTGTACGTAAAGTGACGTCGCGTCTGCTTGAACGTCAAGGCTATGATATTGTCACTGCCAAAGATGGCGTAGATGCGATCGAGCAGCTTGAAAACGTCAGACCGGATCTGATGTTGCTGGATATCGAAATGCCGCGCATGGACGGTTTCGAAGTGACCAATCTGGTTCGTCACCATGATATTCACCGTGACTTGCCGATTATCATGATTACCTCACGTACCGGTGAGAAGCATCGTGAACGTGCATTCAGCTTGGGCGTAACCCACTATATGGGTAAACCGTTCCAGGAAGCGGAACTGTTGGCCAATATCCAGCAACTGATTGCTGAAAAACAGAGGTAATATATGAGTCAGACCAATTCAAGCAATAAAATGGCTGATCAGATTAGCCAGCAGGAACTTCAGCATCTGATTACGGTATCGACCGGATTTATTGATGCCTATATTATTGACTGTCATGGCAAAGATCCGATGTTATTGCCACAAAACATTGTCCTGTCAGCACTGGATAGCAATACTCAGGTCAAAACTGTAGAATGGCATGAGGCACAGTTACCGGTCTATGCAGTGAATGATCCGTCACGTCAAAATGGGGTGGCACTGGTGATTGAGGGGGATGAAATTACTCAGCGCTTTGCCCTGATGTGTAATGAAATGCCGAAAACCATCCGGATTCGTATTTCCGAAGTGGTCGATGTCGATCAGCCGGTGAATGATCCTGCCATCTTTCAATATGTGCGCATGAACGAACAGCTGTTCCATATTCCGAATATGACCAATATTCAGGCTACAATCGGGCTGTAATCCAGGCTATAAAATATAAAAAAGGAACTCCATGGAGTTCCTTTTTTATTGCGTTATGAATTTACTTAATTGGCGAGTAAATTCACGAGAATCTGCTCATAGATTTCAGCCAATGGCTCTAAGTCTGCAATATCGACATGTTCATTGATCTGATGAATTGTGGCATTCAATACACCAAGTTCCAGAACTTGTGCGCCGGTAGGTGCAATAAAGCGACCATCTGAGGTGCCACCTGAAGTGGATAGTTCAGTTTCAGTCCCCGTCACATTCAGAATGGCGGTTTTAGCTGCATTTACCAGTTCACCAACTGGCGTCAGGAAAGGCAGGCCAGATAAAGTCCAGGAAATGTCATAGTCCACACCATGACGATCCAGAATTTCCAGTGTACGGGATTTAAGTTCTTCGGCAGTCACTTCAGTTGAATAACGCCAGTTGCACAATAGGTTCATGGTGCCGGGAACAACATTGGTTGCGCCTGTACCTGCATTGATATTGGAAATCTGGAAGGTCGTCGCCGGGAAATATTCGTTGCCATGATCCCAGACTGTGTCGCACAGTTCAGCAATCGCTTTAGAGGCGGTATGAATCGGATTCACGGCCAGATGCGGATAAGCCACATGACCCTGTTTGCCTTTGACTGTAAGGTTGGCATTTAATGAACCACGACGGCCATTTTTGACTATATCGCCCAGTTTATTAGTACTTGACGGTTCACCGACCAGACACCAGGTAATTTTCTCATTACGCGCTTCCAGTGTTTCAATCACTTTCACCGTGCCGTTAATCGATGGACCTTCTTCATCTGAAGTAATCAGGTAGGCAATCGAACCTTTGTGATTCGGATATTTTTCAACAAAACGTTCTGTTGCAACTACCATGGCTGCCAAAGCCGTTTTCATGTCAGCACTGCCACGACCATAAAGTTTGCCTTCACGGATTTCTGGTAAAAAAGGATCTGAGTTCCAGGCATCCAGATTCCCTGTTGGCACGACATCGGTATGGCCAGCGAAACAGAAGACCGGACCTTCTGTGCCTTTGCGTGCCCAGATATTATCTACATCTTCAAAGCGCATGGATTCAATATTGAAACCAATCTTCTTTAAACGTTCAGCCATGATGTTCTGGCAGTCATGATCAATCGGTGTGACAGAAGGCTGACGTAATAGTTGCAGGCTTAAATCGAGGGTAGCGGAAGAGCTCATACGGTATTCAACAGTCGATAATTTTTTCGGCTCTATAATAGGCGAATATAGGCTTGAATGTGAACGACTGATATAAAAAAACCCTATCTGGGATAGGGTTCTGTGAGCGTTTAGGAAAAAACTAGTTTTGACGGATTTCGTCAGAGGTTTTTTCAGCAGTATTGGTTACCGCATCGCCAGCCTTAGACACATCTTTGCCCATGCCTTTTACGGTGTTACAGCCAGTCAATACAAAAGCCATCATTAATGAAGCAGCAAGAATTTTTTTCATCATCATCTCCGTATAATCAATAATAAAATTATTATGATGTGGGACTTAGAGTAGAAAATATACGCTCTAAAAAATATGTGGTTTTCATAGTGCTTCGGTTAATAAATGTAATGCTTTATAGGGGCTTATGCGATGGATGCTGGATCAGCACCGGATTGCGATACATATAAAAGTCATTGCTATCGAGTTTTTTATAAAGTCCATTCGTCCACCAGATCGCAGCTGAACTGCTCGGCCGGGCTTGCGGATAAATCCATTCATGCCGTTGCAGACGATAGAAACCGTGCTGTGCAGCAGGAATATGCTGTCCCCATACGCCCAGACGACGCTCGGTATTGATCCATGAGGGAATTGGCTGATCGGCATGATGTGTAGGCAAATATAGCTGTCCCTTGAGGACGCAATACCGTTTTTGAATGGGATGCTGCAAAGCCTCATCAAACTGGAATTGTTTTTGTGTGAAATGTTTCATTTTTCTGATTAAAGTATCGGTGCGGTTCAGGCCATACCAATGCGGCAGACTAAAATCGGCTTCGGCCAGATAATACTTCAATGCCACTTCCCAATGTTCAATTTGTCCTGTAGCAGTATTCAATAGCAGAAAATCCAGCTCACCCAAGGTCTTGGCACCCTCAATTTTTTGCAGACTATGGCCAAGCAGTCGATAGGGGTGATAAGCATCATCGAGTAACCAGAACCAGACCAGCATTTCAAAACGCAGCCCTAAACGCGTGCTTTTTAGTTGCTGCACAAATTCGATTAATTCTTTTGGATGCTGATCAAGAAATTCCAAGCGTGGATGATAACGGCTAAGATGTTGCTGCCAGGTTTGGCTGTCATGCAGTTCAAAACGATGTATGAGCTCAAGTTCATCTGGAACATGGGACAAGATATTCGGACTGCCAACAGCAAATGCCAGTTGACGCACCAGAGGATGTTGATAACGTTGCCATGCTTCTACAAGATTTTGGTTTAAATTGGAAAAGGGCATAGTACAACCTGTGAAAAGTGCAGAAATACAACGGACAGTATCGGAAAACGCTTTATACTACCTGAATTCTGCGGCTAGGGTTGATGTATGAAAGTGTTGTTTTGGCGAAGTCTGGTGGTGCTGTTTGTGATCCTGGGCTTTATCGGTGCAATCCTGCCGGGTATGCCAACAACGGTCTTTTTGATTCTGGCGGCCTGGGCGGCATCCAAAGGCTGGCCGCAAATGGATGAGTGGTTATTGAATCATCCCAAATATGGTCCGACCTTAAGAGATTGGCGTGCCCACGGTACTGTACCGCGTAAGGCCAAATGGCTGGCCAGTATCATGATGCTGATCAGCGGGATCATCATGCTGTTTACTACTGCACCCTTGGCCGTAAAAGCCTTTACCAATATTACGATGCTGATCGTCGCGATCTGGTTATGGCGACGCCCTGAACCGAATCAGATCATTATTCAGCAAAATACAGTTGACCCAGAAAAGACAGATCTACCAACAGCGCCATCTGAAGATAATCAGTTAAACCCTATAAAGCCAAATAAAATAGAGTCTGAGAATAACAAGTCATGAATACCTTGCATCTGGATCAAGCCGATATCCTGATTGATCTTGCCCAACAAAAACTGTATCTGCCCCGTCTAAACAAGCAATATCTGATTTCCAGTGGCAAAAATGGCATTGGTGAAACTGAAAATAGTGGCAAGACTCCTCGTGGCTGGCACAAGATTGCTGAAAAGTTTGGTCAGAATGCTCCCTTAAATAGTGTATTTGTCGCACGTCAGGCGACGGGTGAAATTTATAATCCCCAATTGGCGGCAGAATTCCCGCAGCGGGACTGGATCCTGACGCGCATTTTATGGCTGAGTGGCCTTGAAGCTGGTTTTAATCAAGGCGAGGGCTGCGATACCTATCAGCGTTATATCTATATTCATGGCACCCCAGAAACCGAAAAGATGGGAGAGCCGCTGTCGCACGGCTGTATCCGTATGCGTAATCCGGAGGTCGCTGAATTATTTGACCTGATCAGTGAAGATGCACTGGTCTATATTTCAGAACAGGCATTAGATCTGGGCAGGCTGAATGTTTCGAAAAGCGAATAAAAGTTAGATTTTAAGATTATGTGAAAATGGTTTTGTTTTTATGGACTGAATCTGCTTGGTGGAGACAGCAGAAAAGATTGATTAATCTGATCCAGATGGTATTTTTATCGCATGGAATGGGTTAAATGATTATTTGAAGCTTAGATTTACTGGCATTTTCTGAATAAAAATAAATGACAGTTGAAAGATTACATGAACACAACGTCGAGTATTTTAAAGCTTTGTATAATCCTTAATCAGAATTGCAATATGTCGTGTGGTTAGACTGAAACTTCGCAGGGTAAAACACAAAATTTCGCTTCAATTTTCATTTTGAAAATTAAAAAATTTCGGTAGAGACTTAAAAAATAAACAAAAAGTGTTGTTTTTTTTAACAAACAACCTATTTTTTAATCACTCACACCTAAAAAGTGGAAAACATTCCGAAAAGCGTTTGACAGGCTGTGCAGATTCTCTATAATGCACCCATCAAACGATGATAGACGTTTAGAAAGGGCGCTTAGCTCAGTTGGTAGAGCGTCTGCCTTACAAGCAGAATGTCGGCGGTTCGATCCCGTCAGCGCCCACCAAGCTCTTTCATGTTGAGACCTTATAGTTGCAGCGGTAGTTCAGTTGGTTAGAATACCGGCCTGTCACGCCGGGGGTCGCGGGTTCGAGCCCCGTCCGCTGCGCCACTTTAAGATCTTGATTTTCGTTTGCCACAATAGCGACATTGTGTAAATGCAGCGGTAGTTCAGTTGGTTAGAATATCGGCCTGTCACGCCGAGGGTCGCGGGTTCGAGCCCCGTCCGCTGCGCCATTTATACGATAGACCTTTTGAGGGCGCTTAGCTCAGTTGGTAGAGCGTCTGCCTTACAAGCAGAATGTCGGCGGTTCGATCCCGTCAGCGCCCACCAGATTCTTTTGCGATGCAGCGGTAGTTCAGTTGGTTAGAATACCGGCCTGTCACGCCGGGGGTCGCGGGTTCGAGCCCCGTCCGCTGCGCCATTTCAAAAGAAATTAAATTGAGGTCCCTGAGCCTGAATTTAATAAACTAAAGATTGACACTCTTTATCAGGGCGCTTAGCTCAGTTGGTAGAGCGTCTGCCTTACAAGCAGAATGTCGGCGGTTCGATCCCGTCAGCGCCCACCAGATTCTTACGATGCAGCGGTAGTTCAGTTGGTTAGAATACCGGCCTGTCACGCCGGGGGTCGCGGGTTCGAGCCCCGTCCGCTGCGCCATCTTAAGATGAAAAGCTTGGATTCCTGAGATCTGAGTTTTCAAGATACCAAGACTACATTCCTTGTTGGTCTTGCGTCATTTAAAACAACGTTGTTGTTTTTCTCAGGGCGCTTAGCTCAGTTGGTAGAGCGTCTGCCTTACAAGCAGAATGTCGGCGGTTCGATCCCGTCAGCGCCCACCATATCTTCTTGCTTCAACTCTATTTATTCCTTAGAATCTGATTCTATTATAATAATATTAAGATTTCACGATTATGAGAAATCCCTATCAGCGCAAAGCCGCGACCAAATCCCAAAAAACTGCTTTCGATCCTCAACAGCTTTATAAGCAATATATTGAAGCCATTGTTGCCAATGCTGGTATTTTTGCACTCTACCAAGATGGCTGGGCCTTATGTGCCACGCCTACCGGACAACGCGCATTTGCCTGCTGGCAAAGTAAAGGTCTGGCTCGACTGCTGATTAAAGACAATTGGGCAAATTACGAGATTCAGGAAATTGGTCTTAAGGATTTTGTAGAGAAAGTCATTCCCTTTTTACGTCAGGAAAGTACCATTGTTTCGCTTGATCTGACCCCGGAAGGACAGAATATTCTGGTGGCACCGGAAAAATTATTACTCGATATTAAAAATTATCTGTATCAGATTTATGTGCAAAAACCTGAACTGTTTAAAAATCCGGATATGCCTTTGCCTAGGCAGATCCGTTTAAATTAAATTTATTGTTTTTAAAACAGCTTGTTTATTGGAACAATGAATATTCATTCAGTAGCCAGCCACTAATCAAAGCAAAATATTCGCGTAACCAGGAATTATAGCGAACATTCTGGGGTGTGCTGGCACTCAGGCTGATGACTTGTTGATAACCCTGATGTCTGGCAATGGCGCGAGCACGAGGGCTGTGAAAATCGCTGGTGACAATCGCAATTGGCTCATTTCGATCAATATGTTGCTGTTTTAATATTGCCTGAGAATATTGCAGGTTCTGTTGGGTACTCCTGCTTTGATCTTCTAGGCTAATGGGGTTGTTGAGCTGCGGATAGTTCGTATGGATATAACTTTGCATGACTTCAGCTTCGCTCTGTCTCTCCCAGAAATTTCGTCCACCGGTCATAATGATTAAAGTCTTCGGATATCGTTCTGCATATTTTGCTGCGGTATCCAGACGATTTTTTAAGATGGGTGAGGGCTGACCCTGATTAATACCACTACCTAATACTAAAATCGCTGCAGCAGGTCGTGCCGGAACAGTCGGGTTGATTGACATCTGGATATAAGCGAAGAAAGCAGCGACACTGATGATCCAGAATAGAAATCCGCCCCAGAGACTGTTCCAGAACAAGGTTCTGAATCGGGAATTCTGTTTCCAGCGCTGAATAGATGAAAAAAACAAGGCATACAGGATGAATGCCACCCCAATGAAGATCGACAGGGCAATAGCAAAATGCCTCTGACCTTGGCTCAGTAACCAGACGCTATTGAGACATAGAATCAAGCCAAAGATCAGGCTAAGACTTCGTTTAAGTTGATTGAGCATCCATAGTTCCTTTTTTCTTATTCATATTCTTATTATTGCTTTTGTATCTTCAATAAAAACCGGGCCATTGAGCCCGGTTTTTAGCATATCAGGTTATCTTAATATACATCACGGCGATAACGTCCATCCAGACGTAATTGATCTAGCATTGTTTCACCGAGAATCTCAATCAGGGCCTGATCCACATCGCTGGCCATGCCATTGATGCTACCACAGACATAAATCACTGCACCTTGAGCAATCCAAGCTTTTAGTTCTTCAGCCTGTTCACGCAGTTTATGGTGTACATAAACTTTTTCCTGCTGGTCGCGCGAGAATGCAAGATCGAGACGTTTCAGGGTTCCCATTTGCAGCCAGGCCTGAATGGTTTCTTCAAAGAAGAAGTCGTGTTCACGCTGACGTTCACCGAAGATCAGCCAGTTCTGGCTATAGTCCTGACGGTTACGCGCACTGAGCAGACTTAATAGTCCGGCAATGCCGGTACCATTACCAATACAGATAATCGGGCGGTTGTCATCAATCAGGTGGAAAGATTCATTGCTGCGAATACGCAGTGCAATGGGCGCATTGAGAGCCGCATGCTGGGTCAGCCAGCCTGAACCCAATCCCAGATTACCACTAGCATCGGTTTGCTGACGTACCACCAGACGTAAAACCTGCTGGCTTGGAATACTGGCAATGGAGTATTCACGTGTTGCCAAAACCGGTAATTGCGTGAGGAGCTGATCCAGAGAATCAAAAGGTTCAGCCTGAGTCAGATCACGATCCCAGAGTGCCTGTTCAATATTCTGTTGCATAGAAGGTACTTGTGTACCCGCTGCTATCTGGTGCTTTTGCATAAATGCATGAATACGTTCTGGGCTATTTCCTGGCTGAATCTCGGCAATATCACCTGCTTGCCAGATGGCTTCATGTTCAGGGGTCAGTTCGATATTGAAAGCAGGCGCACCCAGACTACCCGGATTGAGGACTTCACGTTTACTCAAACTCCAGCGATCAAAGGTCTTATCGATATTCATCGCTTGTAGCTCAAGTCGAGTGACTTGTGCCAGTGCACTATTCCATTGCTGGATATGCTCGTTATTGGCATTGTCGACTTCAATCGTATTGAATAGCTGCTGGGCACCATTCTGTTTTAACCACTGATCGATACGGTGGCCAAAACTGCAATAACTGTCTGGATATTCCTGAGAACCCAAGGCCAAAACTGCATAACTTAAATGGCTGAGATCAGCTTGAGCAGACAGGATTTTTTTCTCAAAAGAAGAGGCCAGATCTGGTGCTTCGCCCGTGCCATAGGTACTAGCAACAAATAATACCTGTTCGGTTTGCTGTAAATCGGCAAGCGTCAGTTGCTGTACCGGCTTGACGGTTACCGGTTGACGTGCTTCCTGCAGGGCAGTTGCTGTACGCCAAGCCAGCTGCTCAGAAACCCCTGTTTGTGAGGCATAAGCAATGAGCCATGGTTTAGCATTTTCATCCAGGTTCACTGCAGTCGCACCCTGACGTGCTGCCAGTGTTAAGCGTTTCTGCTTGCGACGTTTTAGATAGAGCATCCAGCCGGTTACGAAGAATAACGGCATCAACAAGGCTGCGACCATGGCAAAGAACTGGTAGATCGGGCCGAAGAAGCTGCCACGATGTACCGGTAACATGCTACTCATGATCTTTTCATTGAGCTTTTTGTCTTCATACAGCTCGACTTCGGTAAATTCAGCTGTCCGGTAATTATAAGTGGCACTGTTTCGTGCACGTTCATGTTGAGCGATCGGATCGACGAAGTTCAGTTGCATTTCGCCATCCGGTTTTTTCGGAAGGTTAAACGTTACGGTAGAATACTTATCTGAAAATTCATTGTTAAAGCCAATCCAGCTCTGGTCTAGCGCACGGGCAGTAGCTTCAGGGCTGAGACCTTCACGGCCTTCACCACCAGCACCGCGTTCGCCACCTTGGCGGCCTTCGCCTCGTACTTCACCTTCGGCACGCGGACCACGTTCACCGCCTGGACGTCCTTCACCACGGTTATTGCCGGCATTGGCCTGCATTTCCGGTTGCGGGCGTTCCACACCCAGCACTTTAAACATGCCATTGCGCCACCAGTCATAAGACCAGTACAGACCGGTACAGGCCAGAATCAGGTAGAAAATCACCACCCAGGTTCCCACAACAGCGTGCAGATCCCAGATAAAATTACGGCCTTTCAGTTGAGGTTTTACAAAGAACCATTGCTTGATCGAATGACGTTTCGGCCAGCGCAGGTACAGACCTGACAAGACAAAAAAGATCAGCATCAGGGTACAGGCACCGGTAATCTGCTTACCTACTGGACCAACCGTCAAATTACGATGCAGTTGCTGAACAAACTGGAAAAATTCCCGACCCTTAATTTCTGGCAAGACTTCCGCAGTATACGGGTTGATCATGATGTTCTGACCACGCCGTGCCCCTTCTTTGGCAACATTCACGGTACTCGAAGCACTTGGATCTTGTGCCACGGTAATACTGTTGATCTTCATGTCAGGCGCAGTACGGTTAAAGTGCTGATACAGCTCGGAAGGCGTGAGTTTGTCACGTTGCTGAACCTGAACCGTATAACTGTCGCTATTCATCCATTTTAATATTTGTTGTTCATAGGAATAGATTGCGCCAGTGACCCCCATTATCGAGAGGATTAAACCTGCTGTAATCCCCAGAAACCAGTGGATTTGGAAAAATGTCTTTTTAAACATGGTCGTCAGATTAAGGGTGAGATCTATAAAAGTGGCAAAATTATAACTGAAGTTTAAGCCCGAATTATAGGTGTTGAGGATAATATTTATTCTCATTATCATTTATTATTTTAAGATTAAAAAAACCTCCATGCCGGGGCAGGAGGTTTTTCACTGAAGAAAGAACAGTTTAGATTTGTTTTGCTGCGCCGACTTCTGCTTCCAGATGCTTGCGAATCGTGGCGAAAGAGAAGTTTTTGCTGTCCAGACGTTTCGGCAGGATATACGCACCTTGCTGGCCTTTTACCTTGAAATTGACCAACATGAATTCTGGTGTGTTGTACCATTCATAGATGTCTTTCCAGCTAATCGCGCCAACACCTTCTTGCATGCCCATTTTCTGACGCATCACGATGCCATGTGGTTGTACGCCCAGGCGAACACCTTTGATTTCCTGTACCGGAAATTCATTCATCTTGCGTTTAACATACCATTCCAGACCAAAGGTACGGATCAGGTAATACAACACCACACAGACAATGGCCACCCAGCAGAACACGGTAGAATAGTTCTTCAGGAGCAGAATGCCCAGAATAGAAAGTGCAACAACAGCACCCATGATCAGCCATGCTTTCATGCCAATTTTATTGGTACTACGCCAGATCACCAGCTGAGCATGACGCTGCTCGGCTTCTGAAATTTCATAGTTCACAGGCTGTAGGGTATAAGCGTATAAATTTTTCGCGGTCATAATGAAATTAGCAGATTTTAAACTGTAAAAAGTTTAGCACTAATTGTACCAATTCAGTGAGTATATTGTTCCAAAATCAGCCAAATTATAATGAACCTAATTCAGTTGCCTGTTCATCACGCTCATGACTCAAACTTTGTTTCAGTTGGCTCAACTGCTTTAAAATGCTGAACATTAAAGACAGTTGCTGTAAAATGATCAGGGATTTCTGATCTTGCTCCTGATCTTGAGCCAGGCGCTGGCGAATATGGGCAATCATATTTTGCGCACTTAAATCGGGCATTTCATCTCTTAGCAATGCACCACGAATGTTCTCAAGTGCTTTGTCCAGTAAATTCAGAATGTCCTGATCTTCAATTTTTTCCCGGTGTGCGCCCAGTGCAGCAATATAACTGATAAAAGTATGGTTCAGACAAAGGAACTCAAAGGCTAGTGATTTTTGTACCGGATCAATATCCGGTTCAGTGGCCAGTGTCGAAATCAGTGAAGCCACCTCGGCATCGGTATTATGGGCAGCACGGCGCACAATCCGATATTTCAGGTCATTATTACGTCCTGATTTATACTGCTCGATCACTTCACTCAAATAATCTGCTTCTGCCTGCAAGCTGCGTTTGATACTGCGCGGCAAACGTCGGAACTTCCAGTCTGGAAAAATAAAGCTGACACCGAACCAGGCAATGGCACAGCCAATCAAGGTGTCAATCATACGCGGGATGGCCGCAGCATAGCCCATACCGTCCAGATTGAAGTTGATCAAGGCTAAAATCGTGATAAAGGCGGTGGCCTGTGCATACTGTTTACTGCGCAATTCAAAGAACAGAATTCCGCTGAATACCAGAAGCAATAATTGTCCTTCGATGGAAGGCACAAAATACAGAATGGCATAACCGAGAATAATACCGACCAACGTACCGACAATACGCAGACGTAAACGGCGTTTGGTGGCGTTAAAGTTGGGCTGGCTGACAAAGAGTGCGGTCAATAAAATCCAGTAACCATATTCAATATTGCTGACCTGTACGAAGATATAGCTGATCAGCAGCACAATCGACAGGCGAATGGCATGCCGGAACAGCACCGATTCGGGTGTCAAATGCTGTTTAATCCGAATCTTGATGTCATCCCAGCCTTTCAGGTCATCATCTCTGAGCTGGTTTTCGATATGTTTGAAACGCTCGGACTTGATACTTTGCTCGGTTTCCAGATTGCGTAACTGGGCATCAATCGATTTCAGGTTTTGAAACAGCGCAAACAGGGCACTGATCCAGACCTGATCATAATGCTGCTCCTGACGTAACTTATCCAGAGACTGTCTCAGGTTATCAAAGGCATGCTTGAAGCGCTGGTTATGCACATAGGGTTTGCGCATCAGTAAACTTTCACTCAGGTCCTTACAGGCTTTGCCCTGAATTGACATGATGCGCTGGAAGCGGAACAGGATATCGCTATGCTGGAAAATCTTGGCCAGTTTCTGATAATCAATATGTGCTGAATCGGCACGTTCATGAATATCCTGCGCCACAAAATAATATTGCAGGCTGCGACGGGTGTCTTTTTGCCCCCGGTCACCTTTCAGGCGAGTCAAAAGGGCAGTTTTCATCTCATTAAAAATCGCAATCAGTTTCCCATTTTCAAGCGAGAGTTCAATCATGCTTTGTTGATAGCTTTTCGGGGTCATGTCCACATCAAACAGATTGGACTTGGCATATAAAAAGTCACCGAGAGCAGAATAGGAAATGGCAAGCTTGTCTTGCGCCAACCGGGCAGGGAAAATCAGGAAACTGATGGTCGACAGCAGACCGTACCACATCGCGCCGATGACCAATAAACCAGCCTGTTTATACCATTCATCAAACAGCTCCACCCCGAGCATGGAATAAACGGAAATCACCAGACAGCCGTAGGAAATCGTGGCATAGCGTCGCCCTAGTGAACCCAGCAAAATCAGGGCAATACAGGACACAATTAAGGCCAAGGCAAACAGCAAGGGATAAGGAAAAAGCAGATATACGCCTACTGCCGTAATAAAGAAGCCAATGTAGGTGTAGAGCAGATTTAAAATCCGCACCGAAAAGCGGTCATCAATATCGCTTAAACCGGCTGCGACCACCCCTAAAGTCAATGGGATCGTCATCAATTGTTGTCCCATAAAATAGGGAACAAAGGCGGTACCTGCAAATGCCGTCATCATGCGCAGGTTATACATCAAGGTCGTGTTATAGGTGGTTTGCTTGAGACGAGTGAGCCAAGATTTCAAAGGTCGTCCTTTATACTGCAGTCTTAGAGCTGAATCTGAATAGGCTAATGAAAATAGTATATTTATAAATCTTCATTTCAGGCTAAATCATACTATGCACTGTGTTAATTTGTCTGCATATTAGCGCTTTAAATCTTCATGCTTATGACATCGAATAAAATAGCACAACAACCTTATGCCATGTCCTGGATTGTTTTGCTGGCGACCTTAAGTGCACTCGGGCCTTTATCCATTGATATGTATCTTTCGGCCTTACCGGCTATGGCAGCAGATTTTGGTGTCAGTACCCAAATGGTTTCCAATAGCTTGCCGGCTTATTTCTTCGGTCTGGCGATCGGGCAACTGATTTATGGTCCGATCAGTGACCGGATTGGACGTAAACCGCCACTGTATTTTGGGCTGTGTTTATACATTGTGGCAAGTTTGCTGTGTGTCTTTGCGCAGGATGAATGGAGCCTGATCGCTGCACGAATTCTGCAAGCTCTCGGTGGCTGTGTCGGGGTGGTCATGGCACGCGCTGCAATTCGCGATCGTCTGGATATGCATTCAGCAGCTCAGGCCTTTGCCAGCATGATGATTGTGACTGCGATTGCGCCAATCATCGCCCCGAGTCTGGGGGCCTGGGTGTTGATGTTTTATGAATGGAACATGATCTTTTTGGTGCTGATGGGCTGTGGTCTGTTGAGTCTGGCCTGTGTACATTTTCTATTTAAAGAAACCCTGGAGCCAGAACGCCGTCTCAAGCTGAACTTTCAACAGGTTATAAGTTTGTACCGGTGCATTTTTCAAGATCCCAGCTTTCGACGCCCGCTCTATGCCGGCTGTTTTTCCGGTGCGGTGATGTTCTGTTATATCAGTGCTTCTTCGACTATTCTGATGGATCGTTATCAACTGACCGAGCAGCAGTTTGCTTATGCCTTTGGTGCCAATGCTTTCGGCATCATGCTGTTTTCGACCTTGAATAAACGTCTGGCTGGACGATTCTCGATATTGCAGCGCCTGAAAATCGGCACCTGCCTGCAGTTTGCCGGTGTATTAGGGTTAATCTTGCTGGGCTGTCTGGACGTCGATTCTGTGCTCTGGGTGTTGTTAGGCATGTTTATTGTGGTGGCATCTATCGGGTTTACTGGTCCGAATGCCATGGCTTTGGCAATGGCTGAACAGGGCGAGCGGGCAGGAACTGCCAGTGCGATTATGGGCAGTATGCAATTTGTCTGTGGTTTATTGGGCGGTGTATTACTGAATTTTCTGATCTGGCATGCTTTGTTGAATATGGCCTTGATCATGCTGGTTTTTGTCGGTATTTCCGCTTGGGCGGTTTTTAAAATAAAGATGCTAATCTTGCAAAATGCATAGATGCTGGGCGTTCTCTAATATATTAAAAATGCTGGATCGAACAGAGGGCTAAGCAAGTTGGCTTAGCCCTGCTTGCATCACTCATCGATAAACACGGCAAATTCTTCTACGGGAACGCGCGGGGTAATAAAGCTGTTAATAATTTGCTCTGGGTCGGCATAACCCAGTGCCATACCGCAGACCAGCTCTTCATCATCGGGTGCGCCGACCAGATCAAGCACGATCGGGTGAAAGTGATTCCAGGCTGCCTGCGGGCAAGTGTCCAGACCGCGGGCTTTTGCTGCCAGCATGACATTCTGGATCATCATGGAAACATCCATTTTGGACCCAATCGCCAAAGACCGATTTACAGTAAAAAATAAGCCGACAGGGGCATCAAATAATTCAAAATTACGCAGCTGCTGACGCGCCATTTTTTCCTTTTCGCCTTTTTGAATATTCAGCAAGCCATATAAACCCCAGCCATTTTCACGACGACGTTCAATAAATGGCGAGATCCATTGTTCAGGATAGTAGGCGAAAGTTTCCTGATACTGCTGTGACAATGCAGGATTTGCATAGATTTGCATTTGTGCCTGACAAACCTGCTGCACGAGTTCATCACGCTTTTTACCTGTTACCACATACACCTTCCAGGGTTGGGTATTGGTTCCTGAGGGCGCGCGGCTGGCAACCGTCAAAATCTCTTTTAAGGTGTCTGTACTAACGGGGGTATTTAAAAAAGCACGCACTGAATGGCGAGAAGTGATGGTGTGATCTACAGCATGAACAAGATTTTGATCCATTATGGGGTCCAGTCGAATATCCTTATTGAGTTTGCAATGACTATAAACTAAACAAACAGAACGGGGGATAGGAAAATTTAATTCTTCGCCAGCTGAAAAAACAATTTATCAGCAAAATGACTTGAATAATGAAATTTCGCATTCTTTTAGCTGAGCATAAATCGCCTAAGTGATAGCAATGGATTTAGTCATAAAGTTGGTCTTTGATTTAAAAAATGGCTTAAAACCCAAGTGCTTGAACCATTCAACAATAACAATTTCAAACAGAGAACTGGTTTATTTTGACTGAAAATCAAGATAATTTAATTTCAAGATCCCTGTTTCATTCCGTGTCGAGTAAAAGATTAATATTTTTTTTGAATTAAAATATAGATTAATCTTCATATAAAAATGAGAATTTATAATTATTTTTTATAGATAAATTAACTATTGCTAATAAAAAGAAATAAAACTTGATACAAAGAAACAGCATAATGTACGACTTTTCATCTTAATTCATGCATTTTGTGATTAAGATCTGTTTTAAATAACGCGATTCCAGATGGCTTGAATGAAGTCTTTAGGTTGAAAGCACTCATCAAGCACTGAATGTTTTTTTGAGCTTAAAACACAGTTTTTTTTACCAGCATGCGCGTCTGTTAGAAAAATGTCTGCAATTTTCAAACAGACTGAGTGTCGGAATAGAAAAGGTGTTGCTTTTATAAATCTCTCATTTGTTGAATATGATCGTGATGATGATATTCATAAGTTTGAAAGAGATGATAAATCGGTTTGTTTTTCTAATGGTGATAGATCAAATCAGGATATTTCCAGATAAAGATCTAATGAGCGAGCTAGAGATCTAGCGCACTCCCTCACTTTTAGAACAATAAAAAATTCAAAATCATCTTGGGCAAAAAATTATGGATTTTACTTTTAACGCATTTTATACCTTGATTGCCGCAGTCATTGTTTTGTTACTCGGCCGATTCCTGGTTAATAAAATCGATTTTTTAAGACGTTACAATATTCCTGAGCCGGTTGCGGGCGGTTTGGTTGCGGCGATTATCTCATTGCTGGTGCATTCATTGTGGGGATATAGCATCACCACCAGTGCAGAATTACAAACCAGCTTTATGCTGATTTTCTTTGCTTCGATTGGTCTGAGTGCCAACTTTTCCAAGTTGCGTGAAGGTGGGATCGGTCTGGTTATTTTCCTGTTTGCTGTTTCGGCTTTCATTATTTTGCAAAATGCGGTCGGCATGAGTCTGGCAACATTATTGGGTATTGACCCGTTGATTGGCCTGATTGCAGGCTCAGTTACCTTAACCGGTGGTCATGGTACTGCGGGTGCATGGGGGGAAATTTTTGAAGTTGAACATGGTATTCAAGGTGCTTTGGCACTAGGTATGGCCAGTGCGACTTTTGGATTGATTATCGGCGGTATTATTGGCGGACCTTTAGCCAAGTTGCTGATCAACCGTTATAACCTGGCGACTGCGCGTACCGATCAGCAAATTGAAACGCGTGACAATACGCCAATGGACAGCACCACCAGCGAATATGTACCGTTTGAATATCCGCATCAGGTGCGTTTAATTACCGCTGATAATGCAATCACGACCTTGGGTCTATTTGCAGGCTGTTTGGCTTTTGCAGAGTTTATGACGGGTTTCAGTAAAGGTACTGCATTTGAACTGCCAACATTTGTCTGGGCATTGGCGGGTGGTGTCATCCTGCGTAATGTACTGGAAGGTGTTTTCAAAGTTCAGATTTTCGATCGCGCGATTGATGTGTTCGGTAATGCTTCATTGTCGCTGTACTTGGCGATGGCATTGTTATCATTGAAATTATGGCAATTGGCTGACCTTGCAGGACCACTGATGGTAATTCTGGGTGCACAGACCATCACCATGGCTTTGTATGCCGGTTTTGTAACTTTCCGCATCATGGGTAAAAACTACGATGCTGCGGTACTTGCAGCAGGGCATTGTGGTTTCGGTATGGGCGCAACGCCAACAGCGGTTGCCAATATGCAGGCGATTACCAATATGTATGGTGCGTCGCATAAGGCCTTCCTGATTGTTCCATTATGTGGTGCGTTCTTCGTTGACTTAATCAATGCTACTGTTATTCAGATGATTTTGAAGTTTTTTGCATAATTTTTATGCCTGATACGATGAGTCATAGGCTCATAAGGATGTGACATGAATGATCAGTTAAATGAAACCTTACTCGGCTGGATTAATGCCCTGAATGGCCCTTTATGGGATTTTCTGGTGGTGTTTCTGGTCGCAGTCGGTATTTTCTACACGATCATGACGGGTGCAGTACAAATTCGTTTGTTCTGGCACAGCATGAAAGTCATGAAAAATAGCCGTGGCAAGGTTCAGGATACGCACGGCATTACCCCGTTTCAGGCCTTTGTCACTGGACTGGCAAGCCGGGTCGGGGTGGGCAATGTCGCGGGTGTTGCCATTGCGATTGCAATTGGTGGCCCCGGTGCCGTTTTCTGGATGTGGTTTACTGCCTTTCTGGGCATGAGTTCTGCTTTTGTTGAATCCTCTTTGGCCCAGTTGTTTAAGGTGCGAGATAACAAAAACCAGCAATTCCGTGGTGGACCAGCTTATTACATTACCCAAGGCCTGAAACAGAAATGGCTCGGGATTGTCTTTGCGATTGCATTGATCACGACTTATGGTTTTGTCTTCAATGCAGTTCAGGCCAATGCCATTACCGGAGCAACCTCTCATGCCTGGGGCTGGGATCAGGCGAACCTGATTCTGCCATTAGGCGGCCTGAATCTGGAAATTTCCTGGGTCGGATTGTTTCTGGTCTTGATGACTGCGGTGATCATTTTTGGCGGGATTAAACGGATTGCGAAAGTTGCGGAAAGCTTTGTGCCGTTTATGGCTGTGCTTTATCTGGCTGTGGCTTTGTATATTGCGGTCATCAATTACGATTTGCTCCCATCCATCTTCCAGCTCATTTTCAGTAAAGCCTTTGAATTTGAAGCCGCCGCTGGTGGATTCTTTGGCGCCATGGTATCTATGGCGATGATGATGGGCATCAAGCGTGGTCTGTTCTCTAACGAGGCAGGGATGGGTTCGGCACCGAATGCTGCTGCAGCTTCCGATGTCAAACATCCGGTCAACCAGGGTCTGGTACAGATGCTCGGAGTATTTGTAGATACCTTTGTGGTGTGTTCATGTACCGCGATTATTATTCTGGTTTCGGGTCTGTATGAAAATGCAGGATTTGAAGGCGTGACCTTGACCCAGATGGCGCTTGAAAGCCAGATTGGTGCTTGGGGTGATGACTTCCTGGCTTTGATTCTGTTCCTGTTTGCCTATTCTTCGATTATTGGTAACTATGCCTATGCCGAAGGAAACGTCCAGTTCATCAATAACAATAGCCGGGTGATGTTGATTTTCCGCTTATTTGTATTGGTCATGGTGTATTTCGGTTCTATCGCCAGTGTGCCATTGATCTGGAATATGGCAGATCTGTTCATGGGTGTCATGGCAAGCATCAACCTGATCGCAATCCTGTTGCTGATGCCATTCTTGCTGATGCTACTTCGCGACTATACTGGTCAGTTGAAGCGTGGTGTGAAAGAGCCTGAATTTAAACTGGATAACCATCCTAAATTTAAAGACAAGGTCAAATCAGATATCTGGTAAGACTTGAAGCAAAAAGCCCCGATCATTCGGGGCTTTTTTTGTGCCAAAGTTTTATTTAAAAGAAATTTAAATAACTTTGATAAAGCACAAAGCCTAAAATCAGGCTGAACCAGACCGGTAGTTTTGAGCGTAGCAGAGCAATCATCACCGCGACAAAGACCAGGTCGGAGCCATAACTAAAATAACGTTGTGAAAGATCCAGCAATAAATACAGTAACAGTCCCACTACCGCAGCATTGATGCCCATCACCGCCTGATGAATATGGCGCTGCTGCATCAACCATGACCAGTAAGGCAAGGTGGCAAAAATCAGAAAAAATGAAGGTAAAAATATTGTGCAGGTCGCTAGCACTGCATTCAGCCAGACATAAGGCGTCCAAGGCAGTAAAGCACCGATATAACTGGCAAAACTGAATAAAGGTCCCGGCATCAGTTGGGTAAAGGCATAACCAAGATCAAAAGATTGCGCACTCACCAAACCGGTTGTGACAAAGTCCTGATGTAACAAAGGCAGAATCACATGACCGCCACCAAACACCAGCGAGCCAGTCTGATAGAAATTGGAAAAAAATTGCAGCTCCGATTCACCCCATAATTTGCCTGCTAAGGGCAGCAGCAAAAATGGCAAGATAAATGCTAGCAGCCAATAGGGTGCAGCGGCAGATCGAATATATGGCGAGCTGATTGCCGTTTTGTTAATTTCTTTGGGTTTCGAATCTGATTGGGAAAAATATCCAGCCAAGAGTCCACAGATTGCGCCCAGTATAATGACCAGAATCTGGTTAAAACTTACTGAAACGACTATCAGTAATGCGACAGAGAGGATTAAGACAGCGTATTGCCAAACCGTTTTACAGAAGCTTCTCAGCATTTGCCAGAATGCCCAGGCGATTACAGAAAATACAATTAACTGGATGGTATGAAAGCTGTTTGAGTTTAAAATATGAAAATAGCTTTGACCCAAGAGCGCCACCAAGGTCATCAGAATCATTGAGGGCAGGGTAAAACCCAACCATGCGATCACGGCACCAGTATAGCCCCGTTGCAGATAACCGATCGACAGCCCCACCTGACTGCTGCTCGGCCCGGGTAAAAGTTGCGCCAAAGCGACCAGTTGACTGTACTGGGTGTCATTCAACCATTGCAGTTGGGTCACAAATTTTCGGTGAAAAAACACCAGATGCGCCGCTGGACCACCAAATGAAATGCAGCCCAGTTGCAGGAAAATCAGGAAAATCCGATACAGTGAGATTGAAGACATACAGTTATGGGGAAAAATGAAGGTAAAGTAGCTGAACTGTATGACAGTTTTACGAAATTCTACAGACTATTTATGCATGTGTTTATACACTATGCTGCTTTAGATTAATGAGGACATTCTCTGCATGCAGAAATATGTGTTGAGTATGGTGATACTGGGTACATTTGGCCTAAGTGCTTGCCAAACGACCCCAATGACAGCCCAAGCGGCGACCAGTCATCTACAACCTGCTGCACAACGCGGAGAAGCTCAGGCACGTCCAAATCAAATTGATTTTCAAAAGATCAAGCAAACCCAACAGCGTCCGGTAGTTGCTTTAGTCCTAGGCAGTGGCGGTGCGCGTGGTTATGCGCATATTGGTGCGCTGGAAGTACTGGAACAGGCGGGTATTCAACCAGATTTTATTGTTGGAACTAGTGCGGGCAGTATTGTGGGCTCCATTTATGCAAGTGGCAAACCGGCGATTGAACTGCGCAATATTGCTCTCAGCATGCGACCGAATGATGTCCGTGATATCAAACTGGCCAGAAAAGGCTTTTTTGATGGCAAAAAAGTTGAGGACTATGTCAATTTGCAGGTCGATCAAACCCCGCTTGAAGCCATGAAAATCCCGATGTTTGTGGTAGCAACCGCGCTGAAAGAAGGCAAGAAAGTCGTCTTTAACTATGGCAATACCGGACAGGCGGTACGTGCTTCAGTCTCGATTCCGAGTATGTTCATTCCGACCATCATTCAAGGTAAAGAATATGTAGATGGTGGTCTAGTCAGTCCGGTGCCGGTCGATGTGGCACGTGAGTTGGGAGCCGACATTGTGATTGCGGTAGATATTCTGGCACAACCCATTCACACGGAAACCAGCAATGTCTGGGGACTGTTTAACCAGAACATCAATATTATGCAGCAACATCTGGCGCATGAAGAATTAAAGCATGCAGATGTGGTGATTCAGCCGGATTTACGCGAAAAAGGCCATATCTTTGATGTCCGTGGCAGGGAACTCACCATGCAGGCTGGTGCCGAGGCGACCCAGTTAAAGTTGATGGAAATTTCACAAGCCTACCAAAAACATGATTATGCTCAAGGACATCGCATTCCACAGTTTGTGGTACATGAACATCAAGCTCAATAAATCTTTTTTTTGAAATTTCTGTTTATCCCTATATCGCAGTATAGGGATATTCACTCAAAAGGATAACGGATCATCGGCTGTAACGCTTAACTGATTGTTATAAAAGATAAGATGATTGCCTATGTGTATCAGTCAGTCGGAATTATCGCAAAAGATAAAATTAATTTTAAATATAACAAATTGAATTATGAGTATATTGTTTTAAATAATAAGCCTTATTCGTCTTAAATTAAAATTTTAATATTATTATTCGTATACTTAAGTTGATCAAATATTCAAAAACATCTGTGTTCGTGACAGAATGCAGTTTGAAAAGATCACTACACAGATGTAGACATCATGACGCATATAAAAATTGGACAGCAGGTCAAACTGGCACAATTCGAACACTATATTTTTACAGTGACCGCGACCCATCAGGATGGTTCTTTTACCGTTGAAACGACCTTGGATGGTCAACAAATTTTAAGTTATCAGAACGTGGCGCAGGAAATGCTCAGGCCAGTGATGCTTTAAATCACGCAGAGCCTTTTTATTTTCCTGAATTATTTTTGTTCAGAGCTTAAAACAGTGAAAAATTCTCAGTTGCTGTGTGATCAACCCCAGATAAATAAGTGTTGATTTATTGGCACTTAACTTTCTAACTGAGATTTTAAGCAATTAAATATATTTTTTTCTGTATGAATACATTTTCTATATCAATAATTGTGATGCTTCATTTGCCGAATTGAACATTTTATTCATGTTAAAAACGCTATAATAATAAACGATAACCTTGTCATTCAAAGAGTTCAAAGAAAACGATGGCCCCTTTAGATCAAATTGCAGCAGTGTCGGATGACCAGTCAGAGTTAACGATGTCAGTTCTCATGACGCCAGATATGGCAAATTTTTCAGGAAATGTTCATGGTGGAACCATTCTGAAATTATTGGATCAGGTGGCGTATGCGTGTGCAAGTCGCTATTCGGGCAGTTATGTCGTGACCTTATCTGTAGACAAGGTGAATTTTAAAGAACCGATTCACGTTGGTGAGCTGGTTACCTTTCTGGCCAGTGTGAATCATGTTGGCCGTACTTCAATGGAAATCGGGATTCGTGTAGAAGCCCAGAATATTCAAAAGAGAACGGTACGTCATACCAATAGCTGTTATTTCACCATGGTT
Organism: Acinetobacter lwoffii; assembly: GCF_002321025.1. Taxonomy (GTDB): domain Bacteria; phylum Pseudomonadota; class Gammaproteobacteria; order Pseudomonadales; family Moraxellaceae; genus Acinetobacter; species Acinetobacter lwoffii_Y. Next base: position 68,678 of record NZ_DCLL01000031.1, read on the forward strand.
GCGGTGGATGAAAATGGTAAACCAAAACAGATTCCAGCTTTGAACCTGGACAATGACTGGAAACGTTGCCGTTTTGAAGCAGCAGAACAGCGTAAAGTCGCGCGTTTGCAAGAAAATCATCATCCTTCATGCAGCATTTATAAAAAGACTGCACAGAGTTAAGTTAAATCGTGATTGAGAAAAGACCTTCATATGAAGGTCTTTTTTTTGCATCAATTTCAGTTTTTCACTGGAGCTTTGTTATTTTTTACCCTAATATAAAACGATACGTATCGTTTCGATTTTTAGATCTTAAAAGTTAAGTAGAAAAATATGAGCAGTGACGAAAAAAGTTCCCGACGACAGCAGTGCATTTTACAGGCGGTCGCAGATGCGCTGGCAGAATGTGAATATCATCAGCTGACGATTGAAGATGTAGCGGCACGTGCCGGTGTTGGCAAGTCCACGATTTATCGATGGTGGAAACATAAATCGGAACTGGTGCTGGACACTTTCAAACAGCATACAGCTTCGGTATTTGAGCTGGATACCTCTAAAAGCCTGAAAAGCAATCTCATTCAACAACTCGGTTCTTTATCTCAAGCGCTGAATCATCCGGTCGGTCGGGCTTTGCTGGTAGTGATTGCCAATCACCGCGAACTGGCAGGTGAGTTCTTTCAGCAATATCTCTTGCCACGTCGGCAACAGACCCATCAACTGATTCAGCAAGCGATTGAACGGGGAGAAATCCGCGCTGATTATCCTTTTGATTTGATGCTGGATACCTTATACGGCCCGATTCATTACCAGATCATTTTTTTCAACCGGATTCCAGATGAACACTATATCCAGAATCTGGTCGAGTTGGCCTTGCATCCGGTCACTGTTCAAGCCTGAGTTTGTGCTATTTCCCTACAAGTTTTAAGAGTTGGTGATTATGTCAGTTAGCGCTGAGCGGTTATGGAATCGCTCATTTATCTTGTGCTTATTCAATAATTTTTTCCTGTTTGTTTATTATTTTGCCTTACTGACCATCTTGCCGATTTACATCATGAAAGATCTGGGCGGTTCGGTAAAAGAAGCGGGTCTGGCGCTGACACTATTTTTGGCCTCTTCGATTGCGGTTCGGCCATTTTCCGGCATGATCATCGAAAAGCTCGGCAAGAAAATCTCGATGCGCGGTGCAGGCGTGATTTTTGCCTTATTTTCCTTTAGTTATTTGCTGGTAGATAGCATGTGGTCGCTGTTGCTGGTGCGTTTTTTACATGGTATCTGGTTCAGTATTCTGACCACGGTGGCAGTACCCGTCGCTAATGAATTTATTCCTGAACAGCGCAAAGGTGAGGGCATGGGCTATTTCGTCATGTCGACCAATCTGGGTGTGGTTTTTGGGCCCTTGCTGGCATTGACCGTAATTCAGTTCACCAGCTTCAAAGTCTTATTTGGCATTCTTGCCGTTATCATTTCTTTGGGGCTCATTTTCTGTTGGATGCTCAAAATCACAGAGTTACCAAAACCTGAAGCTATAAGCACAGAAAAAACCAGCTTGAGCTTGCAGGATATTCTGGAAGTCAAAGTTCTGGCGGTAAGTTTTGTGGCTTTACTAACCGCTTTTGCCTACTCGGGCATCATGAGTTTTATTACTGCATTTAGTGAAACCAAGCAGCTTTTGGGCTATACCAGCGTATTCTTTATTGTATTTGCAGCATCCATGTTGCTGGTCAGACCTTGGGTTGGAAAGATTTATGACCGTAAGGGACCCAGTGCGGTGATTTATCCTTCATTTATTTTCTTTGCCATGGGTCTGGTGATTGTCAGTCTGATTTCCAATCAATGGATATTATGGTTGTCGGCAGTGTTTATTGGCATCGGTTATGGTTCACTATTCCCATGTTTGCAGACCTTGGCCATTCAGTCGGTCGACAAACAGCGTATGGGACATGCGATTTCAACCTTCTTTACCCTGTTTGATCTGGGTTTAGCGATCGGTTCCGTGGCAATGGGAGTATTGATTGCCTATTGGGGCTTTGAAACTACTTATGTTTTGAGTGCCGCACTCGTCATTGTGACGATATTGGTTTATCGTCAGTATGTTGCCAAAAAGCAAAATAAGCGCCCGGCAAGTTTGGAGTTATAAAATGGAATTAAGGCATTTACGTTATTTCGTTACGGTGGCGCAGGAACTGAACTTTACCCGTGCCGCGGAAAAATTAAATACGGTACAGCCTTCATTGAGCCAGCAAATCAAGGATCTGGAACATGAGGTTGGCGTACAGTTGCTAGAGCGGAATAACCGTAAGGTCGGGCTAACTGAAGCTGGACAGGCGTTTTTAAAAGAAGCTTTACTGAGTCTTGAGCATGCAGAGCGCGCCATTCAGACTGCCAGACAGATCGCGAATGCACAGCAGGATCAGCTGAATATCGGATTCGTGCCGGTCGCGGAAATGAAAGTCTTTCCTTATATCATGCCGAATATCCGCGCGCATTTTCCTGAACTGAAAGCACAGTTTCATCGTCTGACCGATGCAGAGCAGTTTAGTGCCTGAAGAAATGGACAGATCGACATTGCCTTTACCCGTTATCCGGGGCAGTTAAGTGAGTTTGATTCGATCCGCATTTTTGATGAGCCTTTAACCTTGATTGTGCCCAAAGATTCCCCGGCTGCGGCCTTGCCCTATGTCAGTATCAAGAGTTTTGAAAGTCAGGACTTTGTAATTAGTGATGAGCAGTCCTCACCGCAACTGCATAAGCTGATTCAGGATTTTTTTAAACAGTCTAAATTAAAAGTGAATGTGGTGCAGTATTCCACCAATATCCTGCTCAATGTCAATCTGGTAGGGATGGGGTGGGCTGGAGTCTGGTGCCGACCTATGTGATTCCATTGCTCGGCGATAATATTGTGGTGAAAAAGACCCTGGAACCGTTGCCGATGATTGGGCTCTATGCCAATTATCGCAAGGATCAAAAACATGTGGTGATTGATCTGATTTTAAAAGTATTAAAAGAAAAGTTTTGTGTGGATCTTTTCTAATATCTGCATCGTTGATCAGCCCATCGAAAAAGCAGTGCGACAGAAATGATCTGTAGCACATCCTTTTAAATCGGAACTGCAAATCGCTTTATACTGAACCTCTAACAATAAAAAAACCGGTTGAAGCAGGATGATGAAGCTCTATAACAATCCGCAATCACGTGGCCTGACCTTGTTGCCTTTGCTGAAAGAATTACAAATTGAAGATCAGATTGAGCAGGTGGAGATTGCCTATGAGGATATGCATCAGCAGGCGTATACACAGATCAATCCGATGGGAAAAGTTCCCTGTCTGGTAGATCAGGATGTCGTCATTTCAGAAATGGCCGCCATTTTTATCTATCTGGCAGATAAATATCGTGACAAAGGATTGGCACCTACTTTGGATGATCCGAAGCGTGGAGCGTATTTGAAATGGATATTTTTCTGTCATGGGCCCTTCACCGAATATATCGATATAAAAAATTTGCAGGTACCGCCAGAAAATATTGAAAAGAACCGAAGAAGTTTAAGTTTTGGGAATGAAGCAGCCGTATTTGATTTTCTGAAACAGGGTATCGGGCAGGCCAGTCCTTATCTGTTGGGTGAAAAAGTCTCGGCGGCGGATCTCTATGTGGCTTACTGTTTGATCTTTGCGATCTCTGCGAAAATTTTACCGAAATTTGATAAGTTCAGGCCCTTCATGCAGCAGATGGCTCGCCGTGATTCCTTGAAAGATATTCCGTGGTTTCAGGAATACCGAGTCTAATTCCTCGGTCTATATATTGTCCGGGATATCTAAAAATAATAAAAAAACCACGCCGAAGCGTGGTGAAAGGTGACCAATATTATTTCAGGTAAAGCTTTTTAAACAGTTGCTGGCTGGTGCTTTCCATCGATTGAGGAATGGCCAGCGCAGCCACGAAACGGTCAGGACGCAAGATTACAACTGAATCAGACGTGTTACCAAACCACGAGCGGATATCTGTGCCGATATCACCAATGGTAATGACATCTTCATACTCTTTGCGCTGGCTATTTTGCAATTGCACCGCCGGAATTACCTGAATGAATTTCACACCGAGCGATTTCCACTGTTGCAACGTCTCCGGGCTGAGACCCCATTTCGGATCAACACCCCAGGCAATAATCGCAAAATCATTGCCGATCACTTCATCCAGTAACACGGTTTCACCCGAAGCCAGTTGAACTTGAGGCTGGATAAACATCTTGCCGACCGGAGAGTTCTTGGCTCCATTACTCAAAAGTGCACCGTCATGATATTTCGGCATCGGTTTGAAGCGCATTTCCAGCAGGTACTGTTTGATCGGCTTGATGTAGTTCAGGGCATAAGCAATACCATCACGAACAAAACCTTGCCATTTTTTCGGTGGTGCCAGTACGTGACCTGCCATCACCGACAGGTCAATCATCGCCTTGGCATGGTCTTTACGTTCGATCTGATACGAATCTAAAAGTGCTGGGCCAGCTTTGCCTTGAACAACCAGTGCCATTTTCCAGGCCAGGTTAAAGGCATCACGCATACCGCTGTTATAACCCTGACCTTGCCATACCGGCATAATGTGCGCAGCATCACCGGCAAGCAAAATACGGTCGACACGGAACTTGTCCGCAATACGGGCATTATGAGTATAGACACGCTGACGGATCACTTCGATACCATCCGTGCTTGGTAAAACCTTAGAAAGAAGTTTGGCAATATTTTCCGGTTTGCTCAGTTCTTCCTGTGTTTCACCCGGCATAACCATAAATTCAAAACGGCGAATACCATGTGGCAATGCAGCTGATACATAAGGACGAACCGGATCACAACATAAGTAAATATGCGGTGTAGCAAGCGGGTCATTCTCAAGGTCGATCACGATCCACTGATTTGGTGCAGTTTCGCCTTCAAAGGCAATGCCCAGATTGCGGCGCACATAGGAATTACCGCCATCACAGGCAATCAGGTATTGAGCGCGGATAGTTTCTGCATCGCCCTCTTTATTTTGCAGGTTGAGTGTTACGCCGTCAGCATCCTGACTAAACTGAGTCAATTGACGAGAAAATAGCACTTGGGTATTTTTATATTGTTTTAAGCCTTGCAGTAGGACGTTATCGACTTGTGGCTGAATAAAGGCATTACGGCGCGAGAAACCAAACTCACGTGTTAAAGGCTGAATATCTGCAAAACAGCGACCTTTAGGCGTCAAGAAGCGCATCGCATGATTCGGAGTGGTATGCGGTAAGACTTGATCGACTAAACCCAAAGATTGAATGGTACGTAAGGATTCATCATCGATTCCAATCGCACGTGGATAATCAATCAAACTATTCAGTTGCTCGACAATCGTGACAGCTACGCCTTGCTTGCTCAGATAGTTGGCAATGGTTAAGCCTACAGGGCCGGCGCCAAGGATTGCCACTTCAGTAGTGTAATTAGTATTGCTCATAGCGAATGTCCACTCAATCGACTTGCATTTGATGCTATTAAGGGACAGTTAGAAGCCAGAAACAAGTTAGGCGATAGTAGCTTAAGTATATGGATAATATTGGATTGAAATAGGTAATTTTTAAATAAGTGATTGAATTAAAATATAAAAATAATAAAAATTTGATAGCCTGTATTAATTCTATGATCAGTTTTGACTATGGTGATAAATAGATTTTGTGCAATAAAAATGCTGAACCAGCATCAAGCATGATTCAGCATCGAATAATATCGGGGCAGTATAGGACAAAGCCTACTGGAGAATTACTGTCCCTGATATCTTCATTGAAGGATTAAACGAGTTGTTCAATCACTTAACGTGCAGCAGGTTTTGCAGGTGTCGTAGTTTCCGCAGCAGCTTCAGAGGCAGCAGGCTGCTCTGCAGATGCACCTGCAACAGGAGCATTTGATTCAGGTAATTCCTGAGTAGTCACAATCACTTTTTCTTCTGCAGTGGTGGTTTTCGCATCTGTGGTTTTGCTGTCAGCAAAACTGGTGGCTGCAGCAGCAGTAAGCGTAGTGGCAAGTAAGATTTGTGCATATTTCATTTTTGGCATCCTTTTATTCAAGTCATGTAATCTGCCGAGCTGACCATCACATCAATTCGACAGATGCCCATCCTAAGCACTGAAATTTTACTGAGTAAATCAATTAACAAAAGCGACACGCAGGGAATAACTGAGCTGATACAAAACTGAGAAAGTTGTTTTATTTCTGTTAATTATGCAGAGTTTTATTTAATGAAAGTGTGTATGAATATTTCAAAAATCAAATTTGAAATAAAAGTTAACATAGAAAATTGGTAATTTTGGATCATTCCATTAATTTTTATCTCTGTGATTTTCACGCCGTGTTTGCGAAGAACACGCATTTTAAAGTCACACTGTGCTTTATAATGCAGAGTATTGCTATTTCTATTCAATCTCTTGAGAGTCGATTTTGAAAATTCTGTCAGCGTCGCAGGCTATTCCTGTCCATATCATTTCCGGATTTTTGGGTGCAGGTAAAACCACACTACTCAAACATTTATTACAGCAAAAACCGGAACAGGAAATCTGGGCTGTGCTAATGAATGAATTCGGCCAGATTGGGGTAGACCAGCAGTTATTGCCGCAAGATCAGGGTTATGCGGTCAAAGAGCTGTTGGGTGGTTGTCTATGTTGCAGTAGCCAATTGCCGATGCAGATTGCCTTGTCACGCCTGCTGTCAGAAGTGAAACCGGATCGTCTGTTTATCGAACCTACCGGACTGGGGCATCCTGGCCAATTACTGGAACAGCTGACCGAACCGCACTGGCAGAGTCATTTAAACATGCAGGCATTGGTCACAGTGGTAGATGGTTCACGTTTGCATGATCGAGACTGGACTCAGCAAAACCTGTACGCAGACCAACTCAAGGCAGCGCATATTGTGGTGATTTCACATACTGACTTGATGACAACCGCAGACCACGCAGCACTCACGCAACTTCAGACAGAATATCAACCTTATGCCCAACAGTGGTTGTTCACCGAGCATGGACAACTCGATATTGAACAGATCAAGCAGGACTATCGGGGTTCCGCCCGTCAGATTCAGCCTTTGTTAAAACAGCAACAGATCACCCGTTCAGCAGATACGCCCTTAGTGATTCAGCAAATGCCTTATCATTATGTAGAAAGCGCGCAGGGTTATCAGGTTGCGGGCTGGAAATTTCCAAAACGCTGGCAATTCAATTTTTATGATCTGCTGGATCTACTCTGTGAACAAAAAGACTGGCTCAGAATCAAGGGAATTTTTCATACCGACCAAGGCTGGAAAAGCTTTAATTTTAATCCGGAGCAGTTTAATTATCAGTCGGCAGATGAAGGCATTGATAACCGGGTAGAAGTGATCTATCAACAGTCACGCGATTGGCTGGTATTTGAAACTGCCCTGATGCAATGTCGTATCGATCCAGAAAAATAACGGCACTATTTCTAGTACGCTGAATGAATTATTGGCCTAAATCTGTTCAGCAAAATAGCGCTAAATCTTATATGCTAGGCGCCAAATTTGAGGATTATGTGATGGCGTTAAAAGCGACGATTTATAAGGTTGATTTGAATATTGCGGACATGGATACGCATCGTTATGCAGACTATCAGCTGACGATGGCGCTGCATCCTTCAGAAACCATTGAACGCTTGATGGTGCGTATTTTGGCCTATGCACGCTATGCCGATGAAGCGCTGGAATTTACCAAGGATCTTTTTGAAACCGATGAACCGGCACTCTGGGAAAAAGATCTGACCGGTCAACTGGTCAAATGGATTGAAGTCGGTAGCCCGGATGAAGATAAAGTCAAAAAGGCCAGTGCGCGTTGCAAGCAGGTCGCAGTTGTCACCTATGGTTCTGCGGTGGATGAATGGTATAAGCGCAGCAGCAAATTAAAAACCTTAAAAAATGTGGAAGTGTGGAAGTTATCTACCGCAACCACCGACGCATTGCCACAATTATGCGAACGCACCATGCAGTTACAGCTCAATGTGATGGATGGTGAATGGACCTTGATTGGCGATCAGGGCCAGGTGCTGGTGGAGTGGGAACAGTTACAATAAGGCCAAATAAGGATGCAAGTCTGGACTTGTATCCTGTAGCTCAAATTGCGTATATCTGAGGGATAAGAATACGCAGGGCTGCACCATGTACCATGAACTTTATGATTTACTGCTGGCTGTCGCGATCGGCGCAATTATTGGTGCAGAGCGTGAGTATCATAGTAAATCTGCCGGACTGCGTACCATGATTATGGTCAGTCTGAGTTCCTGTTTATTTACCATTATCTCCCTGAAAATAGGCGTGGCCAATCCTGACCGGCTGGCCGCCAATGTCTTGACTGGACTGGGTTTTCTGGGTGCCGGTGTTATTCTGAAAGATGATAACCGTATTTCTGGAATTACCACCGCAACCACGATCTGGATGACAGCCGCACTCGGCATGGCGGTCGGTGCTGGCTATGAACTCTTAAGTATTTGGGCTACTTTTATTGTCATGGCGGTGCTGGTTTTATTGATGTATGTCCAGCGCGGTATCGAATCTCTGAATCAGGAACGCAGCTATGAAATCGTCTGCCCATTCGATCAGAATGATTCCGATCACTACGAAATGCTATTCAAACGTTATGAGTTAAAAGTGGTGCATTCCTCACAAAAAAAAATGGATCAACAGATTGTCGGACGCTGGATTCTGATGGGATCGGCCAAGAATCATCAAGAATTAACCCAGTATTTACTCAATGATAAGAATATTCAGGAACTCAGCTTTTAACCCATCAATGTCCCAAGCTTAAAAAAACAGAGCAATCCAGTTTATACTGAGCTTTGAATTTTATGCTCCTCTCAGGTAAATAACCATGATCAACGAACTTGAAATTATTGATTTAAAAGTAGGCGAAGGCAAGGAAGCGGTGAAAGGTGCCCTAATTACCACGCACTATACTGGCTGGCTGGAAGATGGAACCAAGTTTGATTCTTCTATTGACCGTGGTAATTATTTTGAAACGGTCATTGGTACCGGTCGTGTGATCAAAGGTTGGGATCAGGGGATTCTGGGAATGAAAGTTGGCGGCAAGCGTAAACTGATGGTGCCTGCACATTTGGCCTATGGCGAACGTAAAATGGGTAAAGTCATTCCAGCCAATTCCAACCTGATTTTTGAAATTGAATTGTTTGACGTAAAAACACGTGATTAAAATGATTTAACTAGCTGAATATAAGTGATATTTTTTATTTAAAGATATACGCTGGTTCCGGTGCAGCCGCTTCAAAATAAGCTGTGCCGGAGAAGCTACAAAAAACATCTAAAAAGATTTGAAATCGAAAATATTCCTTGTAAATTATAAGAATAATAAAGAATTATCTTGAGATAGAACGTATTTGCATAACTTGATAAGGAATGTCTGTTTTTTCGTATTTGTCTGGGCCTTTAGCTGCACGACTTGCATCATAAGTTCAGCAATCGCTCAGGATGAACTCCCGTCGCCGTCATTTCAGCAGCAATCTCACGACCATATTACTGAAGTCCATTTTACCGAACATAGTACGAGTCCTTTGCAGGGAAAATGGCTGTTTTATCCGAGTCAGTTTATTATTCAGCCCAGCTCTGTACTCCAGTCAAAAACAGTTGAATTACCAGCCTCTTTTAAAACTCTGGCGGGTTCAAATTCTGGCTATGGTACCTTTATTGGCTATTTTAAAATTCCGAAAGAATTTCTCGGGCGACGCATCGCGATTCGGATTCCGACCCAATACGGCGCCTATCGGGTATATGTCAATGGACAGTTTATTGTCCGGCTCGGAGAAATCAGTACCACACCTGAAAAACAAGTGACTGAAAAAGCACCGCGTATTGGCTATTTTGTTCCAGACACTGAATATATTACTTTAAGCATTCAGGCCTCAAATTATACCCACTTGCATGGCGGTCTCGAGCGACCGATGCAGATCGGCGTTGCAGGTACCATCAATCGCCAATTCCAGCAGCTCATGATGACTATTGCCATGGTTTGCGGCGCGGTACTTGGGGTGGGAGTGTTTACCATTCTATTTTCGGTATTCAGGGGATCACGGGAACGTAACAGTAAAAGTATCTTTGTTTTTGGCTGGTTTATTGTCTTTTTGGCCCTGCATAACCTGTTTTCTGCACCTTATGCCTATTCGGTATTTACCAATATCAACTGGTTGTGGGGAACCCGCTTAGAGTATCTGTTTACTTTTATTGCTGCCTTCTTTTTTCTCAGCTATATGCATCTGTTTAACCGGCGCTATCTAAATCCGGTGATTTATTATATCGCTGTGGCATTACTGGTTTTTAACATTACTTTCACCCTATTTTCACCTCCTGAGATATTTGAACGAGTAGCCCTATTTAGTGCGATTTTCGCCTTGGTCATCATCGGTAATTTTATTTATGGCTTTTATCAGACCCTACGTTATAAAGAGCATTATTCGCGTTTAAATCTGATTGCAATTATTTTCCTTTGTGTCACTTTTTTGAATGATTATCTGTTGCTGATCAATGTAATTAAAACCACGCATCTGTTCTTTATCTCAACCAGTATCTATGCCTTATTAATCATGTTTCAGCAGTCCAGACATTATGCACATCAAACTTATGAGACTGAACAGCTAAACCTGAACCTGATCGCACTCAATAATTCGCTCGATCAAAAAGTCAAAGAGCGTACCCAGCAGCTGCGTGAAGTGAATGCCAAACTGGAACAGCAGATGAATATTGATGCACTGACCGGAGCTTTTAACCGGCGTGCCTTAAATCATGAAATCCAGCAGCAGTTTATACAGACCCAACAACAGCCGCAACATACCTTGATTTTTGCCATGCTCGATGTCGATTTTTTTAAAAACTATAATGACTACTATGGTCACTTAAAAGGCGATGAAATCCTGAAAAATCTGGTCAGGATTATTCAAGCTGCTTTGCCACCATCTGGCTATCTGGCACGTTATGGTGGTGAAGAGTTTGCGATTCTGCTCACTGGAATGCCGGTGCAAACTGCCCTGAAAAATCTGGAAAATGTGTTAAACCAGATTCGGGAACAGCGTATGCAACATCTGAATCGGCCAGATGCAAAAGATTATGTTACGGTTAGTATGGGCGCGGCCTGGGTTGAACAAAACCATGGCTATGCAGATATTCATGAATTGATGAAAGCGGCAGATGTGCAGCTCTACGCCGCTAAACAGGCAGGACGTGATCAGTTAAAAATTGAAAAAGAGGTCGATTAAAAAACATATTTATACAGATAGCGCGATTCATCTTCTGACTCGGCAGAATGTGGATGAAAGCCGCAGTGCTGATAATAACTTAAGGCAGTTTGGGTAGATTGTATTTCAATCTGATGAATTTTTTTCTTTAATAAAGTGCGATGCATTTGTTGAAATAACTCGGTGCCGAACCCCAGTCTTTGGCAGTGTTGGGCCACATAATGCATCCGGATTTCTCCAGCATCACTGACCAATAAGAATCCGACGACCTTGTCATATATGAGATAAACCCAGCAATCGTTATACAGCATATCGACAATCAGGCTGGCATGATCAAACTTTTCTAGCCAGGTTTGAATTTTGCTTTCTTCACGCTGATGATCCAGTACACAGGACTGAATGCTGTCATGAATGACCTGAATAATTTGAGGTATATCTTCGACCCTCCCTTCACGAATCATAATATTATTCATTTTCTCGAACATTTATAGGGAAGGTTTATTTGATAAAAAAGAAGAGGGTAAAAAACAGAACAATATTGTAGTTTTTTGAGAATATTTTCCGTGATTTATCCATGTGAAGATCTGTTCTGTTGCTGATTTGTCCTGTTTGTTTATCTCAAGTTCTTGAATCTCATTAGGGAGTTAAAAATAAAAAATCAAAGTAAATCAATTTTTAAATAAATCGAAGTTCGAATCTGGGTAAAATGAGCAAGCAGAGAAGATAAATAGTAAAAATAAGCCTCAAGTTTGCACTGTATAAAAAATAGACGTATGCTGGGTCAAAAGGGACTATTCAAATGAATCTTGATCCTATAACCATAAAAATAAAATTAGTCACATGAGATCATCCACCATGCTGAAATTACTGCTCCTGTTATGTGTTTTATTCATGTTGAATGCTGCCTGGATCGTCGGCAGAAAGATCTATAAAGCTCAGCGCCATCTGGCGCGTCAGCGTCCAGAAAAACCGGCACAGATTTCCAGCATGACAGAGCAAGAGGTCATCGAGCAAGAGCAGCAAGTACATCTGGTGGATGCTTATGAACTGGAGCTGTTTGACGATGTGGCACAGCTATTCTTTCAACAGCAAGTGCATATTGAGAATCGGGCACAGGCCGAACAATTACAGCAAGAACTATTACAAAAAATGCCGATGCACAGTGGCACCCAGATTCGTCAGATGGATTTAGGGGAATGGTCTATTTTCTGGAATTTTTATGATCAGTCACTGGAATATTATGTCGGTCGCTATGGCGTATTCTATGCACATGTCGACCGTTTTGGAGAAGAGCACCGGCATGAAATTCGCAGGGAACTTTTGCATTCTGACTGTGCTTAGAACACCACTTTCAGTCATTCTGTACGATTGAAGATCTCAGACTACGTACTTAAGCCATTGCAATTCAGAAAAGGTATCTCATGCCTTAGCTCAGATTTTTTCTGCCGCTTGGCGGAAATAGCCCATATAATTTATCTCCTTTAAGCCATAATCTTGTGCTAGAAAAACCTCAAAACTCGAGAGTCGTATCCTTGAAATAGTCATTTAAAATGTACGAAGTCTGGCGAGCAATGATCCAGACTAAAAAGGCAGGAGCGCTATGATCATTGATTTTCATCAAGCACAATTACAGAAGTTTATTGCACTGGCGATGAAGATCGAAGCTGAGCCTGAACTGTATTTGCAGTTTGATTCTGTGTCTGATTTTTATAAGGCTGACTGGCTGCAGGCTTTCCCAGCTGGAACTGAATACTATGTTTCCGGTCTAGATGATGGTGCCGATGAGTTTCATGCCGTGATTTATTATGGCGAAGCGCAGCTACAGATCAGCTGTGGACAGGCACAGCTTTCAGTAAAACTATGTTGCAAACATTGACCGGGCTGCCGGAATTTCCCGATAAAAGAATAATGACATCCGCTATAAAGTTGATATAAATTGCAGAGTCATCTCTGTATCTGATTTTTATTCGCATCAGCCGAGAGTGGCATAGGCGAATATCGTAATAAAAATAAGGAAAAAATAGCATGGCACATCAGTTCACCGTGAAAGCAATTATCAATGGCGTGTCTATTGATGAATTTAAGCGTTTGGCCAATGATATTCGTTTGCATGAGGCAGTTTGCCATCGAATTCCTGCGCAAAACTTGGAAATCCTGGTTTCGGAAAAGCAGGGGCATATGTATACCCTGAAACGCGCTTATAATCTAGATGTTAATATTCCGGATATCGCAAAAAAATTACTCAAAGATGCCTTCCGTTTGCAGCGTACCGATGTCAGCGATCTGAATGAAATGACTTCGACGGTACAACTCGGTGCGAACTTGCCGATCGAAGCCATCTGTCAGCGTGCAGTTACCGGAGATGAAGACCAGATCCAGTTTCAATTAAACTGGACAGTCAAAGTCAAAGTGCCTTTGCTCGGTGGCATGCTAGAAAAGCATGCGGAAGGTGAGATTCGTAAATTTAGTGAAATTGAACTCAGCATCGTCGAAGATGAATTGCGTAAAGGTCTCACCGCTTGAAGCAATCAAATAGTGTGATCGACCTAATTTAAAAACTGATTAGGTAGACGCTGGGTAGTGGTAGCTAATTGGGCGGTAGATCACCATTTTCAGTGTATTGCCACTATCCAAGAAACCCAGCTTAAGTGCTGATAAAGTTTGCCGTCACGTTAATGCTGATGGCCAGAATGGTGGTATTGAATCCGTAAGCCAAAAGCAAATGTAGGGTATTCAAGACTCGCATGGATTGGCAAGTAATGGATACATCTGCAGTTTGCGCAGAAGTCCCGATGATATAACTAAAATATAGAAAGTCTGGATAAGTCGGTCTGGTGGTATTGGGGAAATCCAGTCCACCTTGTTGCTGTTTGTCGAGCGCAAAATAAAAGTCATGTGCATAATGAATTGCAAAAATCGTATGCATCAAGAACCAGGCTGAAATAATGGTCAGAACTGACAAGATTAAATGACCGGTTCGGATGGTAGTATCTTTAGGTAAGTGATTAATTTCAATAATAATCGCTATAAAACACATGATGAGGGTGGTGATCACCAGAAACAGAATGATCCATTTGCTGGCATCCTGTTGCATGGCGCGTTGCAGGATATGAGCATGATCAATACGCCAGAGTTTTTTATGGTCAATAATAAATAAACGTAAATTGCGATATTCCAGCTGATCAACAGGCAGCTTGACCAGCTCAAAGGGGTGAAGGCTTGTAAAACCAGATAAAATCCAACGATTGCTGGGAAAATAATAAAGAAATACAGACGGGATTGAAGTGCCGTTTTTATAGATTGAAGAAACTGCATCATGTCATTTATATTTATTTTGCTGGTTTCTCAAGATCCTAGCACAGAACCGTTTGCAATAAAGAAGATTGCAACGGTCTGAGTTATTTCCTCTACGACATTTCATCCTAAAGGTGTCGAACTGATTCGAGTTGAGTCATTTGACTGCGCGGATCGCGTAGCAGGCGTGATTATCTCAATAGATTTTTTCTGAACTGATGTTTAAACGGATTGAGCGGGTTGTTGGATTGCAGTGCCATAAGCAAAGACTTCCACCATGCCACCTTGCATACCGAGTTCAGTGGTGCTGAGCCGAATGCCCATAATCTGAGTCGCCCCGATTTTTTCGGCTTCCAATTTTAAACGTACAATTGCTTCACGTCGTGCGCGTTCTACTACACTTTCATAGCTGGTCAGACGGCCACCCAGCATATTCTGTACATTGGCAATCGCATATTTAAAATAATCATGCGAAATGACCACATTGCTACTGATCATATGTCCGGAATATTCAGACACAGCGAAGCGGCTATTGTTCACCCGGATATATGCCAGACGTTGTTCCTGTTCATCCAGATAACGAAAATGTTTACCTTCGTTATAACGTCCAAAACCGAAACCAACACTAAACAGAATGGCAAAAATGATGATCTGGAGAATTAAACCATCCATGCTTTAATCTGCCTGCGGAAAAGGGTCGGGCAATTTCGGCATGATCGGATCAACGACTACGGCTGTCCCATAAACAAAGAGTTCAGAAGCACCTTGGGCGATATTAGAGGTCGAGAAACGAATGCCGACAATCGCATTGGCACCCATACTACGGGCTTTTTCAATGATGCGGTTCATGGCTTCCTGACGGGATTCTTCCAGCAGTTCGGTATAGGCGGTAAGCTCACCACCGACAATATTTTTCAGGCCGGCCAGTAAGTCACGTCCGACATGTTTGCTGCGTACGGTACTGCCATACACCACATCAATTTGCTGGCGAATGGTATGACCCGGTACAGATTCCAGATTGCTAAGTAACATGTGCATGTTTTCTAAATAAATTGCTGGTCTATGACAATAGGAAAACTGCCTTGAAAATGCAATAAAAAAAAGCCCACCGAAGTGAGCTTTTCTTGATCTGTCTAGAATTTATTGCGCTGGCTGTTCTGCCGCACGGCGCTGTTCAGACACAGACGGGGTATTCGGCAAGGTATCCGTCGTGTTGACTTTCAAGCCGCCCCCCAGGGTTTTGTAGACTTCAACCTGATTGTTCAGATTGGCCTGTTCAAGCAATAACAAACCTTGTTCTGCTGCATAAGACGCACGCTGTGCATCCAGTACAGTCAGATAGCTGTCAATTCCGGCGCGGAAACGTGCCTGAGACAAGCGATAGGTGGTGTTGGTTGCTTCGACCAGACGGCGCTGAGCTGCCAGACGATCACCAATATTCTGACGTACTGCCAAGGCATCATTTACTTCACGGAAAGCAGTCTGAATCGACTTTTCGTAATCTGACAAGGCAATTTGCTGATCGGTTTCAGAAATACGGATATTGGCCTGACGGGTACCCCAATCAAAAATTGGAATATCCAGACTTGGACCAAATGACCAGGCAAAACTACCTGATTTAAACAGGTCGCCTAAATCAGTAGAGGCATAACCTGCTGAACCAGTCAGACTAATCGTCGGGAACAAACGTGCACGTGCTGCTGCAATATTGGCACCTGCCGCAGACAGGCGGTATTCTGCTGCACGAACATCTGGACGATTAATCAGTAGATCACTTGGCAAGCCTGAACCCAATGCAGTATTTGAGGTGATGCGGGTTACGCGTTGTGCTGGTAATAAATTCGCAGGCACTTGCTGACCGACCAGCAGGTTTAACAGGTTTTGTGCCTGTGCTACCTGAGTGCGGTAATTCGCAACATCATTACGTGCAGTTTCAACCGAGATCTGTGCCTGACGTACTGGAAGCTCGCTGTCGATCCCGACATCAAAACGTTTCTTGTTCAGATTGAAAGATTCAATCTGGGCTTTCAGCGTTTGTTCAGCCAAAGCCAGATTGGCATTGGCAAACGAATAGCTGAGCCAAGCCTGAGACACCTGACCAATCAAGGCAATTTGCGTCGCATCTCGCGCACTTTGGGTCGCCAGGAAACTATCCAGTGCATTGTCACGCAAGCTGCGGACACGTCCCCAAAAATCTAGTTCATACGCAGTTACACCCAGTCCGACATTATAAGTCGTCACTGCACCACGATTCTGGGAATTCATGGTGTCCTGGCGCAATACGCTACCACTGGCACCAATCGTCGGTAACTGGTTGTTTTCAGTAATCTGATACTGTTGCTGAGCTCGTTGAATATTGAGGGCAGCAATACGCAAATCACGGTTATTGTTTAATGCCAGATCCAGCACCTGTAACAGGCGCTGATCGGCAAAAAAGTTTTTATAACCTTGTTCTGCTACAGAAGTACCAGACGCATTGGTATAGCTGCTCGGGATATCTGCCTGCGCAACCGGCTCTGGACTGCGCATGCTTTGACAAGCCGTCAAAGCAAGCGCAAGGGCAGATACCGCAATGCTACGACCTGTAATAGACCATACATTTTGCATTACGACTTATACTCCTGATTTTGTTGTTTTGGTTTGTATTTAAAGACACTTCGAATCCACACGTAGAATACCGGGATAAAGAAGATACCTAACAAGGTCGAGCTGATCACGCCGCCGAGTACGCCATAACCGA
Source organism: Acinetobacter lwoffii (assembly GCF_002321025.1). Taxonomy (GTDB): domain Bacteria; phylum Pseudomonadota; class Gammaproteobacteria; order Pseudomonadales; family Moraxellaceae; genus Acinetobacter; species Acinetobacter lwoffii_Y. The sequence continues at coordinate 85,936 of NZ_DCLL01000031.1, forward strand.
CTGAGTGCTGGCTACCTGCACCCGCACCTGAAGCCAGAGCAAGCGGTAATACACCAAAACCAAAGGCCAATGTGGTCATGATAATTGGACGTAAACGCATTTTTGCCGCATGCAAGGTCGCGTCAAACAGCTCTTCACCTTGTTCCTGAAGTTCTTTTGCGAACTCTACGATCAAGATCGCATTCTTCGCAGCCAGACCAATCACGGCAATAATCGCCACCTGGAAGTAAATGTTATTCGACAGGTTCGGATTTTGCAGCAGCACCATTCCTCCATAGGTCATGAGCAATGCGCCGACAATACCCAATGGCACCACCAGAAGTACCGAGAATGGAATAGACCAGCTTTCATACAATGCAGCAAGACACAGGAACACGATCAGTAATGAAAGGGCATACAGGAACGGTGCTTGAGCACCAGATTCACGCTCTTCTAAAGACAGACCTGTCCATTCGAAGTCGAAACCTTGCAAGCCCATTTCTGGTAACTTCGCTATGATCTCTTCCATGGCCACCATTGCATCACCCGAGCTGATACCCGGAGCAGGAGTACCCTGAATGTTCATCGACGATACGCCGTTATAACGTTCAAGACGTGGTGAACCATACACCCATTCGCCCGTGGCAAATGCTGAGAATGGCACCATTTCACCGCGGTTATTACGTACATACCATTGGTCCAGATCTTCCGGCATCATACGCGAGCCAGCTTCCCCCTGAACATAGACTTTCTTGACACGACCGCGATCAATGAAGTCATTGATATATGAACCGCCCCAAGCAATACCCATGGTGCTGTTAATTTCAGCAACACTGACACCGAGTGCACCGGCTTGTGCATGATCGACAATGACACGGTACTGTGGAGTATCTTCCTGACCATTTGGACGCACACCAGCGAGACGCGAGTCTTGTGCTGCCAAACCCAGAATCGTATTACGTGCTGCCAGAAGTTGCTCATGACTTTGACCACTTGCAGCTTTGAGCTGTAAGTTAAAGCCAGCCGATACACCAAGTTCAGGCATCGCAGGAAGCTGCAATGGCATGATATAAGATGCATCTTTGACAATCATGTTCAACGCCATACCACGTTGAATAATGGCACCGACTTGAGCTTCCGGACTGTTACGCTCTGACCAGTCTTTCAGTTTAATAAATGCCAGACCTGCGTTTTGTCCCACACCCGTGAAGGAGAAACCTGCCACACTAAACACGGACTCGACATGCTCTTTCTCGTTTTCCAAGAAATAGTTGGTCATGGTGCTGACCACTTTGTCGGTACGTTCCAAGGTTGCATTTGGCGGTAACTGAACCAGCGTCATGACCACGCCCTGGTCTTCATCCGGTAAGAACGAAGAAGGCAGTTTCTGGAATAACAGCACAATAATACCCAGTACCACGGCATACACCACGCCTGAGAAAATCTTGCTATGAGTCATACGGTTGACGCCGCCCTGATATTTCACAGAAACCTTGTCAAAACTGCTATTAAACCAGCGGAAGAAACGCGCAAATATACCATTACTTTGCGGCTTGTTCGGATCATGCTGTTTCAGCAGGGTCGCACATAGGGCAGGGGTAAAGGTTAATGCCACTATCAGCGACAAGACCATTGCTGTGACCAGCGTAATCGAGAACTGACGATAAATAACCCCGGTGGTTCCACCGAAGAAAGCCATTGGAACGAATACTGCCGATAGCACCGAGGTAATACCAATCAGTGCACCAGAAATCTGTTTCATCGACTTTTCAGTTGCAGAAACCGGATCCAGATGCTCTTCCACCATGACCCGTTCGACGTTCTCGACCACAACAATCGCGTCATCGACCAGAAGACCAATCGCCAGTACCATGGCAAACATGGTTAGGGTATTAATCGAGAAGCCGAAGACATTAATCACGGCAAAGGTACCCAATACCACGACTGGAACTGCCATGGTTGGAATAATGGTAGCACGCCAGTTCTGCAGGAACAGGAACATGACCAGGAACACTAGAATAATTGCTTCGATTAGCGTTTTAACTACACTCTTGATTGACAGTTCAATAAATGGCGTGGTGTCAAAAGCCAGTTGGTCGACCATGCCTTGCGGATAGTTCGGACGTAACTGCTCTAAGCGTTCTTCTACTGCTTGGGCTGTATCAAGCGCATTAGCACCAGTGGCAAGTTTAATTGCCACACCACCAGCTGGTTTACCGTTAAACTTCGAATCAAACTGATAATTATCTGCACCAAGTTCAACCCGTGCAACATCACCCAGACGGACTTGCGCGCCCGAAGTGGTGTTTTTCAGGAAGATATTGCTGAACTGTTCTGGAGTTTGCAGCAGGCTTTGTGCAGTGACAGTCGCATTCAGGACTTGTCCTTCAACAGCGGGTGCACCACCGAGTTGACCCACAGCGACCTGAGCATTCTGGGTACGGATGGCAGTCGCAATATCACTTGGCGTGACTTGCAGGCTCGCCATTTTGGCTGGATCAAGCCAGATTCGCATAGCATAAGAACCACCAAAGACCTGAACTTCACCCACCCCAGCCACACGGCTTAAAGGTTCAGAAATGTTCGAATTTACATAGTCTTTGATATCATCGGCGGTCATGCTGCCATCAGGTGAATAGAAAGCCAATACCTGCAGGAAGCTGGCGCCTGATTTGGTAACACGCACACCCTGACGCTGTACATCTTCAGGAAGAAGTGCAGTCGCAGACTGTAATTTGTTCTGGACCTGAACCTGTGCGATATCAGGATCGACACCTTGTTCAAAGTTCAAGGAAATAGACGAAGAACCGTTACCCGCACTGTTAGATGAGATATAACGCAGTCCATCCAGACCATTCATTTGCTGCTCGATGATCTGGGTTACAGTATTTTCGACCGTTTCAGCAGATGCACCTGGATAAGTCGCAGAAATCGTGACTGTAGGCGGTGCAATGGTTGGATACTGGGCAATCGGCATTTTGGTCAGGGTCAAAATACCTGCCAGCATGATGACCAGTGCAATCACCCAGGCAAAGATAGGACGATGAATAAAGAATTGAGCCATAAACCTTACTCCTTATGCTTTAGCAGCAGGTTTTTGTTCAGATTGTTCTTTTGCATCATCCGCTTTTTGCGCTGCACCTGGTTGTTGGGCAGCAGGTTGTGCAGCACCCTGTGGTGCAGCAGCTTGAGGCTGGTAAGGTTTAGCCACGACCTGTTGTTCCGGTTTTACTTTCGCAATACCATCTACAATCACTTTATCGCCTGGATTCAGACCTTCAGTCACAATCCAGTTGCTGCCTTGAGAACCAACGGTAGTCACTGGACGTGGCGTCACTTTATTGTCAGCACCGACCAGCATCGCCATTGCCTGACCTGTTGGGGTACGAGTCAAAGCTGCTTGCGGAATCAGGAAAGCATTCGGTACTTCACCCTGTACGATTTGCGCAGTGGCAAACATACCTGGAAGAAGCAGATGATTTTTGTTCGGGAATACCGCACGTAAAGTCACGGTACCTGTTTCCGGGTTCACGCTAGCATCAGAGAATGCAAGACGGCCTTCAACCGGGTAGATACTGCCATCTTCAAGCTTTAACTTGACTTTGGTATTGTTAGAGCTGTTCAAGCTGCCTTGATTAAGCTGTTGACGTAAACGTAAAAGCTCGGCACTTGACTGGTTGATATCTACATAGATGGGATCTAGACGCTGAATCGTTACCAATGGCTCTGGCTGATTCGCTGTTACCAAAGCACCCGCCGTCACAGACGAACGGTTGGTCTGGCCTGAAATCGGCGCGCGTACAGTCGAATAGCCCAAGTTGATTTCTGCATTACGCAAAGTTGCGCGATTGGCATTCAAATCAGCTTCAGCCAGTTTGACCTGTGCCGCGATGTCATCATATTCCTGTTTGGAAATGGCATTGGTACCGACCAGTTGACGGTAACGGCCTTCCTTCACACGCAATACGCCCAGATTGGCTTCAGCACGGGCAATCGCTGCACGGGCATTGTCTACTGTAGTGCGGTTGGTGCTTGAATCGATTTCATATAAGGCCTGACCTTCACGCACATAGCTGCCTTCCGTGAACAAGCGTTTAAGCACCACGCCACTGGCTTGTGGACGTACGTCTGAAATTTCAAATGCTGTTGTACGACCTGAGAGCTCTACAGACTGCTCTACACTTTGCGGTTGTGCAACAAGAACACCGACTTCAGTCGGTGGCATTTGTTGTTGAGCACCAGCTTGCTGGCCCTCTTTAGGATCTTTGCTACAACCAACAAGTGCAAGACTTGTTGCCATTGCGCAAGCAGTCAGGGCAGGTGCCCAAAGCTTTGCAGACATCATTATTCCACCTCTAATTAGATTTATATCTAAATTTTCTTATTTGTGAGCCGCGCAATATCTGATCCAGACCATATACCACAACGAAATCCAAATAAAACTGATACTCCAGCCGGATATGACATCTGAAGGAAAATGTACACCCAGATAAACTCTTGAGATCCCCATCATCAACATCCATACCACTGCACCAATCACAGTGAGGGTATAACGGGAATGTTGCCGATGGATGTAAATTGCCAGACACGCCAGACAGGCCGCATAGAGACTATGGGCACTTGGAAAGGAACTTCCAAAGCTTTCAACCAGATGCAAGGATTCTGGTGGTCGGGGTCGGGCAATCGTAAATTTCAACAGCCAAGCTAGGAGAATTCCTCCGATAATTCCGATACATATAAAAATTGCGTTTGTATACTTTTTATACCACAGCAATGCAATACACCATAGTGTGGATAAAAATAATACAAATGGCATGCCACCTATTAGGGATAAGGACTGAGTAATTTGATTCCAAAACTCGGTGCGATACAGACTCATCCATTCCACAGCCTGCAAGTCGAGCTTGCTTAAAGCGGGAATATTCAGGATGAACACACTGAAAATTAAAAATAAAATACCGACAAAAAGTAACAAGTAATGCATGCCAAAAATCCTTGTTCTTTTAACCGTTCGCAGATCGGCCAATTGTCTGAAGCAAAGTGTACTTGTCAGTACACTTTTTTTCAAGTGTGCGTATTTTATGCGAATTCCATTTTTTTCGTAAGGAATTTGTTGCTAAATATAGTGTAATTATCTCAGTTTTGAGTTTTTGTCGATGTATGATTTTCGTCAATTTCAATGCTTTGCTTGGGTGGCCAGAAGAAATCACTAGGTCGGGTCAGGAAGTGCGTCATGACCAGTTTTGCCAAAGGTTTCCACTGTTCAAAACGCACCCGGCGCGCGCGTAAGGCTACAATAATCGTCAGAGTGAAACTGACAAACAAGTTGGTCAGGCCAATCAGTAACACACCCAGAAAAGACACCACGATCAAGCCGATATCGGGACCATTGATGGTAATCAGGCCCTGAATAAAGTTGGCAGAGGCAAAGGCGATATGGCGAATATCCAGCGGCAGACCGAGAATAAAACCAATGGTGCCCATACTGCCAAGCATGATCCCGAAAATAAAATTACCCGCCAGTGCACCCAGATTACGTTCAATATAGTCAGCAAAACGGTAAAGACGTTCTTGTCCCATCAGCTGCGATAAACGCACATGGGCTTTCAGTCGCGGGCCGACTTTGCGATAAACGGCCATATTGTCAAAATAACCGGCCAATAATCCGGACAGGAACAGACATACCCCGGCAATCGCTGCATGCGGAATTGCCAACGAAGTAAACGGATTCAGGTCATGCAAGGTTTTTGCAGCCTTGGCATGATTCATTAAAGGTTCATGCAGCGCGAAATCCCACAACAGGGTAATTAATGCTGCTACTGGAATTGCAATCGAAATATTCCCCAGAATGGCGACAAACTGGGTACGGATGATATTTACAATCAGCGCGGCCAGCTCGGCAATCTGAGCCATTTTCGAGCCTTTACGCTGCTGTACGGTAGCCGCTAGTGCAGCGGCAGTCATCGCCGGTTGTTTGGTCGCTACGGTAAAATGCAGGACATGAATCAGCATAAAGCCCAGCGAATAGTTCATGCTATAGCTAAAGGCCTGCATCAAAGGGGCCATGGTGAGGCGTGTCATCAGAATTTTTAAGGTGGCCATCGTCGCGATGATGGCACCAGCACCTGCAGCCGATTTGTACATGGCCAGAAAGCCTTTCTTGTCGGTACTCACATAATGTTCACCGGTCTTGCTGGCATTTTCAGTTACCTGTAAAGCCAAAAGTTCGCTATTGGTGGCCAGCAGAGCCCGCACACTGCGTTCGCTATAAATTGCTTCAGTAATGTCCGCCATAAACAGGCCAATGGATTGATAACGCAGATCATCGTCATCCATGACCATATTGAGCAGGATTTCAACGCGTTCCAGACACTGTTCTAGCAGTGCCAGCATATAGGTCAGACTGACACTGACGCCAGTCCGCTTGGTAGAACGGCGAATCTTGGCCACGACATCATGGCACTGTTCCAGCATCACCAGCGCTTGTGACGCATCGGGCGGTGTGATCGAATCGACCAGGGTGACCGTGTTATAGCGCTTTTTATATTCCTGAATAAACTCGTTAATCTCACGATTCTGTACCAGAAAGGGAGATTCATATTCCATCAGTTCAGGCTGGGCATTAATAAATTCAGGGTGCAGACCAATACCACTGATCCGGTAAGACAAAATGGTCAGTGCCTTAATCAGTTGGTCTTTGATTCGGGTTTTTTCAGGCTGATTGGAATGTCCCTGATTGAGAACTGCAAATAAACGTTGCCAGTCGTCTTCATCAAAATAATCCAGCCAGTATTTATCGGTACGCTGATAAAAAACCTTGCGAAATAATTCCTGAAGTTGCTGATGGTCAGGAATCAGCGGCAAGACATGTGCACCAAGGCGCTGGTTTAGCTGGTTCCAGAATCCATCCAGAGACAAAATACCGGTATCGGAAAACAGACCGGTCTGTTTATAGCGGTTAATGATCCGCAGGGTAAAGGTTTGAAGCGTGGCAACCGCATTCGGGGTGAGTAATAAAGCCCGGTTAAATGCATTGAATTTTGCTTCGATCTCTTCGGTATTTCTGCTGTCTTCTGGCCTGATTCTTTCAACCAGTTCAATCAGAAGATTTTCATCCAGCACCGCCCGAGGTTGTTCAAGCTGGTGCTGCATGTTTTGGAAAAGATCTAGAAAATTAATATGCATAGGCGAGTTTAAAAGTTACTGAATTCGATGTAGGGCCAGTTTGGCCAGATTAATCAGGGCCTGACGATATTCGGAGTCAGGTAATGCATGCAAGGCATCAATTGCAATTTCAGTTTCTTCAGTGGCACGTTGACGGCAATAATCCAGCGCACCAGATTCATTGACAATCTGAATGACCTGTTCCAGATGTTCCGTACCGCCAGTCGCAATACTGCGACGGATAATTTCATGTTGCTCACCGGTGGTGTTTTTCAGTGCCGCAATCAATGGCAGGGTCGGTTTACCTTCCATGAGATCATCACCGATATTTTTGCCGAGCGTGTCCGCGTCGGAGGTGTAATCTAAAATGTCATCAATAATCTGGAAAGCATTGCCAAAATGTCCGGCAAAGGTTTTTAAAGGCTGACGGAATTCATCTTTATCCGACAAAATGGCAGCACCTTCGGTCGCCAGTTCAAACAGGCGCGAGGTCTTGCCATGAATAATATTCAAGTAAGTCGCTTCAGTGGTTTCCGGCTGATGCTGGGATTGCAGTTGCAGCACTTCACCTTCAGCAATTTCACAGGTGCCGGTCGAAAAATCTTTGAGCAACACCATGTTATTCAGGTCGACCAGCAAATCAAAAGCACGTGAAATCAGAAAGTCACCGACCAAAACCGCAGTCTGGTTATTCCAGGTGGCATTGGCCGTCGGGCGGCCGCGACGCAGACCGGATTCATCTACCACATCATCATGCACCAGTGTTGCGGTATGAAGCATTTCAATGATTGCAGCCAGTTTACGGTGCGGCTCTAAATTTTCAGCACCACACGCCTTGGCGGCCAAAAGGCACATAATCGGGCGCATACGTTTGCCACCCGCTTCTACCACATGTTTGCTGACAGCCATCACTAATGCAACTTTTGAGGTAATTCCTTCATTAATGAATGTGTCCATCGCAGCAAAGTCGTTAGCAACAGGCGCGAGAATGTCTTGCTTAAAGTCGATGGTCATGTGAAAGAAAACCTCTAGTCTGGTAAATCGCTGGGCGTAGTTTAACAATTTATAACATGAGTGAAACCTAAGAAATGCATAAACTCTACTAAAAATCAGCTTTTTATAGATCTTATGTAGATTCGATCCATATTTCGAGCCATAAAAAATCAGGAAAGGTCAGGGCATCGCCCTATTCGTCAGGCTGAGTATATTAATCAAACTGGCCGGATTTCTGCTGTATTATTTTGTTGCTGAATATATCTTGAGTATTTGATTTGATAGAAATTATTTAATAGTTAAATAATTAGCGCATCCTGCTCATTATTATTTCAGTAAAATAGCTTGTTGTTTTTTTGAATATCCCTTAAAATCCTCGCCCTTAGATATCCCCCAGTGGCGTACGTCTTAAGTTCGATATATTCCTTTATCGGCACGACGACACGGGCTTGTTTGGAGTACATTATGTACGCAGTAATCCAAAGCGGTGGTAAACAGCACCGTGTAGTTGAGGGTGAAACCCTTAAAGTAGAATTATTGAAAGCTGAAACTGGCGCGACTATTACGTTTGATGACGTATTGATGCTTGTTAACGGTGAAAGCATTCAAATCGGTGCTCCAGTTGTTGCTGGTGCTACTGTAACTGCTGAAGTAGTTAGCCATGGTCGTCACGACAAAATCCGCATCATCAAAATGCGTCGTCGTAAACACTACCGTAAACAACAAGGTCACCGTCAATGGTTCACTGAGTTGAAAATTACAGCTATTTCAGGCTAATTACGAGGAGTAAATAGACATGGCAACTAAAAAAGCCGGTGGTTCGACTAAGAACGGTCGTGATTCGAATCCTAAGATGTTAGGTGTTAAAGTTTACGGTGGTCAAACTGTAACTGCAGGTAACATCATCGTTCGTCAACGTGGTACTGAATTCCACGCTGGTCAAAACGTTGGTATGGGTCGTGACCATACATTATTTGCTACTGCTGATGGCGTAGTAAAATTCGAAGTGAAAGGTCAATTCGGCCGTCGCTACGTATCTGTTGACGCGTAATTCGCTGAGATAGAAAAAAGCCCACAGTTATTGTGGGTTTTTTTATGCCTGAAAATTAATAGGCAGATTAAGCGACATTCCATAATGTAAAAATTGTCCTGAAATCTTCATAATGATGAACAAAAAAACCGGTTTCGAATTAATAACAATACAAAAGTTCTTATTTTCTATCATTTTAGCTTTTAATTTTCGTTTAAGATGAGCTATCAAATAAATTGCGATCAAGCAAAATATAAGGGTGAAATTATGAATATGCTTCGTAAAACCGTCTGTGCTATGGCTCTGGGTGCAGTGACTTTAGCACCGGTGATGAGTACAACCGTGTTTGCTGCACCTGTGGCAGCTTCGGAGCAACAGGCAACAGCCAGTCTGGTCAAACAGCTCAATCATGTGCGTAGCATGACGGCAAATTTCGAACAAAGTACCAAGGTAACCAATCCAAGAGCGACCCAGAAAAAAGGTTTGACCGCACAACATATGAATCAAACCTTTAAAGGGGTGATGAAAGTCGCGCGTCCGGGTAAATTCTATTGGGAAACAACCGCACCGTCGAAGCAAGTCATTGCAACCACGGGTAAAACCGTATGGATTTATGATCCGGACTTGCAGCAAGCCGTTCGTCAAAGCTTAGATGAGCAGGTTGCCAATACACCGGCGTTATTGCTGTCAGGAAACACCAGTCAGATTATGCAGTCTTACCGGGTGACTCAGCCAAATAAAGGCAAAACCTATTACACGCTGTATCCTAAAAATACCGATGGTGTGTTTGAAAGCCTGACCATTAGCTTTGGCGCGAACAAAGCACCAAGCTTGATGATCTTGCAGGATTCATTGGGACAAACCACCAATATCAAATTTAGCAATGTAAAAATAAATAGCAGTATTCCAGCCTCTACCTTTAATTTTACCCCACCAAAAGGTACGGACATCATTGATCAATAAGCATCAATATGAACCAACTAAAAAAAGCAACCTTTCGAGGTTGCTTTTTTTATTGCCGATCATCTGGATTGTTTTGGACAGGCTACAAGGTTCAGCTATATCTAAACAGGAGAGCATCTTAGAATAAATAAAAGTCGAGTCAATGAAATTGTAAAATTTTGGGAGCTCAGGATGAAAATTAATCTATTGAAAACTGCTGAAATTTACGCTGTCTTGTTACTCACTGTGGGTATGATGGGTTGTCAGCCTCACTCCAGCTCAGTGGCAACGCTCGCGCAAACAGATCGGGTTGTGCAAATTGAAGCCAAAACCGTTCCAATTAAAGGGGCAGCCAAAGTGGTGTGTGAAATAGAAGGTTGTGTACGCTTTGATCTACAGACGGTGGACAGCAATATTGACTGGATTAATCAATATTTTATTGAGCGTATTCAGCATACTGAACCTGTTGCATTCACCAAATTCACCCAGAAAAATCCTAAAAAAGCTGATGAGCCGCATTATCTGGATCAGCGCTTTATCAAGGTGGAATTTGTCGATCAGCGTGCTTATCTGGCGACTTTTGCTTTAAAAAGTTCCAATCTGGCAAGGAATAAAAATGCTTCTCTGAAACATGTGGAATATATCAATTTTGATCTAAAACAGAAAAAACGTTTGGCCCTCTCTCAACTATTATTAAATGGCGGTGAGCAGAAACTGCTGAATGCAATGTATCAGGCCAATACTCAATGGCTAAATACGCAAGGGATTCAACAACAGCAGTTAAAACTGAGTGATAACTATTATTTTGATACAACAGGTCTGGTGATGGTGTATCCGGCAGGCGAACTAGCTCCAGCAGCAACAGGAATGCCTGAATTAAAAGTGTCCTATGCGGATTTAAATGAAGTGATTCGCCCTGAATATTTAGCCATTTTGCAGCAGACAGCTTCCTAAATATTGTGCTAATAGGACGCAGCCGTGGTCTTGGTCACTGTATTTTTTGACGTTAAGAGCTTACACTATAGCCAGTTTTTTTCTTCTGCAAAGATTGATTATGATCGACCCGAAATTACTCAGAAATAATATTGAGGCTGTAAATGTAGCCTTGGCAAAACGTGGTGTTCAACTCAATGTTGAGGAGTGGGCATCCCTAGAAGTACGCCGTAAAGAGATTCAGTCCAAGACAGAAACCTTGCAAGCTGAACGTAATGCCGGTGCCAAACAAGTCGGTCAAATTAAAAAAGCAGGTGGCGACGCATCTGAAATCATGACGCGCATGTCTGCGATTGGTGATGAAATCAAAGCGGCTGAAGCAGCCCTGGCTGAACTGCAAGCTGAGCTTGAAGAAAAATTACTGTCTATTCCAAACTTGCCCGATGAAGCTGTGCCTGAAGGTAAAGACGAAAGCGATAATGTGGAAATCCTGAAATGGGGTACACCACGTGAATTTGATTTCGAAATCAAAGATCATACGGATCTAGGCGAAATAATGGGCGGTCTGGAATTTGAAACCGCGACCAAATTAACCGGTTCACGTTTTAGTGTACTAAAAGGTCCATTAGCACGTTTACAACGTGCCATTACCCAGTTCATGCTAAATACGCATACTGATCAAAATGGCTATACTGAAGCCTATGTACCTTATCTGGTCAATGCTGACTCATTGCGCGGTACAGGTCAGCTGCCGAAATTTGAAGAAGATCTGTTTAAGCTACAGGGCGAAAAAGAGTTTTATCTGATTCCGACTGCTGAAGTGCCAGTGACGAATTTCGTACGTGATGAAATTATTGATGCAGACCGTCTGCCACTGAAATATGCAGCGCATACGCCATGTTTCCGTAGTGAAGCAGGTTCTTATGGTCGTGATACCCGCGGTTTGATCCGTCAGCACCAATTTGACAAAGTCGAAATGGTTCAAATTGTGAAGCCTGAAACTTCGATGCAAGTGCTTGAAGAATTGACTGGCCATGCTGAAGGTATCTTGCAAGCACTCGGACTTCCATATCGTAAAATTTTACTTTGTGGTGGTGACATGGGCTTTGGTGCGACCAAGACTTATGACTTAGAAGTTTGGGTACCAAGCCAAAATACTTACCGTGAAATTTCATCTTGTTCAAACATGGGTGATTTCCAGGCGCGTCGTATGAAAGCGCGTTACCGTGCTGATCAGAAGAAAACTGAATTTGTACATACCTTGAATGGTTCAGGTCTGGCCGTGGGTCGTACTTTACTTGCAGTGATGGAAAACTATCAACGCGCTGATGGCTCGATTGAGATTCCTGAAGTATTACGTCCATATATGGGTGGTGCGACTTATATCGACTAATTGTCGATCTCAGCATCCCTAAATGTGCATGAAAATTGCATAGACAGTCAGATTTAAAATTTTGAGGTAGTTCGTGGATATTTTTCCAATCTCGTTAAAGTTGCAACAGCAACCTTGTCTGATTGTCGGTGGTGGACATATTGCATACCGTAAAGCACTTCTCTTACAAAAAGCAGGGGCAATCATTCATGTGATTGCGCCTGAAATTGAAGAGAGTCTGCTGCGAATTGTGCAAAATAGCCAAGGACAATATGTGCAGGCGGCTTTTCATCCTGAAGTTGCGTTACGTTCATATCGACTGGTGATTGCGGCGACTGATGATGCAGAGACCAATCGTCAGGTCTTTGAATTGTGTGAAGCGGAAAATGTTCTGGTCAATAGCGTTGATGATCCGCCGCATTGCCGCTTTATGGTGCCAGCGATTATTGACCGTTCGCCATTGGTCATTTCGGTCGCATCGAATGGTACGTCGCCGGTATTATCGCGTCAGATCCGTACCCAACTGGAAACGACTATTCCGCATGGAATGGGCAAGCTGGCTGAATTTTCAGGAAAATGGCGCAGTGCGGTTAAGGCTAAAATTGTCAATCCGGATGAACGCCGTATTTTCTGGGAAGATTTATATGCCAGTTCGCTAAAAGAACAGGTGTTCAACGACAATATCGCGGAAGCAGATCGCCTGATTGAGCAGGCCTTACAGGAATGGCAACAGCCGAAAGGTGAAGTCTACTTGGTCGGTGCGGGTCCGGGTGATCCAGAATTGTTGACCTTAAAAGCCTTGCGTTTAATGCAGCAAGCCGACGTGGTCATTTACGACCGACTGGTTTCAGCGCCAATTATGGAGCTGTGCCGCCGCGATGCGGAAAAGATCTATGTCGGTAAGGCACGTTCCAATCATGCGGTTCCGCAAGACGGGATTAATGCCTTGTTGGTGAAATATGCCAGTGAAGGAAAGCGGGTTTGTCGTCTGAAAGGCGGTGATCCATTTATCTTCGGGCGTGGCGGTGAAGAGATTGAAGAACTTTTTGCGGCAGGTGTCACTTTTCAAGTGGTTCCAGGGATTACCGCGGCTTCAGGCTGTTCAGCCTATGCCGGCATTCCTTTAACCCATCGTGATTATGCGCAAAGTGTGCGTTTTCTGACAGGTCACTTAAAAGAAGGCTCACCCGAATTGCCTTGGAGTGAGTTGGTCTATGAAAACCAGACCTTGGTGCTTTATATGGGACTGGTGGGACTGGAGAAAATCTGTGCAGAATTAATCGCTCATGGTCAGCGAGCCGATATGCCGGTGGCCTTGGTTTCTAAAGGTACGACGCCTGAACAGAAAGTTGTAGTAGGAACGCTTGCCGATATTGCATCCAAAGTGTCCGAACATCAGATTCAAGCCCCGACTTTGACCATTATTGGTGAAGTTGTACGCTTACGTGAACAATTGCAATGGCATGAGCGAGGATAAGCAAAGCACTACTTTGCCCGAGCGCAAGACTAAGGCTGTGCGTGAAGTAAGAGGATAAGCGAAGCAATTTTTGCCCGAGCACAAGGCGAATGTCCTGTCCTGAATTAAATATATTGAGTGAGTAAGCTGTGATCCACGTTGTTTTATATGAACCTGAAATTCCTGCAAATACAGGCAACATCATTCGTCTGTGTGCCAATACAGGAGCGCAGTTGCATCTGGTCAAACCGCTGGGTTTTGAACTGGATGACAAAAAGCTGAAACGTGCCGGTCTGGATTATCACGAATATGCCAATATGCAGATTTGGGAAAATATCGAAGACTGTCTGGCCGATCTGGCAAGCAAAGGGATTGGTCTGGATGCAGTCTATCCATTGACGACTAAAGGTTTTGAAACGCCGCATACTTCGGATTTAAACCGTCCTGTGGCCTTGTTAATGGGTCCGGAGACTCGTGGTCTGCCTGAACATGTTCGTCTGATGTTTCCGCAAAAGCACTGGATTCGTTTACCGATGGCAGAAAACTCGCGAAGTCTCAACCTGTCGAATGCCACTGCAGTGATCGTGTATGAAGCTTGGCGTCAGCAGGGTTTCAAAACGCTTTAAGCTGAAATTTGTGATGATTCTAAAAGCTGCCTTTGGGTGGCTTTTTTATTTTGTGTAACGAATAGATAAACTGCTTTTCACTTCATTGTATGCTTGAGTTTATAACTTCATCAAATATAACAAAAGGTGCAGCCTTGAAGCCTCTATTAAAACTTATCATCGCATGTTGCCTTGGATCTATTGCGGCTTCCGTGAGTGCGGAAGAGGGCAGTGCCGCCACATCGGCAACAAAGGAAGTTCAGCCCATTACTCAGGCAGAAATACAGCAGGGTTTGCTAAACATGCAGAAACGCTTAGATACGCGTATTGAAAAATGGGGGCAGAGCCTGAATTCAGATGATTTTCAATGGACTTGGCGGGGGCGTAAATTAAAGCCTGCCAAGCGTGAGGAAGTCTGTGATATTTTTCAAGATGTCGTGGATGAAATGTATCAACTGGCCGTCAAGAATAAAGCCCGTTTAGGTCCGGAAGAGCAAAAGTTATTGTCTAATCGCAGTCTGTTTATTGAGAAACTGGGTTATGAAAATAATCGGGTCAATACCCAGATGGGTTTTGATTGCTATCTGCATTAGTAAAATCAAAACATGACAGACATAAAAAAGGCGCATGAAGCGCCTTTTTTATTTGAAGAAAAACGATATTATTTATCGTCAAATTCATTGTGCTGAGGAGCAGGGTGCTTGAAGCCTTTAGTTTTATAGCCCAAGTACAAGATACCGCCAAATGCCCAGATCAGACCATATTTAAGCGAAGCTTCATCGACTTCTAGCCACAGAGCAAAGACTGAAATGAAGCCAAGTAAAGGAACCACGACAAAGTTCATGATCTCTTTAGCACTCTTGGTACGACCATCACGTAATGCATAACGTGAAATCACCGACAAGTTAACGAAACTGAATGCAGTTAAGGCACCAAAGCTGATCAACGACACCACAAAATCAAGATCCATAAAGCCAGCAGTTAAAGCCACTGCACCAGCGATTAAGATGTTGTATGAAGGTGTATAGTTTTTCGGACTAATATGACCGAAGATCTTTTTGTTGATTACGCCATCACGACCCATCACGTACATCAGACGCGATACACCCGCATGTGCTGAAATACCAGAAGCCATAACTGTCACAATCGCGAAGTAAAGTACGACTGTCTTAAACGCCACGCCACCGACAGCTTGTAAAATATCAGGCTGTGTTGCAGCGATATCTTCAAAGTAAGTTTTTGGATCATTCGGGAAGAAGATCTGCATGAAGTAAGTGCTGATGATGAAGATGATACCTGCCAACAATGCAGTCAAGAAAATCGCTTTAGGTAAGGTTTTCTCGGTATCTTTGGTTTCTTCAGCAAGAGAACTTAAAGAGTCAAAACCTGTGAATGAGAAGCACAGTAAGGTTGCACCGGTAATCAGGGCAGCAACAGACGTAAATTCATTCCAGAATGGTTCTAAACTCCACAGTTGGTACTTTGCATCGACCAGTGTGCCATCTGCGTTTACGCCGCCTTCCAGAAGTTGGTAAACCATCCAGGTGAAGTATGCAATGACGCCCAATTGTACGAATACAATCATACTGTTGAAGTTGGCAACAAATCTCGCACCGCGAAGGTTAATCGCAGTCATAAAGGCGGTTAAACCAATGACCCAAACCCAATGGTTCATGTCTGGGAAAAGTGCTTCCAAATAAATCACCGCCAGGATGATATTGACCATTGGCGATAACAGGTAATCCAGCAAGGATGACCAACCCACCATGAAACCTACGTTCGGATGGATGGATTTTTGCGCATAGGTATAGGCCGAACCCGAAGAAGGGTAGCGACGAATCATATGACCATAGCTCAAGGAGGTTAACAAAATTGCAATCAGTGCAAAAATGTAAGAGGTAGGAACGTGGAAGTTACTTTCTTCAGATACCAGACCAAATGTATCGAACAAGGTCATGGGTTGAATATAAGCTAAACCAATAATAATGATGTGCCAGAGTCCCAGCGTTTTTTGCAGTTTAGCTGCCGATTGAGTCCCAGAGATATTAGTCAACGGCGTTATCCTCTTAATCGTTGATCAAGGATCAGTCATATTTATAAGGATCGTTTGAGACGAACGATCCCCCCTACAGTTTTCTATAAAAGTCCGCCAATCTACTTGAAAAGAACGGCTTTTGCTAGCTATTTTTTTGACTTTTGTCCTGCATAAAATGTGCCATTCAAAAAAGAAATCGAATTTTTTCTTATGCAAGATAAAAGCCTGATGTTTAAAAAAACATCAGGCTAGAATTTCGGCTATATTGGCTTATTTTTCAGTAATTACCAAGCCTTTTTTAAGATGGATTTTAAATCTTCCAGGGTAGCTTCTTTCGGGTTATAAATGATGGAACCATCATTCAGGGCTTTCTCTGCCACTTCATCGAGCTGGGCTTCAGAAATCTTACCGGTTTCACGTAATGTGCGCGGTAATTTGGTGAGACTGTAAATCCGGTCACGCATGGTTAGAATCGTTGCAATAGTTTTGTCAGCACGTAGATGCGCCGGCGTTTGTGCATAAATATCGGCACCCGCCAAAGGCAGGAGCAGATCTGCGATTTTATCGCCATTGACCTCTTTGTTGTATTCCAGCACATAAGGCAGGAATAAGTTCATGCATAAACCATGCGGCAGGTGTACCACTGCACCCAATGAGTGCCCCAATGAATGCACAATGCCGACCATCGAGTTGGAAAATGCAATTCCTGCCATGGTCGATGCCTGTGCCAGTTCCAGACGGCCTTGTGCATCAGAAGGGTTGTCCAGCACATTAAATAGATGGGCACTGATCTTCTTAACTGCTGCAGTCGCATAAGCATCCGAAATTGGATTGGCTGCCATGCAGGTATAAGCTTCAACCGCATGGGTCATCGCATCCATTGCGGTCATGGCGGTTAAATGCGGCGGCAAGGTCTGGGTCATGCGGGGATCCAGAATCGCAGCATGCGGCATCAGGTAATAAGAGGCGAACGGCATTTTGACGTTCTTTTCAGTGTCCGACACGACAGCGACCATGGTCACTTCTGAACCTGTACCAGACGTGGTTGGAATCACAAAAAACGGTTTCAGCGGTTTAGGCAGGTTGTGAGCACCTGAATATTTCAGCAGGTCATCACCGCCTTCAGAGACCAAAATATTGGTTGCCTTGGAGGTATCAATGACTGAACCACCGCCCACAGCAATGATCGCATCACAATGATTTTCGCGATACAGCTTTGCCGCACTGCGTACTGTACCCAAGCTAGAGTCGGGTGGTACGTCATCAAAAATCGCTACAATTGCAGCATCTGCCATTTCAAATGCAGCTTCAATCGGTGCTAGCAGGTTGTTGGCGCGTACACCTTTGTCGGTAATGATCAGCGGACGTTTTGCCCCCAAAGTCGCAAGTTCAAACGGAATATGTTCTAACGCGGCATAACCGGCAATCACTTTGACCGGACAGAAAAATTCATAATAAGGTTTAGCCATGTTATACACTCCGTTTCAAATAGGATTGAGCGATTTTCAGATAAATACTGCTCGCTTCGCTTAGTTTTTCTTTTAGGCTCAGATTGCTTGGATATTCTTTCACTGCCAGTTGTGCCACCATTTTCGGCAAAATCAGCGCTTCCATTTTATTCAGGCAGCGTACCAGACGAATGGCATTGGAAATATCGCCATCAGCAATCATACGGTCATTGGCAAAAGCCTGTGAGGTGCTTTCCTGAAAAGAAAACACCAAAAAGGCATGGTGCAGATGTTTAAAGGTAATGATCAAATCAGGTGCTTTTTCCAGATTTTTAACCAGTTCCAGTTGTTTATCCTCAGTGACCCGCGCCACAAAGGCCGGGCCATGCGGAAAGACTTTCATGGAAAGAGTAAAATTTTCTGGAAAATGAGCCACTTCCTGTTTGATTTCTTCATCCACCTGACTTGCCATGACCAGACCTCGGCCAATCACATCCATCATGAGTTTGACATAGGCAAACTGCAAAGCGGGTTTTACGGATTTAGTCGCAATCACGTGATGATCCCTATCTCAATATTATTTGTTTAGAGTAAATACTCTAATTTATTTGGGGCTGAAATGCAAAGGCTTTATCTTTGCTCGACAGTTACTTGCTTAAAGTACCCGCTGTGACGCAAAGTTTCAATAATTTCAGTGCACAACTGGCTGAATTGAGGCGGTTGTTCGAGCAGGTCAATCATGCGCACCATTTCCAGTCCTGCATAGCCACAAGGGTTAATGGTATTGAATCCGCTTAGGTCACAATCCAGATTTAGGGACAAACCATGATAGCTACGGCCTTTGCGAATTTTAAAACCAAGTGAGCCAATTTTGCGTTCAGCGACGTAAACCCCGGGGGCATCCGGTTTGGCATAGGCATTAATGCCATATTTTTTTAGCAATTCGATCATCAGGTTTTCAGCATAAGACACCAGCGTGCGCACATTCCAGCCCAGACGATTCAAGTCAAACATGAAGTAAGCCACCAATTGACCGGGACCATGCCAGGTCACCTGACCACCACGATCGGTCTGAATCACCGGAATATTGCTTGGTATTAAAATATGTTCCGGTTTGCCTGCCTGACCTTGAGTCAGTACATCCTGATGTTGCAAAATCCACAATTGATCCGGGCTATGTTCATCACGGGTTTCCGTAAATGTTTTCATTTCCAGAAAACGATCTTCATAAGGTGTGAGGTCGTGATATTGACGAATGATCAGCTCGGGCTTTTGCAGCACATCAGTCACAGGAAGTGTCCTTGGTAATTATAAAAAACTGGTCATAATTATAATGATTTCGGCATGAAATAGGGGTGAGATCAGCAATATTTCATGGGTATCTTAGCGCTGTATAGGCATAAAAAAAACACGCCCGGAAGCGTGTCTTTTGTATTTTCGATTACAGTGCTGTTTTAATTAGCGGGCAAGCGGCCAAATCTGCATATACTGCATGAACCTGTTCCAGTTCCAAAAAGCGCAGTTGTGCGGTAATGGAATGGTATTTTCCAGTACGTGATGGCGTAATACTGACGCTATCACCTTCAAAATCTGGAAAATGTTTCAGAAAAATGTCGATGACAGCATGACGCAATTCATCGCCCGCAAGGCCAATCAGTTTAATCGGATAATCCATAGGGAAAACCCAAAGATGTTCTTGAAGTTCACGAGATGGTGTACGGTCTAACATGGTAGTCCCCCTGATTTGAAACGCCTGCAATCATGCAGGCGTTTGGGTTTGTCTTGGCTACTTAAATGGAGACTGATGATCAAATTTCAAGTCTCCAGAATAAGCATCAAATCTTAATCATTCTCAAGGAATGAACGTAAGTGTTCTGAACGCGATGGATGGCGAAGTTTACGCAGCGCTTTCGCTTCAATCTGACGAATACGTTCACGTGTTACGTCAAACTGTTTGCCCACCTCTTCCAAAGTATGGTCAGTCGGCATGTCGATACCAAAACGCATTTTTAGGACTTTGGCTTCACGTTCAGTCAGGTTTTCCAGAACTTCACGTGTCGCTTCTTTCAGGCCTTCAGACGTTGCCGCATCAATTGGTGAAGTGATGTTGCTGTCTTCAATGAAGTCACCCAGATGTGAATCTTCATCATCACCGATCGGTGTTTCCATCGAAATTGGTTCTTTGGCGATTTTCAGTACTTTACGTACTTTAACTTCGTCCATTTCCAGACGTTCGCCCAGTTCTTCAGGAGTCGGTTCACGACCCATTTCCTGTAGAAGCTGACGAGATACACGGTTGATCTTGTTGATCGTTTCAATCATGTGTACCGGAATACGAATGGTACGTGCCTGATCCGCGATCGAACGGGTAATCGCCTGACGAATCCACCAGGTCGCATAAGTCGAGAATTTATAACCACGACGGTATTCAAACTTGTCTACGGCTTTCATCAGACCGATGTTACCTTCCTGAATCAGATCCAGGAATTGCAAGCCACGGTTGGTATATTTCTTCGCAATCGAAATTACCAGACGCAAGTTCGCTTCAACCATTTCTTTCTTGGCACGACGTGCTTTGGCTTCACCGACGGCCATACGTTTGGCAATGTCTTTAATGCCTTTTACATCAAGGCCAAGCTCTTTCTCGATATCGGCAATTTTTTGCTGGAAGGCCAATACGTCTGGACGTACTTTTTCCAGATAAGCTTTCTGGTCTGCAGGTGTTTTTGCGATCTGCTCATCTAACCAGGCTGGATTCGATTCTTGGCCCGGGAAGCTGGTACGGAACTGGGTGCGATCCATACGGCCACGACGTACTGCATAACGCATCACTTCACGTTCTGCACCACGAATTTGATCATGGGTACCACGAATCATTTCAGAAATGATATCAAATAGACGCGGGGTAAATTTGAACATCATGAATACAGTTGCAAGTGCCTGCAAAGCTTCTTCAGCCTGTTTGCTGTCACGACCATGTTTTTCAATAGTTGCTTTGGTATTCAGCCACGCATTTTCCAGTTCAGTAAAACGCGCTTTAGCAATTTCAGGATCTGGACCAGAATCTGCTTCTGATTCATCATCAGAATCTGCTTCTTCTTCCTCTTCATCATCGTCCAGTTTTACATCTTTGGTCGATTTTTTCGAGTCAGTCTCATCTTCAGCAAGAACCGCTTCTTCTTCTAGAACTTCAGGAATTTCTTCATCTGATTCAGGATCTAAATAACCTGATAAAAGGTCAGCAAGACGGCGTTCACCCGCTTCATAATCTTTGTATTCTTGCAGTACCACTTCTACCGCATTCGGCCAGTAAGCAATCGAGTGCAAAACATCACGAATACCTTCTTCGATGCGTTTTGCGATGCTGATTTCGCCTTCACGAGTCAGAAGTTCTACTGTACCCATCTCACGCATATACATACGTACAGGGTCAGTGGTACGACCTGGCTCGTTTTCTACCGAGGCAAGTACGGCTGCAGCTTCTTCTTCTGCAACTTCATCCGCCGCTTCTGCAGTATCTTCGAACATCGTATCATCAGATTCAGGCGCGCGATCATGTACCGGAATACCAACGTCATTCAGCATCTGAATGATGTCTTCAATCTGCTCGCTTTCTGTGATGGAGTCCGGCAGATGATCGTTAACCTCAGCGAAGGTTAAATAACCTTGTTCTTTGCCTCGGCTAATCAGAGCCGCTACTTGAGAAGTAGGGGAAGTCATATCGCTCATCTTTTGCTTACTCTTCGTTGAATCTGTGGCAGTAAAAAACCGTACAATGCTGCACGATTTAAGCTCGTTAAATTTAGTGAATAGCCTATATATTTCATCAGAGAATTCAGCATGAAAGCTGTCTGATAAAATATTTAAAATGAAATTCAGTAATTTAAGATGGGGGTGAATTTGTTGTTTTCAAGTTCATCCCATGCGTGTCTGTTTATGACTCAAAAAAGGAGAATCAAAAAACATAAGGACGCAGGGTGGATTATATCATGGCACACAATTGAGACAGAAAAAACCCCTAATTACAAATTAAAAATACGAAAATCCAAATAAAACTTGACTTGTTATTTTAGGCACGATAAATAGCGCTTAAATCCTTTTACATTTTTCACTCATGAGGAAGTTTTAGTGTCTTCTACAGATTTTGAACTAGATGATAACTTCGGTGAAGATGATGTTAATTTCGATGAGGCTTCTAGCAAGCTCAGTGCTAAAGAGTCGTTGGAAAAACGTCGTCTGATCGATGATCTACTGACCCAACGTCGTTTAGAGCGCGAACTCAAAGATTTTGATTATGACTTCGACGATGACGACGATTTTGATGACGAAGATTAACGAATTCGGATTTAGCATAGTCTGAATAAATGCTATGCTAAACCTTTCGGTTTTCTAAGTTTGGATGTTAGATGAGTGCTTTAGATTTAGACCTGTTGAGTGAATATCTAGATGGTGACCAAAATGAACATGGTCTAGATTTCGCGGCAACCCATGGTTTCTTATGTGCTATTGCAGTAGGCCCAAAATTCGACAAATGGTTAGACGAACTTTTTGATAGTAATCAAAAGAAAGTGCCTGCAGAAATCATCACTCAGGTGCAAGCATGGTTAGAGTCTATTCGTCAAAGCTTAGCCAATGAAGAAGGGATTGCGTTCCCGTTTGAAATTGAAGAAGCAGACACTGAATCAAGCCTGGGTGACTGGAGTGTGGGCTTTGTAGATGCCATGTTCCTGAACGAAGACGCTTGGTTTACTAAAGAATTTGAAGAGCAACTGGTGGATTTAACTCTGCCAATCATGGTCTTTAGTGGCATTGATGATGAAGATCCACAAATGGAAACTTTCCGTCGCAATGGTCAGTTAATGGATGAACTTGCAGAAGAAATTCCAGAAAACTTAAATGAATTGTATCTGATGTATCACACTCCAGAATAATTCATAAAAAAAGCACCGCAGGGTGCTTTTTTTAGCTTTGGCCTTTTTGCATCTTTGAGATCTACTCGACCCTATTTTCTTTCAAGCCTGTACGCTTCGCCAGACTATAGCGTGCATAAGCATTGTAGGCGATATGAAACAGCAAGGCATGTAAGGCAATGCTTGCAGCCACCAGGAATGAATTTGTTCCTCTTCCTGTATAGGTGATGGTTCTATAAATCTCATCTGTCTGCGGGTTCATCCAGATGACCACAACTAAAAAGATAAACCCGAATGTCATGGCAATAATAGTGGAGCCCCAGACCAGTTTGCTTTTCTCTTGCTGAGTCGGCAAACGAAGTTCTCTCTTAACAAAGTATCGGGCACTGAGAAAGGCAGAAGCAATCAGGGCAGGAATCAGCAGAATGGCGCCCAGATTGAATACATAGATGAATATGCCTACCAATAGAACCAGGGTCAGATAAACGGTGGCAAAATATTTAAGATAATGCGACATCGTTTTAATCTCCTTAAGGGATCTTCCTCAGGATGGACGATTTTTACGCTGCTGTCTACGGTAGAAAATCCAGATAATAATTACCGCAACAATGGCAATAATCACATAACTGACTTTACTGAAAATTTGCTGCATCAACTGCTGGTTTTCGCCAAAATAAAATCCGACACAGGCCAAAAATGTAGTCCAGATGATGGTTCCAAGTGCGCTATAGAACATAAATTTCCAGAAGGGCATATGACTCATGCCGGCAGGAATGCTGATCAGCGAGCGGACGGCAGGAATCATGCGGCCAAAAAACACAATCCGGTGACCATAATGCTCAAACCAACTGAGTGATTTTTTCACATCCTCTGATTTAATAAATAAATATTTGCCATAACGATCGACAAATTTAAAAATAGAATCATGGTTAAATTTATAGCCAATCCAGTATAGCAAGGCGGCTGCTAGTAGAGAGCCGATACAGCCGGACATGATTACCCCGACGAGTATTAACTCGCCCTGAGAGGCTGAATAGCCCGCGGAAGGCATAATAATTTCGGAAGGAATTGGCGGGAAGACATTGTCTAGGAACATAAGCAGGGCAATGCCCCAGTAGCCCAGTTGCTCCATGACGGAAATAATCCATTCGGTCAGATTCATATGATTGGCAAAATAAAAAATACTGCCTGTATCCTAAGCAGTATTTTTTGTGCGGTAAAGTCTTGGAATATAAATGATCAGACAGAATCAGCTATGTGTCAGGGTATAAATATAAACTTTACGTAAGAAATAGGCCAAACAGATCGGCAAAATACTCAGCAGGATAAAATGCATGATGCTGGTATTGATATGGTAACCAATGAACAGCGCCAAGATTGCGCCAATAATGGTTCCCAAGATAACTACGAACAGATGTGACTGCTGTTCAAGCTCTTCAGAAATTTGATGAAGTCGTTGCAGCTTTATATTTTCTTTTGGTTGAAATTGAACCAGATTGTCTGAATCTCGAGCAAGTGAGCCTGCCATTTTATATTCCTTTTCAAGTAAAAATTTCAGTTAATAATGAAAGACTTAGCTTGTAAATCACCGTATCATTAGACTAACAATCTTGTTTGGAAAAAAATGAGGTTCTTGGTAAGGAATTGGTAAGAGTTTTATTACTGTTGTGATTTTTATGTAAACAAAAAACCCTCCGAAGAGGGTTTTTATATATTTCATTACAAAAGGCCAAATTAGAGGCGTTTGCGTTTTGCTGCTAAAATTTGTGATTGACGCATACGGAAACCTTCTTTTTGTTTCTCCGAGGTTTTGTCAATACAGTACACACAAGAGACACCATGTTCATAACTTGGGAGGGCAACTTCTTCTGGAAGTAAAGGCCAGCCACACGCATGACACTTGGTATTTTGGCCTTCTTCAACACCGTGCGTTACGGCAGTACGACCATCAAACACGAAGCATTCACCTTCCCACATGCTTTCTTCAGCCGGGGTTTCTTCCAGGTATTTCAAAATACCGCCTTTCAGGTGATAAACTTCAGTGAAGCCTTCTTGAAGAAGTAAAGAGGTTGATTTTTCACAACGAATACCACCTGTACAGAACATCGCAATCTTCTTGTCTTTGTGCTGTTCCAGATTATTTTTCACATATTCAGGGAATTCGCGGAAGCTTTCAGTTTTCGGGTCAATTGCGCCTTTGAAAGTGCCGGCTTTGTATTCGTAATCGTTACGTGTATCGACCAGAATCACGTCATCACGTGCAATCAGTTCGTTCCATTCTTTTGGATCAAGATAGTGACCGACTAAATCACGCGGTTTTACTTCCACGCCTAAAGTCACGATTTCTTTTTTTAATTTAATTTTCATCTTACGGAATGGCTTTTCAGAACTGTCAGATTCTTTGTATTCCATTTCGTTAAAACCTTCATTCAGAAGGAACTGGTGAATTTGATCAATCGATGCACGGTCGCCTGCAACCGTACCGTTAATGCCTTCACCTGCCACAATTAGAGTACCGCAAAGGTTGATGGATTTTACCAGGTCCAAAAGACGTTGCTGAAGATCGGCAGGATCTTGAACTTCTTTGAATTGATAAAGTGCGGCAACAACCCAACCAGTCGTCGCTTGCTGTTCTACAGGTGCAAGCTGTTCTACAGTAGCGTTCATGGAATACTCCAACGTAGCATGATAATTTGAAAGGCGCATATTTTAGCTTGATTCGAGTGAATAAGCGAGTAAAACGCAAGTCTTTTAACAGGCTTCAATTCATGGGGGAGAGCGTGTATAGTCATGCCCGACCCAGGATTTTGTGCAGTGATGCAGATACTGAAAGTTGCAGTATCTTTGGAGTGTGTTTTGAGTTCAGATCGTCGTATTGCGTCTTTAACCCCATGTGCAGGGCGTTGCTCGACCGTATTTGGTGATGCGGTATGTCGTGGTTGCCGCCGTTTTAATCATGAAGTGATTCACTGGAATACGTATAGTGCTGAGCAGCATCGAGCTGTGTGGCAGCGTCTGGATGCACAGCTGGATCAGATTCTGTTGCCGCTGTTACCGCATGCCGATCTTGTCAAGGTACAGGCCTTTATACTGTCGAAACGGGTGCGCTTGCGTGATGATGCTTCCAAAGGGCGCAAGCTGTAT
This sequence comes from Acinetobacter lwoffii, assembly GCF_002321025.1. Lineage (GTDB taxonomy): Bacteria > Pseudomonadota > Gammaproteobacteria > Pseudomonadales > Moraxellaceae > Acinetobacter > Acinetobacter lwoffii_Y. The sequence continues at coordinate 111,947 of NZ_DCLL01000031.1, forward strand.
CATGCTTTAAAGCTGTGTGAGAAAAATCGGCATTTTACCGACGATAGTGGTTTGGGTATTCATTATAAGCAGGTGCGCCCACTCTGGGATGAGTTTGAGCGCCGGATCTTGGCCTTGGCCACCGCTAGCTATGATCTGGCTTTTCTGCGGGCAGATGGCATTAGTCAGCATCTGATTCAGATGGAAGAAGAGGACGAGTAGGTCCTCTTTTTTTATGCTGACTATATTAGACAAGGAGGAATGGGGTGAATATTACCGAATATCTGCTGTATTGTCTGGCCGTAGTAATCATGATCGCGACGCCCGGACCAGTAATGTTACTGGTCGCTAGTGCTGGGCTCAAAGGCGGCTATAAGCATGCCTTGCAGACTATTTTCGGGACTAACTTTGCCTCACTGGTTCTGATTGGTTTATCCATTCTCAGTCTAAAAGGTCTTCTGGTTGTTAACGAAAATTGGCTGAATGGCATTAAGCTACTTGGCTGTTTGTATATTGCCTGGCTGGGAATTCAGATTTTCAGGGAAGTCTGGCAAGGGCAGGGATCAACTGGACCACAAAACCTGCAGCCCGTACAGGGTGGCTTTCGTACCGGTTTTCTGGTAGGTATTTCTAATCCCAAGGATATTATTTTCTTTGCCGCCTTTTTTCCGCAATTTATAGGCATTAGCCCAAACCTCGATTTAAGCTTGGTGATTCTGACAATTAGCTGGATTGTTCTGGATTTTCTCACCCTGTCACTGGTGTATCTGGGTTTTCAGCGATTATCTCGGTCTCAGCTTTATCCGCATTTACTTGGGCTATGTGGCTTGATCTTGTTAATGGTTGCACTGTATGGGATTTATTCCATCTTCAGTTAATTCAATCAATATATACGACACAAAAAATCCCGGACCAAATGCCGGGATTTTCTTTTTAAATAGACTTATATATTGTGTTGCTGGCGGTACTGTACCAGTTCATCAATGGTAATTAGGCTCAGTTGATGCGTCTGTGCATACGAGAGAACTTGAATACCAGAAGCCATGCTGCCATCCGGATTAGTCAGTTCACACAACACGCCGGCAGGTTTTAAACCAGCCAGACGCGCAAGGTCAATAGTACCTTCAGTATGACCACGCCGGGTTAAGACACCACCTTCACGGGCGCGTAATGGGAATACATGACCAGGACGATTCAGATCACTGGCAACTGCGCCGTCTTTAATCGCTGTTTTAATTGTAGTCGTGCGGTCTTTGGCAGAAACACCGGTTGTTACACCCTCTACTGCTTCAATACTTACAGTAAAGGCAGTTTTAAACTGGCTAGAGTTATCTTGTACCATTGGTGGTAACTCTAAATGGTTTGCCAGCTCATCAGTCAGACATAAGCAAACGATGCCGGAACCATCACGAATCATACGCGCCATGGTTTCTATAGTTAAAGTTTCAGCTGCCACAATCAGATCGGCTTCATTTTCACGGTCAAAATCATCCATGACCAAGACAGGTTTGCCTTGGCGGAGATCTTCGAGTGCCTGAAGGATACGTTGTTCAGCAGGGGCTAAAGCAGAAAAGAAAATTTCGGGTTGAATCAAACTTGACATTGAAATGCTCACCTAAACTAAAAATATGATGGAACATTTCAGGACTGAGTGAAAATAGGCTTATAGCAAAAACAGGTGTATGCACGGCATACAGCCTTGGTGCTGCTTTCGTCTTCTTTCATCCGGACTATACCGTCGGCTCCGGATTTGCACCAGATCTGCAGATCAATCGAAATTGACCGCTCGTGGGCTAATTCAAGCCTAATTATAAAAAGCTGAAATTACCACCGGTGGGGAATCACACCCCGCCCTGAAGCGATGTAAGAACATTATAGTCCTGATTTTAAAAAGATGGGATGGTTGAAATGGAAAGTAATTTGCAGAATTTTAGATAAACAAAACAGATAATCTGAATTACCCAGGTTTTTAGCAAAATACTGGAAACATGCTATGGTGTGAGGAAGATTAGAAATCCTTCAATCATTCTAACAATGCATAAAACTGAGCTGATCCGAAATAATCAATTTTCGCCCTTGCTGTTCTGCAATGTAGAAGTACTACGTTATTTAAAAATCTTGGGCTTGGCACTCATCACGGTCAGTTTGCTGTATTTAATGGCAGCGAACTGGTGGATGCTGCCGGATCCGGTTCAGCTGGCAATCCCGATGCTGATTTTACTCTGTAGTGCAACAGCAAGTATTTACTTCGACCAGCAGGAATGGGTGAGACAGAGTCTGGATACAGTATCTGGTCTCATGCTGGGTTTAAGTCTGGCAATGATTGGGCAGATTTATCAAACTGGCGCAGATAGTTATCTGTTATTTTTGCTCTGGTCAGCCTTGCTCTTACCATGGCTCTATCGCTCCAATATTGGCATTTTTGTCATGCTTTGCGTAGTGAGCCAGCTGACGTTGTATCTGTATTTTAAACAGAGCTTCTGGATGGGAAGAGCAGAAGGGTTGTATTTGCTCGGTCTAAATTTGCTGACAGCACTTAGCTTTGCGTATGCCATGCGCTATTACGCGCTGCTACGTTTTCTGTTTATCGCATTTGTGATCGTGATTTCGATCAGCAGCATGATGCAGTTTATTCATCACTCTAAGCTGATCTATTTAGCTTCTTCAATTGTTTTACCGACAGGTGCCGCATTTTATTTTTATAGGAAACATCAGGCGCTAGAAGCCATTCTTCTCATTGCAGGTTTGGCTGCCAGTGTGAGCTTATGGGTATTTGAACTGGTTGAAAATCAACTGACCAATTCAGCTACTGGACTATTTGTGCTAGCTGTGCTGATTTTTGGCTGGTTTGCCTTAATTAGTTTTGCTTTAAATAGAATTTTTCCACAAACCAAATTTTCTGTGATTCCTCTGGCACTCGGTGCCTGGATTTCGGGGATTATTCTTGCAGTCCTGTTACTGACTTACTGGGAAGCATTTTCGATTTTAATGGGGATCATTTTTATAGGCATCGCCTGGAAACTGCTGGGTCAGCAGGCTTCAGTTTTTATGCACCAGTTTGCCTATTGCTTGTGGATCTGTGGTCAGGCAGCAGTTTTAATTCATACAGAACTGCTGACCGACAGTATGGTTGTAGTCTGGCTGCTGCAATTATTAATGCTGGGGCTTACTACCATCAAACGGATGCACTGGTCTATTTTGACCCTACAGCTGCTGATGACGCATGCATTAGCAATCGTGGTTCTGGTCTTAGAGAATTCTTTTAAACATGATGACATGGTGATCAGTATCATACTCAGCTTGAACTATGTCATTTTCATCGGAATATTCCTAACAGCGCGTTATTGGCAATCTTCGCATTATCAGAAAAGTATCTTTCTCTGGATGATTGCCATGCTGACAGGTTCAGCGGTGGTTCAGGCGGTGACCGGATTAGAGCACTGGCACAGCATTGGACAGATCAGCTTTGACCAAGTCCTGTTATTTTATATTCTTCCGAGCTTATTGTTGTTCAGTTTTATTTGGCAAAACTGGCAACAATTTTCTGAAAAATGGCTCTGGTTAATTCCGGTTCTGGGTTTATTACTGATCCTGCTGGGCTATTTTGAAATTTTTATCATTATGCTGCTCATGGCCTGGGCTGTAGTCTATCAGCAACGACTGATGCAAGCTCTGTCGATTTTATTGCTGATCTTCTGGTTATGGATGCTGTATTACAATCTGGGGCTGAGTTTCCTGGTAAAGAGCCTAACGATTTTCATCTCAGGTCTTATGGTTTGGTGCATGGTCTATGGCTTAAAGCAGGTAAGGATTAGACCTGGTCAGGAGGAAACTGCATGAAAAAGTTTCTTCCTCTGATTCTGGCCGGATTCAGTATTCTGCTCTTTGTGGGATTGATCCTGAAACATGAACATCATTTAGTGAACAGCCAGTCCATTTTCGTCGAGCTTGCTCCGTTCGATCCGCGCTCAATCTTGCAAGGCGATTATATGGTACTGAATTATGAGCTGCATTTCGAGGGTGATGCTGAAGCGGATCGTGGAGAAGAGGGTAGTTTAGCGGATAAGAAAATTGCAGCCTTAGAAAAGCATATTCAGGATCAGACACATCTTCTAAGCTATGTACAGCTAGATGATCAACATCGTGTGATTCAAACTAGCATGGATGAAAATCTTTTAAAAACTCATCAGGGAACTTCCGCGCGTTTGCTTCTAAAAAATCCTTCCAATCGATTAGCCAATTTATATCCGGCAGCGAGTAGCTTTCTGTTTGCAGAAGGATTGGAGCCGTGCTATCGCAACGCAAAATATGCCGAGATTAAAGTTAAAGATAATGGACAGGCTTTATTGGCGAATCTGGTGGATCATAATCTGCGAGCTTTAAATTGCGAAAGCCAAAAAGACTGGGTACAAGGCGGTTAATTAAGATCTATTTTTAGAAGTATTTTTCAATAAAAAAGCCCGCAATGTGCGAGCTTTTGGGTATCTGGTCTGATATTAGATTATGCGACTTGTACCGGAATACAGTTGGCGGTGTGGCTGACTGTATTATTTGGGTTAGCATAAACCAAGCGAGGCTGATGGGCATTCGCTTCAGCTTCAGTGAAATCGCCAAAGGTTGCAATAATCACGATATCGCCTACATCGGCTTGATGCGCAGCGCCACCATTGACTGAAATGATGCCTGAATTGTCTTCGCCACGAATTGCATAAGTTGCAAAACGTTTACCATTGGTCACGTTCCACACATGAATTTCTTCGTATTCACGAATGCCAGCCAAATCCATCAAAACGCCATCAATTGCACATGAACCTTCATAGTGTAGTTCTGCATGTGTAACGTGAGCGCGGTGAATTTTGCATTTTAATAAACGAGATAGCATGGCTAGCGTCCCCTGAGTTGACCTAAGAGTTTGATCATTTGGTTAAATCAATCTTGCTTGCTGTATGGTGAACAATCGAGCAAACGCATTTTGCGCTTAAATAAACTTTCTGGCAAGCGGAATTGTCCAGCAATTTTTGAATGTTTAGTTCGGCTTATATGCGTTGATTTGATTCATGGCTTGCTGTACTTCACCGTTCACCAGCATTTTTGTGCGGGCGAGAGCATGGGAAATCGCATCATCCATTAAGTTCTGTTCGCTGCTAGGTGCTTTACTGAGCACATGACCGGAAACACGGTCTTTGGCACCAGGATGACCAATTCCAATACGCAGGCGATGGAAGTTTGAACCAATATGCGGAACGATATCGCGTAGACCATTATGACCACCGTGACCACCGCCAGTTTTCAGGCGAATGACACCAGGATTCATGTCCAGTTCATCATGGGCAATCAGGATCGATTCAGGTGCGATATTGTAAAATTTGGCGAAAGGAACAACACTTTTACCGGAAAGGTTCATAAAGGTTGTCGGTAGAAGAAGACGGACGTCTTGACCTTCGATATTGCCACGACCGCTAAATCCATTGAATTTTGGGTCTTTTTTGAGGGTAATGCCATATTGGTCTGCAAGGCGTTCTACGAACCAGAAGCCTGCATTATGGCGGGTTTGGGCATACTCAGAACCTGGGTTACCCAAACCAACAATCAGTGAAATATTTGACACTAATTACACCATTAACACTTATGCGCGTTTGAAGTCAGCGTGCATTGGTGTGTTTTTAGCTGGGTGACGTTGTAACGCTTGGATTTTCACGCTTTCAACTTTACCGTCTACATCAATTTCGATAACTTCTTCAAAGAATGAATTGTTTTCTAAGAATTTAACAAGCTGACGAAGCTCAACAGTAATTGCTACAGGAGCAGCTTCACCACCGTAGATGATTGCAGGAACTTTAGCTTGAAGACGAAGGCGGCGGCTCGCACCTTTCCCTTGAACTGCTTCTTCACGTGCTGCTGCGTTTAATACGAAGTTTGCCATGATAGACATCCTATTTAAGTTAAATGAACCAGACTTGCGACCAGTCTGGTGAGTAAAAGCCCTACCAAATGGCAGGGCTTTGAAAATTCAGCGCTCTATTATAGATAAGAATCGAACATTGCGCTAATAGATTCTTCGTTGTTAATACGACGAATCGTTTCGGCAACCATGCTGGCTACTGAAACCTGGCGAATCTTGCCCAGTGCTAAAGCTTCATCAGAAAGAGGAATGGTATCAGTCACAACCAGTTCATCAATCACAGAATTCTTTAAGTTTTCAATCGCTTTACCAGAAAGTACTGGATGCGTTGCATACGCAACAACCTTGCGAGCACCGAAAGTTTTCAATGCATCGGCAGCTTTGCAAAGCGTACCAGCAGTATCTACCATGTCATCGACGATGACACAATCACGATCTTTTACATCGCCAATCAAATGCATCACTTGTGATTCATTCGCTTTTTGACGACGCTTATCGATGATTGCAAGATCGATATCGCCCATTTGTTTCGCAACAGCACGTGCACGAACGACACCACCGACGTCAGGTGAAACCACCATCAGGTTGTGATGCGATTGTTGACGCAAGTCAGCAAGTAGCGCTGGTGTACCGTAGATGTTGTCTACAGGGATATCGAAGAAGCCTTGGATCTGGTCAGCGTGCAAGTCGATCATCACAACACGGTCAACGCCTACAGTAGTGAGCATGTCTGCTACAACTTTTGCAGTAATTGGAACACGTGCTGAACGTGGACGACGGTCTTGACGAGCATAACCAAAATAAGGAATCACGGCAGTAATACGACCTGCACTTGCACGACGCAAAGCATCAGCCATTACTAAGATTTCCATCAGGTTATCGTTAGTTGGGGCACAAGTAGGTTGTACGATAAATACGTCTTTACCACGAACGTTTTCAGTAATCTCGACAGCAATTTCACCGTCAGAGAACTGACCTACAGAGGCAGCGCCTAGAGGAATATGTAAGTGACTTACGACTTTTTGAGCGAATTGTGGATGCGCAGATCCACTAAAAACGACAAGATTGGGCATGAAGCACCCTTGGCGGTTGGGATATATGGGAATAGATGGCAGGGGTAGCTGGATTCGAACCAACGGATGCCGAGATCAAAACCCGGTGCCTTACCACTTGGCGATACCCCTAATGCGGCAGAACTTTAATATTTTTGCGGTAAAGTGTCAAGGTAAATTAACAGTCTTACAGCAAATGAGTGCTCTGTCTTTTTTCGAGAAAATGGCAGGGGCGGCTGGATTC
>NZ_DCLL01000031.1:119324-169665 GCF_002321025.1 Acinetobacter lwoffii
TACCACTTGGCGATACCCCTATCTACACTTTAAACTGAACTAAAGGTGATTCTTGTAAACTGTTGACCAGGTAAGCTTTACATGGTGCATTTGCAAGAATATCTTCGATATTCAGATTTTCAGTGACTTCAATAAACACACAAGCACCTGTACCTGTAAGCTTTGCTTTTCCGAACTGGTCGAGATATTGCATTGCTTCATCGACTTCGAGATATAAGCTTCTTGCCAGTGGCTCAAAGTTATTTCCAAAATCAGATGGCGTTTCCTGATAGGCGCAAAATTTAGTGCTCTTCGTGTCTCTTGTCAATGCTTTTTGCGAAAAAAGCAGTTGAGTGCTGATAAAACAATCAGGTTTTAACACAATGAATTTTTTTTGATCTAAGTCTATGAATGTTAAGTGTTCGCCAATACCTTCGGCCCAGGCATTTTTACCATGCACAAATATCGGAACATCTGCGCCCAGCTTGACCCCAAGCTCTGCCAGTTGCTCAATATTTAAATCGCACTGCCAGAGCTGGTTTATCACAATCAGGGTCGTCGCTGCATTGGAAGACCCACCGCCAAGACCTGCACCCATCGGGATATTTTTTTCCAGACGAATTTTTAGTCCGCACGGCGTTTGGGCATAAGGCTTCAACAACTGTATCGCCCGATAGATTAGATTCTGTTGCAGATCGACGGAGGCCAGACCTTCAATCTGAATCGCATCATCGGCGCTTGGTTCAAACTCCAGCCAGTCATACAGGTCAATCAGCTGAAAAATACTTTGCAGCTCATGATAACCATTTTCACGGCGACCGGTGATATGTAAAAACAAATTCAGTTTAGCAGGCGAGGGAACACGAATCATCATGGGCTGGAATCAGGTCAATTAACGGTTTTCAATGATCATTGTAATACGGTTTTCTGCACCATTTCCAAGTGACTGCTTTAAAATCAAACGGTTTGGCATTTTGGCCTGCGCATTATAATTGAGATCGACCGTCCAGCCCTGTTCGATAATCTGGTTAATTCGCTGTGTATCGTCTTTTTGTAATTTGGCAGTCGTGGTAGCAGGGCGGGCTTGTACCCAATCGACTAAATAACTGATCGGCGCTTGCCAGCCGGTTGCACGTTGCAGTAATTCTTCGGCACTGGCTGCCTGAATCACACCGGTTTTTGCGCTGTTTAAGGTCACTTGTCCCGGTGTGCCAGAAATCTGGGTTTTACCGACGCCTAAGATACCGCTGAGCTCAATATCGAATTCTTCCTGCTGTTGTACCCAGGTAAAGAATGCGCTGCCAGTCTGTTGAGGGGTACGAACGCCAATTTTACCTTGCAGCTGAAATTGATTCTCTGCCTGTACAGACGGGGTGGCAGGCGCTTGAGGCTTGATCATCTGCTGACAGCCAGTTAAAAATAAAGCAGTGGCTGCAAAGGCACAGCAGCCCAATTGGCTCAAATTGCGCATAAATTAATTAACTCGTTTTGGTTTGTGGTGCTAACAATAGCGAATTAAGTTGTTTCAATTCTGGGTCATTTGGATGGTTTTGTTGTAATTGTTGTAACACTTGGTGGAAGTGTTGTAGATCACCTTTCATGTACAAGGAACGGGCATAACGTACCCCAATCTTCACATTCGGATTCAATTGATAGGCTTTGTATAACACATCCGCAGCTGTGGTGAAGTCATTCTGTAAATAACAGATATAACCATAGGTATCCAGAATCGATGCCTGTTCTGGTGCATATTCTAGTGCCTGTTCGACATAGCGGCGTGCTTCTTCGAGGCGACGGTTTTGCATCGCCAGGGTATAGGCATAGGCATTCAGATAGGTCGGACTGTTCGGTTCAATTTTAAGTAAAGTGCTGAGTAGTTCATCCAGCTTGACGCGATCCTGATGGGGATCCAGCAACAGGACTTGCGAATAAACCAGTTCAGGGTCATCGGGCAGGTTTTTGCTGGCTTCTTCCAGCAGGCGGATCGCGGCTTTTTTATTCTGCATGCGCGTCAAAATATCCGCTTGGGCTAGATAGAGGAAGCTGGCATGTTGTGGATAATTGACCCGTTCCTGAGTCAGGAAACGCAGTGCATCATGCAGTTTATCCTGCTGGGCAAAAATCGAAATCATGTTACGGCGCGAGACCGTGTACAGACTGCCATCGACCAGACGATAATAGGCTTTGGCTGTTTCATAGTGCTGTTTGCGTTCTGCATTGACCGCCAGATAATAATAGGCTTCGTTCTGATATTGTGCAGAATAACGCAGTTCAACCAGATATTTTTCGGCCTTCTTGTATTCTTCTAAGTCAATACTGGTCAGTCCGGCAATAAACAGGGCTTCTTCGGCAGTCGGCCATTTTTTTAGAATGTCTTGCAGTTTTTTCAGCGCCAAAGTCGCTTCGTTCAGCTTGACCAGATATTTGACTTCCGCCAGACGTACATCCAGATTATTGCGGTGTTTACGGCTGGATTTTTCATACCATTGCAGTGTCGCCTGAGTATCGCCGAGTGCATTGAGCAGATTGGCTTTCATCAAAATATAGCCGGTCGCATTCGGACGTTTTTTTAAGGCGCGGTTAACTGTATTTAGAGCCTGTTCGAGCTGACCATTTTGTGCTTCCAGACCGGCTACCAGCACCAGAATAGATGGATTGTCCTTGGCTTTAGTGGTGCTTAAGGCCTGAATCAGATAAGTACGATCCTCTGTGCCTTCCGGTGAAATTCCGGCGAGAATTTCTTCCAGATCGGCACTGTCATCAATTTGCAGGATTTTTTCTAAGGTCTCAGCAGCCAGCTCATATTCATGCGCTTTAAGGGCAATATGTGATAAATAAAATAAAGCAGGGACGTCTTGTGGCTCTTGTACCACCCAGTGCGTGGAGATATCTAGTGCTGCCTGTAGGTCATCATGTTCCAGCGCGACATTCAGTGCACGCTGCTTGACTGAAGTGGAATTGCTCTTGATCGCCAGCACCGTATAGTTGTGCAAAGCAGTCGGAATGTCATGTGCAGCGATGGCAAACTCAGCCATCATACTTTGTTTTATCGCATCATAATTTTGATTTGCATGGTAAACTGCTTCCGCTGCATAAAGATGCGCAGTCGAAGCCATGCTACCCACCAGTAGGAATGTGGTAGAATATTGCTTAATTGTAGGGCCGTTGATACGGCTAATTGTTTGACGCAATTTTTTATTGATCCAAGTAATGCTTTTTATGACACCGATGTTGCACAATAGCATAAATTTAGTGAAATGATGACCTGATATGTCTTTCTTTGCATTGGGTGTCAACCATCAAACTGCCTCTGTAGAACTGCGCGAACAAGTGGCGTTTAACCCTGAAAAGTTAAGTGCCATTCTTGCCGAGCAAAGCCAACACCCTCAACTGAACGACATGGTGGTGGTGTCTACATGTAACCGGACCGAAGTTTACGCCATGTCTGACAATGCTGACATGGTGCTGAACTGGCTCGCCCAGAAAAATGGGGTGGATGTCAAACAACTGCAACATCATGTCTATCGTTATGAAAATGCTCAAGCGGTGACGCATCTGATGCGTGTTGCCAGTGGTCTGGATTCACTGATGCTAGGTGAACCACAAATTCTGGGGCAGGTCAAAACCGCACTTTCTCTGGCCAAAGACTCTCATACCGTTTCGCAAAACCTGAACCGCATTTTTGAATATGCTTTTTATGCCGCTAAACGTGTGCGTTCGGAAACGGCTGTCGGTAGTCATGCGGTCTCGATGGGCTATGCGGTAGCACAACTTGCCTTGCAAGTGTTTAGTCACCCGGACAAGCTGACCATTATGGTGGTGGCAGCTGGAGAGATGAACAGTCTGGTGGCTAAGCATCTTGCAGAAATGGGTGTGGGCAAGATCATCATCTGTAACCGTACCCGCGAACGTGCAGACATTCTGGCGCAGGAAATTGCACATCGGGTTGAGGTCGAAATTATCGACTTTGACCAGTTAGCTGCCAACTTGCATCGTGCCGATGTGATTTCCAGTTGTACCGGTAGTTTGCATCAAGTCATTCACTATCCGGATATAAAAGCTGCACTGAAAAAACGCCGTTACCAGCAGATGCTACTGGTGGATCTGGCCGTTCCGCGTGATATTGATGCCAAAGTAGAAAGCCTGGATGGGGTTTATCTATATGGCGTCGATGATCTGCAAACGGTGATTGAAGAAAATCTGGCGCAGCGCCGTCAGGCGGCGGTTGAAGCCGAGCTGATGGTGAATCAGCTGGCCACTGAACTGATGACCCAGCAAAAGGTGAATCAGGCAGGCGCCACCATTCATGCCTATCGTGATCATGGCGAGCAATTACGCCAAGAAGAATTAGAACTGGCAATCCAGCGCATGACCAAAGGTGAAAAAGCCGAAACCGTCATGGCTGAATTTGCGCATCGTTTAACGCAGAAACTGTTGCATCCAACCTCAATTTTGTTGCGCGAAGCAGCAAAAGCGGAAGATCCAAGTTGTTTTGAAATGATGCAAGAAGAGTTAAAAGACGTGGTTCAAAAGCGTCGTATCTCGAAGCGCTAAAATAGACGATTTATAAAAACACAGCGATTGCTTATTAGTTTTCTGTTTAACTTGCGAATGATATTAATGTGTATCGGCTATGATCTAAACGTAAAAATGATCCAGAGATTATTCTTCTAACAATGTCATGGAGCGTTTTCGGTCAATTTCATAAATTTGCATTTTCAGGTTTTTCATTTCCGCAATACTGCTAAATTTCTTCGATTTAATTTTATTTTTCAAGCACTGATATTGCAGCTTGGTGGAAAAATCAGCCGCGAGTTTGTCGGCCTGTTCCGGCGATGAGGTGTAATCGCTGACATTGGCATGCTGTAAAATATGCTGCAGTTCATGATGATGGGCTGCGCAGGCACCGAGCACATAATAGATCGACAGTTCTGGGTCATCTGGCAAGTCATCAAAAATCACATTCAGAATGTTCAGAATTTTAAACAGCAGCTGATCTTCTGCCACCAGCGCGCGCAGCGGTTCAAAATGAATATACAGATAAGGATGATTCATCAAGATCGCAATCACATATTCTTCAGCATCAATTTTAGTACTAAAGCTTAAAGATGCATCCGTATTGACCTTAGGTTGCCATTTACGGTTAAAGCCCAGTTTTTCACGGAAAAATTGCTGCAGCAGATAACGGAAAGAACCGTGTTTGGGCAGTAACTCGGTCAGATTTTTTAGTTCACCCATAACCTGACTCTTGCCTTCAGGTGTGGTGATGTCCTGATTTTGGGTCAGATGGGCAAACACGAAGTCCGACATCAATGGCGCCTGTTCCAGCAAGCGTCTGAAATTCTCTATGCCTTCACGACGGATCAATGAATCGGGGTCATGGTCAGCGGGCAAGACAAAAAACTTCAGCTCGCGGCCATCATTCAGCAGGGGTAGGGCAATGTCCAAGGTACGGCGCGCTGCTTTTTGACCGGCAGCGTCCCCATCAAAGGCAATGGTCAGCCGGTTACTCTGCTTGAACAGAATATTCAGGTGGTCGGTATTACTCGCTGTGCCTAAAGTCGCCACTGCGCCATGAATGCCATATTGCTGGAGCGCAATTACATCCATATAGCCTTCGACCATCAGCCATTCTTGGGCTTTCTGCTTGCGCCCTTCATACAGACCATACAGCAACTGGTTTTTATGGAAGACCTCAGAATCTGGCGAGTTGATATATTTAGGTTTAATCTCGTCATTGAGTGCGCGACCACCAAAGCCGACCACACGCCCCTTGGTATCACGGATCGGGAAAATCACCCGTTCACGCAGCAGATCAAAATCACGGCCACTGTCGCTGGTACGAATCAGACCTAAAAGTTTTAAGCCTTCAATATCCTGAGGAAAGGCTTTTTCCAGATGTTGCCAGTCTTCAGGCGCATAGCCTAAGCGCCAATAGGCAATGGTCTCTGCAGTCAGACCACGCTGCTTGAAGTATTGCTGGGCACTCGGGCTATTTGGGAGTTGGCGCTCATAGAACTGCGCGATATTTTCTAGCAGGTCGTAGAGGTTACCGTCTTGCTGAACTTCCGCCATCGGTAGGTGTTCAAAAGAAGCAAAAGGGTCACCATAAAAATCCTGTTCGACTGTCTGAAACTCTGCAAATGGATCGAAACTCGCCGTAGATGCAGCATTATTATTTTCTGTTGGAGCGTTATTCTGTTGCGGCTGAGTTTGTGGTGCAGTTTGAGCAGGCACGATTTTGGGTTTGGCTGCTTCACGTTTATATTTTAATTTATTGGAATCAGTATTGTCTTTAGGCAGTTCGATGCCCGTCTGGCTGGACAGGTCTTTCATCACTTCGACAAAATTACGGCTGCCAATGTCCATTAAAAAACGGATGGCATTACCGTTGGCCTGACAGCCAAAACAGTGAAAATACTGTTTGTCACGATAGACGTGGAAAGACGGTGATTTTTCCTGATGAAAAGGGCAGCAGCCTGAATAGGTACGGCCTGTTTTTTTCAGTTTTACGAATTGACCAATCACATCGACAATATCGGTGCGATCGAGAATCTGATCAATCGTATGTTGAGGAATGGCCATGGTCTGCTGAGCTTCTCGTGCTGGAATCTAAGGTCTAAATCACTGAAAAAATGAAAATAGTCTAGTTGGACATTGAATATTTCAAGTTCCTTTGTATACCTTTTGCACGTTTTGTTCAAGCCTGGGCAAGACAACGCAAAAGGGCAAGTATGATACCTTGCCCTTGAGGAAAATGCACCTGTAAAGCGCTGTCTTATTTGCTGATGCTGCCGGCCTTCTTTAGCTTTATTCAGCCGTTTTAGGACGATCCAGCAAACCAAATGAAATGCGATTGGTGATGCTGCGCTTTTCATTTTCTGGCGCATCAGACTGTGCATCGGTGTCGGTTACAGTCTTGGCTTCTTTACCAAAAATACCCAGTGTCGCGCGGTTAAAGAAGCTGCCTTCACTACGCGCTGCACGCAGATTCACCGTCCCATCTGATTTCACCAGATTCGGATAATTCAGCTTTAATACATCCACATATTGCTGAGAAGTCGCTTTATCACCTAGCTGAGCATAGCCATAAGCAACCGTTGCCAGTGCTTCTGGAATCTGCGGAGTTTGAGGATAATGTTCAATCACCCACAAGCCACGTTCAACTGCTGCCAGATAAGCCTTACGCTTGATGTTAAAACGCGCTGCGTTCATTTCATGCTCAGCCAGTTCCTGACCGATAAATTGCATACGCTGTGCTGCATCGACTGCATAAGTACTCGATGGATAGCGGCGAATGAAATCAACAAAATTCTGGTAAGCCACTTTCAGGTAGCTGACATCACGATGCGACTGTTTCAGCGAGGTATAACGCAGCAGGCCGTTATAGTTCTGTTCCATATTTGAGACACCGCGTACATAGTAGGCATAGTCGACATTTGGATGTTGCGGGTTCAGACGGATAAAACGCTCTGCCAGTGCGACCGCACCTTCATAATCTTTTTGCTGGAATTTCACATACAACAGTTCCAGTTGCGCTTGCGGGGCATACTGACTGGTCGGGAAATAAGTTTCCAGCGCTTCCAACTGTTTTGCTGCATCGGTATATTGATTACGATCTAGCGCTTTCTGTGCTTTTTGAATATAAACCTGTTCGCTAGATTCCGGACCTTTATCCACGACTTCTTTTTTTGGATTACTGCTACAGCCTACCATTGCCGATGCAATGCCTAATGTCACAGCAAGCATTGTCATTTTATAATGTGGTAGCGACATAAAAATTCCTCTGTTAATACGGGCAATGAGCTACAATTGCACTATTAAACCACTTTTGTCTGAATGAGCAAATGAGTCAAGCACAATCTTCCAATTCTAATATCCCTGATACTGATTTCAATTTACTTGAAGATTCTGAGGATGCAGATAACCATACTTCAGAAGCAACTGCAACACGTTTATCGTTGCAATTTCAACTGGATGAAACTTATATCGGGCAACGGATCGACCAGATTGCCGCAATGGTCTGGAGCGATTTTTCTCGAGAAAAATTAAAGCAATGGATTAAAGATGGCAATTTATTGGTGAATGGTCAACCGGTTAAGCCGAAATTTAAAAGTGATGGTTTTGAAACCCTGACTTTAAATGTTGAGCTTGAAGCGCAAACGCGCAGTCTGCCGGAAGATATTCCACTGGATATCATCTATGAAGATGATGACATTATTGTCATCAATAAACCTGTAGGCATGGTAGTGCATCCGGGCGCTGGCAATAGTTCTGGCACCTTGGTGAATGCTTTATTGCATCACTATCCGAAATCGGCTGAACTGGCGCGTGCAGGTCTGGTACATCGTATCGATAAAGACACCAGCGGTCTGTTGGTGGTTGCCAAAAATCTGGAAGCACAGTTTTCTCTTAGCAAACAGCTTGAGAAAAAATCAGTATATCGCCTGTATGACCTGGTGGTTTACGGCAATATTATTGCTGGCGGTACCATTGATGAACCCATCAAACGTCATCCGGTAGATCGCGTGAAAATGACTGTACTTCCAGGCGGTAAAGACGCAGTGACACATTACAACGTCAAAGAGCGTTTCCAGCACTTCACCCGTGTTCAAGCCCGTCTGGAAACTGGTCGTACCCATCAGATTCGTGTGCATTTTAGCTATATCGGCTTTGGCTTGGTGGGCGATCAGGTGTATATGCCGCGTGTCCGTATGCCAGCAGGTGCATCACAATTGCTAGATGATACTTTACGTGGCTTTAAGCGTCAGGCCTTGCATGCAGCGAAACTTGGTCTGACCCATCCGCGTACCAAAGAGGAAATGACCTTTGAAGCGCCGTGGCCGGAAGACTTTGCCAATCTGGTTGAAGTGCTGCGTACCGAAAACAAAGCCTATTAATCTTTTTATTTAGCTCGCGTCAAAGCAAGGAATTGAGATGCAATTTGTACCAGGACTTCCACAAGGTGTGTATGTGGGTCAGACCCGTGTCCATCATGCGAAAGTGCAGCCATCTACACAGCCTGCACTTGCAGGTTTTAATCTGGCCTTACATGTGCAGGATGATGCACAACGGGTACAACAGCATCGTATGGCTTTATTGCAGGATTTCGCTACCTTTGGCGTAGATAAAATTACCTGGATGACTCAGACGCATAGCACCATCTGTCATACGATTAATGAACAGATGCCATTTACCGCACTGGTCGGAGATGGTCTGGTGACGCAGCGTAAGGCGCATGCCTTAATGATGATGACGGCAGATTGTTTACCTGTGGTACTGGGAAATGCGAAAGGTACGGAAGTTGCCAATTTGCATGCCGGTTGGCGTGGTCTGGCGGGTGGGATTGTTGAAAATACCATTGCCGCCATGCAGACTTCGCCGACCTGGGCTTGGCTCGGGGCGGCCATTAGTCAGCCATGTTTTGAAATTGGCGCTGAAGTAAAAGCTGCTTTTTGCAGTAAATATCCTGAACTGGACAGTGCATTTCAGGCCGGTGAACAGGCAGGTAAATATTATGCTGACCTGTATGCCATTGCGCATTATATCTTGCAGCAACACGGCATAAATACCGTATTGGGTGGGGATCAGTGTTCTTATCGTCAAGCAGATGAATATTTTTCTTATCGCCGCGAAGCTAAAACGGGGCGTATGGCGACATTCGTGTTTATGGCATGAAAATGTTAAACTTAACTGAATTTTTTGGCTTTTGAGCGTTATGTCCCTATCTTCCAAATCTGTTGCGATTGTTTATCATAGTCCTTATGGACACACGGCTAAAGTGGCAAATTTTATTGCCGATGGTGCACGGGAAACCGGTGTTCAGGTGCATATGATGAATGTCGAACATATAGACTGGGATGTGCTGGACGCCGCCGATGCAATTGTATTTGGCTGTCCGACCTATATGGGCAGTCTAACCTCTGCCATGAAGCTGTTTATGGAAAAATCTTCCAAGCGCTGGTTGGCACGTACCTGGCAGGGCAAACTGGCTGCCGCCTTTACCAATGGTGGCGGACTCAGTGGCGACAAGCTGGCGGTCCTGCAGCAAATCAACTTGTTTGCGATGCAGCACGGTATGCTATGGAGTGGCTTGCCATTAATGCCGACAGGTCGTGCTGTGACCGATCTGAACCGGATGTCGAGCTTTTTGGGTTTAATGACCCAGTCGGATAATGCCCCGGTTGAAGTCACCCCACCTGAGGGCGATTTAAAAACCGCGTTCTGGTTTGGGGAATATATTGCCCTTACTCTAGCCCGACTAAATAACCATACTTAAAATCATAAAAAAACCTCCGAATGCGGAGGTTTTTTTATATTCAACTTTTAATCCATTATTTATGGAAAATTCGCGCTTTATCACGTTGCCAGTCACGGTCTTTTTCGGTGGCACGTTTGTCATGGAGTTGCTTACCTTTCACCAAGGCAATTTCCAGTTTGGCATGTGGACCTTTCCAGTAACACGCCAGTGGTACGCAGGAATAACCTTTCTGGTTAATCGCACCCATCAGCTTTTCAATTTCACGACGATTCAGCAGCAACTTGCGGGTACGGGTAGCTTCGGGCACCACGTGTGTTGAGGCGCTTAACAAAGGTTGAACCTGAGCACCAAACAGGAAAGCTTCACCATTTTTAAAGGTAATATAGCTTTCTACAATGGTCATGCGACCAGCACGCATTGATTTGACTTCCCAGCCTTTTAATGAAAGCCCCGCTTCAAATTTCTCTTCAATAAAATAATCGTGGCGGGCACGTTTATTCAGTGCAATGGTACCGCCATTATTTTTTTTTACTACAATAGATGCTTTCGCCATAATCTGATACTTCCAAACGTGCTGCTATTGTACCGCAACTAGAAATAAGGTGAAGTTTTTTAAATTAATGAGGATTATTCACCAAAAAAACAAGTTTTTGCTAAAATAAGATTCTACATAACAAGCAGAGTACAAATGGATGTCTAAAACTCGTGTGATTTATCCGGGGACTTTTGATCCAATTACCAATGGACATATTGATTTGGTAACCCGCGCAGCGCGAATGTTTGATGAAGTCGTGGTAGCCATTGCTATCGGTCATCATAAAAATCCGGTATTTAGTCTGGAAGAGCGTGTCGCATTGGCGAAAGAGTCATTGAGTCATTTGGACAATGTTGAATTTGTAGGTTTTGACGGTTTGCTCGTCAATTTTTTCCGTGAGCAAAAGGCGACTGCTGTATTGCGTGGTTTGCGTGCAGTGTCTGATTTTGAGTACGAATTTCAGTTGGCCAATATGAACCGTCAGCTGGACTCCCATTTTGAAGCGGTGTTTTTAACCCCTTCAGAGCAATATTCTTTTATTTCATCCACTTTGGTGCGTGAAATTGCTCGACTAAGAGGTGATGTAACCAAGTTTGTACCACCAAACGTGGTTGCTGCCTTCGAGCGTAAACTTCAACAAGGTTGGTAGCGTGTCTTTATATATCACCGATGAATGTATTAACTGTGATGTCTGTGAACCTGTATGCCCGAATGAGGCCATCTATATGGGTGAACTCATTTATGAGATTCATCCAGACCTATGTACAGAGTGCGTCGGACATCATGATCAACCGCAGTGCCAGTTGTTCTGTCCGGTGGATTGTATTCCACTGGATCCGAATCATGTCGAAACGCAGGAACAGCTGCAAGCCAAGTATGAAAAACTGACTGCTCAAAAAACATCAAGCAATTAGTCTCGATATTTGATACTATGCCGCTCGAAGTGAGCCAGACGATCGCTGCTGTGGAGATCTCCGTGATTGAAGCAGGGGAGGAAAGTCCGGGCTTCATAGGGCAAGGTGCCAGGTAACGCCTGGGCGGTGCAAACCGACGGCAAGTGCAGCAGAGAGAAGACCGCCTTCATTATGTTTTCGAGCAATCGGAATCGGAGGTAAGGGTGAAAGGGTGCGGTAAGAGCGCACCGCATGGCTGGTAACAGTTCATGGCGAGGTAAACCCCACCGGAAGCAAGACCAAATAGGAATCCATTAGGCATGGCCCATGCTGGATTCGGGTAGGTCGCTTGAGCGCATGAGTGATTGTGCGCCTAGAGGAATGATCGTTCACGACAGAACCCGGCTTATCGGCTCACTTCAACAAATTTTGATCAAACAGCACAATATGGGGTTGACGTGATTTACAGAAAATCCCATAATGCGCGCACAGTTTAAGGCTATGTAGCTCAGTTGGTTAGAGCACCGCACTCATAATGCGGGGGTCACAAGTTCAAGTCTCGTCATAGCCACCATATTCTGAAAAAACCCGCTCCGATTGAGTGGGTTTTTTTATGCCTTTAAAAATTAAAATGAATATAATGAATGAATTGTAAACGAATGAAATTTAATAAAATGACTATAGATCAAATAAATTGGCAGAAAGATAATTTTGAGAATATTCAAACAGCTTGGGAAGGTGATCTCTGGGATCGACGTCGCTTGGGTGAACAACTGACTAACTATGTTGATCGTCTACAATGTGGTGCTGTTTTAGCTTTGGATGCTCGTTGGGGTGAAGGAAAAACATGGTTTGTAAGGCATTGGGCAAAGCATTTAGATGATACGAAACATAACGTTATTTATTTGGATGCGTTTGCAAATGATTATTTAGATGATCCTTTTCTAACAATTGCAGCTGAAATTAGCCAAGCTTTTAAAGATTCTGATGAAATTGGTATTGAAGAGATTAATGATTTTAATTCAAAGACTGCCTCAGTGTTAATTTCTTTAGCTGCTGTTATTCCTATGATCGCTGCCAAAGCAGGTATGCATTGGATTGGTCTAGGTGGTGCAGGTGAAGCTATACAGGAAGTCTATAAACAAGGGCAAGATGTTTTCGATACTGCTAGTGATGAAATAGCATCTAAGGTAAAAGAACAAATCGAAAAGAAAATAGAAAATCACCATATTGAAAAACAAACGATCCAAGATTTTAAAAAAGAACTCACTGAACTTGCTGCTCAATTAGAAAAACCTTTAGTTTTTATTATTGATGAGCTAGATCGTTGCCGACCCGACTTTGCGATTCGTTTAATTGAGCGGATTAAACATTTTTTTGATATCCCGAAAATTGTATTTGTTTTAGTTATGAATAAGCCCCAATTACTGCAATCAGTCAAAAAATTTTATGGTTATGATTCTGAAATGAATGGTGATTATCTTGAAAAATTTGTAGATTTTACTGTTCATATGTCTAGCGAGAGTGATCTTTATGATTTTGAAGAAGTAATAAAATATCAATTATTTAGAATTGGTGAGTTGAATTCACTTAATGACAGAAGTGAATTATTTTATTGGGTATTAGGGTTGCAGTTAGATAGCAAGTTTAATAGTAGAGAGTTAATAAAAAAGCTGAATAAATATGCTTTGTTACGAACATCACATCAAAAGAAAAATTTAATTTTACTTAGTTTGATAATGGGGCAGGAATCTTATGCAAATTATCATATTTTTATCAATTCAGTCGTCAAAAAAATAAATGAATATTTATGTACTGATAAACGCGTCTTTATGCAAAGACATAATTTGAGTACATGGGGTTCTAATGGAATTAGTGATATTGGAGAATCAGAGTGGTTTAGATTGATTTTAGAGAAGGACTTGGAGATTACAGATACATTTATTGATAAGCTTCTTGCGGCATATGAAAGTGCTAAGAAGAGTAGTGATCCTGAATATCAATTAATTAGTGTGTTGAAAGAGGTATCAATTTCTGAACTGGATCATTCAAGTAATTTTATTAAAGATTGGCAGTCATACATACATAAAGGGCTTTAATCTATAATTGATGAAAATATTTAACTAATTTTTCCACATCATCCGTCTGCAACTGCTCGCGCATTTTTAAAAACTGCTTTTCATCTATATCATAGATTTTTAGAGAGAGTACTTTTTCTATATCTTCTTGTGGAAAACGGTATTTAATAATTTTTGCAGGTACACCACCAACTACAGCATAAGGCGGTACGTCTTTAGCGACTACTGCACCTGTTGCCACCACAGCACCTTCACCCAGCTTTACACCTTGCATAATCATGGCACGAGAACCAATCCAGCAACCATCACCAATCACTGTATCACTAGCAGGCACAAAACTGCGTGTATCGAACGGAAACGCTGAAATCCAATCGGTACGGTGTAACTGGTTACCTCCCATCATAATTACGCATTCAGCACCAAAACAGACAAAATTGCCGATATAGAGCTGGTCAATCGGCTTCTCAGGCGTAGATGGCTTGTCATGTAAATAACGCACCACACAGCGCTCAAAGCCCTGATCCCAATAGGCTGAATAATAAGAATAATTCCCTTTAATATGAATATTCGGGTTCTTCACCGTTTTTGAGATGAACTCAAATTCACACCAGTGATTTACAGGAGAATTAATTAACTTTTCAGCCATAAGGGGGATACAAAAAATAGTGAATAAGAAATTATACCTAATCGGGGTTTAAACTTGCTGAATAATATCTAAAAAACATTCGCGCACGCATAAAACAATGATTAAGCTGTGGTCGATGCTGGAGGAATACGAGCAATCACCTTAATTTCAAAATCAAAACCTGCTAACCACGTGACACCTACAGCTGTCCAATTAGGATAAGGCTTTTGCGTAAACACCTGATTTTTAACTTTCATGATGCTTTCGAACTGCTGTTCTGGATCAGTGTGAAAGGTGGTGACATCAACAATATCATCGAAAGTACAACCAGCCGCTGCCAAAGTTGCAGCTAAGTTTTTAAAAGCCTGTTCTACCTGTTTCTCGAAATCTGGTTCAGGAGAACCATCTTCACGGCTACCAACCTGACCAGAAACAAAAAGTAAGTCTTCCGATTTGATCGCAGCAGAATAACCATGCTGTTCATAGAGGGCATGGCGGTCTTGGGGAAATATCGCAGTTCTAGTCATGTCTATTCTCATTCAATATCTAATTTATAAGTGAGTGAAAGCAACTTAACTTTCACATACGCATCGTATGTAAACATAATTGACATACGGAGCGTATGTCAATTAAAATTTTTATGATGATGAGGTAAAGTAATTCATGTCTGTTCGTGAACAAAAAATGGCGGAAACGCGTAAGAAACTGATAAAAGTAGCACGCCGTACATTTGCTGAATATGGCTATGCAGACACTTCAATGGATAAACTCACGGCAGAAGCGGGGCTGACTCGTGGAGCGTTGTATCACCATTTTGGTGATAAAAAAGGCTTGTTTGCTGCAGTGGTCGACCAGATCGATTCGGAAATGGCTTCATCTGCCCAGCAGCATCTGGAGCAGCCTGCTGATCTGTGGGAAGGATTGATGCTAGAAGGGCGGACCTATATTCAAAATGCCTTAAATCCGGAATTCCAGCGCATTGTGCTGCGTGACGGGCCGGCTGTGCTGGGCGATCCTGCACATTGGCCAAGTCAAAACAGATGTTTGCAGTCCACGCGTGAATGTGTTGAACAATTATTGGCAGTAGACCGAATTAAAACAGTTGATCCAGAAGCTGCTGCGATATTTTTAAATGGTGCAGCAATGAATGCAGCACTCTGGGTGGCTTCTAGCGAACATCCTGAGCAAGTACTCCCTGAGGCCTTACATGCATTTAATTTATTTGCATCGGGGTTTTTAAAAGAAGCACAGAGCTAATCCATTTGTAAGAGGCGAATAAAGGTAAAAAACCCCTCAATCGAGGGGTTCATGCAAGCTTAAATATCTAAAATTTAAATATATTCAACTTTCACAATTTCGTATTCAACTTCACCGTTTGGTGTATTGATTTTCACATCGTCGCCTTCGTTTTTACCTAAAAGACCACGTGCGATCGGCGAGTTTACAGAGATCTTGTTAATCTTAAAGTCTGCTTCGTCATCGCCTACAATTTTATAGGTTTTCTGCTCTTCAGTATCCAGATTTTCAATCGTGACCGTTACACCAAAAACTACACGACCATTCTGTTCAAGTTCTTTGACATCGATCACCTGAGCTGCACCCAGTTTGCCTTCGATGTCCTGAATACGGCCTTCACAGAAGCCTTGCTGTTCACGTGCTGCATGGTATTCTGCATTTTCTTTTAAGTCACCGTGTTCACGAGCTTCTGCAATTGAAGCTGTAATACGTGGACGATCCACTGTTTTCAGTTGGTGTAATTCTTTCTCTAAGGCAATTTTGCCTTCAGGTGTCATAGGATAACGTTGCATGTTGTCCCTCAAAAGTCAGTTGAAAGATATAAAATCTATAAATAAAAAAAAGCCCGCCACCAAGAAGGTAGCGGGACTTCTTGGAAGCGAATTAACCTTTAGTTAGGTCTTGCAAACGATATACATCCATCGGCAATTTAATTGCTAAAGCTTGGCATACTGCATCTGCACCATTCAATGTAGTTGTGTTATACACTTTACCTTGAAGTGCTGAACGACGGATCGAGAATGAGTCTTCTTGTGCCTTTTTGCCTTCAGTCGTGTTAATCACAAGGTGGATTTCGCCGTTTTTGATACGGTCTACAATGTTAGGACGACCTTCAGTCACTTTATTGACACGTTCACATTCAAGACCAGCATCGCTAATCACTTTAAATGTACCATCAGTTGCAAGAATCTTGAAGCCTAGGTCAATCAATTGTTTTGCGATACCCGCCGCACGTGGTTTATCTGAGTCACGTACAGAGATAAATGCGTGTTTTACTTCGCCTTCAGTTGGAAGACCTGGTAAACGCTCGTTTGCACCTAAAACAGCTTTATAGAACGCTTCACCAAATGTTTTACCAACGCCCATCACTTCGCCAGTCGATTTCATCTCAGGGCCAAGGATTGGGTCAACACCAGGGAATTTGTTGAACGGGAACACGGCTTCTTTGACAGAGAAGTGCTCAGGAATAATCTCTGATGTAAAGCCTTGAGACTCAAGAGATTGACCCGCCATACAACGTGCAGCAACTTTCGCTAAAGATTCACCGATACACTTAGAAACGAATGGCACAGTACGAGACGCACGTGGGTTCACTTCCAGAATGTAAACGTCTTCACCTTTAACCGCAAACTGAACGTTCATCAAACCGATTACGCCAAGCTCTTTTGCCATTGCAACGGTTTGACGACGCATTTCGTCCTGAATCTCTTTAGAGAGAGAGTAAGGAGGAATCGAACATGCTGAGTCACCTGAGTGAATACCCGCTTGTTCAATGTGCTGCATGATGCCGCCAATCACCACGTCTTTACCGTCAGATACGCAGTCTACGTCAACTTCGATCGCATCATCTAAGAAACGGTCAAGAAGAACAGGCGCTTCGTTTGATGCTTGAACTGCATCACGTAAGTAGCGTTTAAGTTCTTCATCGTTGTACACGATTTCCATCGCACGACCACCAAGCACGTAAGAAGGACGTACCACAAGTGGATAGCCGACTTTAGATGCTTCTGCCATACCTTCTTCAGCAGATTTTACAATGCTGTTGTTCGGTTGACGAAGTTGCAGACGTTGAATCATTTGTTGGAAACGTTCACGGTCTTCTGCGCGGTCAATCGCATCAGGCGATGTACCGATAATTGGTGCACCAGCTTCTTCTAAAGCACGCGCCAATTTCAAAGGTGTTTGACCACCGTACTGAACGATAATGCCTTTAGGCTTCTCGATACGCACGATTTCTAAAACGTCTTCTAAAGTGATCGGTTCGAAGTACAAACGATCTGAAGTGTCGTAATCCGTAGAAACAGTTTCAGGGTTACAGTTCACCATGATGGTTTCATAACCGTCTTCACGCATAGCCAGGGCAGCGTGTACACAGCAGTAATCGAACTCGATCCCTTGACCAATACGGTTAGGACCACCACCGATCACCATGATCTTGTCTTTCGCAGACGGATTGGCTTCACATTCTTCATCGTAAGTTGAGTACATGTAGGCTGTATCAGATTCGAATTCTGCAGCACATGTATCTACACGTTTGTAAACTGGCGTTACGCCCAGGTTCCAACGATGTTTACGGAATTGCTTTTGTGAAATGCCCATCAAGTCGGCAATGCGAAGATCTGATAAACCTTTACGTTTGAACCCACGGATGTTGTCCGCATTCAAATCACCAAAACCTAAAGTTTTGATTTGGTTTTCAGTTTTGATGATGTCTTCGATTTGAATCAAGAACCAGCGGTCAATGTTCGTTGCAGCGAATACTTCGTCTAAAGTAAAGCCGTGACGGAATGCATCGCCCACGTACCAGATACGCTCTGGACCTGGCACTTTAAGTTCTTGCAAGATTTTGTCGCGCGCGCCTTCAGCACTCACTTCAATTTTTTCGTCAAAACCAGAAGCACCCACTTCAAGACCACGAAGGGCTTTTTGTACAGATTCCTGGAAGTTACGACCAATCGCCATTACTTCACCGACAGATTTCATCTGAGTTGTAAGCGTTGCGTCAGCTTGTGGGAATTTCTCGAAGTTGAAACGAGGAATCTTAGTAACTACGTAGTCAATTGCAGGTTCAAACGATGCAGGTGTTGTACCGCCAGTGATGTCGTTTTTCAACTCATCAAGCGTGTAACCAACCGCTAATTTCGCAGCGATTTTTGCAATTGGGAAACCAGTTGCTTTAGAGGCAAGGGCAGATGAACGTGATACACGTGGGTTCATCTCGATCACAACCATACGACCCGTATTTGGACAAATACCGAACTGTACGTTAGAACCACCTGTTTCTACGCCAATTTCACGTAGTACAGCTAAAGATGCGTTACGTAGAAGTTGGAATTCTTTGTCTGTCAATGTTTGCGCAGGAGCAACAGTGATTGAGTCACCAGTGTGTACGCCCATTGGGTCAAAGTTTTCAATCGTACATACGATGATACAGTTGTCGTTTTTGTCACGAACAACTTCCATCTCGTACTCTTTCCAACCAATTAAAGATTCATCGATCAATAATTGTTTAGTCGGAGAAAGATCGAAACCGCGTTCACAAATTTCGATGAATTCTTCTTTGTTGTAAGCGATACCGCCACCAGAACCACCCATGGTGAATGATGGACGGATAATCACTGGGAAGCCGAAACGTGCTTGAATTTCTAAAGCATGTTCCATTGACTCAGCAACGTCAGCTTTTGGACATTCAAGACCAATTTTACGCATTGCCTGGTCAAACAGTTTGCGGTCTTCAGCTTTTTCAATCGCTTCTTTGGTTGCACCGATTAATTCAACATTGAATTTTTCTAAAATGCCGTGCTCATCGAGGGCAAGGGCACAGTTCAATGCAGTTTGACCACCCATGGTCGGAAGAACAGCGTCTGGGCGTTCTTTCTCAATAATTGCTGCAACAGTTTGCCAAGTAATTGGCTCAATGTAAGTTGCATCCGCCATGGTTGGGTCGGTCATGATGGTCGCTGGGTTCGAGTTGACCAAAATAACGCGGTAACCTTCTTCACGAAGGGCTTTACATGCTTGAGCACCTGAGTAGTCAAACTCACATGCTTGACCGATGACAATCGGACCAGCACCAATAATCAAGATGCTTTTAATGTCAGTACGTTTAGCCATGATGCTTCCTTAATTACTTCTTAGATGCTTCGATAAGTTCGATGAAATGATCGAACAATGGTGCGCAGTCATGTGGACCCGGGCTGGCTTCAGGGTGACCCTGGAAGCTGAACGCAGGTTTGTCTGTACGATGAATACCTTGGTTGGTGCCATCAAACAGTGAGCGATGCGTTACACGCAACACATCAGGCAGATTGCTTTCATCGACTGCGAAGCCATGGTTTTGAGAAGTAATCATCACTGTACCATTATCTAGATTTTGTACAGGATGGTTAGCACCGTGGTGGCCGTGAGGCATTTTTAAAGTTTTAGCACCACTTGCAAGCGCAAGAATCTGGTGACCCAGACAGATACCAAATACTGGAATTTCAGTAGTTTCTACAATTGTTTTTACAGCTTCAATTGCGTAGTCACATGCAGCCGGATCGCCAGGACCGTTCGATAAGAACACGCCATCTGGATTCAGTGCAAGTACATCAGCAGCAGGAGTTTGCGCCGGCACAACAGTCAGTTTACAACCGCGGTCTGCGAGCATACGTAAGATGTTGGTTTTGACACCGTAATCGTATGCAACAACATGGAATTTAGCTTCTGGTTGAGAGAAACCTTTGCCTAATGTCCAAGAGCCTTCAGTCCATTCAAAACCTTCAGGGTCGCAACATTCTTTTGCCAGGTCTAAACCGTTTAAACCACCAAATGCACGTGCTTTTTCAAGCGCTTCAGCTTCAGTGATATTTTCGCCAGCAAGGATACAGCCATTTTGCGCACCTTTGTCACGTAAGATACGTGTCAATTTACGCGTGTCGATATCCGCAATTGCCACAACATTGTGTTGTACCAAATATTCAGCTAATGATTGGGTTGAACGGAAGTTACTGTGCAGTAAAGGCAGGTCACGAATGATCAATCCGTTCGCCCAAACCTTATGAATACGACCTGATTCAGCGTCTTCTTCATTGCAGCCTGTGTTACCGATATGTGGGTAAGTCAGTGTCACAAGTTGCTGTGCATAACTCGGGTCAGTCAAAATTTCTTGATAGCCAGTCATGGCAGTGTTGAAAACGACTTCACCAGTCGTACTACCCGATGCGCCAATCGAAGTACCTTTAAAGATAGTTCCGTCGGCAAGGGCTAAAATTGCTGGGGTGCTCAAACCAAAGCTCCTGAAATTTAGGCTGTAAAAAAGCGAGAAGACGAAAAAAAAGGAAGGCTATTTTTTAAACCTACCCTCCTATGTCTGCTCGCTTGAACTTAACACGGCATTATACGCAGAACGACCCCTAAAGTCCAACGGCTTTGCAGCGAAAGTATGAGATAAATGGCTTGCTTTTTGCATGGAAGTCTGTTTTGTAAGCAATGTGAAAAAATGTAAGCAATTAATAATTGTCAGACAAATCAAATCTTAATTTTTATCAAATCTACTAATATAGCTTAGTCGATATAACAATAGGAACAAGACAAATGGCTACAGCACCTAAATCTACTACATCTAAAAAAATCACTCCGAGCGTGGTCACTGAAACTGCCGAGAAGCTTGAAAAAGTAGCAGTCGAGGCTAAAGATCAGGCAATTGAAACCATCGAGGAAAGTAAGGAAAAGCTTGAAGTTGAAGCCAAACAGTTAAGCGATACTGTGCAGGAACAATTGCGTCAATTTAAGCAGGAGGTGTTACAGCGTATTGATACTTTGAAGGAGCAGATTTTCGGTTCGCAGAAAGAATTAACCGAATTGAAAAGCTTTATCAAGACAGAATTCAACGCTGTCGTTGAAGACCTATCCAATCTGGGTAAAGAGCTGAAAGAAGATGTCAGTCAGATTTCGACCAAGCATAAGGAACATCTGACCGATACTTTTAAACGTTCTAAGGACAGTACCATTGAAGTACTGAAAAAAGTCAAACCCGTGGTGAAAACAGAGAGCTCAGACAAAAGTCCTGAGCTGAAAAGTTAGGCTGCGCTGAAAGGCCGCTATTTAAAAAGGAGAACAATCAAATGTTTTCCTTTGTCTTTATGCAGCAAAACGGACTCACAATAACAATTAAAGGGGGTCACGATGCAACAGCATTTTGTAGGTGTATTTATTTTACTGATATTGATCATGCTACTGAATCTGGAAAGCGGATTGGGACGCATACTTTATCTGGGTGTAATCGTATTATGTCTGGGAGTACTGGGACTGGTGTTTGGGACCATTCTTCTGATGATCATTACTTTTGCTTTTATTCTTTATGCTGCTGTGAAATCCATTCAGGAACAGCATCATCTGCATCATTAAAATATGAACGTTGAAAACGATAAAAAATCTAAAATAATTACATAGGGGATCAGTCATTGTTGAGCGATAAACAAAAACGTGAGACTTAAAGTCTCACGTTTTATTCGCCTGTTACACTTTAAATAGCTGATGCACAGCGTCAATCTATTTAAAACACATGCAACCAGTCACGTTTATTATGAAAATCTGCCTGAGGACTACTATGCTGCATGGCATAGTATTGATCACCTTGCGAGGTTTTTAAAACAGCAGATAAACCCAGGAACAAGTTTTCCCATTTCAGTTTATGTATTGCCATAAAATCAGTCAGATCTACACTGACATTAAGACCATAATGCGTACGTTTGAGCTGGTTCAGCTCAATATCATCCGCAGCTTGCGGTGGCATATCCTCAGGATAACGGTATTCTTCGAATTGATAAGCCTGCCAGGCCTGAGAAGGGGAAAGATTAATCTCACGATAAAAATCTTCGCCCTGAACCCCAATAAAAATTTCAAAGCAGGTCTGTTCCCACAGGAAATCCTGACGGGGATGTGCCGTCACCATGTTGGGCCATAGGATGTACTGATTGGGATCACGGATCCAGAAGCCCACATTTAAATTGTATGGGCCTTGCTGTTCAATGGCGGCAACCAGAGAGATGGCCTGAAAACGGCGATCAAATGCGCTAAGTTCGTAACTTGCCATAAGTCCTGTACTTAGTTAGACAAATGAGCGAAACGGACAAGGTTGGACAATTTTTGGTTTTGTTTGGCAGCTTTCTTGTAAAGCAGCGCAATTTTACCAATAGTTTGAACCACTTCAGCACCAGTCGCTTCTGAAATTTCAGCAATCAGCGCTGCACGCGCTTCGCGATCTTCAGCCACGATTTTAACTTTAATCAGTTCGTGGTCGTTTAAAGCACGCGCCAATTCTTCGATGACATTTTCAGTCAGGCCTTTGTCACCCAGCATAACCACCGGGTTTAAAGCATGTCCGATTTGACGTAAACGCTTACGTTCCTGAATAGATAAAGACGCCATGAGAGATAACCTGAATTTTAAAACGGCTTAGTATAGCAAAAGCAAAAAACAAACGCTGTAAATTATCAGGAAATAATCATTTCCAATATCTCTTCATAAGGAGCAAAACTCCTCGATTTAGATACACATGTATACTGCAAAATAAGTCTTTTTCACGTACAATTAGTAATTAGACATTTTTTTATTTAGAGAGTTATGGCTACACGCATTACCAACCAAAAGTTATCTAAAAGTAGTCGTGATTGGATGAGAGAGCATTTAGACGATCCTTATGTGAAAAAGGCACAAAAGGACGGCTATCGTGCGCGTGCAGCATATAAGCTCTTGGAGATGCAGGAAAAATATAAAATCATTAAACCTGGCATGACCGTGGTCGACTTGGGTGCAGCCCCCGGCAGCTGGTCACAGATTGCCGGTAAGCTTGTGGGTGACAATGGTTTATTGATTGCATCAGATATTTTGCCGATGGATGCTTTACCGGATGTAACTTTCCTGCAAGGTGACTTCCGTGAAGAAGAAGTGTTCCAGAAATTGCTAGAAATTTTAGATGGACGTACTGTAGACCTTGTAATTTCGGATATGGCCCCCAATACATCAGGTAATAAGGCTGTAGATCAACCGCGTCAGATTTACTTGTGTGAACTTGCACTGGATTTTGCCAATAAGGTGCTAGGCCCTAAAGGTCAATTTGTGGTAAAAGTTTTCCAAGGTTCAGGTTTTGACGAATTCCGTAAGCAAGTGGTTGATAGTTTTGATGTTCTGAAAACATCTAAACCTTTGGCATCACGTGCTCGCTCCAAGGAAGTTTTCCTGATCGGGCAGGGACGTAAGAAGGCTTTAAAATAAGTCTACTTGCCAAGTCGTTAAAAATTGTGCATTTTGTACGTTTTCAGATAATTGTAAGTTGATTTACAGCTTAAGTATTAAGGTCACCCTGAACAGGGCATGATCAAATTAGATTGGAATGGGAATAAAGCTTTGAGCGATCTTTTTAAGAATGCCGTATTGTGGCTCGTGATACTGGGTGTGCTGGTGTTAATCTTCAGCAACGTCAGTGACCGCAATCAACCGACTACAATGAACTACTCAGAGTTTGTTGCCGCGGTCAATGCTGGCCAAATTAAACAAGTTGTGATTGACGGCGAAAGAATCCGTGGCGAAAAATCGAACGGTTCAGAGTTTGAAAGTATCCGTCCGGCAGTTCAGGATCCTGAACTGATGCCAAGCCTGATTAAAAATAATGTTGTGGTTGAAGGTGAAGCACCACAACGTCAAGGCTTGCTCATGCAGTTGCTTATTGCAAGTTTCCCTGTACTTTTAATCATTTTGTTATTCATGTTCTTTATGCGCAACATGGGTGGCGGTGCAGGTGGTAAAAACGGCCCAATGAGTTTTGGTAAATCTAAAGCCAAAATGCTGTCTGAAGACCAGATTAAAGTCACTTTCACTGATGTGGCTGGTTGTGACGAAGCCAAGCAAGAAGTCGTTGAAATCGTAGATTTCCTGAAAGATCCAACCAAATTTAAACGTCTGGGTGCGAGTATTCCACGTGGTGTGTTAATGGTGGGTCCTCCAGGTACGGGTAAAACCTTACTTGCCAAAGCCATTGCCGGTGAAGCGAAAGTTCCATTCTTTAGTATTTCAGGTTCTGACTTCGTTGAGATGTTTGTCGGTGTCGGTGCATCCCGTGTACGTGACATGTTCGAACAGGCAAAACGTCATGCGCCATGTATCATCTTTATTGATGAGATTGATGCAGTCGGTCGTCATCGTGGTTCAGGTACTGGTGGTGGTCACGATGAACGTGAACAGACACTGAACCAGATGCTGGTTGAAATGGACGGCTTTGAGGGCAATGAAGGCATTATCGTGATTGCTGCAACCAACCGTGCAGATGTACTGGATAAAGCACTTCTTCGTCCAGGCCGTTTTGACCGTCAAGTTGTGGTTGGTTTGCCAGACATTAAAGGTCGTGAACAAATCCTGAATGTACATTTGAAAAAATTGCCTTCAGTGACAGGTGTGGATGTTAAAGTTCTTGCACGTGGTACACCGGGCTTCTCGGGTGCGCAATTAGCAAACCTGGTGAATGAAGCTGCTTTATTTGCTGCACGCCGTAACAAAAACACCGTCGATATGCATGACTTTGAAGATGCAAAAGACAAGCTGTATATGGGTCCTGAGCGTAAATCGATGGTACTTCGTGATGAAGAGCGTCGTGCCACGGCTTATCATGAAGCAGGGCATGCGATTGTTGCTGAAAGCTTGCCAGGTACAGATCCTGTGCATAAGGTGACAATCATGCCACGTGGCTGGGCTTTAGGTGTTACCTGGCAGCTGCCTGAATTTGACCAGACCAGCCATTACAAAGACAAAATGTTGAATGAACTTTCGATTTTGTTTGGTGGCCGTATTGCTGAAGAAGTCTTCATTAACCAGATGTCGACCGGCGCTTCAAATGACTTCGAACGTGCAACCAAAATGGCACGTGCGATGGTGACCAAATATGGTATGTCGGACAAACTCGGTGTCATGGTCTATGAAGAAGATGCACAGCAATCTTTCATGGGCAGTATTGGTAGCCGCAGTGTTTCGGAAACCACACAACTAGAAGTCGATCGTGAAATTCGTCGAATTCTAGATGAGCAATATAAAATCGCACGCGATATCTTGGAAAGCAAAAAAGATATTGCCCATGCGATGGTGAAAGCCTTGATGGAATGGGAAACCATTGATCGTGATCAAATCCGTGACATCATGGAAGGTCGTGAGCCTCAGCCACCAAAAGTCTATGTTGCAGATAATCCTGTGATTGATGTAACCCCAGATGATGGTCCGTTGACTCCTCCGCCATTGCCAGCGAACTAAGCTCAATAAAAAAACCGCCTTCGGGTGGTTTTTTATGCTTGTCATTTTTGTCATATCTTTTTGAGTGTTATATTGAGCGATTAAAAATGAATAAGAAAAACAAAAATGAATATACCTGTGCTGGAATCCAGTGTTTACCAGCTTCGTCTTGAACCGTTGAGCTGGGAACATTTTTCTGATTTAGTGGTTGCATGCGCTGAAGAAAATTTAGGCGAGATTTTATATAATTCGGTGCCTTATCTGCATAACTTAAAAAATATTTTTCTCAAGCTTTCGAACAACAGGCTCAAGGTGAAAGAATGGTTTTTGCCGTAATTGATTTAAACTCCGGCCAAGCAATTGGAACCACCAGTTATCATGATATTAAAGCGGAAATTCCACGTTTTGAAATTGGTTATACCTGGTATGCCAAGCGCTATCACAGAGCTTATGTAAATCGCGTTTGTAAATATCTTTTGTTAAGACATGCTTTTGAAAATTTAAATGCTCAGGTGGTCGGCTTTCGAACTGATCATTTGAATCTTCCCAGCCAAAAAGCGATTGAGGCATTAGGTGCCAAACGAGATGGCATTATCAAGTGTCATATGCTACGTAAAGATGGACAGACTATTCGAGATAGCTATATCTATAGTATTTTAGAAAGTGAATGGGCAGATGTGAAAGCATTATTACAAACTAAACTGATGCAATATTCCCAAAACAATTACTTCGAAATCTAGGTCCTAGCCTTATTCCACTTTGCTTTATTCAGCGATCCATAAGACAATATCGGGGTTATTTTGAGTGAGTATTGAATCATGCAGCTGATGCCTTTGTTACCACATGTATGGACATTTGGTGATTTAAAATTGGACTTATCCCAGCCGCATGTGATGGGGATTCTCAATGTCACCCCAGACTCTTTTAGTGATGGTGGTCGGCATAATCACAAAGAAGATGCAGTCGCACGTGCGCTTGAAATGATCGCTGAAGGCGCGACCGTGATTGATATTGGCGGTGAATCGACCCGTCCAGGTGCCGCAGTGGTAGAAGTGGAAGAAGAAATTCGCCGCGTAGTGCCTGTGGTGGAAGAACTGGCTAAACATAAGGTCATTCTCTCGATTGATACGTCGCAACCTGAAGTCATACGCGCAGCGGTTCGGGCCGGAGCACATATCTGGAATGATGTCCGTGCTTTGACTCGGCCAAATGCATTGCAGACCGCAGCAGAACTCAATATTCCAGTGATCATCATGCATATGCGCGGTGAGCCGACCACCATGAACAATCTGGATCAATATGAGGATGTCACTAAAGATGTGATACGCGAGTTATCCCAACGTGTTCAGGATGCTTTAGATGTTGGAGTAAAAGCGGAAAATATCATGATTGATCCAGGTTTTGGTTTCGCTAAAAATGCCCAGCAAAATTTAAAGCTGTTGCAAGAGTTTTATAAATTGACAGAAATGGGCTATCCGATTTTGTCTGCTTTATCACGTAAACGCTTTATCGGAGCAGTTTTGGATGGGGCAGAACCACAAGAGCGTGCAGTGGGTTCAGCAACAGCGCATTTGTTGAGTATTCAGCAGGGTGCATGTATGGTACGGGCACATGATGTTAAAGTCACAGCCGATGCGATTAAAGTCTGGCAAGCTATGCAAATGGTTTAAAAATCGAGGCTGGGAAATCCCTACATTGGCAATGTTGTTTGGCTTTTAAGCAACAATATGCTATATAGGCACGTTTAGATTAGATAGTCATCCTTTAGAGTGCCTGTAATGTTTGCAGATTTACTTCTCCCCATGTTCGATGATGAGTATTATCCCGATATTCTGGTTGCTGAAATCAAGCAGCACATCGAACGTTTTGCCCAAAAAGTCGCTAAATCAGGTTTGTCAGATCAAGAAATTTACCAGCTTGCCAATCTGACTGTGGCTGATATCAATATCATGAAACCTCAGTTCGAAGATCTGGATTCGTCTCTGGATGATACTGCCGCGGATTATATTGCCGAAGCCATGATGATGGTGGTGCAAGAGCACGGCCTGTTCGAGATTGAAATGGAAGAACTGATTACCAATCGTGAATGGTGATTTAAGAAAACCCTGCAGATGCAGGGTTTTTTATTGTCTGTTCAAATAATCTTTAAAGCTATTAAAGCGAATTGAGCCGAGTAATTGTTGCTCTTCATTCATGCATTGCTGATAAAGGTTTTGGTAATAAGCCTGCAGATTTGACTGACCCTGAATCTGTTGTGGTGTTTTGGATTTAGACTGTTGATAAGCCCAAAAAGCCAGTTGCCGGAGTTTCTGCAACCTGATCTGATCAATTGCGCTACAGGAACTTTTAAATAAAGGTTCCAGGATGACCACCCCAAAGGAGGAAATCGCTAAAAAGATCATGCTGATAATGATCAGCACATCCGAATGAATCAGATAAAGGTTAAGCAGCAAACATAGAAAAATTGGAATTTGCAGATAGAGACAGTTTTGCAAACGCTGACTATAGGCTTTGGAACTAAATTGTGCCTGATATTGCGCATACCAGATATAGGGATACAGTAGTGCCATCAACACAATTAAGGTGACATTAAAGGCGATCGTGGCGTTTTTAAAAAAATAATATTCCAGAAATACGGAGCTGATACTACAGGCTACACAGACCAGAAGGGACAGTAAATTAATCGCGATAACAAACTGGATATTTTGCAAGGCATTAAATTTAAAGCGGCTATAACGCAGCTTAAGGAAAAAAGCGTCTGGATGACGTAATTGTAATGTAGCGAGATCAAAGTGTTTTAATTCTGACATGGGGATTTCGCGCTAAAAGAATAAAATTCAGGCACAAAAAAACCAGCCTAATGCTGGATTTTTTATTGCACCATTTTAATAAATATTAAAATGGTGCCCGAGGCCAGACTCGAACTGGCACGCTTTGTGGGCGGGGGATTTTAAATCCCCTGTGTCTACCGATTTCACCACTCGGGCATGTGCGTAATAATAGAGGACGAAATAAAGCTTGGCAAGCAAATTCCGAAATGATTGCTTTCTTTTCAAGCAATTCCGTGGCTTCTATTCTAAAAATCAGCAAATCAACGTTTTTTAAAATTCAATATTTGCAGATCTTTAAGATGGCCAATGAAAAAGGATAGAGAGAACTATGAATTTTCATCCAGATAGCTGTCGACATCTAGATGCTTGATCGTTTTACAATATTGATGCTCATATTTCAGTAGCCGCGTATATAACCCGGCAAAGTGATTTAATTGCTGTTTTAGTTCGGTATGCCGAGGATCATGGCTTGAATAAAAACGTAATTTTAGTCGGATCAGACAGGTTTGTTTATAAGCCCAAAAACAGATTTTACGTAATTGTTGTAGCTGATAGTGCTCAGTATTTTTACTATTTTCCTTGAATAAATTTTCTCGATAAAAGCGCACAAAACCAAAGCTCACGCCAAAGAAGAATAAGCTCCACATCAGCAAACTGCTTTGTATAAAGACCAGATTTAAGGCTTGCATCAGAATCACAATAGCCATCTTGATCGGAGTATGACGCAATAACTGATACAGCGAATAAGAAGAATGCTGAATCTGGTACAGAATCAAGGTGAGACTCAACATCAGGAACAGTAGAATGGCCAACATGGCATAACTCTGCGCCTGAAATTCGCTGATTTGCACAAAAGATTGCTGTACGAAATCTCCTAACATCAAACTGATGGGAACAAAAATCATGGCGGCCAAGGCCCAAGGAATTAAAAGCTTGGCTTTACCCCAGATTCCACGGATTTTAATCTGACTGTAAAACAGGTAATTTCCTTTAAATGCAGTCGGATATTGGCGCTTAAGTTGCTGTAGCAACAAAGTCACTTGCGTAGTGGGCATCATCCAGAGATTAATTTAATATATAGATGAAGCACTATAGTCGATTTTGCGCAAAATCGCAGAAGAAATGCAGTTTCAGAACGTAGCACTGTTTTAATCATGAAGATTTTAGTTTTTTAGCGACGAATTATGCGAAAATAGCCGATTCAAGATTTATTTTTTTAAGGACAGTTTATGACTGATCAATCTCCTCAGGCGTTAAGCGACATCGAAATTTTAGACATCCTGCAAAGTATGAAAAAGGATGAGCTAAATACTGAGGCGCAAGCAGCAATTCGTCAGGGTGGTAAAGCTGGTCGTCAGGAAGCGCATAAAGCAGCCTTAGTAGCATTGAATCAGTCATTTGAAGACAAGTTTGTCGAAGCCGTATCTTTGGCTTTGGGTCTAAATGCAGCACAAATCAAAAAAATCCGTTATAAAAAAGACCGGATCCGTATTTTAAAAGCGCGCGGTATTGATTATATGGCAATTGATGGCGCTGAAACTGCGCAAGTGCTGTCACAAATTGCCCAAGCAATTGTGCGTGAAGATGCCATTGTCACCCATGACCTGCATAATATTTTCCCATTCTGGAAAGAAGGCTGGCCAATGGTGCAATTCGATAATGCCTACAAAATTTTAGAAGATGATATCCAGATTCACTATCAAGCCGTTCTTGAGGCTTTATTAGCAAAAATCTAAGCTATAACTAGATCTAAAAAAAAGCACCCAAAGGTGCTTTTTTAATCACGATATATCAGTGCAATCAGCCAGCTGATGGGCAGAATAAATAAACGCC
Source organism: Acinetobacter lwoffii (assembly GCF_002321025.1). Taxonomy (GTDB): domain Bacteria; phylum Pseudomonadota; class Gammaproteobacteria; order Pseudomonadales; family Moraxellaceae; genus Acinetobacter; species Acinetobacter lwoffii_Y. The sequence goes on from NZ_DCLL01000031.1 coordinate 149,634, forward strand.
ACCACGTGATTAATGGCCAATAAAAATACTCTCCAAATCTCAAGGTCGAGTCGAAACCTTGACGGCGACGTTCATGCGGGTAGGGAATAATGAAAACTGTTAAAACCATCAGAATGATGGCTGCGAGTAAAAGCAGGGGATTCTGTTGTTTGGCAAAGAAGAAGTAAAACAAATACAGGGCTGAATAAAAAAAACAGACATGCCAATAATGCAGAAATATTCATCACTCACCTTATGGATTTTTTTATTAGAATAATTTTTTGAATAGAGGGCTAAAAAGAAGTACCAGATTAATCTGATTCTTCTTGAATAACTGAATTGGTTTCGATTAGGCGGGTCACCAGCAACTGGTCAATTTTAAAATGATCGACATCCACCACTTCAAACTTATAAGCACCAAATATCACGGCATCTGCAGGACGTGGAATCTTGCGTAATTTATACATCATGAAGCCAGCAATGGTTTCATAGTTCTCATCATCAGGCATTTCATCAATTTCAAGCGCATGCTTGATGTCTTCAATCGGCGTGCTGCCTTCAATCAGCCAGGAATTATTGTCACGTTTAATAATTTGCTGATCGGCTTCAATAGGCGTCACCCAGTCACCCATCACGGTAATCATAATATCAGAAAGGGTAATCACGCCAACGACCAGCGCATATTCATTAATGACGACGGCAAACTTTTCCTTGGTGGAACGGAAACGGTCCAGAACTTCCGATAAGGTCAAAGTGTCAGGAATAGTCAGGACATTACGGATGGTATTTTCATTGAGTTGCAGCAGCGACTGGTTGTTCAGAATACGCACCAGAATGTCTTTGGCGTCGACATAGCCAATCACACTGTCAATGTCATTGCTACATACCAGAAACTTGGAATAGGGGTATTCCGCCAGCTTTTGCCGAATACTTTCTTCCGGTTCATTTAAGGTGAAGAACACCACATTTTCACGTGTGGTCATACTCGAAGGCACGTTACGTTCTTCCAGCTCGAATACGTTTTCAATGAAATGGTGTTCCTGTTTCTGGAGCACGCCTGCCTGTGCACCGGCATCCATCACTGCAGAAATATCATCAAAAGTAATATTGTCATCACGAATAGTATTTACTTTAAACAGACGGAACAGCATGTTGGCAATCGCATTGATAAACCAAGCCAAAGGTTTGCAGACTTTAATGAAAATCTGAATTGGCTCGATGACTGAGACTGCGATCTTTTCTGGCGCAATCATGGCCAGACGTTTCGGCATCAGGTCTGCAAATAAAATAAATAATGAAGTGACGACCGTAAAGGAAAGCGCAAAGCTGATATTGTCAGCCCAAGGTCCTTGGTAAAAGCGGGAAACAAAATTATAAATATAAGGACGGAAGGCACCTTCACCTAAAATACCACCAAGAATGGCAACTGCATTTAAACCAATTTGGGAGGCTGCAAAGAAGTCTGCAGAATTTTCTTGTAGATCTAAAACTTTTTGAGCGCGATGATCACCCGACTCAGCCAGAATTTTGAGTTTGACTTTACGGGCACCAGCGAGGGCGATTTCAGTTAAAGATAAAAAACCGGCCCCCGTGATGAGTATTAAGATAATCACAATATTTTGTAAGAGGCTCACAAATCCACCTGTGGATGAATAGTATCTTGGGATATTTTTAACACAAAAAAAGACTTGAGGTGTAACAATGACATCTCAAGTCTTCGAAGTATAATCTTAAAAAATAAGAATTTAGAAGATTTTGAGTTTAATAATGTGAAAATTGAGAATTATTGCTCAGGAATTCACGGTTTTCTTCTTCAATCATCTGGCGGGCGACATATAAAATCAGCTGACGTAACCAGCGATGCGCCGGATGATGATGCAATAAAGGACACCATGCCATTTTCAATTCAAATTCAGGAATATAAAACGGCGGATCTTTGAGAATTAAATTGTGATTCTTGGCTTGCAAACGTGCAATGCGTGAAGGCAGTGTTGCGACCAGATCGACATTGGCAGCCAATAATCCCGGCATTTGATAGTGACGGGTAAAGACTGAGATTTTACGTTTCTGGCCAATACGTTCTAAAGCCTGATCGATCCAGCCTAAACCGGCCTGTTTTTCAGGATTTACCCCGAAGCCAACACCCATACCGGTTTTGGAAACCCAGATATGCTGTGCATCCAGGTAACTTTTAAGGTTTAAGTTGCTTGCGGCAGGATGCTTGTTATTTAAAAGGCAAGAAAAGCTGTCACGCCAGACCAAAACCTGATGAAAACTTTGCGGGATTTCATTAAAACGGTTGATTGCCAGATCGACCTTGCCTTGTTCCATGTCACGATATGACACGTCACTTGGCGTCAGGAAGTCTAATACCACGTTCGGTGCTTCTGAACGTAGGGCTTTAACCAGACGTGGAACCAGCGTGGCTTCTGCATAATCCGAGGTCATGATCCGGAAGACACGATTTGAGGTATATGGACGGAACTCGGTACGTGGTTCCAGGATCATCGACAGATCAGCGAGCGCATCTCGAATGCGGGGCTGCAATTCTAAGGCACGTTCAGTGGGTGTCATGCCTTCAGAAGAACGAATCAGGAGGGGATCATTAAATAAATTGCGTAATCGGCGTAAGATGTTACTCATGGCAGGCTGGGTAACGCCCAGTTGTTCTGCTGCACGTGTGACATTTTTTTCGCGAAGAAGTACATCAAGATAAATTAATAGATTGAGATCGACCCGCTCCAGATTCATAAAAGAAATACCGAGAATAAATACAAGAAATTATGAAGATTATGCCATAATTGCCGGGCCTTGTGTAAAGCGTCGATGAAAAAAAGCCATGTGCTCACTGATAAAGTTTACAAAATTAACACAGGCTTAAGCTCCATTATTCAAAGTGTACATAAGAGAAAAGATGCACGTTAAATAGAATATCATTTAGCCTTTTTATAGAGGGAAATGAAAACCATCTTTTCGCTTTAAAAGAACATGAGAAAGGCTGTTCTTACGTTCAGTATTTGAGTGAAAAGTACACTAAATCGAGAATTCATCAAGTTGAATAAATCATCAAAGATCAGTATTTTTTAAAGATAAAAGGGCATAAACCCCATATCCAGACTTAAGTCTAATGAATTATTTTTAAGCAACATGTGGAAATTTTATCCATTTTTATTTTTAAATAAATATATATAAAACATAATCTTAATATAATCTATCAAGGTTTTACTAAGACTTTGATCTACTCATTTTTTAAATAAATACTGAAGATTCTTGCAGACTATTGGATTAATTTTCATAAGCCCACTAATCTTTAGCTATCCCAACGGATCGTCGAAAATCTGAACAAGTTATTGAGGGTGTGATTTGAGCGGTTCGTTGCAGAAAAATCCTAATATTATTACAGGAATATATCATGACTACATACCAAACAGCGATTGATGCAATCCGCGAATTAAAAGCGAAATTCGGTAACACTTGGGCAGACATCAGTCCTGAAGATGCTGCGCGTATGCAACTTCAAAACCGTTTCAAAACTGGTTTAGACATTGCGAAATATACAGCGGCAATTATGCGTCGTGATATGGCTGCTTATGATGCAGACTCTAGCAAATACACTCAATCACTAGGTTGCTGGCACGGTTTTATCGCGCAACAAAAAATGATTGCGAACAAAAAATACTTCGGTACAACTGAACGTCGCTACATCTACCTTTCTGGTTGGATGGTTGCAGCACTTCGTTCAGAATTCGGTCCACTTCCTGACCAATCTATGCACGAAAAAACGTCTGTTCCTGCATTGATCGAAGAAATCTACACTTTCTTACGTCAAGCTGACGCGAAAGAATTAAACGACTTGTTCCGTGCACTTAAAAAAGCACAAGAAGCGGGCGACACTGCTAAAGCAGCTGAAATCACTTCACAAATCGACAACTTCCAAACTCACGTTGTGCCAATTATTGCGGACATCGACGCTGGTTTCGGTAACGAAGAAGCGACTTACCTTTTAGCTAAGAAAATGATCGAAGCGGGTGCTTGTGCACTACAAATCGAAAACCAGGTTTCTGACGCGAAACAATGTGGTCACCAAGCTGGTAAAGTAACAGTTCCACACGAAGACTTCATCGCGAAAATCCACGCTCTTCGCTATGCATTCCTGGAAATGGGTCTTGACGACGGTATCATCGTTGCACGTACTGACTCTGAAGGTGCTGACTTGACTCAAAAAATCCCAGTGGTTAAAGAGCCAGGCGACATCGCTTCTCAATACATCAGCTACTTAGACACAACTGAAATCGACATTTCAGAAGCGCAAGAAGACGAAATCCTGATCAAGCGTGATGGTAAACTTCACCGTCCTAAACGTCTTGCTTCTGGTCTATACCAGTTCCGTGAAGGCACTCAAATTGACCGCGTTGTACTTGACTGTGTAACTAGCCTACAAAACGGTGCTGACCTTCTTTGGATCGAAACTGCGACGCCTAACGTTGCTGAAATTGCTCACATGGTTAACCGTGTACGTGAAACAGTTCCAAATGCGAAACTTGTTTATAACAACTCGCCTTCGTTCAACTGGACTTTAAACTTCCGTCAACAAGCGTATGACCGTTGGGTTGCTGAAGGTAAAGACGTTTCTGCTTACGACCGTGCTAAGTTAATGAGCGCTGAGTACGATGCAACTGAACTGGCTGCTGAAGCTGACGAAAAAGTTCGTACATTCCAAGCTGACGCTGCTCGTGAAGCGGGTGTGTTCCATCACTTGATCACACTTCCGACTTACCACACAGCTGCACTTTCTACTCATGAGCTTGCTCAAGGTTACTTCGGTACTGAAGGTATGTTGGCTTATGTTGCTGGCGTACAACGTAAAGAAATCCGCGGCGGTATCGCATGTGTTAAACACCAAGCAATGGCTGGTTCTGACATCGGTGATGACCACAAAGAAATCTTCGCTGGTGACAATGCATTGAAAGCTGGTGATGATTCTAAAAACACAATGAACCAGTTCAGCGCTTAATCCGCTTAATTGATTCACCAAAAAACCCTGCATCTGCAGGGTTTTTTGTTTGGAAAAATGCTATTAATAAATAGGGAAGAGCAATCTCAAGAACGTGCTCAAAAGGGATTATCCATAATTTCTCCATGATTGGTTTTTATCGCAGCTTTTATGTGTTTAATTCTTGCATTCTAGTGCTATGTCACTGAATATTTGGATATAGCATACTTATGTTCTGCATCAATTTACCCCTATTTAATTAAAAGTGACCCGGACTTATGCTGTCTAAATTTTTTATCCACCGCCCGATCTTTGCTGGGGTACTGGCGATTGTTGTCATGGCAATCGGCTTGTTCGCAGTGATGAACCTGCCAGTGGAACGTTATCCGGACATTGCCCCGCCAAGGATAACGGTGGCAGCAACTTATAGCGGTGCTTCTGCAGAAACTGTGGAAGAAAGCGTGACTCAAGTGCTGGAGCAGCAAATCAAAGGCATTGATCATCTGCTGTATTTCAGCTCGAGTAGTGATTCTTCGGGGCGTAGCCGGGTCAGCATTAGTTTTGAAAATGGCACCGACCCGGATACTGCACAGGTTCAGGTGCAAAATGCGATTAATGGGGTACTAAACCGATTACCGGAAGATGTGCAACGCCAAGGCGTCAATGTCTTTAAGTCGCTCGGTGATACCCATATGGTGATCAGCCTGTATGATGAGTCGGGGCGCAGCAACAATATTGAACTTTCCGACTATCTGATGACCCATCTGGAACAGGACATTTCCCGGATTGAAGGCATTGGTGAGGTGGATGTTTTTGGTTCACAATATGCCATGCGGATCTGGCTGAGTCCGGCAAAATTAAAACAATATAACCTGATGCCAAGCGATGTGCGTGCTGCGATTGAAGCCCAGAATACTCAGGTCGCTGCTGGTGCGATTGGTGATCTTCCAGCCATAGATGAGCAATACCTAAATGCCAAAGTTACTTCGGGTTCACGGCTAAAAACCGTGGAAGAATTCCAGAATATTATTGTCAAATCGGATCGTGCCGGCAGCTTTATTTATTTGAAAGATATTGCGCGAGTAGAACTGGGTGCTGAAAATTATCAGTCTTATAGTACCAATAATGGTTATCCATCGGCAGGTCTGGGTATTTCGCTGGCGTCAGGTGCCAATGCCATTGCCACCTCTAATCTGATTAAAGCTGAAATTGCCCGTATTTCCCAGCAATTGCCTGAAGGCTATAAAATTGCTTATCCACGTGACAATACGCCTTTTGTTCAAGAATCAATTAAAGAGGTAGTCAAAACCCTGATCGAAGCCGTGATCTTGGTCATCATTGTGATGTTCATTTTCTTGCAGAACTGGCGTGCCACCTTGATTCCTACCGTGACTGTTCCGGTAGTGATTTTGGGTACCATGGCGGTGCTGTATGCACTGGGTATGAGTATCAACACCTTAACCTTATTTGCGCTGGTTCTGGCGATCGGTCTGTTGGTGGATGATGCGATTGTTGTGGTGGAAAACGTTGAACGATTGATGCATGAAAAGCAACTGTCCGCCAAAGACGCTGCCCTGGAATCCATGCAGGAAATTAGTGGGGCACTGATCGGGATTACTTTGGTCTTAACCGCAGTCTTTATTCCAATGGCTTTTTTTGGTGGATCGACTGGCGTGATCTATCGCCAGTTTTCTATCACTTTGGTTGCGGCCATGTCGCTGTCTTTAATGGTGGCATTGATTCTAACCCCAGCATTGTGCGCGCTTATCCTAAAACCGAATCCTAAACCGGCAAAATGGGCGTCCTGGTTTAACCAGAAACTGGATCATTTAAAACATCGTTATCTGAATTTGTCTAAACTCACTATTCAGCGTCAGGCGATTTGTCTACTATTGTTTGCTGGATTGATCGGTGTGTTTGCGCTGTTCTATCGTGCTTTGCCGACCAGTTTCTTGCCGAGTGAGGATCAGGGGATCTTAAGCTTGCAAATCAAATTGCAGGAAGGCGCTCCGATGAAAAATACCATTCAGATCGGTGAAGAAGTCCGTAAGTATTTTCTGGATCAGGAACAAGCTAATGTCAATCTGGTGATGATCCGTTATGGGCGAAATTTCTCTGGAACTGGTCAGAACCTCGCGACCGGTTTTGTAGCGTTGAAACATTGGGATGAGCGTTCCGGTCAGGACAATACTGCACAAGCGATTCGTGAACGGGCCTTAAAGCATTTCCAGAGTAATCGCAATGCACAAATTAATGTGTCCATGCCAGCTTCAGTCAATGGGTTGGGACAAACCGATGGTCTGGATTTCTGGATTCGAGACATCAATGGCAATGGCCGGCAATATCTAGAACAACAATTTAAAGCGCTGGAAGCTCGGGCAGGCAACTATACGAGCTTTGAAAATCTGGGCAAACGTTCTAATCCTGACAAAGCAGAGCTACGCGTTAATATTGACCAGAAACAGGCCATGGCCAATGGTCTGACTCAATCGGCAATCAACAGTACCTTATCCAGTGCTTGGGGTGGCAGTTATATCAATGACTTTATTGATCGCGGCCGGATTAAACGGGTGATTATGCAGGGTGATGCTGAATTCCGCTCTAAGCCGGAAGATCTGGCACAGTGGCATGTGCGCAATGACCAGAATCAGATGGTGCCTTTCAGCAATTTCTCGCAAGTGGGCTGGAGTGGTGGCCCTGAAGTGGTCAACCGCTTTATGGGGTATACCGCATTACAAATGGAAGCGGATCGGGCTAAGGACAGCAGTTCTGGCCAGGCCATGCAGGATGTGGAAGCTTTGATTGCCGAGCAGGAGGGAGTCGATGTAGTCTGGAGCGGTCTTTCTTTCGAGGAAAAACAGTCCAATAATCAGGCGATCTGGCTGTATCTGATTTCAATTGGCTTTATTTTTCTCTGTCTGGCGGCTTTATATGAAAGCTGGAGCATTCCAACCGCCGTGATGTCAGCTATTCCACTCGGGATTGGCGGCAATATTATTTTCAGTTATCTGGCTGGTTTCCCGAATGATATCTATTTCCAGATTGCCTTGCTGACTACCATTGGTCTGTCCTGTAAGAATGCCATTCTGATTGTGGAATTTGCTTCATTAGCGCAGCAACAAGGTAAATCGGTAGTAGAAGCCGCACTAGAAGGTGCGTCTTTACGTCTACGTCCAATTTTGATGACTTCTTTGGCCTTTGGCGCAGGGATTTTACCGCTGGTCTTTGCTACAGGCGCTGGTGCGGTGAGTCGTCAGGAAATTGGCGTGAGTGTATTTGGTGGTGTCATTTTTGGAACATTGCTGGTGCTGATTTTTATTCCATTTATGTATGTTTTAATTCGTCGACTCATCATTAAAAAATCGCGTGCTTAAAATAAAGGAAAACTCTAGAGCTGAAAAATCCCCGTTTATACGGGGATTTTTTTATCGCCAAAACTCGTCCAATGACTGGTTGCGTTTTCAGCATGGTGTGAAAATTGCTATAAAAATCATCTATTCATACAAGAATGTGTCGTGAGAATGCATCTGATGGGGATTTTTATTCATGTTGTCACACTTTTTTATTTATCGACCTAAATTTGCAGCCGTCATCGCCATTATCATGATGGTATTAGGAATTTTTGCACTGCAAAAAATTCCGATTGAGCATATGCCGAATATGGACGCACCTGCGTTAGGGGTTTCTGCGGGGTATCGTGGTGCATCTGCGGAAACCGTTGAGCAATCGGTCACGCAAATTTTAGAACAAGCGGTAAAAGGCATTGAAGGTTTGGAAAGCTTTCAGTCCAACAGTAGCGTGGGACGTGCAAATCTGACCCTGTCGTTTGAGCAAGGCGTGGATCTCGATCAGGCACTGTTGCAAGTGCAAAATGCAGTCAATGGTGTGCTAAGTCGATTGCCTGAAGAAACCCAGCAAAATGGAGTGGCTGTTTATAAACAAGGTTATGATCAATTTGCATTACTGAGTTTATATGATGAATCAGGGAAAGCGACACCTATAGAGCTTGCTGACTATTTAATGGTGCATGTCGAACCGCGTTTTTCCCGTATTGACGGGATGGGTGAAGTGGAGCTTTATGGCGCAGGCTATGCGATGCGCATTTGGCTCAATCCACATAAACTACGCCAATTTAATCTGATGCCGAGTGATATTCGCAATGCAGTCGAGGCACAAAATGCACCTCTTGTATCTGGTTCTATTGGTGGATTACCAACAGCACAAGATCAATACATGAATGCCAAGGTTAGTGCGGGATCACGTTTAAGTAGTATTCATGAATTTGAAAAAATTATTGTGAAGACAACAGATTCAGGTTCGGTCCTGTACTTGAAAGATGTCGCACGTGTTGAGTTGGGGGCAGAAAGTTATAACCATTTAAATTATACCAACGGTCATTTATCCGCTGCGTTATCGATCCAATTGGCGCCACGGAGTAATGCCATTGCGGTTTCAGAGCAGATGCAAACGGTATTGAAAAATGCCCAAGCCAATTTGCCTGCACATTATCAATTGCGTATGACCATGGACAGAACCCCATTTATTACCAGTTCAATTGAACAAGTCGCGAAAACTTTGGTCGAAGCGATGGTACTGGTGGTTTTGGTGATGTTTATCTTCCTGCAAAACTGGCGCGCCACTATTATTCCTGCAGTCACGATTCCGATTGTAGTTTTAGCCACATTTGCGGTGCTGTATGTACTGGGAATGAGCTTAAACAGTTTTACCTTGTTTGCCCTGATTTTGGCGATTGGCCTGTTGGTCGATGATGCCATTGTGGTCGTGGAAAACATTGAACGTTTGATGCATGAAGAACATTTGGATGCTCAGGCTGCAGCTTTAAAGTCAATGAAGGAAATCAGCGGTGCATTGATCGGGATTACTTTGGTCTTAACTGCTGTATTTATTCCCATGGCATTTTTTGGCAGTATGACAGGAGTCATCTATCGTCAGTTTTCCATCACGTTGGTCGTGGCAATGCTACTTTCTTTATTGGTGGCACTCATCATCACCCCTACATTTGCAGCGCAACTGCTCAAGCGTCAACCACATCAACCAAAATGGGCACAGCGTTTTAATCGTGGCATGGATAAGCTCACCATGCATTACCAAAAGCTTTCTGCACGTAGCATGCAGTTTAAAATGACGATGTTGGCTGTATTTAGTATATGTGTTTTAGGCTTTGGCTGGCTTTATAAAACTTTGCCCGAAGGGCTGATGCCAACGGAAGATATGGGCTTTGTCATGGGTCAAATTGTGATGCCGGGCAATGCACCACGTTCTGAGATAGAAAAAGTCGGGCGTGAAGTCCAAGACTATTTAATGCAGCATGAATCTGAGCGCATCCAAAGCATTGGGATTTGGTATAGCGGAAACAATGTTGGGGTTGGGCCTTATCGTGGTCAGCTATTTGTCGTATTAAAGGACTGGGCAGCGCGTAAAAATCCTGAAGATACCGTCTTTGCTATTGTAGATCGTGCACAAAAGCACTTTGCCAATCATACCAATGCCCAGATTTTCTTTATGGCACCTTCTATGTCAAGTAATGGACGTGTGGTCGACTTCTGGTTACAAGATCTAGATTCACGGGGTAGCGAGTTTTTACAGCAATCCTTCTCTGAGATTGAAACTCGTGCCAAAGCAAAATCATCGATTGAATATTTACAACTTGATGTACCCAAAGAAAGTGCCGAGCTGAATATTAAACTGGATGTAGAACGTTTACTCAAATATGCCGTACCTCAGCAAAGTTTTAACAGTACGTTGGCTGCGGCTTGGAGTGGTACTTATATCAACGACTTTATTGATCGTGGACAAATCAAACGGGTCATCATGCAAGGCGAAGCGGAGTTCCGTTCTAAACCTGAAGATTTGGCACATTGGCATGTTCGTAATAGCACAGGCGAAATGTTATCGTTTAATCAATTCACTACGCTGAATTGGCAAGGTGGACCGAATAGTATCAACCGTTATATGGGCTATAACGCCGTGCCTGTATATGCAGGTATTCCCAAAGATCAATTTTCGAGTCAAACCATGCAAGATGTCGAAGCTTTAGTCGATGAACAAGACGGAGTAAATTTGGCCTGGAGTGGAGCCGCCTTAGAAGAAAAACGTAGCAGTGGGCAAGCTATTTTCTTGTATCTAATTTCGATTGCCTTTATTTTCTTATGTTTAACGGCACTCTATGAAAGCTGGACGATTCCTGCTGTGGTGTTGACCGCGATTCCTCTGGGCGTGGGAGGAAGTATTCTGTTCTGTGTCTGGTTTGGTTTTGCGAACGATATTTACTTTCATATCGCCTTGCTGACGACTATCGGTCTGTCCTGTAAAAATGCAATTTTGATTGTAGAATTTGCTGCACAAGCAGAGCGGGCAGGTCATACTCCGGTTCAGGCCGCGATACTGGCCGCGGGCTTACGCTTGCGTCCTATTCTCATGACCTCCATTGCATTTGCAGCGGGCGTACTGCCTTTGATGTTTGCCACCGGCGTCAGTGCAATCAGCCGGCAGGAGATTGGCAGTAGTGTTTTTGGTGGGGTGCTATTTGCCACTGTCCTGGTACTGCTGTTTATTCCCTTTATGTATGTATTGATTCGTAGTCTGATGATTAAAAAAACGGTTTCTCAATCAGTGGTGATAGAGCATCCATCTTTAGAAAGTGAACAAGCCTGACTCAGTCAGGCTTTTTTCTGGCTAAATATCGAGGAATTGATTTATACAAAAAATATCGTCATATTGCAGCATGATCATTAAAATTATTCACATGAAAAATTAGGATACATAGGGATCAGGACAAACCTCTCTTGAATGCCAGACTTTTATAATGAGCTGCTTATGCCGACAATTTCAGAAAAAATCCAGCATATCCAACAACAATTGCATTCTGAAAATCACAACATTGCTGTAGGTTTACTCAGTCAGCTGAATGTCGCCGATCAGGCGCGCATTTTAAGTCGTTTAGATGCTCGGCAACAGGCCCGAATTTTAAAGGAACTGAATGAACCTAGCTTGGTCTATGCTTTTATGCCACTAGGGCAGCAGTTAAACGTGGCACAGCACTTATCTATTTCAGAACTTGTTCCTATTCTGGATGCAATGCCTTCTGATGATTTTGTCGATATTTATAAGCAGTTTTCGCCGCCGCTACAGCTGCAATTGATGGGCGCATTATCTGAAGAATCCCAGCAGACACTCAAAGATCTGGCCATCTATCCGGAAGGTACAGCGGGTGCCATGATGAGCTCACGTTATGTGACGCTCTCACCCGATTTAACCATGGATGAAGCGATAAAGGCTTTACGTGTAGTGGCCGCCGGGCAGGAAACCCTGTATCTGATATATATTGTCGATGCAGAAAAACGGCTGATCGGTGTGATTTCCTTAAGGCAGATCATACAGGCCTTACCTGAGCTGAGTATTGCCGAAGTGATGCAAAGCGAAGTGATTTCTGCCCAAGTAACAGATGATCAGGAAATTGTGGCTAGAGCCTTGGCCTATTATGATTTTATTGCCCTACCTGTGGTTGATGCGCAGCAAAAACTCTTAGGGATTGTCACTTATGACGATGCTATGGACATTGTCGAAGCCGAAACTACGGAAGATATTTTAAAGTCGGGTGCAGTGACACCGTTGACTGAATTGAGCCTTAAAACTGCCCCGATTTTGACCCTGTATCAGAAGCGGGTCTTTTGGTTGGTCATTCTGGTTTTTGGCAGTCTGCTCTCTGGAGTCGGGATTGCACACTTTGAAGAGATCATTGCCGCACATATCGTGTTGGTATTTTTCTTACCGCTTTTGGTGGGTAGTGGCGGGAATGCCGGTTCGCAATCAGCCACCTTGATGGTGCGTGCCTTGGCCACAGGCGATGTCGAGTTCAAGGATTGGTTTAATTTGCTCAGTCGTGAATCTCTGGTGGCGCTATGCTTAGGCGGCACCATGGCGATTGCTGTATCCATTCTCGGTTATATCCGGGGAGATATCATGGTCGCTGTGGTGCTGGCCATCAGCATGCTTGGGATTGTGTTGATGGGCTGCCTGATCGGCATGAGTCTGCCTTTTATTTTAAATAAACTCAAACTTGATCCTGCCAGTGCTTCGGCGCCGTTGGTGACTTCTATCTGCGATGCTACCGGTGTAATTCTGTATTTATTCGTTGCTTCCAAATTATTGTTTTAATTCACAGATTGATACATCAGCGTAGAAAAAATACTTTATGCTCAAGAAAATCAGCATTATTTCTGGAATAACCTATGCCTGAGCCTGAACAAAAACCAAAACTAAGCCAACAAGAGGTGATACGTCTGGAACGTGATCTGGCCAAGTTTGCCAATATGATGGATTCCGTGGTGCGTATTCCGTTTACCAAGCAAGGAGTAGGGGCAGACGCGGCTTTGAGTACGATTCCGATTGCTGGAGATATTGCCGGTTTTATATTGACCTGTTATGCCATTCATAAGGCCAAACAGATCGGGGTGCCGAGTGCCAAACTCAATCCAGTGATGAAGATGGCGGCGATCGATGCGGTAGTAGGATTTATTCCGGTGGCGGGCACGGTCTTTGATATTTTTATCCGGCCCAGTCGCAAGGCACTCGATGTCGTGCATCTGCATATTCGCGAGGAATATCAGATTAGCAGCGACCGGCATGTGGTACACCCATTTTTGCATGAAAGTCTGGAACGCAAACAACAGCAATCAGCATTCTGGCGCAATCCCGTGGTGGCCTGGATCTGGATTCACATCCCCGATATTTTAGGTACTTTATTCCTGATTGTATTTGTCTTCGCGATCGGGTGGGGTGCTATGGCGCTATATCAATGGTTCAGCCAATGATAGGCTAGCTAAAAAATAATTAAATCCAATAAAAAAAGCCTGCAATTGCAGGCTTTTCTTAAATCAAAACTAAAGTTTTACTTAAGCACAATCAAGTTGTTGCAAAGCAGCGACACGCTGTTCGATGCTTGGATGCGTCTGGAACAATGCAGCAAGGCTAAAGCCTTCTTCTTTACCCGCAGAAATCGCAAATGCTTTCATTTCTTTCGGCATGGCATCCGGCATTTCAGATTCTGCCTGTAAGCGCAGTAATGCTGAAATCATGGCTTGTTTACCTGCCAGACGTGCACCTGCTTCATCAGCACGGTATTCACGATGACGAGAGAACCACATCACAATCGACGACGCAAGAATACCGAACACGATATCCAGCACAATAGTAATCACGAAATAGGCAATACCCGGTGCTTCACCTTCTTCACGACCAAAGACATTGCGGTCAATAAAATCACCTGCGACACGTGCGAAGAACATCACGAAGGCGTTCACAACACCTTGGATCAGTGCCAGAGTGACCATGTCGCCATTGGCAACGTGACCAATCTCATGCGCCAATACTGCACGAAGTTCGTCTTTGTTCATACGCTCAAGCAAGCCGGTTGATACCGCAACGAGAGCATCGTTTTTGTTCCAGCCGGTGGCAAAGGCATTCGACTGATAAGAGGGGAAAATACCCACTTCCGGCATTTTAATGCCTGCACGCTGAGAAAGTTGTGCAACTTCTTGGAGCAACCAGGCTTCAGCTTGGTTACGAGGTGCATTCGGGTCAATCAGTTCAGTACCCGTGGTCTTTTTCGCCATCCATTTAGACATGAACAGGGAAATCATTGAGCCGACCATACCGAACACAAAACAGATGACCAACAGGTTGCCTAGATTCAAGCCACCTGCGCCATGGTAACTACCGACACCGAAGAGTGACAAGATAATGCCAGCTACAACCAGTACCGCGAGGTTGGTTAGCAAGAACAAACCAATCCGCATCATTGAGAAATCCTCTTATTACAGAAAAATAATCTGATTATTAAATGTAAATCATTGAAATCAATATGCGGTGAAATCGAGAAGAATTCAAGGAAAAAATAGCATTTGGCTACAAAAAACACAGGATATTTTTTGTACGAATTAAAACATAGGTCTTTAAAAACAAAGCTGTTTAGGAATTATTCACTCAAATATATTTTTGCAGATGCTGACGCATTCGCGGTGGCATATGAGCCTGCCGGTGCATCGGTGAAACTGCCATCCGCTTGAGCAATGATCTGACGCTGATACTTGGCAGCCTGAATATTGGAAGCTGTGGTGGTTTCAATCGAATAATTGTCAGAACTGGCAATCACACGGCCAGTACCAGAAGATGCTGTATAAGTAGAACTAGTATTGCCAATTCCCTGAGCATATAAGTTCTGATAACGGCTGCTGACACGACGGACATAGTCCTGAGTTTCACGAAACGGTGGCACACCCTTATATTTGGCCACATTACCTTCACCGGCATTATAGCCTGCCAGTGCCAAGGTGGTGTTGCCATTAAAACGTTTCAATAACCAGGCCAGATATTTGGCACCTGCCATAATATTCTGCTGCGGGTCATAAGCGTTGCTGACATTAAAACGACGGGCAGTCGCCGGCATGAGTTGCATTAAGCCCTGTGCACCGACTGGAGAGCGTGCCTGTACATTAAAACCGGATTCGGTATGCATCACAGCTTTAATCAAGCCTTCAGACACGCCATAGGTTTGTGCTGCCTGACGGATGATCGAGTCATAGGCATTTTTATTTTTACTATAGCTAGGTAACACGGAAGCTTCACTCGAGCCCCAGTTACTATAACTATGAATATTGCTGTCGGGATAATAAGTTTTCTTTTCTACCTGCAGGTGATTATAGCGACTTTTCTTATTGGTCAATAAAGTACTGCCATTACTGTCGCGTAATTGATAGATCGTTTGACCAGCATAAGCAAAATGACAACAGCTTGCCAATAGCAAACCACTGATCCCATAACGCCCCAAAACATGCACATTTATTTTCATTGTTTATATTAAGTAAACACAAGCGAGAAAAATTTAATAAAGAGTTTAACAAAAAATTACGGAATGAAAAGACTTGTGCGCTGCATTTATAAACGAGTTTGTAAATGCAAGTCATTTTTTACATTTTAGCGATAGAAAAAAAAATATGATTTAATTTAAAACCTTAGGCTTGACAGAGTTAACTATTTGATTTTTATTAATAATTAAATTGATCAAAAAATGATCAATTCAAAGAAAAGCCTTATCTTTTGAGTCGGACAAGTTGTCAAGTCTGTTTCAATCCACAAAGTTATCCACAGCTTTTGTGGACAACTGTGGAAAAGTCCAAAAGATAAGCATCTTGACTAAAAAGTGAACGCAATCGTTCAATATATCAATCTAAATAAAACATGAAAATGAAACTAATAAGACATTTTCATGAAAATAAATTCTTTTGATGCGATAGCGGTCCGAATCGGCTAAAATTGCGCGGTATTTTTTTTATGGGTTAATCTCGTCTATGTACTCGCCAGTTGAGTCCGAACAAGGATTTAATTTCAAACCTGAACTGCCAACAAGCTCAGCCTACTACCGTTTGTTGAAGAAGCTTCGCCGCCAGGTCGGACATGCCATTCGTGACTTCAAGATGATTGAAGAAGGCGATAAGGTCATGGTGTGTATTTCTGGTGGTAAAGACAGTTATACCCTGTTGGATATCCTGCTACAGTTCAAGCGCATCGCACCGATCAATTTCGATGTAGTGGCTGTGAATCTGGACCAGAAACAGCCAGGCTTCCCGGAAGATGTATTACCTCGTTATTTAGAAGAAAATAACATTCCGTATTACATTTTGGAAAAAGACACCTACAGCATCACCAAAAAGTTGACGCCTGAAGGTAAAACCTACTGTGCAGTCTGTTCGCGTTTGCGTCGTGGTTCTTTATACGGTTTTGCGCAGGAAATTGGCGCGACCAAAGTTGCTTTAGGCCATCATCGTGATGATATCTTGGCGACTTTCTTCCTGAACCTGTTCCATGGCGGCAGCTTGAAAGCTATGCCACCAAAACTGTTGTCTTCAGACAAAAAGAACATTCTGATTCGCCCACTGGCCTATGTGGAAGAAAAAGACATCATCAAATATGCAGAAATGCGTCAATTTCCAATTATTCCATGTAATTTATGTGGCTCTCAGGACAACCTGCAGCGCGCAATTATCAATGACATGTTACGTGATTGGGATAAAGCACATCCAAAACGTCTGCACAGCATTTTTGGCGCATTGCAAAATGTTTCGCCATCGCAGCTGGTCGATCGTGAATTATTTGATTTTGAAGTGCTGGACAGTCAGCGTGAATTCGACTTCAAAGGCGGTGATTCAACTGAAGAAGCTGTGGAAGGCGAGAACCGTCGGATCAATATGGTCAATCTGGGCTTTGCTGCAGACTAATTTTAGAACGTGTAGACATCAGCCTGCGGGTTGATGTCTGCTTATAAACATAAATAAAAATAGAACTACAAAAATTGAACGGCGCGTACAAAATTCGTTAGCCTTTGCGCTAATGATCATGATATAACAAAGCACAAGCATAATAGCTTCAACATGATGTCGTCTGGATAGTCGACATAAATGAACAAATAATTTGAGGAAAGATCATGCCTGCTTTTTTAACTGATGATTGGTTTTCAACTGTAGAAACTCTAACTGCGCAAGCTGGCGATTTGAATTTGCCACCAGCTTTGGCGAACCTTGCGATTAATTTGGTTGTAGCGGACACTACAGGTAATACTGAACTATCTTTAGATGGTGGGGCAATCAAGAAAGGTTTGTCTTCAAATGCCAAAACCACGCTGAATATGGATGGCGAAACTCTACGTAAAGTTTTCCTGGAATTTGATATGGCGGCTGCGATGCAGGCCTTCATGACCGGCAAAATCAAAGTACAGGGTGATATGTCACAATTGATGGCACTTCAAACTGCAAAGCCAAGTCAGGAACAAAAAGATTTGTTCAAGAAAGTGCTTGAAAATACTACGGCTTAATTCTGCTAAGACATTAGCCTGAATGAAGACGAAAAAAGCTTACCCTGAGGTAAGCTTTTTTTATGGCATTTTGATTAACGCTAAGATTTCAGCTTAGATATTCACCAATTGCGGTGTAGTCTTGATATGCTCCAGATAAGCACGAATACGGGTTACATATTGCACCGCTTGACGGTAACGACCATTATTGGCCTTATTCTGATCCAGATAGGCATATAAGTTCACCCAGTTATTCGGGTTCTTGCCTTGCGACTGAATGCGCTTTTGCAACTGATTCACTGCACCTGGACCCATATTATACGCTACCAGTGCAAACCAGTTCCGATCTGGAAAAGGAATATGCTCATAGCGACTAAGCATTTGATCATAATACTTGGCACCACCCTGAATACTTTGAGCAGGATCGGTACGGTTACTCACGCCCATGGCTTTTGCTGTACTGTTGGTCAGCATCATCAAACCACGCACACCCGTCGGAGAAACTGAATTCGGTTTCAGATAAGATTCCTGATAACCAATGGCCGCCAGTAAATGCCAATCCAGATCATACTGCTGCGCTGTCTGTTTAAAACTCGCTTCATAGATCGGCAGGCGATTGTTCAAATCACGTTGAATGGTGGTCCAGGATTCTTCTTTCACCACATTCTGATTATAAAATGAAGCAAGCTGCTTGATGGCACCACTTTGTTTACCTTTGCAGACAAAAGCACTGGCCGTCTGGCTCAAAGGATCTGTAGCAGATTTAAATACCAGGTTTAAATTGGTATTCAAGCCATTACTCGACAGAATCGATTCATCGCCACAAGTGGCTGAGAATGACGTCAAACGCTTGTTTTCAATGGTGCGTATATCGGTAGTTGTCATAGCCAGATTGGCTTTACCCTGAGCAACCCATTGTAGTGCCGTATTATTATCAGGAACGATTTTAAAATCGAGTTTTACATTCAGATTGTTAGCATAGTTACGAACCAGATCATAACCGAAGCCATGCAGATGTTGTCCATCCTGGAATACGGTAGTCGGATTTTCAACCGCAACCACGGTCAACTTATTGCTATTGACCACATGATCAAACTGAAGTGTGGTCTTACTTGCATTGATACTGTGTAGGGGAATAAATGCAGTGCTCAGTACAAGTGCTTTCAAAGGGAGAGAAGAAATTACAGATCTTAGGCAAAGCCTCGACCCAGTGGATGAACTACTGTGCATGTTGTCTCCGCTACAAGTAATTTATGCCCTAAAAATCACAGCCAACAAAGCCAGAAATTTTAACAGTTTGATAAATTCAATAAGGGTTGGGCAGTCATGACGTCATTCAAAATGACAAGAGATTTAAAGATAATTATGTAGAAAAACTACATAGATTAAAAAGTAAGCATTTCCGGAAGTTGCTGGCATATTAATGATCTAAAAAACGATTGTCAAATTTTGTACACAAATTATTTTTAAAAATAATTTTAAGATACTGAAATATATAGTTAATTTTTTTGGAATTTTGCCATTGTGTTAAAATGGTAAATAAAATAAGCTGTTTGTAAGTTAAAACACTGAAAATATGATCAGCAAGACGTATGAAATCCAACTTAATCACCCGTGCTGGACACGATAAATTGGTGGCAGAACTTAAGAATCTCTGGCATGAAGAGCGTCCTGAAATTACCAAAAAAGTGAACTGGGCAGCCAGTCTCGGCGACCGTTCTGAAAACGCAGACTACCAATATAACAAGCAAATTTTGCGTAAAATTGATCGACGGGTCAGGTATCTCGGCAAGCGCCTCGAAGAACTGAAAATCATCGATTTTTCCCCGGAGCAGGAGGGTAAGGTTTATTTTGGTGCTTGGGTAGAAATTGAAAACGAAGAAGGCGAACAAAAAACTTTACGCATTGTTGGTGTAGATGAAATTTATGATCATCATCCGCAACATATTTCGATTAGTTCGCCGATGGCACGCGCGTTATTGGGCAAGCAGGTCGATGATGAGGCCGAGGTATTGACCCCCTCCGGCAAGAAACTCTGGTTCATCAATTCAATTCGTTATGAAAAGCCAGAAAATTCAGCAGATTAATGGAATTGATTTTATTTTGTGCAGTTGATGCAGTGAAAGCATAAAAATATTTGCCAAGCGTGATTTTTGTTTATATCATGTCGGCCATGGAAGCGTGGCAGAGCG
>NZ_DCLL01000031.1:169715-170015 GCF_002321025.1 Acinetobacter lwoffii
TCCGCCAAATTTTAAAAACCCAGTCAATTTGACTGGGTTTTTTATGTCTCAATATTTTTTCAGTTGTTGATCTACTTGATGCTGAATGTGATTATTTCTCTCATCATTCTCTACTGAGTTAAATTCAACTCAAGATCATTGCAATACTAAAATCTTTGAATGAAAATACTCAGATTGGCTTTGATTTCGGATGATTTTTAGCTGAATAAGCTGCTTTTTATAGAAGTTTCGCTAAATTTTATTGCCA
This sequence comes from Acinetobacter lwoffii, assembly GCF_002321025.1. Taxonomy (GTDB): domain Bacteria; phylum Pseudomonadota; class Gammaproteobacteria; order Pseudomonadales; family Moraxellaceae; genus Acinetobacter; species Acinetobacter lwoffii_Y. The sequence continues at coordinate 169,963 of NZ_DCLL01000031.1, forward strand.
AAAATCTAATTTATTTATATGATGGCGGCCAAGGAAGCGTGGCAGAGCGGTTT